>DATNEQ010000012.1:0-73074 GCA_035552915.1 Rhodanobacteraceae bacterium
GGCGCGGGAGATCGAGCGCCTCGGCGGCATCCCGGTGTGGCGTACGAATTGCGTCACCGACAACGGCAACTGGATCCTCGACGTGCACGGCTGGCGGATCGACGATCCCGCGGCGATGGAAACCGAGCTGAACCAGCTCGCCGGCGTGGTCACCGTCGGCCTGTTCGCGCATCGCCGCGCGGACGTGGTGCTGGTGGGGAGCGACGAGGTGCGTTGAGCCGTTGGCTCTCGGTTGCGTCCAACAAAAAGCCCGCAGCGATGCGGGCTTTTTGTTTCCGGTTTGGCAGCCCCGGATGGATTCGAACCACCGAATGCCTGAGTCAGAGTCAGGTGCCTTACCGCTTGGCGACGGGGCTGTGATCCCGAGTTTAGCGCTTCGAGAACTGCGTGGCGCGTCGGGCCTTGTGCAGGCCGACTTTCTTGCGCTCGACCGCGCGCGCGTCGCGGGTCATGAAGCCCGCCTTGCGCAGCGGCGACTTGAGGCTCTCGTCGTATTCCACCAGCGCGCGCGCGATGCCGAGGCGGATCGCACCGGCCTGGCCGGTGATGCCGCCGCCGTCCACGTTGACGCTGATGTCGAACTTGTCGACCATCTGGGTCAGCTCGAGCGGCTGGCGCACGATCATGCGCGAGGTCACCCGGCCGAAGAATTCGTCCAGCGGCTTGCCGTTGACCATGATGCGGCCCTGTCCCTTGCGCAGGAACACGCGCGCGGCAGAGGTCTTGCGACGGCCGGTACCGTAGTTTTGCTGCGTGGCGGGCATCACTTCATCTCCAACACTTGCGGTTGTTGCGCGGTATGCGGGTGTTCGGCGCCGCCGTAGACCTTCAGCTTGCGGAACATCGCGCGGCCCAGCGGATTCTTCGGCAGCATGCCCTTCACGCCGATCTCGATGGCGCGTTCCGGATGCCTGGCCAGCAGATCCTTGAGGTTGGTGGTCTTCAGGTTGCCGACGTGGCCGGTGAAACGGTGATACATCTTGTCGTCGAGCTTGTTGCCGGTGACGGCGACCTTGCCGGCGTTGATGACCACGATGTAGTCGCCGGTGTCCACGTGCGGGGTGAACACGGGCTTGTGCTTGCCGCGCAGGCGGCGCGCGACTTCCGTGCACAGGCGGCCCAGCGTTTTGCCGCTGGCGTCGACGAGGAACCAGTCGCGCTTGACCTCTTCGGCCTTGGCGCTGAACGTCTTCATGGGAGCGATCCGTTGGTTGTGCCGCGCCCGGATGCACGACCGTGGAGCAGTCGCGAACCTTGAGCCTTCGGCGAAAGACCGCTAAGGATAGCCGCCGTGCTAAGGATTCGCAAGCTTGATGCTCTCGAGAAAGGGCGGCCAAAACCGCCGTCCCGTGGCCGGGCACCCGTGGCGGCTTTCTCGCGCAAGGATACGCATTATGTCAGCATTCCCGCGATGACTTCCCCCGATTCCGCGGCCCGTATTGCCGGGCTTGCCGACGAGTGCGTGAAATGCGGGTTGTGCCTGCCGCATTGCCCGACCTACGCACTGGACGCAAGCGAAACCGAGTCGCCGCGGGGTCGCATCGCCCTGGCCGCCGCCGCTGCTTCCGGGGCGATGCCTGCGGGTTTCGACCTGCGCCTGGCGCTGGACCATTGCCTGGGTTGCCTGGCCTGCGAGCGCGTCTGTCCGGTGCCGGTGCATTACGGCGAGCTGTTGACCACGACCCGCGCAGTGCTGCCTGCGGCCCATCGTCGGCCGAGGTTGCTGCTGGCGCTGCTGTCGCGGCCCCGCTGGTTGCGGATCGCGGTCGGCCTGGCGCGCGCGACCGGCGCACGGCGCTGGCTGCCGGGCATGACCCGCGCGCTGCTGCCGGCGACTTCCGCGTTTCACGCCGCCGCGGCATTGCTGGCGGCCGCGCCGGAACCCGGCCCGAAACCAGAACCCATGCGTTCCGGCGGTTCGCGCGGTCGCGTCGCGCTCTTCGGCGGTTGCGTGCAGGACGTATTCGAGCGCGAGGCGCAGGACGCCGCCGAAAACCTGCTGTCGGCCGCGGGATTCTCCGTGGTCCGCATCGAGGGAACGTGTTGCGGCGCGCTGGCGGCGCACACCGGCGAGGCATCGCGCGCGCGGCAACTCGCCGCAGGCGTGCGCACGGCATTCGAACGCAGCAAGGCGGAACGGCTGGTCAGCGCGACGCCGGGCTGCCTCGGCACGTTGCGCGCGGCATTGCCTGGCGTGTGCGTCGATGACGCGCTTGCGCTTCTCGATGCCCATTCGGAAACACTGCGCTTCCGTCCGCTGGAATCGCAGGTCGCGCTGCATCTGCCTTGCACGCAGGTGAACGTCGCGCGGACCGGCGATGCCTTGCAACGGCTGCTTGCGTGCGTCCCGCAACTGCAGGTGCGTGTATTGCCGACCCAGGCGCAGTGCTGTGGCGCCGCGGGCAGCCACATGCTGGAATTCCCCCAGCGCGCCGCGGCTTATCGCGAGAAGCTGCTGGCAACCTTGCCGGCCCCGACGCTCGACCTGCTGCTGACCTCCAATATCGGCTGCCGGCTGCATCTGGTCGCCGGCTTGCGCGCAAACGGATCGTCGCTTGCCGCCGAACACCCGCTGACCCTGCTTGCGCGACAATTGGACGCATGAACATGCCGGCGAACGTCCGTCGTTTGAGTCGATTCGATCGCCTGCTCGGCGGTATCGAGCGCGCGCTCGGCACCGTCGGTGGCGCGGCGGTGGAGGCGCGGCCTTCGCCGGCCGCCGGGCAACGCGACGCGCCATTGCAGGAAACCGAGCGTCGTCGCGCCGCCGGTTTGATGCGCGTCAACCACACCGGCGAAGTCTGTGCGCAGGCGCTGTACGACGGGCAGGCCGCGCTGGCGCGCGATCCGCAGACACGCGAACACCTGCGCGCCGCGGCCGCGGAAGAAACCGACCACCTGGCGTGGTGCGCACAACGGCTGCGCGAACTGGACGATCGCCCCAGCCTGTTGAATCCGCTGTGGTACGCGGGCAGTTTCGCGATCGGCGCGCTGGCCGCGGCCATCGGCGATCGCGTCAGCCTCGGTTTCGTGGTCGAGACCGAACGCCAGGTGGAAGCGCACCTGCACGAACACCTGCAGCGCCTGCCGCGGGAGGACGCCCGTTCGCGCGTGATCCTGGAAACCATGCAGGCGGAAGAAGCGCGTCATGCGACGATTGCGCAGGCACGCGGCGCCGCCGAACTGCCGCCGCCGGTGCCGGCGCTGATGCGCTTCGCCTCATCGGTGATGAAAGCGATCGCTTACCGCATCTAAACGCGGCTACTTCATTTCGGAAGGTTTGATATCAGGGTGTGCTTCGTAAAGTGGGTTGAGCACTTCAATCAGAATGCTCCCCATGACTTTACCGGCAGCTCTCCGGTACGCCTGAAATTCTTCGGGCGTGCAATTTTCATTGACGGCATTGATCGAGTCATCGATCCTTCGACCACAATCGAGCATTAAATCGCTGATCGATTTGGCTGTTTTCTTGTCGCTTATCACTTGCCGGTCACATCAGATTGCGGCCGTGGAACAGTTCCTCGATCTCGCGCTTGACCAACGACTCGATGCGCTTGCGATCCTTGAACGACAGATCGTCCGACTGCGCCTCGAACAGATAGGTGTCCAGGTCGAAATCCTTCACGTGCATCTTGGTGTGGAAGATGTTCTCCTGGTAGACGTTCACGTCGAACATCTCGTACTTCTGCTGGATGTGCTTGGCGAGGTATTCCTGGATCGAGTTGATGCGGTGGTCGATGTAATGCTTGCGGCCCTTCACGTCGCGCGTGAACCCGCGCACGCGGTAGTCCATCACCACGATGTCGGATTCGAAGCTGTCGATCAGGTAGTTCAACGCCTTCAGCGGCGAAATCACCCCGCAGGTGGCCACGTCGATGTCGGCACGGAAGGTGGCGATGCCGTTGTGCGGGTGCGTCTCCGGGTAGGTGTGCACCGTGATGTGGCTCTTGTCCAGATGCGCGACCACGGTGTCGGAAATCACGTCGCGACCCAGCTTGTCCACCACCGGGTGCTCGGAGATCAGGATCGTCACCGAGGCACCCTGCGGGTCGTAATCCTGGCGCGCGATGTTGAGGATGTTCGCGCCGATGATCTCGGCCACGTCCGTGAGGATCTGGGTCAGGCGGTCGGAATCGTAGGCTTCATCGATGTAGTCGATGTAGCGATCGCGCTGGCTGTCCGACACCGCGTAGCAGATGTCGTAGATATTGAAGGAGAGCGCCTTGGTGAGGTTGTTGAAACCCTGCAGCTTGAGGCGGGGCAGCGGCTTGACCACGGCGCGTTCCGGGAAAGTGGAGAGAGAGGCGTCGCGCAGCGCGCGGCGGGAAAGCGGAATTATAGGCGGTTCCGCCCGGGCACGCAGGCAGGCCGGCGCGTTGCCGGTGCGTGCGAATGCTACACTCGCGCCGGCAAACCGTTGCGTGGAGAGGGCACGATGACCGAATTGCGTTATCTGCTGCAGCAGGTTTATGACCGTTCGCAGGCGCCCGCGATGCTGGCGCCGGATCCCGCCACGATGCAGCGATTGCTGGATCACTGCCACCGCCGCCGCTATCCCAGCAAGACCGTGATCATGCGGCCGGGCGATCCCGCCGCCACCTTCTATTACGTGATCGATGGTTCGGTCTCGGTGTGTTCCGAGGACGAGGAAGGTCGCGAACTGATCCTTGCCTACATCAACCGCGGCGAATTCATCGGCGAGATGGGCCTGTTCGTCGAGCAGGCGCAGCGCGAGGTGCTGATCCGCACCCGCGGCACCTGCGAGCTGGCGGAGATCAGCTATGAGCGCCTGTTCCACCTGTTCGCGGGTCCGCTGCGCGAGGACTGCGCGCGCATCCTGTTCGCGATCGGCCTGCAATTGACGCATCGCCTGCTGCGCACCTCGCGCCAGGTCAGCCGCATGGCCTTCATGGACGTCACCAATCGCATCGCGCGCACCCTGCTCGACCTGTGCCAGGAACCCGACGCGATGACGCATCCGGACGGCACCCAGATCCGCATCTCGCGCCAGGAACTCTCGCGCATCGTCGGTTGCTCGCGCGAAATGGCCGGCCGCGTGCTGAAGCAACTGGAAGAAAGCGGCAGCATCGACGTGTCGGGCAAGACCATCGTGGTCAAGGGCACGCGCTGAGCGCACGCCGCGCAGCGTCGTCGCGGATCAATCCGGCGTTCGGAACAGGCGTGCCAGCTCGGCGCCCGGATTGGCCGCGCGCATGAAGGTTTCGCCGATCAGGAAGGCGTGCACGCCGGCCGCGCGCAGCCGCGCCACGTCCGCGCGCGCGCGGATGCCGGATTCGCTGACCAGCACGCGTCCGTCGCCGGCGCGTTCGCGCAACGCCAGCGTGGTTTCCAGCGAAGTCCCGAACGTGCGCAGGTCGCGATTGTTGATGCCCAGCAGTGGCGCGGGAATATCGAGCGCGCGTTCCAGTTCCGCCGCGTCGTGCACTTCGACCAGCACGTCCAGATCCAGCTCCGCTGCCAGCAGCGACAATTCCAGCAATGCGACATCGTCCAGTGCGGCGACGATCAAAAGAACGGCGTCCGCGCCGAGCGCGCGTGCTTCGTACACCTGGTATGCATCGATCGTGAAATCCTTGCGCAATACCGGCAGCGAACAGGCTGCGCGCGCATGCTGCAGATAGGCATCGCTGCCCTGGAAGAAATCCACGTCGGTCAGTACCGACAGGCAGGCCGCGCCGCCGGCCTCGTAACTGCGCGCGATCGCGGCGGGATCGAAATCCGGACGGATCACGCCCGCGCTGGGCGAAGCTTTCTTGATCTCCGCAATCACCCCGGCTTGTCCCGCGTCGATCTTCGCCTCCAGCGCCGCGGCGAAGCCGCGCGTGTCGGGAAGATCGGCACAGAGCGCCGCCAGCTCGCGCAGCGGCAATGCCGCGCTGCGCGCCTCGACCTCTTCCGCCTTGCGCGCGAGGATGCGTTGCAGGATGTCGCTCATACGCCTTTCGTTGCCGCGACGAATTCGTCCAGCTTGCGGCGCGCGGCGCCGCTGGCGATGACGGCGCGCGCGCGATCGATGCCATCCGCGATGGAGTCCGCGACATCGGCGGCATACAGCGCGGCCGCGGCATTCAACACCACGATTTCGCGCGCGACGCCCGGTTGATTCTCCAGCGCGCCCAGCAACATCGCCTTCGATTCCTGCGCGTTGGCCACGCGCAGGTTGCGGCTGGACGCCATCGCGAGCCCGAACTGTTCCGGTTCGATCTCGTATTCACGCACGTGCCCGTCGCGCAGTTCGCCCACCAGCGTGGCGCCGCCCAGCGAGATCTCGTCCAGGCCGTCCTTGCCGTGTACCACCAGCGCGCGGCGCGAGCCGAGGCGCTGCAGCACGCGCACCTGGATGCCGACCAGGTCGGGATGGAACACGCCCATCAAAATATTCGGCGCGCCGGCCGGATTGGTCAGCGGCCCCAGGATGTTGAACAACGTTCGCACGCCCATTTCGCGGCGCACGCCGGCCACGGCCTTCATCGCCGGGTGGAACAGCGGTGCGAACATGAAGCCGATGCCGCAGGTTTCGATGCAGCGCGCGACCTCTTGCGGCGAAAGCTCGATGTCGGCGCCCAGCGCCTGCAGCACGTCCGCGCTGCCCGATGACGAAGACACGCCGCGGTTGCCGTGCTTGGCGATGCGCGCGCCGGCCGCCGCCGCCACGAACATCGACGCGGTGGAGATGTTGAAGCTGTGCGCGCCGTCGCCGCCGGTGCCGACGATGTCGAGGAAATGCGGCGCGTCCGGCACTTCCACGCGCAACGAGAGCTCACGCATCACGCTGGCCGCGCCGGTGATTTCGCCCACGGTCTCCTTCTTGACGCGCAGGCCGGTCAGGATCGCCGCGACCATCGCGTCGGAAACCTCGCCGCGCATGACCTGCCGCATCAGGTCGACCATCTCGTCGTGGAAAATCTCGCGGTGCTCGATCGTGCGTTGCAGCGCTTCGCGCGGAGTGATCGACATGGCTAGGCGGCCTCGCGTCGCGGCTCGCGCAGGAAATTTCGCAGCAGGTCATGGCCGTGCCGCGTCAGGATCGATTCCGGATGGAATTGCACGCCTTCGATCGGCAGCGTCTTGTGGCGCAGGCCCATGATCTCGTCGACCGAACCGTCATCGTTCCGCGTCCACGCCGTGACTTCCAGGCAATCCGGCAGCGAATCGCGTTCGACAATGAGCGAGTGGTAGCGCGTGGCCTCGAACGGATCCGGCAGCCCGGCGAACACGCCGGCATCGCGATGATGGATCGGCGAAGTCTTGCCGTGCATGATCGTCTTCGCGCGCATCACGCGGCCGCCGAAGGCCTGGCCGATGGCCTGGTGGCCGAGGCAGACGCCGAGGAGCGGGACTTCGCTGGAGAGTTCGCGCAGCAGCGCCAGCGACACACCGGCATCGTCCGGCGTGCCGGGGCCGGGCGAGATCACGATGCGCGCGGGGTGCAGCGCGCGGATGCCGGCCACGTCCAGCACGTCGTTGCGCACGACCTTCACTTCTTCGCCCAGCTCGCCGAAATACTGCACGAGGTTCCAGCTGAAGCTGTCGTAATTGTCGATCAGGAGCAGCATGCGAGCTTTCTGCGTGGCGGATCGGACATGATGCCAGAAGGAGCCCCTGTGTGACCGCGCAATTCATCCCGTCCGACCGCAAGGCAGTAAACGCCGTGCGCCGTCTCGCGTTGCTGGCGCTGGCGGTGCTGACGGGCGCGTGTTCCACGCTTGGCTACTACACCCACCTCGCCAGCGGAGAAATGGCGGTGCTGAACGCGCGCCGGCCGATCACGCAGGTGATCGCCGATCCGCACACCGATCCGCGATTGCGCGCGCGCCTGCAGACCGCGTTGAAGGCGCGTGCGTTCGCCTCCGACGTGCTGAAGCTGCCGCGCAACCGCAGCTATACGCTGTACGCGGACATCCATCGCCCGTTCGTGATGGTCGACGTGTTCGCCACGCCATCGCTGTCGCTGCAGGCGGTCGAGCATTGCTTTCCGATTTCCGGCTGCGTGGCCTACCAGGGCTTCTACGACATGCAGCGCGCGCAGGCCGCGGCGGACAAGCTGAAACGCGCGGGCGATGACGTGTATCTCGACGGCGTGCCCGCGTATTCGACGCTCGGCCACTTCGCCGATCCGCTGCTCAGCACCATGGACGGCTGGAGCGAGGACGATCTGGTCGGCACCATCTTCCACGAGCTGGCGCACCAGCAGTTCTACGTCGAGGACGACACCGCGTTCAACGAATCCTTCGCCACCTTCGTGCAGCAGGAAGGTTTGCGACAGTGGCGCGCCGCCAACGGGCTGCCGCCGTCCGATCCGGCGGCCGACCGCCGTGACGACCAGTTCACCGAACTGGTGCTGGCCACCCGCGGGCGGCTGGAAAAACTTTACGCGAGCGACCTGCCCGATGCGGTCAAGCTGCAGCGCAAGCAGCAGGAATTCGACCGCCTGCGCGCCGATTACCGGCGCCTGCGCGACACCGAATGGCATGGCAACCGCGATTACGACGCGTGGATCGACGCGCCGATCAACAACGCCAAGCTGCTGCCGTTCGGACTCTACGACAAAGGCGTCCCCGCCTTCGCCGCACTGTTCAAGCAATGCGGCGGTGACTGGACGAAGTTTTATGCGGCGGTGCGGAGAATTGGCGGTGAAACGGCGAAGCAGCGAGCCGTCTTTCTTGCGGGCGCGAAGGACATCGGACCACAGCGCTGAATCGCGGTTCCTAGAGTCCCCTTGCCGCCTGCGCCACGGCGCGGAACAACGCGCGGCCCTTGTTCATGGTTTCTTCCCATTCCGCGGCGGGATCGGAGTCGTGGACCACGCCGCCGCCGGCCTGCACGTGCAGCCGGCCGTCCTTGATCACCGCGGTGCGGATGGCGATGGCGGTGTCGGCGTCGCCCCACCAGCCGATCCAGCCAACCGCACCGGCGTAGACGTTGCGTTTGCACGGTTCCAGTTCGTGGATGATCTGGATGGCGCGGATCTTGGGCGCGCCCGACACCGTGCCGGCGGGAAAGGTCGCGCGCAGCACATCCATGTAGCTCAAACCGTCGCGCAGGTCGCCTTCGACCTGGCTGACGATGTGCATCACGTGCGAGTAGCGTTCGACCACGAAGGATTCGCTCAGCCGCACGCTGCCGGTTTTGGCGACGCGGCCGACGTCGTTGCGGCCGAGGTCGATCAGCATCAGGTGTTCGGCGCGCTCCTTGGGGTCGGCCAGCAGTTCCTGTTCCAGCGCGAGGTCTTCCTCACGCGTGGCACCACGCCGGCGCGTGCCGGCGATCGGCCGCAGCACGACTTTGCCCTGCTGCAGCCGCACCAGGATTTCCGGCGAGGAACCGACGATCTGCGCCGCGTCGAGGTCGATGAAATACATGTACGGCGACGGATTCAGCGCGCGCAGCGCGCGGTACACGTCGATCGGCCGCGCGCGGAACGGCACGCTCAGGCGTTGCGAGGGCACCACTTGAAAAATGTCGCCGGCACGGATGTATGCCTGCGCGCGCCGCACCACGTCCTCGTATTCCTCGCGCGTGAAACTCGACATGAAATCGGTCTCGTCGAGCCCGCCTTTGGATGTCATGTCGTGATCCGGCATCTCCGGATACGCCGAACCGGAGTGCCGAAGCCGGTGCGCCAGTTCGTCCAGACGGCGCACGCCGCGCGCATGCGCCTGCGGCGAGCGCGGATCGACGTGCACGATCAGGTACAGCCGACCGCGCAGGTTGTCGAACACCGCGACTTCCTCCGCCAGCATCAGCAGCGCATCGTCCAGTCCGAGGTCGTCGCGCTTGTCGCCGCGCAGTTTCTCCTCGATCCAGCCGACGCATTCGAAATCGAAGTAGCCGACCAGGCCGCCGGTGAAGGCGGGCAGTTGCGGCAGGCGCGGCACGTCGTATTGCGCGCGCAGCGCTTCGATTTCCGCCAGCGGGTCGGTCAGTTCCCGGCGTTCGACCACTTCGCCGTGCTGTTCGACTTCCAGCGTGTGCCCGCGAAAGCGGTACACCCGTCGTGCCGGCAGGCCGATGATCGAATAGCGGCCCCAGTTCTCGCCGCCCTCGACCGATTCGAACAGGAAGGTGTACGGGCCATCGGCCAGTTTCAGATACACCGACAGCGGCGTGTCCAGGTCGGACAACACTTCGCGCACCAGCGGAATGCGGGTGTGGCCGGCGCGGGCGAGTGCGTCGAATTCGGGCGGAGTGATCACGTGATGACGAAGGGCGGGAAGGGATGCGCGACGGTAACACGCGCCCGCCGCGCGCCGGGACGAATCGCGCCGTTGCGCGATATGTCGAACGCTTATTCCAGCGCGAGGATCGCGCGCCACTGCGCGTCGCTCACCGGCAGCACCGACAGCCGGCTGCCGCGGCGGGTCAGCGCGAAATCGCCGAGATCGCGCAGCGCCTTGATTTCGTCCAGCGTGACCACGCGCTTGAGCTTGCGCCTGAAGCGCACGTCCACCAGCGACCAGCGCGGCTCGGCGCGGTCGCTGCCGGCGTCGAAATATTCGTTTTTCGGATCGAATTGCGTGGGATCCGGGTAGGGCGGACTGGCCACTTCGCCGAGGCCCGCGACACCGGGCACCGCGCAACTGGAGTGGTAGACCAGCACCGCATCGCCTTTCTGCATCTGGCGGATGTAATTGCGCGCCTGGTAATTGCGCACGCCGTTCCAGGGTTCGACCTTGACGCGCTTGAGGTCGTCGATCGAGAACACGTCGGGTTCGGTCTTCATCAGCCAGTGGTTCATGCGGCTCTCGCTTCGGCGCAGTCGATCAATTCTTTTTCGGTGGCGAGGTAATCCAGCGGCACGTCCCAGGCCTCCGTCGGCAACGCGGCTGTTTGCTGGAACGCATAACCGACGCCGACCAGCAGCGGTTTCGCCGTGCCGGCGCGTTCGCGCAGGAACGAAAACGTGGTGTCGTAGAAGCCGCCGCCGGCGCCGAGGCGGTTGCCGCACGCGTCGAACGCCAGCAACGGCAGCAGCACCACGTCCATCTCGCGTGCGCCGACCGATGCGCCGCGCGGTTCCGGGATGCCGAAGCGGTTGGTCTTGAGCGGATCGCCGATGCGGTATTCAGCGAAACGCAACGCGCGCGGCGTGCTGTCGTCCAGGATCGGCAGGTAGTAATGCTGGTCGCGGCCACGCAGGCTGGCGACCACGAGGTTCAACGGCAATTCGCCGCGCACCGCCCAGTAGCCCGCGACCGCCGGATCCACCATGAATTCCGGCAATTGCTCGAGGCTGCGCGCCACGCCTTCCGCCGCGGCGATGCGCGCGGCCGCGCCCAGTGCGCCGCGGCGCGCCGACATTTCGGCACGCAGGCGATTGCGAATTTCCGTGTTCATGCAGAGGAATTTCTGAAAGCGTCGCGAGCGAAGGCAGGTTGGCCGACGCCGGAGCGCAGGCACCGGAGTGTACACGTCAGTACATGAGGATGCCGAGCACCGCCGGTGGTCAAGATGCCGAGCGCAGCAGCTTTCGGGGATTCCGAAAAAAGCGCGCCCTCCGCGATGCCGGTGTGCACCGAGCGACCCTGATCCCGAGGATCAAGTGGGCAGGCTCGCCGGATGATCAGGCTTTCCGCTCGTGGCGGACTTGCGCACCCATCCGGTATATGCCGACCCGAGGTCGTACATTAGGAACAAGGCAATTGCTGAAGATGTACTGCCGCACATCGCAGGGGACGCCGCGGCTATTTTACGTTCGTCGCGAGTGCACCTTCAAGCTTGCGCCGCAACATGCCGATGTCGTCGCTCAGGCTGCGCGACTGGCGATCCTGGCCCTGGCGCAGTTGCAGCAATTCGTGCGAGATCGACAAGGCCGCCAGCACCGCGACGCGGTCATAGCCGACGCTGCGTGACGAACCGCGCAGTTCGCGCATCTTGCCGTCCAGATACGAAGCCGCGGCCATCAAACCCTCGCGTTCGTCCGGCGCGCAGCCGACCAGGAATTCGCGGTCGAGCAGGCGGACGGTGGCGGTGACGGAATCGGCCATGGGTTCAACCCGCGTTCTCGAGCGCCTTCAGGCGTTCGATCATGGCTTCCACGCGCGTGCGCGCCTGTTCGTTGCGCGACAGCAATTGCGAGCGCTCGGACGCGAGCTGCTCGCGGCTGTGGCGCAGGCTGTCGTTTTCCTCGCGCAGCGTGCGCAAGGCTTCGAGCGCGCGGTCCATCGCCGTGGACAGCGCGTCCAGTTCGGTCTTCAAGTCGGATTCGCCCATGGGCGGACTATAAGCGAATTTCCGTGCACTGGCATCCGTGGCGGTGCACGGTTCCGGACGGCGGCGAATCGTGCCGCCGTCCGTCGCATTCACCTGTGACGCAGCGCGCGATCCAGACTCAAAGTTCCGCCGCCCGCGGCCGACAGATACAAGAACGCGAAGCAGAACAGCACGGCCTCGTTGCCGTGGTTGAGGATCGGCCAGACGTGGTTCTGCGGGAAATGCACCATGAAGTAGGCGAACGCCATTTCGCCGGAAAGGATGAACGCGACTGGTCGCGTGAACAAACCGACCAGTACCAGTCCACCGCCGACCAGTTCCAGCACGCCCGCCAATCCGAACAGCGAAAAGAGCTGCACGGTGGCGTGACCGCCCGCGCCGGGGAAACCCAGCAGCTTCTGCGCGCCGTGTTGCATGAACAGGAATCCGGCGACGATGCGCAGGATGCTCAACAGCATCGGCGCCCATCGTGTCCACATCGCATCCTGGTTCGGCATGGTCGTCTCCTCGGGGAAAAGGGAATGATCGTACGGGAATGATGCGTCAGCGCGATGCGTCGGGCCAGGTGTTGGCGTGCGCGCCCATCTCGCCGCGCTGTGGCCGCACCACGCAGAAACGATGGCCGGTCGGCGCTTCCATCACCACCCAGGTGCGGATCGCCTCGACGCGCCGGGCGCCGAGCGCTTCCAGCCGGCGCACTTCCGCCTCGATGTCGTCGCTTTCGATGTCGAGGTGCACGCGGCTGGGATGCGCGACGCGCTGGAGTTCGATCACCGGCTCGTCATCGTGCGTCACCAGTCCGACGTAGGGATCCTGCGACGGGTCTGCGCCTTCCTTGACGGGGCGTCCCAGCGCCCGCGACCAGAAGGCCGCGGCTTCTTCGAGGTCGCCGACGCGGCAATCGATCATCAGGCTGCACAGGCGGCTGCGATGCATGCCGGTTCTCCGTTTGAGTTGCCGACGGCTTCAATCCTGCCGGCGGCTTGGGTTTGTCGTCAGCCGCACAGCGCTTCCAGTTCCGCGGCCAGTTTGGGCACTTTCGCCGTCAGGACTTCCGGGCCGCGCTCGGTGACCACCACGTCGTCCTCGATGCGTACGCCGAGTCCGCGCCAACGCGCGGGCACGGAAGTATCGTCGGGCGCGACGTACAGGCCCGGTTCCACCGTCAGCGCCATGCCCGGTTCCAGCAGGCGCGCCTCGCCGTCGACCTGATAATCGCCGACGTCGTGCACGTCCAGCCCGATCCAGTGGCCGGTGCGGTGCGGAAAGAACCGCTTGTAGCTGCCGGATTGCAACGCGCCGCGTGGCGAACCCCGCAGCAGTTTCAACGCGCACAAGCCTTCCGCGATGACCAGGGTGGCGGCATGGTGCGCGGCGTCGTAGGGAGCACCGGTGCGCACCGCGTCGATCGCCGCGAATTGCGCTTCGAGCACGACCTCGTACAGCGCACGCTGTTCGCGCGAGAACCGGCCGCCCACCGGCCACGTGCGGGTGATGTCGGAGGCGTAGCACTCGACCTCGGCGCCCGCGTCCACCAGCAGCAGCTCCCCGGAGCGCAGGCGCGCGCGGTTGTGCACGTAGTGCATCACGCAAGCGTTGGCGCCGCCGGCGACGATCGGCGGATACGACGGCACCGCGCCGCGCGTGCGCATCGCGTGCAGCAGCGCGGCCTCCACTTCGTATTCGCCGCGTCCCGGCTGCGCGGCCTCCATCGCCGCGAGTTGCGCGTCGGCGGCGATGCCGGCCGCGCGCCGCATCAGCTTCAGCTCCGCGGCGGATTTGTACAACCGCAGGTCGTGCAGCAGATGGCCGAGCGAGGTGAACTCGCGTGGCACCACGCCGCCACCGCGCGCCGAACGCAACCGCCGCATCCAGCGCAGCAGGCGCGCGTCGAATTCCGGTTCCGCGCCGAAATGGCAATACAGCCGTTCGCGGCCTTCCAGCATCCCGGGCAGGATGTCGTCGATGTCCTCGACCGGAAACGCATCCTGCATGCCGTAGTCCCGCACCGCGCCGTCCGGGCCGATGCGCGCGCCATGCACGCGCTCGGCCTGCGGATCGCGCTCGCGGCAGAACAGCACCGTTTCGTTGCGGCGTCCCGGCAGCAGCGCCAGCACCGCGTCGGGTTCCGGAAAGCCGCTGAGGTAATGGAAGTCCGAATCCTGGCGATAAGGCCACGCCGAATCGGCATTGCGCATGCGCTCGGGCGCGGCCGCGACGATGATCGCGGCGGATTCCCCGGCCATGCGCATGAGGTTGCGCCGGCGTTGCGCGAATTCGGCGGCGGTGATCATCCGGAGGTTTGCGGAATCCTGGCGGGTCGCGGGCGGCGCATTCCGGTCAATGCCGCATGCGCGATGCGGGTGCGGCGTGCGTTTCGGCGTACAACAGCAGCGCGCCGATGCGCACGAATTCGAACACTTCGGTCAGCGAGGCTTCGTCGTCGTCGTCATCCTCGCAGGACAGGTCCGAAGAGGAGATCGCCTCGAAATCGTGCAGGATCTCGGCGCCTTCTTCCGACGCCGCGTCGCGCGTGCCGAAGCCGCCCAGGCCCAGGCCGCCGAGGAAGCCGCGGCACCATTCCACCAGCGCATCGCAGCGCTCGGTCAGCGGTTTCGAGGCGGGCGGCAACAGCGGTTCGAAACCGAAATCCGGGTCGGCCAGTTGCAACCGGCATTGCGAGTACAGGTCGGCCAGCAATGCGTGCGCGGCATCGTCCGCATGCGCATCGTCGCTTTCCAGTTGCAGCGCGCCCAGGAAAACGCGTGCGCCGGCATCACCGCCACCGCACAGGTAACCCGCCAGCGAACCGCGGAATTCCGAGACACTCACCCCGAGCCGCAGTGTGGCCAGTGCCGCGGCGAGTTCCGGCTGGGTGATCGGAGTGGAAGCCATGAAAGAACACCGCTGCCTGCAAAAGTGGGCGAAAGCTCACACCCGGCGAAATTCTAGCAGCCGGGCCGATCCGCGCATCGGGGTTTTGGATACACTGCGCGCGGGGGTTCCCACATGCACCCGATGGCCCGACCAACGCCGCGCCGGGAAGCTCGCCCGGAATGGCGGGTTTCGGTGCGCCTGTGCCTGTTGTTGACGGGATTGCTGTACGCCTGCGCGGCGCAGGCATTGCCGAGGCACGCACCATTTGATGGATGGTGGAGCGTCGGCATGCGCGTGCTGTATGCCGTTGTCGCCGGCCTGCTGTTGCTGGCATGGGTGCTGGCGTGGCGCAGCAAGCGGCTGGAGGAATTGCACTACCAGCGGCAGTTGCAGTTGCGCGAAGACCGCCTGCGCCTGGCGCTGTGGGGTTCCGGCGACGAATTCTGGGATTGGGACATGCAGGCCGGGATGATGTACCGCATGGGCGCCGAGCCGTTGCGCGGCGGCCACCGCGAGGAAAGCATCTCGATCGACGACTGGCGCAACTTCGCGGTGCATCCGGAGGACCTGGAACGCGTCGAGCAGGCGCTGGCGCAGCACGTCGCAGGCGAGACCGACCACTTCGAATCCGAACATCGCCTGCAGAACGCGCGCGGCAACTGGATATGGGTCATCTCGCGCGGCAAGATCGTCGAGCGCGACGCGGTCGGAAAACCGCTGCGCATCTGCGGCACCGCACGCGACATCGGCGAGCTGCGCGCGGCGGAACGCGATCGCCGCATCGCCGCCGAGGTGATCCGCAGCATGAGCGAGGCGGTCACCGTCACCGACCTCAACTTCCAGTTCGTGTCGGTGAATGCCGCGTTCACCCGCATCACCGGCTATTCGGAGGAAGAAGTGCTGGGACGCGACGCGGCGCTGCTGAACTGCCGCCAGCACGCGCCGGAAATCTACGCGCAGGTGCGCCAGGCGCTGACCGAGAGCGGGCACTGGCGCGGCGAGATGTGGCAACGGCGCAAGGACGGCGAGGAATTCCTCAGCTGGGTGGAATTGAACGAGGTGCGCGACGAACACGGCGAACGTTCGCACCTGATCGGCGTGCTGACCGACATCACCGACCGCAAGCGCGTCGAACAGGAACTGCGTTACCTCGCCAACTACGACACGCTGACCGGCCTGCCCAACCGCGCGCTGCTCGGCGAGCGGCTGGGGCAGGCGATCGTCAACGCGCGTCGCGGCAGCCACAAGATCGGCGTGCTGTTCCTCGACCTCGACCGCTTCAAGCACGTCAACGATTCGATGGGCCACGCCGCCGGCGACCGCATGCTCAAGGCCGCCGGTGCGCGCCTGCGGCAGGTGGTGCGCGAGCGCGACACCGTGGCGCGGCTGGGCGGCGACGAGTTCACGGTGATCCTCGAGGAAATCCTCGACGCGCGCGAGGCGGAAGACATGGCGGAGCGCCTGATCGAGGCCTTCCAGGCGCCGCTGAGCCTCGGCGGCACGCAGGAAGTGGTGATCTCGCCCTCGATCGGCGTCTCGCTGTATCCCGACCACGGCCAGGTGCCGACGGATCTGCTGAAGTATGCGGACACGGCGATGTATCAGGCCAAGGACCGTGGCCGGAACACCTGGACGATGTACCACGCGCGCATGGATGCGCTGGCGCGCGACCGCGCGCGCATGATGGCGGCGCTGCGGCGCGCGCTGGAACGCGCCGAGTTCTCGCTGGTGTACCAGCCCAAGATGGCGATCGGCACCGGCAGCATCACCGGCGTCGAGGCGTTGTTGCGCTGGCACAGCGCGGAACTGGGCGAGATCCCGCCCGCGGTGTTCATCCCGCTGGCCGAGGAAATCGGGCTGATCAACGACATCGGCGAATTCGTGCTGACCACAGCATGCGCCGACCTCAAGGGTTTCCGCGAAGCCGGGCTGCGCGGGCTGTCGATGGCGGTCAATCTTTCCGCGGCGCAACTGGAGCGCCCGGAACTCACGCGCCGCATCTGCGAAATCATGGTCGAGCACGACATCGCGCCGGACCAGCTCGAGCTGGAGCTGACCGAAAGCATGGTCATGGCCAATGCGGAACAGTCGGTACGCATCCTCGGCGAGCTGAAGTCGATCGGCGTGAGGCTGGCGATCGATGATTTCGGCACCGGCTATTCCTCGCTCGCCTATCTCAAGCGCCTGCCGATCGACACGCTGAAGATCGACCGCGAATTCGTCGGCGACGTCACCATCGACCCGGACGATGCGGCGATCACCGCCACCATCATCACCATGGCGCATTCGCTGCAGTTGAACGTCGTGGCGGAAGGCGTGCAGACCGCGGAGCAGCTGGCATTCCTGCACGTGCAGCGTTGCGACGAGATCCAGGGACACTGGCTGTCCATGCCGCTGCCGGCAGCGGTCTGCTGCCGCTTCATCGCCGAGCGCTGGGGGCCGGTGGACGCCACCACGGTCGCCTGACGGCAACCGTTCGCGCGCTCAACGCCTGCGGCAGACCAGCAGCACCTCGTCCACGCCACGCGT
This sequence comes from Rhodanobacteraceae bacterium, assembly GCA_035552915.1. Lineage (GTDB taxonomy): Bacteria > Pseudomonadota > Gammaproteobacteria > Xanthomonadales > Rhodanobacteraceae > 66-474. The sequence continues at coordinate 17,641 of DATNEQ010000012.1, forward strand.
GTCGATCATGCCGTCGACCCAGTGCAGCGGCTTCTGCATGCGCAGGCCGATCGGCATGAACACTCGGTTGTACCAGCGCATCGCCATCCCGCGATGGCGCTGCAGGAACCACATGCCCAAGTCGAGCAGTCGCGAGGATTTCGCCTGCATGCCGTACACCGCGCTGCGTTCGATCGCGAACCCGTGCCGCGCGAGCTTCGTCGCCAGGGCTTCGGGCTCGTAGCGCCGGCAATGGCCCACGCATTCGTCGAAGGCGTTCCATGCCTGCGGGTGCAGCGGCACCGACAACAGCAGCGTGGCCTCCGGTGCGGCGACGCGCGCGAGTTCCGCCAGCGCGCCATCGTCGTCGGCGACGTGTTCGACGATGTCGAACGCGCAGACGAGGTCGAAGCTGCGGTCGACGAATGGCAACGCGCCGATTGAACCGTGCGCGGCGCCGCCGCCATGCGCGCGCAACGCGCGCAGCGCCGGTGCGCTCAGATCGAGAAACGCGGTGCCTTGCAGCGGGAGGCGGGGACGCAATCCCGGTGCCACTTCCAGCCTGCGCGCCGCGCGCTCGCACAACGCGGCCACCAGCGGCCAGGTATTGAAACGCGCGGGTTCCACCAGCGCCGCGTCGGACCACAAGCCGTCGTAGAAGCGCCGGTTGGTTTCGGTCAACGCAGGGATCGCGCGGAATGGGGGAGCGGCACTCATCAACGCATTCCGCGTCAAATCCCGGCTCACCCGACGAACACGCGCGCGTTGCGGAACATCCGCATCCACGGCGAATCCTCGCCCCAGCCCGGCGGACGCCAGCTCATCTGCGCGCTGCGGAACACGCGTTCCGGATGCGGCATCATGATCGTGACGCGCCCTTGCGCATTGGTGAAGCCGGTCAACCCGTCGGGCGAACCGTTGGGGTTGGACGGGAAGGTTTCGGTCGGCTTGCCGCGGTTGTCGATGAAGCGCAGGCAGGCATTGGCCTTGCCGGGTTTCGCGTCGCGCGCGAACACCGCGCGGCCTTCGCCGTGCGCGGTGACGATGGGGATGCGCGAGCCCGCCATGCCGCGCAGCAGGATCGACGGCGATTCCATCACCTCGACCGTGACGAAGCGTGCCTCGTACTGTTCGGAGGTGTTGCGTTCGAAGGACGGCCAGTGTTCCGCGCCGGGGATGATGCCTTTCAGGTGCGAAAGCATCTGGCAGCCGTTGCACAGGCCGAGCGCGAAGGTGGACTCGTCCGCGAAGAACGCCGCGAACTGCGCGCGCAGGTTTTCGTGGTAGAGGATGGATGCGGCCCAGCCGCGACCCGCGCCGAGCACGTCGCCGTAGGAAAAACCGCCGCACGCGGCGAGGCCGCGGAAATCCGAAAGCCTGTGGCGGCCGGCGGCGAGATCGGTCATGTGCACGTCCACCGCTTCGAAGCCGGCGCGCGTGAACGCCGCCGCCATTTCGACCTGGCCGTTGACGCCCTGTTCTCGCAGGATCGCCACGCGCGGTCGCGCGCCTTTCGCGATGAACGGCGCCGCCACGTCCTGCGCGGGATCGAACGAGAGTTTCGGCGTGATGCCCGGATCGCCGTCATCGACGCGCGCGTCGCGCTCCGCATCCGCGCTGGCGGGGTTGTCGCGCAGGCGCTGCATGGCATGGCTGGTTTCGTGCCATGCGCCGAACAGTTGCGTCCAGTTCCATTTGGTCAGGATTTCGTCACCCAGGAACAGCTTGATGCCGAACTTCGGCTTCGGCCGTCCGACCGCATGGCACATCGAGGCGAGGCCGTGTCTGGCGGCCAACGCCATGAAGGCGTCGCGATCGGCGCTGCGCACTTGCATCACCGCGCCCAGCTCCTCGTTGAACAGGCCGCGCAAGGTGTTCTCGGCCCATCCGTCGAGGCGGACCTCCAGGCCGCAGTGGCCTGCGAACGCCATCTCCAGCAGAGTCACGATCGCGCCACCGTCGGAACGGTCGTGGTACGCCAGCAGCAGGCCCGCGTTGCGTGCGTCGTTCACCAGCGCATGCAGATTCTTCAGGCGTTGCGCATCGTCCAGGTCCGGCGGCACGCCGCCGCCGCGGTTGAACGCCTGGGTCAGCGCGCTGCCGCCGAGGCGGTCGCGTGCGCCGCCGAGGTCGAGCAGCCATAACTCCGTCTCGCCAAGATCGAGCTGCAATTGCGGCGTGAGCGCGCGCCGCGCGTCGCGCACCCGCGCGAATGCGGTGACGATCAGCGACACCGGCGACACCACGCGCTGTTCCTCGCCGTGGTCGCGCCAGACCGTCTGCATCGACAGCGAATCCTTGCCGACCGGAATCGAAATGCCGAGCGCGGGGCACAGTTGTTCGCCGACCGCGCGCACCGCGTCGAACAACGCGGCGTCTTCGCCAGCGTGGCCGCTCGCCGCCATCCAGTTGGCGGATAGCCTGACCTCGTCCAGCGCCACCGGTGCAGACATCAAGTTGGTGATCGCCTCGGCCACCGCGATCCGGGCGCTGGCCGCCGCGTCCAGCAACGCCACGGGCGCGCGTTCGGCCATCGCCATCGCCTCGCCCGCGTAGCCTTCGAAGTCGGCCAGCGTCACCGCGCAATCCGCGACCGGCACCTGCCACGGCCCGACCATCGGATCGCGCGAGCACAATCCGCCGACGCTGCGGTCGCCGATGGTGATCAGGAAGTTCTTGCTGCCGACGCCGGGCATGCGCAACACCCGCTGCACGGCGTCGTCCAGGCCGATGCCGGAAAGATCCGCCACCAGTTCCACGCGCGACTTGGCATGCGTGCTTTCGCGCTGCATGCGCGGCGGCTTGCCCAGCAGCATTTCCAGCGGCAGGTCGATCACCGCGCCGTCGGCTTGCGCACTTGCGCGCAGGCGCTGCTCTTCTTCCGCATGGCCCACCACCGCGAACGGGCAGCGCTCGCGTGCGCATATCTGCTCGAACACCGGCAAGTCGGCGGTGTGCACGCCGAGCACGTAGCGTTCCTGCGATTCGTTGCACCACAACTGCATCGGCGAGAGATGCGGGTCGTCGCGCGGCACCTTGTCGAGGTCGATGGTGCCGCCCACGCCGGAATCGTGCAGCAGTTCCGGGATCGCGTTCGACAGGCCGCCGGCGCCGACGTCGTGGATCGCGACGATCGGGCTGGCCTCGCCGCGCGCGCAGCAGGCGTCGATCACTTCCTGGCAGCGGCGCTGCATTTCCGGGTTGTCGCGCTGCACGGAAGCGAAATCCAGTTGCTCGGAACTCGCACCGCCGGCCATCGAGGAAGCCGCGCCGCCGCCGAGGCCGATCAGCATCGCCGGGCCGCCGAGCACGATCACGGCGTCGCCCGGCGCCAGTCTGTTTTTTACGACGTGCATCGGCCGCAGGTTGGCGACGCCGCCGGCGATCATGATCGGCTTGTCGTAGCCGCGGCGCAGGCCTTCGCCGGCGTCCAGTTCGAAGCTGCGGAAATAGCCGCCGAGGCAGGGGCGGCCGAATTCGTTGTTGAACGCGGCGGCGCCGAGCGGGCCGTCGCGCATGATTTCGAATGCCGTGGCGAAACGCGCGGGCAACGCGCGCGCGCTTTCCCATGGCCGCGGCAGGCCGGGGATGCGCAAGTGCGAGACCGAGAAGCCCGCGAGGCCGGCCTTGGGCTTGCCGCCGCGTCCGACCGCGCCTTCGTCGCGGATCTCGCCGCCGCTGCCGGTCGCGGCGCCGGGCCACGGCGCGATCGCGGTCGGATGGTTGTGCGTTTCCACCTTGATCGCGTACGGAATGTCTTCGACATGCGCGCGCCACACGCCATCGGCGTCGGCGAAGAAGCGCGCGCCCTGCGAACCCTCGATCACCGCGGCGTTGTCGCTGTAAGCCGAAAGCGTATGCGCGGGGCTGCGCGCGTGGGTGTTGCGGATCATGCCGAACAGGGTCGCCGCCTGCGGCTGGCCGTCCAGCGTGAATCGCGCATTGAAGATCTTGTGCCGGCAATGTTCCGAATTGGCCTGCGCGAACATCACCAGTTCGGCGTCGCTGGGATCGCGTTGCAGGCGCGCATAGTGCTCGATCAGGTAGTCGATCTCGTCCGGCGCCAGCGCCAGCCCGAGTTCCCTGTTGGCAGCCGTCAGCGCGGCGTGCGCATCGTCGCCGAGCGCGATCGTGCGCAGCGGTTCCGGCGCGCCGACGAGGAACATGCCGCGCGCCTGGTCCAGCGCGGCGAGCACCGATTGCGTCATCGGGTCGTGCAGCGCGCCGGCGATCGCGTCGCGGACCACGCGTTCGTCCTCGCGCAATTCGCCCATCGGCATGTTGTCGAGCACGAACGCGGTGCCGCGTTCGACGCGTCGCACCGGCAGGCCGATGCCGCGCAGGATGTCGCTGGCCTTGGACGACCACGGCGACACCGTGCCCAGCCGCGGCACCACCCACAGGCTGGCGTCCGCCGGCGCGCCTTCGCCCGCGTCCAGCACCTCGGCCAGCCGGCGGTGCTGCTCCGGGTCCGGCGGCGACTGCGCGTCGATGAAGTACACGAAGCGCGCGCCGCGCACGCGCACCCCGCGCGCCAGCGGGGCGAGGCGTTCATTGAGGCGATCAAGACGGAACGGCGACAGCGCGGAGCGCCCGTCGAGGACGATCATTGCGGTAGGAATCGGGGAATCCGGCAAGACGCGCATTGTACCAGTGCCGCCCGCGGCGTTCGCCGGGCGGGCGCGTCAACTGCCGGAAGGATCGTCGTCGCGCGGGCCGCCGCGCTCGCCCAGCCATTGCAGCAGCTTGTCCGGCGTGGCGAAGCCGTTGAGCACGGCGCCGTTGCCGGCGACGATGGTCGGGGTGCCGTCCACGCCGAGATCCACGCCCAAGTTGAAATCCTGCGCGACCGGGTTGGCGCATTTCGCGGGTTTCGGGTCTTTGCCGGCGATGGCCGCGGTGAAGGCGGTCTTGCGGTCGGCCGCGCACCACACCGCGATCGCCTTGTAATACGACGGCGTGTCCAGCCCCGTGCGCGGCCAGAACAGGTAGTTCACCGCGATGCCGGCCTTGTTGTAGGCGTCGATATGCGCGTGCAGCAGCCGGCAATACGGACAATCGACATCCGTGAATATCGTGACCATGTATTTCGGCCTGGCAGGCGCGAAGCGGATCAGGTGCCCGGATGGAATCTTCGCCAACGCATCGCGGCGCAATTGGTCCATGCGCGGGTCCGCCAGCGTGGCGCCGGTGGCGAGGTCGAAGGCATCGCCCTGGAACATGTAACGCCCGTCCGCGCTGACATACACCACTTGTCCGCCCGCGACCACTTGGTAAATGTTCGGCAGCGGCGTCTTGTCCACCGCCAGGATGGTGACATTGGGCGCCAGTTTGCGGATCGCGTCGATGACGGGTTGGGGTGTGGCGGTGGTCGTGGCTGATGGCGCGGGCGCCTGCGCGACCGTCGCGTTCTTCGCATGCGAAGCGCCCTGGGCGTTTTCGTTCGCGGAGCAGGCGCTGGTGATCAGGGCGATCGCGAGCAGGGCAGGAATCAGCTTGGACATGGCAAGGCAGGAATTCGTTCGCGAATGAAATGCTAGCACGTGGCTTGCTCTGCATTTTTGCGTGAAAGCACGTTTGGATGGGCCATCCATTGCGTCGTTCGCTCGAAGCAACGCGATATGCCATTCAAGGCATCACTTCGCTTTCACTCTCGGCAAGCAGCCATCCTTGGCGCGTGGCGCCGGCCCGCACATCCATGTGCGGGCGTTCGAAGCAGCGCGACATGCCATTCAAGGCATGTCGCAAACGCTGCTCCTCACCCCCTCGGGTGGTGCTCCGCGTGCAGGCGTTTGAGGTTTTCCTTGGCGATCAGCGTGTAGATCTGGGTGGTGGAGAGCGTGCTGTGGCCGAGCAGCATCTGCAGCGCGCGCAGGTCGGCGCCGTGGTTGAGCAGGTGCGTGGCGAAGGAATGCCGCAGCACGTGCGGCGAAATCTTTTTCGCGGGAATGCCCGCGACGGCGGCGTGCTTGCGCACCATCGTCCACGCCATCTGCCGGGTCATGCCGGCGCTGCGGTTGGAAAGAAACAAGGCGTCGGGCGTGCGTCCTTTCGCGAGCGCAGGCCGCGCGTCCTTGAGATAACGGCCGATCCAGTCCAGCGCGTTTTCGCCGACGGGCACCAGCCGGTCCTTGCCGCCCTTGCCGGTGACGCGCAGCACGCCCTGGCGCAAATTCAACGCGGCGATCGGCAGCGTGACGAGTTCCGACACGCGCAGGCCGGAGGCGTACATCAGTTCCAGCATCGCGCGATCGCGCAGGCCGAGCGGCGTTTCGACGTTCGGCGCGGCGATCAGGGCGTCGATCTCGCGTTCCGACAACGCCTTGGGCAGGCTGCGCGGCAGTTTCGGTGGATCGAGCAGCAACGTCGGATCGGTGAAGCCGGAACGCGTGCGCGCATAGTCGGCGTAGAAGCGCCGCAGCACGGTCAGCAGCCGCGCGTTGCTGCGTGCGCTGATTTTCTGCTTTTTCCCGCGCTCACCGAGATAGCGCGAGAGATTTTCGTAACTGGCCTGAAGCAGCGAGCCGCCGTGCCCGTGCAGCCAGATGGCGGTGTGTTCCAGGTCGCCACGGTAGGCTTCGAGGGTGAGGTTGGCGAGACCGTCCTGCGACCACACGCGCTCGATGAAGGCATCGATGGCGGCGCGGTCGGCGTCGGCGATTTCGGCAATGGCGGGCATCGTGCGATGCTTGCGCGGTTGCCGCGGGCACGCAAGGGGAGCGCATGCAGCCTTCCGACATCGAATCGTCGCTTTCCTCCGCAACGCCCGCGGCGTTGTGGCGACGGCTCGCGGCGTTGCTCTATGACCTGTTTCCCTTGCTCGCGTTGTGGATGATCGCGGCTTTCGTTTTCCTGTATGCCGGCGGCGGCCATTACGACCCGCGGCGTCCGGGCCTGGCCGCGCGGCTCGGGTTGCAACTCGTGCTGCTGGCGGTGACCGCCGCGTATTTCTGGATTTCCTGGACGCGCATCGGCGCGACCATCGGCATGCGCGCGTGGAAACTGAAACTGGTGCGCGACGATGGAACAAAACCGCGCGCGCTGCAGGCGCTGCTGCGCTTCTTCCTGGCGCTGCCATCGCTGTCGCTCGCGGGCGTCGGCTTCTGGTGGGCGCTGTTCGATCCGCAACGGCGCACGCTGCACGATCGCCTCTGCGGCACGCGGATGATCCGCCTGCCCTGACTCACGCGCGGCGGAAATACCAGGTGGCCGCGCAGGCCAGCAGCAGTGCAGGCGCGAGATTGGCCGCCAGCGGCGGCACGCCGAAGACCGTGCCGAGGCCGATGATCGCCTTCTGCAGGAAGTACCACGAGATCGCCAGCAACAGGCCGATGAACAAGCGCCGCCCGAGTCCGCCGGAGCGCAACGCGCCGAACGCGAACGGCAACGCGCACAACACCAGCACCAGCGTGTTGAGCGGATACAGCGCGCGTTCCCAGAAAGCGTTGGCGTAGGTGCCGGGGTTCTGCTTGTTGCTGCGCAGGTACTCGATGTTGCGTTGCAGATCGGCGAGCGAAAGATATTCCGGATGCACCACCGACAACTGCAGCACTTCCGGATCCAGACTTGATTGCCACGTCTTCTGCGCCTGCGTGACAGTGTGCGCGCCGCGCGTGGAAATATCCGTGCTGCGTACGTCGTGCATGATCCATTGGCCGCTTTGCTGGGTGGCGGTTTTCGCCCACTGGAACGAGGTCAGCTCGCCGGCGTCGTTGAAGCCGAACACGCGCACATCGGCGAGTTCCACCGCGGGCCGGCCATTCACCACATGCGCCAGCGCCGCCTTGGCGTTGATGATGGCGTCGCCGTCCTTGGCCCACAGGCCGCTGCGCTGGGTCATGCCGAGCTTGCCGGAATTCAGCGCGAGCTGGATGTTCTGCGCGCGCTGCTCGCCGACCGGCGCGGCGGTTTCGCCGAGGATGAACACGCCGACCATCAGCACCGCGACCGTGCCGGCGGCCGACAGACTGATGCGCAGCTTGGACATGCCCGCCGCGCGCAACGCGGTCAGCTCGTTGCTGGCGGCAAGTCCGCCGAGGCCGAGCAGGCTGCCGATCAGCGCGGCGAACACGAACCAGTCGTAGATCCGGCGCGGCACCGTCAGCAGGATGTAGGCGACGGCCTGCCCGAGCGAGTAGCCGTTGTGGCCGATATTGCCGATCTGGCGCGCGAACTCCTGGAAGGTGTCGAGCCCGACGATCACCAGCCACGCCAGCATCAGGCTGACGAGTACCGAGATCGCGATCAGCCAGTCGGCGCGCTTGATCCGCAGTTGGCGTGGCCAAGCCGGCATCAGCGCGATTCCTTGGCGGCAACGGCCGTGCGCACGCGGCGCACCGCGAACTGGCGCGAGAACAGCCACACCGCGAGCGCGAACACCGGCAACTGGACCCACCACGTGCCGAGCAACTCGGGCTGCTTGCCTTCCGCGATGAAGGTGCGCGCCAGGATCATCATGTTGGCGAACACCAGGTAGGCCAGCACCGCGATCAGCAGCTTGCCCATGGTCGAGCTGCGTGCGTTCTGGCGCGACATCGGCAACGCGAGCAACGCCAGCACCAGCGCCGTGAACGGCGCGCCGATGCGCCACTGCAACTCCGCGCGCGCGGCCGGATCCTTGTCGCCGATCAGCGCCGCGGTGGAACGCGAATGTTCCGGGTCGTCCTGGTCGTCGTCATCGTCCGAACTTGTCAGTGCGAGATCGTTGCGGCGGAATTGCATCAGCCGCCAGTTGTCGTGGCCCAGCTTGCCGTCGAAACGGTGGCCGGTGAACAGCGCGATGAAGCGGTTGTCGGCCGTACCTTCGTGATACAGCTCGCCGCGGGTGGCGGTAATCACGTCGACCTGCGTCACCGGCTTGCCTTCGTCGGTGCCCGGGCGTTCGCTTTCCACGAACAGCTTGCCGAGTTTGGTGCCGTCCGGACTCATCGTGTCCACGAACAGGATGCCGCCCCTGCCGGACAGTTCGGTGAAGCGGCCCGGCTCCAGGCCGGCCGCGATCACCGAGCGGTTGGCGCGCTCCACTTCCGTGTTGGCGTCGCGCGTCGCCAGCGGGCCCAGCCACAGCGCGATCAGCGCGATCAGGAAACCCGCGGCGGCGGCGAGGATGGCGGCGGGGCGCAGCAATCCGCGCGGGCCGAAGCCGGAGGTGAACAGCACGTGCATCTCGCTGTCGCGGTACATCCTTCCCAGCGCCAGCAGGATGCCGAGGAACATCGCCATCGGCAGCAGCGCCGACAGCGTATCCACCATGTGCAGCCCCATCACCTTGAACATGATCTCGCCGGGCAGCCGCCCGGACGCCACCTTGTTGAGGATGTCCGCGAAGGTGCCGCCCGTGAAGATCACCAGCAGCACCGCGGTGGCCGCCAGTGTTCCGGCCAGCAGTTCGCGCAGCAGATAGCGGTCGAGGATGGAAAGGCGCGGCATCGGCTAGAATCAATGGCTTTGCAGCCGGCGAGGCCGGAAGTTTAGCGGCTCGCACCTTTCTCCATCTTTCCAGCGGAAATCCGTCATGCTCGAGTTCAGTTCCAGTCATGCCACCGCCGAAACCGCCGACGCGCCATGCGTGGTGGTCGGCGTATTCGATGCGCAGCCCTCCGGCGCCGTGGCGGCGATCGACCGCGCCGGCAACGGTGTGCTGGCGCGCCTGCGCGAGAGCGGCGATTTCTCCGGCAAACCCGGGGCGACGCTGGTGCTGCATGGCGTACCCGGCGTGCGCGCCGGCCGCGTGCTGCTGGTGGGCCTGGGCGGCAAGACCGATTTCGACGCGCTGGCTTATCAGCGCGCGTGCCACGAGGCCGGCAAGGCGCTGAAGAACCTGCCGGTCGAAAGCGCGCTGGTGTTCCTGCCGGAATGCGACGTGCGCGGCCGCGATGCCTCGTGGCGCGTGCGCACCTGTGCGCTGGCGATCGACCACGCGAATTTCCGCTACACCGCGACCGTCAAGTCCAACGGCACGCGCCCGCAACTCAAGCGCATCGAACTGGCCGGTGCGGACGATGCCGCGGGAGCGCTGGCGCAGGCGAATGCGATCGCGAAAGGCGTGGAATTCGCACGCGAACTCGGGTGCCTGCCACCGAACCTGTGCACGCCGGCCTATCTGGCCGAGCGCGCCAGACAACTCGCCGGCGAACATCCGGGCGTGCAACTGGAAGTGCTGGAACGCGAGCAATTGCAGCAGCTCGGCATGGGCGCGCTGCTGGCGGTCGGCCAGGGTTCCGCCGTGCCGCCGCGCCTGATCGTGCTGCAGTACCACGGCGGCGGCGATGCCAAGCCCTACGCGCTGGTGGGCAAGGGCGTCACCTTCGATACCGGCGGCATGAACCTGAAGCCGACCGGTTCGATGGAAGAAATGAAATACGACATGTGCGGCGCGGCTGGCGTGATGGGCGCGTTCCTCGCCGTGGTCGAACTGAAGTTGCCGATCAATCTCGCGTGCGTGGTGCCGGCCGTGGAGAACATGCCGGACGGCAACAGCTATCGTCCCAGCGACGTGCTGACCACGCATTCGGGCCTGACCGTCGAAGTGCTCAATACCGACGCCGAGGGCCGGCTGATCCTGTGCGATGCGCTGTCGTATGCGCGCAAGCGTTTCGAACCGCAGGCGATGGTCGATGCGGCGACGCTGACGGGCGCATGCGTGATCGCGCTCGGCAAGCACGCGACCGGCCTGTTCAGCGGCGACGACACGCTCGCCGCGCAATTGCTCGAGGCCGGCGACGAATCGCTCGATCGCGCGTGGCGACTACCGTTGTGGGACGACTACCGCAGCCAGCTCGAGTCCGCGTTCGCCGACATCGCCAACATCGGCGGCAAGAGCGCCGGCGCGATCACCGCGGCGCTGTTCCTCGCGCGCTTCGCCGAAGGCACGCGCTGGGCGCACCTCGATGTCGCCGGCACGGCCTGGGACGAAGGCCGCAAGGGCTACGCCACCGGCCGCCCGGTGCCGATGCTGGCGCAATGGCTGATCGACCGCGCCGGGTGAATCCGGACACGCAAGCGGCCGTGTGGAAGCGCCGCAAGACCGCGGCGCTGGTCGCGTTGTTCGGGGTATCGCTGGTCTACGGCATCGTGGCGGCGCAAATCGGATTGCTGCCTGCGAAAAGCCCGCGTATCGACGATGTCTTCTGGTTCGCGAGCGTATTGGTGATGTTCATCGCGGGATTCACCTGGCTGCATTACGACGGCTTCGAGCGAAACTACGTGCGCACGCCGTTGCTGAATGCCGGCATCGTGTTGCTGGCGATCGTGTTCGTGCCTGTCTATTTCTGGAATTCGCGGCCACCGGGGCGGCGCGCATTGCCGATATTCGCTTTTTTCGGCGTGGTCGTCGGTTCGATGTTCCTGTCCATGGTGGGGAGCGCCTGCATGTTCGCGCTTGGCGGAAGCTTGCCGACGGGCTGAATCGGCTGCTCCGCGTTCACGCCGAAGGCGCGAGGATGCGTGCCAGCGCTTCCCTCAGGGTTTCCGGCAACACCGGCTTGCGCAGCAGGCCGTTCATGCCGGCGTCGCGGATGCGTTGCTGCTCGTCGCCGCGGCTGGACGCGGTGACGGCGAGGATCGGCACGTGCACGCCGCGGTCGCGCAGCATTTTCGCCAGCGAATTCCCCTGCAACCCGGGCAGGTCGAGGTCGAACAGCAGCGCGTCGAAACGATTTTCCGGAGCGTCCATTTCCGCGAGCGCGGCCAGCCCGTTCGGCGCGTGCACCACGCTGTGTCCCTGCGCGCGCAACAGGCCCAGCAGCACTTCCGCGGCCATCGGATCATCCTCCACCAGCAGCAGGTGCCATGATGGCGCGACGGTTTCCTGCTGCGCGGCGTGTGCGGGCACGGATGCGGGCGCAGATGCGGGCACCTGCCCGCACGGCGGCAAGGGCAGGCGCACGTGGAAGGCGCAACCTTCGCCGGGTTGCGAACGCACTTCGATGTGGCCGCCCATCAGCGCCACCAGTTCGCGGCAGATGCTCAGGCCCAGGCCGGCGCCGCGTTCACGGCGTCCGCGTTCGGTCTGCTCGAAGCGTTCGAAGATCCGCGCGCACTCTTCGTCCGACATGCCCGGGCCGCTGTCGATCACCGAAAACATCACGCCGTCTCCGGTCTTTTCCGCACGCAGCCGCACGCCGCCTTGCTGGGTGAACTTCAACGCGTTGTGGACGAGGTTCAACAACACCTGCTGCACGCGCAGCGCATCGCCCGACACGCGACCCGGCGTTCCGGGTTCGATCTCCACCTGCAACGACAATCCCTTCTGCGCGGCGAGGCCCTGTTCCAGCAACGCGACTTCGCGCAGCAGCGCCGCCGGGTCGAACGGCGCTTCGTTCAATTGCAGCTTGCCCGCCTCGATGCGCGCGAGGTCCAGTGCATCGTCGACCTGGCGCAGCAGCAGCGCGCCGGAACGGCGGATGCCGTCGGCGTAGCCGCGCTGGCGTTCGTCCAGCGGCGTGCCGAGCAGCAGTTCGGTCATGCCGAGCACGCCGGTCATCGGTGTGCGGATCTCGTGCGCCATGCCGGCGAGGAAGCGCGTCTTCGCCGAGTTCGCCTGCTCGGCGAGCACCTGGCGCTGCGCCGCCAGCGCAAAACGGTGGCGTTGTTCCAGGCGCCGGCGCATCGCCCGGATCAATGCGAACAACGCCAGCAACGCCGCCAGCGCGTATGCGGCCCACGCCCACGGCGTGGCCCACGGCGGCGCATCCACGTGCAGGCGCACCGCGGTCACGGCCGGCGTCCATGCGCCGTCGCCGCTGGCCGCGCCGATCCGCAGCCGGTAGTCGCCGGCGCGCAACGAGGAGAATTCGCGCGTGTCGCGGGTGCCGGTGTCCACCCAATCGGGATCGAAACCGGACAACAGGAACCGATAGCGGTTCTGCTTCGGGTCGACGAACGACAGGGCGCGCGCGGTCGCGGTGAATTCGCGGTCGTTCCATCCCAGCGACACCGGCATGCCCGGGTCGAGCTGCAACACGCGACCGTCGCGGCGCACGCTCAGGCTCGCCAGCACCACTTGGATGGGCGCATGCACGTCGCGCAGCGAATCCGGGCGGATCGCCATCACGCCGTCGAAACTGCCGGCGTACAGTTCGCCGTCTGCATCCTGCACCAGTGCGTGCACGGCGAATTCCGGATTGCCGAGGCCGTCTTCGCCGGCGTACATGCGCGTCGACTTGGCGGAAGGCGTGTAGACCACCAACCCGCGCGGCGTGGTCGCCCACACGCGGCCGTCGCGCCCGGTTTCCAGTCCCGCGACTTCCGCCGCCGGCCAGCCGTCGCTGCTGTCCACCGTGTCGCGGCGCCGCGCCTTCCCGTTCGACAAGCCGTAGTGCTGCAGGCGATCGCTGCGTGCCAGCCAGAGCGAACCATCCGAGCCGAATGCGAACGCATCGACCGCGCCGCGTCCCACGCCGGGCACGAAATGGAAACCCGCCGCGCCGGGTTGCAAGGTCGCCAACCCGGCCTGGCTCGCGGCCCAGATCACGCCATCGGCGGATTCGCGCATCTGCCCCACTTCCAGCGCCGACGGGTTGCCGGAAGGCGGCGCCATCGCGGTCAAGGCGAAAGTGCGCGGATCGACGCGGGTGACGCCGGTGCCGACGCCCGCGAAATACACCATGCCGTCGCGCGCGATCAGCAGCGACCAGACGCCATGCCGCAACGCGGGGGAGTCCGCGCCGATGTCGCGCGCGCGTCCGTGGTCCAGCAGCCGCAGGCCGCGGCGATGGCCGATCCACAATCGCCCTTGCGCGTCCTGCGCCACCGCGCTGATCGAGGAATCATGCAGCCCGGCCGCGTCGGCCAGATGCTGCACCGTGCCGGCGTGCGGGTCCACGCGATCGAGCGCGCCTTTCGCGCCGCCCGCCAGCAGCGTGCCGTCGGGCGCGAGCGCCAGCGCGCGCACGCGATCCAATGCGAGCGATGCCGCGACATCCGGCTGGTGCCGCCAGGCATCGAACGCGCGCCATTGCGGCGGCAGGTAGGCCACGCCGCCGTCCAGCAGCGCGATCCAGGTACCGCCTTCGTGGTCGCGCAGGAAGTCCACCGGCAAAGTGCCGGGCAGGTTGCCGTCCACGCCGGCATGCGGCGAGTAATGGCGCACGACGGCATTCGTTGCCGACAGGTCGATGCCGTCCTGGCGCGCGATCCAGGTTTCGCCGTCGCCGTCGCGCATGCTTGCGTACGCAGGTGACGCCGCGCCGACGATTTGCGCGACGTGCTGCGCATCGATGTGGAACAGGCCGGCATCGGTGGCCGCATCCACGCCGCCGGCAACGGCGTTCAACTGCCATACCGACACCGGCTTGTCGACGCCCGGCAGCGCAATCGTCGTGAAGCGCCCTTGCGCGTCGCGATACTGCACGCCGCCTTCGCTGCCGATCCACAAGCCGCCGTGCGCATCCGCCGCCAGCGACATCACGTTGTCGGAAAGCGGTCCGTCGTTGCGGCCGTCGTGGTGCCGCCAGTGCTCGAAACCGCGGCCGTCCGCGCGCAGGCGATTGAGGCCGCCCGCGTAGATGCCGACCCAGATCGCGCCAGTGGAATCCTGCGCCAGCGTCAGCACATCGTTGCCCGACAGGCTGGCGGCGTTGCGGGAATCGTGCCGCCAGTGCGCGAAGGCCTGCTGCTGCGGCAGGAACAGGTTCAGCCCATTGTTTTCGCCGCCGGCCCACACGCGCCCTTGCGCATCCACCAGCAAGGCAGATACATCGTTGGCCGCCAGCGAATCGTTGCGCGTCGGATCGTGCCGGAAGATCTGGAACGCCTGGGAATCGAAACGCGCGAGTCCATCGCGCGTGCCGATCCACAGATAGCCCTGGCGGTCCTGCGCGACGACATAAGCCGCGTCCGACGGCAGGCCGTCGATCACGCCGTAGCGGCGGAAACTGGGCGTGAAGGGCGGCGCGCCGGCTGGCGCGGGCGGCGCCCCCGCAAGCGCCGCGGCCAGCAACAGGATCGGCATCATCGTGGTTCCCCATCGCCACGCAGGCCGTCATCGTAGCGCAATGCGCGGGTCATTCACGCCGTAGCGCGCGGGCTGCGGCACAATGACGCGGTCCTGCGGAGAACGCTCATGCGTCATCGCGTCGTTGCCTGCGCGCTCGCCGCGCTCCTGCTGTTGCCGTCGCTGGCGTCGGCGCGCGTGACCAGTTACCGCATCGATCCGGTGCACACCCAGGTGCTTTTCAGCGTGGACCACGACGGTTATTCGCAGCCGGTCGGGCGCCTGCAGGTGAAAGCCGGCTGGCTGCAATTCGACGAGGACGACTGGAGCCACGCCAGGGTGGTCGTCGACGTCGACAGCGCGTCGGTCGACATCGGCGACAAGGACTGGAACGACGCCGTGACCGGGAAACGTTTCCTCGACGCGAAGGATTTTCCCGCCGCGCATTTCGAAAGCACGTCGGTGGAAAAGACCGACGCGCAACACGGCACGCTGCACGGCCAGCTCACCCTGCGCGGCGTCACGCACGACATCGCGATCCCGTTCACGCTCAACCGGGTGGGCGCGTCCATCTTCTCCGGCATGCAGACGCTGGCCGGGTTTTCCGCGCAGGCCACGATCGACCGCACGCAGTTCGGCATGACCGCATTCCCCAAGGCGGTCGGCACGCAGGTGAGGCTGCGGCTGGAAGTCGAGGCGATCCTGGACCAGGACGCGCAGAAACAATACGAAGCGACGCAGGCCGCGGGCCATGCTGCGCAACACTGAGGCGCGCTGGGGCGGGATCGCGCAAGGCTTCCATTGGCTGGTCGCGCTGCTGATCGTGGTGCAGGGCGCGATCGGGCTGACGATGGTCGAACTCGGCATGACGCCGACGAAGGTGCGCGTGTATGCGCTGCACAAATCCATTGGCCTGACCATTCTGGCGCTGGTGCTGCTGCGGCTGTCGTGGCGCGCGATGCAGCGCCTGCCGCGCGACATGCCGGGGCCGGCGTGGCAGCGGATCGCCGCGCGCATTTCGCATGCGTTGCTGTACCTGCTGATGCTGGCGTTGCCGCTGTCCGGCTGGCTGTTCAATTCCGCGGCGAATTTCCCGCTGTCGTGGTTCGGGCTGGTTCACGTGCCGGGACTGACGCACGGTTACGACCCGGCGCTGAAATCGCTCGCGCGCGCTGCGCACGAATGGCTGTTCTGGATATTGGCCGGCGTGGTGGCGATCCACATCACCGCCGCGTTGTGGCACCACTTCGGGCGGCGCGACGACGTGTTGCGGCGCATGCTGCCGGGCGGGAAGGAGGCGCGATGAAAAAGCTTTCGGCGGCAATCGTCGTGCTGGCGGCGTTGTCCGCCGCGGCGTCCGCGCATGCGTGGTCGCTGGACGCCGCGCGCAGCACGCTGGGCTTCACCGCGACCTACCAGGGCGAAGCGTTCCAGGGCCGCTTCAAGCGTTTCGTGGCGAACACGCTCGACTACGATCCCGCGCATCTCGATGCGGCGAAGTTCGATGTAACCATCGACATCGCCAGCATCGACACCGCCAACAGTGAACGCGACCAGGCGTTGCCCGGCGACGCGTTCTTCGACGCCGCCAAATTCCCGCAGGCGCATTTCGTCAGCGCGCGCTTCCGCAAGGGCGCGAACGGGCAGGTGCTGGCCGACGGCACGCTCACCCTGCGCGGCGTCAGCAAGCCGCTGACGCTGACGGTCGCGTTCGATCCGGCGCACGCCACGCTGGATGTCGCGACCACCCTGCATCGGCTGGATTTCGGCATCGGCAGCGGCGACTGGGCCGACACCTCGATGATCGGCAACGACGTCGGCGTGCGCGCACACCTCGTGCTGACTCCCGCGAAATAGCGGCCGGCCGCGAGGGTCAATCCCGCGGCGACAGGAACGCGCGCAGCCGTTCCGCGTCGAACGGCCACTCCAGCTCGCGCCCGCCGGCGTCGTCGCGCAGCACCGGCACGCGCTCGCCGTAACGCGCTTCCAGCGCCCCATCGTCGTCGATCCAGACGCTCTCGAAATCCGGCGCGCGCGCAGCCACCAGCAGCGCGACCGCCTCGTCGCACAGCTTGCAGTCATCGCGCTGGAAGAGGATCAAATGCATCGGAGCCAAAGGTTGAGGTGAAACCGGACAGGTGAGTGCGTTGCACGCTCGTCATTCCGGCGAAGGCCGGAATCCAGTGGCGATCAGGCTCGGTCAAGCCACGTCGCCACTGGGCCCCGGCCTGCGTCGGGGCGACGAAAATCGGTTTTCCCCCGCAAGCGTAGAATAACCGTGCCTTCATCCCCATTTCGAATGCAATGGCCGTCAGCGTCTTCGATCTTTTCAAAATCGGCATCGGTCCGTCCTCCTCGCACACGGTCGGGCCGATGCGCGCGGCCGCACGCTTCGTCGAGAAGTGGCTGGTCGAGGGCGGCAACCTCTCGCGCACCGCGCGCGTGACCTGCGAGCTGTACGGCTCGCTGGCGCTCACCGGACGCGGACACGGCACCGACAAGGCGGTGATCTGCGGGCTGGAAGGCGAATGGCCGGACAAGATCGATCCGGATTCGATCCCGCAGCGGCTGGAGCGCATCCGCAAGAACAAGCGCCTGCGCCTGCACGGCGTGCACGAGATCGCCTTCGACGAAAAGACCGACCTGATCTTCAACAAGCGCCAGAAACTGCCGTACCATGTCAACGGCATGCGCTTCACCGCATACGACGCGCAAGGCGAAGTGCTGGCCACGCGCGATTACTACTCGGTCGGCGGCGGCTTCGTGGTCAACCAGGACGAAGCCTCGCAGGATCGCATCGTCGCCGACACCACGCCGTTGCCGCATCCGTTCTCGACCGGCGAACAACTGCTGGCGATCTGCGAGCGCGAGAACAAAACCATCGCGCAAATCATGTTCGAGAACGAACGCGCCTGGCGCGGCGACGCCGACATCCGCGCCGGACTGCTGAGCCTCTGGAACGCGATGCAGCAGTGCGTCGCGCGCGGCCTGCGTTCGTCGGGCGAATTGCCGGGCGGCCTGCACGTCAAGCGCCGCGCGCCGGCGATGGTGGAAGACCTGCGCGACCGCCCGGAAGCCGCGCTCAAGGATCCGCTGACCATCCTCGATTGGGTGAACCTCTACGCGCTCGCCGTCAACGAGGAGAACGCCGCCGGCGGCCGCGTCGTCACCGCGCCCACCAACGGCGCGGCCGGCATCATCCCGGCGGTGCTGCACTACTACGACCGCTTCTGTCCGAAGTCGAACGAAGACGGCGTGATCGATTTCCTGCTCACGGCCGGCGCCATCGGCATCCTCTACAAGGAGAACGCTTCCATCAGCGGCGCGGAAGTCGGCTGCCAGGGCGAAGTCGGCGTGGCCTGCTCGATGGCCGCGGGCGGCCTCGCCGCCGCGCTCGGAGGCAGCATCTACCAGGTCGAGAACGCCGCCGAGATCGGCATGGAACACAACCTCGGCCTCACCTGCGACCCGATCGGCGGGCTGGTGCAGATTCCGTGCATCGAGCGCAACGCGATGGGTTCGGTGAAAGCGATCAACGCCCAGCGCATGGCGATGCGCAGCGATGGCAAGCACCGCGTGTCGCTCGACAAGGTCATCAAGACCATGCGCGACACCGGCCGCGACATGAAGGACAAGTACAAGGAAACCTCGCGCGGCGGACTCGCGGTGAACGTGATCGAGTGTTGAACATTGCTGGCGTCTGCGGCGGGCGTGCTAGAATCTTACTTGGAAGCTATCGATCACGATAGGGTAAGAAAATGACCGCCACCGCCACGCTGTCCAGCAAGTTCCAGATTTCCATTCCCAAGGCTGTGCGCGAAGCGCAGCATTGGGAAGCCGGCCAGGAGTTCGTGTTCGTCCCGAAAGGCAAAGGCGTGCTGCTGGTGCCGGCGCGGGAGTTCGACGAACTGTTCGGCATCGCCAAGGGCGCGAATCCGGACGACCATCGCGATCGCAACGACCGCTACTGAACCGTGCGCGTCGTCGATACCTCGGCGTGGATCGAATGGCTGATCGGCAGCCTGACCGGGCGCAGGATCGCTCGCGAATTTCCGGCGCGCGACGAATGCATCATGCCGACGATGGTGCAACTCGAACTGTCGAAGTGGTCCAGGCGCGAACTCGAGGAAGAGCAAGCCGACGAGATCATCGGCGTGACCCGGAAGTGCCTGATCGTGCCGCTGGACACCGGTATCGCCCTGCGCGCGGCGGAGTTGTGCCGCGAACGAAAGCTGGCCACGGCTGACGCGATCGTGTACGCCACCGCGCTTGAGCATGAAGCGGATCTGCTGACCTGCGACGCGCATTTCGCCGGGTTGCCCGGTGTGGTCCTGCATCGCAAGCGCTAGCAGCGCCGCGAGTCAACGTTTGTTCGCAGTCGAGTTCGCAAGCTGCGCAATCAGTTCGCGCACCAATCTGCGCTGCGAAGCGGGCAGCGCGAGATAGGCGTCGATGACTTCACGTTCCTGCGGCTTGAGCGGGGGAGGCGCATCTCTTTTCGAATCGCCGACCTTGGCCACGGAACCGCCGAAACGCAGCACGTGTGGCTGGATGTCGAGCAGGTCGGCCAGTTGCTGCAACTTGTCCTGCTCCGGCATCGATTTCCCGCGCAGCCAGCGCGAAACCGTCTGGAAACTGACGGAACGGCCACGATAACGGCTGTTGAAAGCCTTCAGCAGCACGATGGGCCGCGGTTCGTAATCGGCGTCGCGCATCGCCTGAGCCAGCCGCTTCGAGAACGCTTTCCGTTCCTCTTCCATGCCGCCGCACGGTACGCAACCGAGCTTGCAGCAGTTCACCTTTTGCGTTCACTGTGATTAACTTATCGAGTTCATACGATGAAAGTATCGAGCTCATGCCCAAGTCTCTGCTCGAGGAGTTGCCGAAGATCGTCGCGGCTGGGAAGGCGCAGGCCGAGCGCATCCTGGAAGGGCTGGAAGGCAAGCATCGCGTCGGCCTGCAGACGCGCGAGTGGGTGCTGCCGTCGAAAGATGTCGCGGAAGTGGACTGGATCGCGGGCGCTGCGCGGCAGAGTGCGCTTGCGTCCGTGCAATCGGATGTTTTTGGTGCGGCGCAGGGTTCGCTGGGTGATCGCAAGGAACGGCCGTGGGTGAATCGGCTGATCTACGGCGACAACCTGCTGGCGATGGCCGCGCTGCTGGCCGGCGACGAGCACACGCCCAGCCTGCGCGGCAGGGTGGACCTGATTTATATAGACCCACCCTTCGATTCCAAGGCCGATTACCGCACCAAGGTCACGCTGCCCGGCGTGGAGCTGGAGCAACGGCCGACCGTGATCGAGCAGTTCGCGTATTCGGACACGTGGTCGGACGGCACGGCATCGTATCTGGCGATGATCGTGCCGCGGCTGATCCTGATGCGCGAGCTACTGGCGGACACCGGCTCGATCTACGTGCATCTAGATTGGCATGTGGGGCATTACGTGAAAGTCGTCATGGATGAAATCTTTGGAAAAGGTTTGTTTCAGAACCACATTGCTTGGAAGCGACAAACTGCCAGCGGATATAAAGGTAAACACTCCATTGGTAGAAACCATGAAGACATCTTGCTCTATTCGAAGACCGACTTGCCGTACTTCCAAAACGTTTACATTCCTTATACACAAGAATACATCGAGGCTAGATTTAGCCATGTAGACCCGGAAACGGGTCGCAGATTCAAGGATGCATTTTTAGGAAGTGCCACGACTCAAGAAACCATAGAAAGACTACGTGCGGAAAACAAAATCTACGAGACCGCTTCGGGAGGTTTGCGACTAAAGGTATACCTAGATGAAGCACCGGGAATACCCATCGACGACATTTGGACAGACATCAATTTCATCAACTCGATGGCCGATGAGCGCATTTCATACGCAACTCAAAAACCACAAAAATTACTTGAGCGAATAATTGCTGCTTCCTGCCCAGAAGATGGATTGATCTTAGATCTCAACGGTGGCTCCGGTACTACTGCCGCGGTCGCCGAAAAACTCGGTCGTCGCTGGATCACGACCGATATCGGCAAGCCCGCCTGCCTGATCACGCGCAAGCGGCTGATTGACCAGAACGCGAAACCCTTCCTGTATCAGGCGATCGGCGATTACCAGGTCGAGGCGGCGAAGACGGAACTCGGCCGCAAGTTCCGCATCGGCGACTTGTCTTCGATTGTGCTGTCGCTGTACGGCGCGTTGCCCATCGATCCCGACAACAATCCGCAGCGCAACCTCGGACAGGTCGTGTACGGCGGCAGGAAGACGCTGGTGCTGGTCGATTCGCCCAACAAGCTGACTGGCGACGCCACGTTGCGACGCGCGATCGCGCAGCGCGACAACCTGATGGGCGGCTGGGATCGGGTAGTGGTGCTGGGCTGGAATTTCGAGCCCGGCATCGGCGAGAGCATCGCCGCGCTCAAGGACGACCGGCTGGAAGTGCTGGTGATCCCGCCCGACCTGCTCGATCGCCTGCGCAAGAAGGGCGGCATCGAGAAGCTGCGCGGGCACGTGCGGTTCTCCACGCTGCAATACGTCACCATCCATCCGGTCGCGCGCACGCGCAGCGGCGACGAGGAACAGTTGCACGTGCGACTGGACAACTACGTGCTGCTGTCGCCCGAGGCGATCAACCTCGACGAGACCAATCGCGCCAAGCTGCACAAGGTGATGAACGCCGAGCCGCTGGCGCTGATCGAATACTGGGCGGTCGATCCCGACTACGACGGCAGGATTTTCCGCTCGGTCTGGCAGGACTACCGCGGCAACGTCGCCAACGACGGCGATCCGCTGCGCGTGGTCATCGAAGCAAGGTTCGGCGTGCCGGCCAAACGCGGCGACCGGAACGTCTGCGTGCGCGTGGTCGACGTGTTCGGCTTCGAGGCCGAAGTCGTGCAGGGCGTGCCGGAAACGACGTCGTGAGCCGCGCCGCCGCGTCCGACAACCAGCTTGAGCTGGCGGCGGCACTGACGCAGCGTACGAAGCAGTTGTGCCTCGGGCTGGAACACGGCGAGGCGGAAATCCTGGAACTGGTGACGCCGGCCACGGCGGAACTGCTGCGCTGGTGGTTCGGCGAGGATGCGTGTGCGTCGCGCGCGTTCAACTTCCATGCGGGGCAACGGCAGGCGATCCTCAACACCATCGTCGCGCACGAAGTGCTGGAGAGCCCCGATCTCGCCGATCTCTATCGCAGGATTTGTCCCGATGCGTTGCTGTCAGGTGATCGACTGGCGGAAGTCGGGCAGGGCAAGCACGCGCATCCGAAGTATTGCCTGAAGATGGCGACCGGCACCGGCAAGACCTGGGTGCTGCAGGCGCTGCTGATCTGGCAGATGTTGAACAGGACCGCCGCGCTGGAAGAGGGCCGCGATGACGCGCGTTTCACGCGGCACTTCCTGATCGTCGCGCCGGGACTGATCGTATACGAACGCCTGCTGGATGCCTTCCTCGGCAAGCAGGCGACAAGTGGCGTGCGCGATTTCGCCACTTCCGACATCGCCACGTGCGCGGAACTGTTCGTGCCGCCCGCGCGTCGCGAGCGCGTGGACCAGTTCGTGCGCGGCAATGTCTGCACCAAGACCGAGATCGGCCTGAAGGCGACCGGCAACGGCATGATCGCCATCACCAACTGGCACCTGCTCGTCGAGGCCGAAGAAGAAGAGGAACAACTTGAATTCGAGGATGAAACGCTGGAAACGCCCGGCGTGGTCGCGGATGCCGCCACCGTCGCCTATGACGTGTTGCCATTGACGCCCGGCAGGGCGACCGGCAACAGCCTCGACGTGCTGGATCGCCGCTGGTCGCGTGGCAACGTGCTGGCCTATCTGGCCGGCCTGCCCGAATTGATGGTGTTCAACGACGAGGCGCACCACATCCATGAGCTGAAGCGCGAGGGCGAGGCCGACGAAGTCGAATGGCAGAAGAGCCTGTCGCGCATCGCGGCCGGCAAAGGCCGGCACTTCACTCAAGTGGATTTTTCGGCCACGCCCTACAACGACGTCGGCGGCGGCAAGAAGAAACGCAAGGTCTATTTCCCGCACATCGTGGTGGATTTCGACCTGAAGGACGCGATGCGCGCGGGCCTGGTCAAGTCGCTGGTGCTGGACAAGCGCAAGGAGATCGGCGCGCTGCCGCTGGAGTTCAAGGCCGAGCGCGACGAGAGCGGCAACCCGACATTGTCCGAAGGCCAGCGCGTGATGCTGCGCGCCGGGCTGCACAAACTGCGCAAGCTGGAAGCCGATTTCGCGCAGCTCGATCCGGAGCGCAAGCCGAAGATGCTGGTGGTGTGCGAGGACACTTCGGTGACGCCACTGGTGGCCGAATTCCTGAAGGATCAGGAACTGCACGAGGACGACGTGCTGACCGTGGATTCCGGCAAGAAGGCCGAACTCGGCGAGAAGGAATGGGAACCGTTGCGGCAGAAGCTGTTCAACGTGGACAGGCATGAGCAGCCGCGCGTGATCGTCAGCGTGCTGATGCTGCGCGAGGGTTTCGACGTCAACAACATCTGCGTGATCGTGCCGTTGCGTTCCTCGCAGGCGTCGATCCTGCTGGAGCAGACCATCGGCCGCGGCCTGCGGCTGATGTGGCGCGAACCGGAATACGCGGACAGCAAGCGCGAGAACCGCGAGCGCATCAACCGAGGCGAGGAGCCGGAAAGCCTGATCGACATTCTTTCGATCGTCGAGCATCCGGCGTTCCAGGGCTTCTACGACGAGCAACTAGGCAAGGATCTGGTCGGTGAAACCGGCGACGACGAGGGCAGCAGCATCGGCGACCTGATCACCGTCGAACTGCGGCCGGATTACGAGAAATTCGATTTTGCGATTCCCTTCATCCTGCGCGAGGCCGAAGACACGCTGGAGCACCTGCCGATCGAAGTCGCCGCGTTGCAGCCGTTCACCGGCATGACGCGCGCGCAATTGAGCGAACTGGTCGGCAAGGGCGACACGTTCACCTCGCATGACCTGCAAAGCAGCACGCTGTTCGGCGACTATCGCGTGGACGGCGCGGTGATGAATGTCGGCGGCTACAACGAACTGCTCGCGCGATTGACGCGGCGGATCACGCAGGCGTTGAGCCAGCCGCTGACTGGCGGCAGGAAAATCGCCGACCAGTGGGCCAAGCCGTACACGCAGGTCAGTTCGGCCGCGCTGGCGGCGGCCATCGACGACTACATCCACGAACGGCTGTTCCGCGAGGACTTCGAACCGTTCGAGGGCGAACACTGGCGCCTGTTGATGCTGCAGCCGGTGGTGGAACACATCGTCAAGGTGTTCGCGCTGGCGCTGGTGAAAGCCGAGGATCATGCGGTCACCGGCGAGACCGAGGTGCGGCACCGCCGGCTTTCGGAGGTCGCGAAATTGACCATGCGCGAAAGCTCATCAATCGAAGTGGCCAAGTGCATCTATCCGCGCCTGCCGTATCCGAGCCGCAGTGGCGGACTCGAACGCGCCTTCATCGAATGGGCGTTGCGCGATACCGGCATCGCGGCGTTCTGCAAGATCAGCGAGAACCGCCACGATTTCGTGCGCCTGCGCTACGTCAAGGACAACGGCATGCCGGCGTTCTATTTCCCGGATTTCCTGGTGCGCACGGCGGATGCGATTTACCTGGCCGAAACCAAGGCGCAGGACCAGACCAGCCATCCGAACGTATTGCGCAAGCGCAAGGCTGCGGCGGCCTGGTGCGAACGCATCAACGAACTGCCGGCCGAACTGCGCGGCGACCTGCCGTGGCATTACGCGCTGGTCGGCGAGTCGGTTTTCCACGATTGGTACGATAAAGGGGCACGACTGGGCGAATTGCTCTCCTTCTCTCGCGTGCGCGGGGCGGTCAAATCGACGGCGCAATCCGATCTCGGCCTGGAGATGTGACCGCGCCGAGACGGCAATGTTCGGCCAATCTGAACGCGATCATGGATCCCATCCAATTCCCGAACATTCATGCGCGCTTTTACGAAAGCCATCCATTTCGATGACGCGGTTTGCACGGCGGATGCGCTATTCCACCGTGGTTCGTTTCTTTCGCGCGAAGGAGGTCCCATGAAACGCACGCCATCCATCCCGACATTGCTCGCCACGGCGCTGCTGGCCTGCGCGCCGCTGGCGCTTGCGCAGAGCACCGGCAGCGAGGGCAACGGCATGCAGCACCCGCAGTCCGGCGCGATCACGCACCAGCCCATGACCCGGCCCGCGCCGGGCAGCACGGCGATGTCGCCGAATTCGACATCGAGCATGTCCAGCGAGAGCACGGGCCCCGCGCCGCAGGTGATGGGCGAGCACACCATGCAAGGCACGGTGGAATCGGTGGGCAGCAACGGCATGGTGCACGTGCTGAGCGAAGGCATGAACCTGCGCGTGCATTTCCCCGATGCGGCGCAGAACCTGAAGAAAGGCGACAAGATCACCCTGCACCTGGGCTACACCAAGGACGGCTAGTCCGGCCCGGCAGGCGGCATGAAACGTGACGGGCGGCGCAAGGCCGCCCCTTTTGCATGGCGCGCTTTGTAGAATCCCCGCATCCTTGCCCGGCTATGCTTGGGCAGACCCTTGTGCAGCAGCGGCGCCGGCCGCTTCGTGGATGCTTTCGATGTCCTCCCTCGCGGAAAACACGCCTTACGAAATGTCCGCCGTCGTGGCGCCGGTGTGCGCACTGCTGATCGCGCGCGGCAAGTTGAAGGAGAACGACCTCGCGCGCGCCGAGCGCATCCACGCCGAAGCCCCGGACGGCACCCTGACCGCGCTGCTGGCGCGGCTGGGCCTGGTGTCGGAACGCGATCTGGCGGAAGCCTGGGCGGAAACGCTGAAACTGCCGTTGCTGTCGGCCAAGGATGCGGGCGACACGCCTCCCGAAGCGCAGCCGTTGTCGCTGCGCTTCATGAAGCAACACCACGTGCTGCCGATCGGCGAGCGCAACGGCGCGCTGGAACTGGCGGTGGCCGATCCGGGTGATCCGTATCCGCTGCAGGCGGTGTCGCTCGCGGCGGGCAAGCAGGTGGTGTTGCGGATCGCGCTGCGTTCGGAAATCGACGACCTGATCGAACGCTGGCACGGCCAGGGCCGCAGCGCGCTCGGCACCATCGTCGAGGGCATGGAAGGCGAAGGTGGCGAGTCCGCGGACGACGACATCGAACATCTGCGCGACCTCGCTTCCGAAGCGCCGGTCATCCGCCTGGTGAACCTTTTGATCCAGCGCGCGGTGGAAGCGCGCGCGTCCGACATCCACATCGAGCCGTTCGAGAACCGCCTGAAGGTGCGTTACCGCATCGACGGCGTCCTGCACGAAGTCGAAGCGCCGCCGGCGAGTTCCACCGCCGCGGTGATTTCGCGCATCAAGATCATGGCGCGCATGAATATCGCCGAACGCCGGCTGCCGCAGGACGGCCGCATCATGCTGCGCGTGCAGGGCAAAGAACTGGATCTGCGCGTGTCGTGCATCCCGACCAGTTTCGGCGAATCGGTGGTGATGCGCATCCTCGATCGCGGCAACGTGGTGCTGGATTTCGCGGCGCTCGGTTTTGACGCCAGCACGCTGCCGGAATTCCTGCGCGTGCTGGAACAGCCGCACGGAATTCTGTTGGTGACCGGCCCGACCGGTTCCGGCAAGACGACGACGCTTTATACCGCGCTGTCGAAGATCAACACGCCGGACCGCAAGATCATCACGGTGGAGGACCCGGTCGAATACCAGCTCGAAGGCATCAACCAGATGCAGGTGAAGCCGGGGATCGGCCTGGATTTCGCCGGCGCGCTGCGTTCGATCGTGCGCCAGGATCCGGACGTGATCATGATCGGCGAAATGCGCGACCTGGAAACCTGCAAGATCGCGATCCAGTCGGCGCTGACCGGCCACCTCGTGCTTTCGACGCTGCACACCAATTCCGCGGCCGGCGGCCTGACGCGCCTGCTCGACATGGGCGTGGAGGATTACCTGCTGGCGTCCACGGTCAACGCGATCGTGGCGCAGCGGCTGGTGCGCAGGCTCGATCCGGCGACCGCGGAGGCCTACGAACCCTTGCCGGAAATGGTGAAGGAACTCGGCTTGGACAAACTCAGCGACCGGCGACCGCTGCGGCTGTACCGCCCGAAACCTTCGGCGGAAAACCCGAGCGGCTATCGCGGGCGGCTGGCGATCATCGAGCAGTTGACGCTGACCGATCCACTGCGGCGGCTGGTGATGCAGCGCGCGGACGCCAGCGAGATCGAGCGCGCGGCACGCGCCGAAGGCATGCGCACGATGTACGAAGACGGCCTGCGCAAGGCGCTGGCGGGCCAGACCACCATCGAGGAAGTGTTGCGTGTCACGCAGGAAGCCTGACGAATCGGCAATGAAAATCGCCAGAATGCGTTGGAGAACGATATTGGCTGCGGCATCCGGATTCGTCGCCCCGGCGCAGGCCGGGGCCCAGTGGCGATGAGGCTCGTGCAGGACTGGTCGCGACTGGATTCCGGCCTGCGCCGGAATGACGGTCATGAAACTTGTCGCCCATGCTGCTGGTTGTGCCGTTTTTTGATTCCTGCAATTCAAATTTCCGATTCGAGCCCGGTCTGATGCCGCAATTCCACTACAAGGCTGTCACGCCGGCCGGCGAAACCGTCGAAGGCCGCATGGAGGCGCCATCGGTCGAGGACGTGATCGCGCGCCTGCAGGAACAGGGCAACGTGCCGCTGGCGGCGGACGATGCCGACAGTGGCGCGGGACGTTCGCTGTTCGCGCGCTGGCAACGCGCGCCGCTCGGCGGCGCGGCGCTGGTGCAATTCACGCAGCAGCTCGGCACCCTGCTGGGCGCGGGCCTGCCGCTGGACCGTTCGCTGCAGTTGCTGCTGGAAATCCCGGAAGGCGAACGCGCGCGCAACGTGGTGATGCGCGTGCGCGAACGCGTGCGCGGCGGTTCGTCGCTGTCGCGCGCGCTGGAGGAGGAGCACGGCGCGTTCTCGCGGTTGTATGTCAGCATGGTGCGCGCAGGCGAGGCCGGCGGCGCGCTGGACGAAACGCTCAAGCGCCTCGCCGATTACCTGGAACGCGCGCGCAGCCTGCGCGAGAGCGTGATCGGCGCGCTGGTGTATCCGGCCTTCCTGCTGTTCGGCGTGCTCGGCTCGCTGATCCTGCTGCTGGCCTTCGTGGTGCCGCAGTTCGTGCCGATCTTCGCCGACATGAACGTGCCGGTGCCGTTCATCACGCGCGTGTTGCTGGCGCTCGGCAACTTCCTGCACGACTGGGGCTGGATCCTGCTGGTGCTGATCGTGTTCGGCGCGCTGTATGCGCGCATGCGCCTGCGCGAACCGCTGGTGCGCCGCGCCTTCGATGCGCGGCTGCTGCGCGTGAAGGTGTTCGGCCCGCTGCTGCTGAAGGTCGACACCGCGCGTCTGCTGCGCACGCTGGGGAGTCTGGTGAAGAACGGCGTGCCGCTGTTGTCCGCGCTCGGCATCGCGCGGCAGGTGGTCGCCAACCGCGAACTGGCGGCGCAACTGGAACCTGTCACGGAAGCGGTGAAGGGCGGCGAGGCGTTGTCGCGCGCGCTGGCCGCACACACCGTGTTCCCGAAAATGGCGGTGCAGATCGCGCAGGTGGGCGAGGAATCCGGCACGCTGGACACCATGCTGCTGCGCGCGGCCGACACCTACGATACCCAGGTGCGCGGCGCGATCGACAAGATGCTGTCCGCGCTGGTGCCGGTGCTGACCATCGTGATGGCCGTGCTGGTGGCCGGCATCATGATGTCGATCCTGCTGCCGCTGCTGAGCCTCACCGGCAATATTCAGTGACAGGCCGGCGGCGCATGAGAAACTTCGCTTCGCGCCGGCGGTCTTCACCCTTGTGCTGCACCGCGCAGCCGTTCCCTTGACTCGAGGGACGAAACTGTCGGCTTTTGCTTATTTCGAGGACAACCCATGCCATCTTTTCGTCGTTTCGCTTCACAACGCGCGCGTGGATTCACGCTGCTGGAAATGCTGGCGGTGATCGTGCTGCTCGGCATCGTCGGCACCATCGTCGCAAAAACGGTCTTCGGCAAGGTATCCGAAGGCGAGTACAAGGCTGGCAAGCTGCAGGTCGAGAAACTTTCGCAGGACATCGACGGCTATGCGCTGGACAATGGTTCGCCGCCGAAGCAGTTGCAGGATCTGTTGACCAAGCCCGGCGACGCGCCGTCCTGGAACGGTCCCTATGCCAAGGCCGGCGACCTCAAGGATCCGTGGGGCCATGCCTTCGGCTACGCCTATCCGGGCCAGCACGGTTCTTACGACATTACCTTCTACGGTCGCGACGGCAAGCCCGGCGGCGACGGCGTGGATGCGGATTACGGCAACTGGCAGCAGTGACGGAATCTTCCAAAACCTGCTGCGTTCGACATCTCGCGCGCCGGCGGTGCCCGGAATCCCCGTGTATTGACACCTGCATTCCGGTTTTTGTGCTCCGGCGCCGCGCAATCTGCCATCGCGCGCAACGGTTTTCGAAGATTCCTTCCATGCGCGGCTTCACGCTGATCGAAATCCTCGCCGTGCTGGCGTTGATCGCGATCGCCATGGCGGTCACCGCCTTCAGCATCGACGGCGGACTGGAACGCGCGAAGCTGGATGCCTCGGGGCGCGAAGTCGCGGCCGCGCTGCGGCACACGCGCACGGTCGCGCTGATGGACCGGCGCCCGCAGTGGTTCACGCTCGATCTGAATGCGCGCAATTTCGCTTCGCCGGGGCGCGCGCCACAGACGTTTCCCTTCGGCACCGAGCTGCACGCGACCTCGGCCGCCGAGGATGCCGCACGGCCCGGCCTCGCGCGCATTCGCTTCTTCCCGGACGGCAGCTCCACCGGCGGCAACATCGAACTCGCGCGCGGCAAGCGCGAGGTACGCATCGATGTGGACTGGCTGACCGGCGCGGTGGCGATGAGCGAGAAGCGGTAATCCGGAGCCGGCATGCGATCGGGCCACGCGCGTGGATTCACCTTGCTGGAGGTGCTCGCGGCGGTCGCGTTGCTGGCGCTCTCGTTCGCCATCGGCCTGCGTGCCATGAGCGCCGCGTTCGGCAACAGCGCGCGCGGTGAGGCGACCACGCAAGCCGTGCTGCAGGCGCAGTCGCTGCTGGACATGCAGGGCCTGGAGGAACCGCTGCGCGCGGGCGTCGAGCAGGGCCGTTTCCGCGACGGTTCGCTCTGGCGCCTGCAGACCAGGGTGTATCGACCGCCCGCGCAGAACGTCAATCCGGCCGCGACGTTTTCGGTGCCGCAATCGCTCGGCGGCAACATCGCCGCCGGCAACGGGGTGGACCTGTTCCGGCTGGATCTGGACGTGCGCTATGCCGGCACGCGCACGCTGCATTTTTCCACCCTGAAAGCGCAACTGGCGCAAGCCGGCGCCAGTGCCGGCGGGCAATAGGCGCCGGGATGCGCAGGATCAACTCTCCATCTTTCACGGGCGGCGCGGGGTCGAGATGCGCCTCGCGCCGACCGTCCGGCTTCACCCTGCTGGAAGTGTTGTTCGCGCTGATGCTGATGGCAATCGCGATGGCGGCGGTGTGGGGCGCGTTGCATACCGGCGCCACGCTGGTGCGAAACGCCGATGTCACGGTCCAGCGCAGCGATCGCGTGCGCGCGGTGCAGCAATTCCTGCGCGAATATCTCGGCGGCGCGCAGCCGCAGGCTTATGCATCCGGTCGCGGCAAGACGGCGCGCATGTTCGACGGCGCGTCGCGCCAGCTCACCTGGGTCGCGCCGATGCCCGCGCAACTCGGCGACGGCGGCCTGTTCGTACAGACCCTGCAATTGCTGCCGGACAAGGACGGCCACGGCTACACCCTGCAACTGGATTACGCGCCGCTCGCCAGCGACACGCAGGCGCCGGCGAACGCCACGCCCGAGCTGTTGCTGGATCATGTCGCGGACGGCGAATTCGAATATCTGGTCACCGATCGTTCCGGCGGCCCCCCGCGATGGCGAAGCAGTTGGCGCAGCCCGGCCGGCCTGCCGCTGGCGGTGCGCGTCGCGATCAAGCCCGGCTGGAACGAACGCATCGGCTTCCCGGAAATGCTGATCCCGCTGCGCGCCGGCAACGGCCAGGGGTTCGGCGATTCCGACGACTCGCCGGAGGCATTCCAGTGAGGCGTGAACGCGGCATCGCGTTGCTGTTCGCGCTGTGGGCGCTGGCGTTGCTGGCCGCGCTGCTGGCCGGCCTGGCCTTGGGCGCGCGCGGCGAAAGCGAAGCCGCGCGGCAATTGTATTCGCAGGCGCAGGCGCGCTATGCCGCGGAGGCCGGCGTCGCGCGCGCGATTTCCGCATTGCGCGACGGCAATTCCGCGCACCGCTGGGTGCCCGATGGACGCACTTATCGGTTCGAATTCGGCGGCGCGCAGGTGGTCGTGCGCATCGAGGATGTTACCGGACAGGTGGACCTCAACGCCGCCACTCCCGACGTGCTCACCGATTTGTTCCTCGCCGCCGGCGCGAGCAACAGCCAGGCGCGCGCGTTGAGCGATGCGGTGCAGGACTGGCGCGACAGCGACGACATTCCGCACACATTCGGCGCGGAAGCCGATGCGTACAAGCGCGCGGGGATGAAATGGCTGCCGCGCAACGGGCCGTTCCGCACGCCCGGCGAACTTGCGCGCGTGTACGGCATGACCGATGCGCTTTATCGCAAAGTCGCGGGCGCGGTGACCGTCTATTCCGGCCGCAATTTCCCGGACCCGCAATATGCCGGCCCGCTGGCGATGGCTGCCGGGCGCGATGGCGATCTCGCCGATGCGACCCGCATCGTGGAGGCACGGCGCGCCCGTGCGCCCGCGGCGACCAATGCCAATCCGATGCAGGCCGCGGCAGGTTTGCAGCCGCAGACTCCGCTTGCCGGGCTGGGCGGTCTCACCCAGGAAATCCGCAGCGTGGCGACCATGCCCGATGGCACGCAGTCCGGACAGGACGTGGTCGTGCGTCTTACGGCAGTGAGTGGCATTTCGCGCCCGTACGCCGTGTTAGGCTGGCGCGGCTTTTCGGAAGAACCGCCAGAGGCCGCGCCAGATTCGCCATGACCGGCATTTCGCCTACCCTCGATCGCCTCAAGCTGGCTTGGCGACGTTCCAGTGCACCTGCCTTTTTTTCGTGGTGGGGCGGGGAGCTGTCCGCCTTGCTGCCGACAGGATTGCGCACGCGCTGGCTGCGCGGCCCGGAAGTCCTGCTGCTGATCGTCCATCCGGAGGGACTGGCCGTGCGCCGAGAACGCACCGGCGATGTGCTGGCGCAGATTCCGCGGACGCTCGGCAGCGACGAGCAGCGCGCGGCCTTCGCGCGCGCCTGCGCGGGCATCGACCCTGCTGATCGCCGGCTGGTGCTGTTGCTGCCTGCCGGAAGCGTGTTGCAGCGCCGGTTGCATCTGCCGCAGGTGGCCGCGTCCGACCTGTTGCGCGTGGTCGGCTACGAAATCGATCGGCAGACGCCGTTCAAGCCGGACCAGGTCTGGTACGACGCGCGCGCTTCCGTCGGCGACGCGCCACCCGGACAGATCATCGCGAACTTGCTGGTCGCGCCGCGCGCCGAAGTGGACCCGCTGCTGGAACGGTTGCGCGAACTCGGCATCGCACCCGACGCGGTGGACGTGGCCACTGCCAATGCCGCGGGCGTGCGCGCAGGCGTCAACCTTCTGCCGCCCGCGCAACGGCCGCGTCGTTCGCAGCCTCGACGGCGCATCAACCTGGCGCTGGCTGCCGCGTGCGTGCTGCTGCTGGTGCTGGCGATGCTGCAATGGCTGGATAACCGCCGCAGCGTGCTGGACGCGATGCAGGCGCAGACCGACGCATTGCGCGTACAGGCGAAGCAGGCCTCGGCCCTGCGCGACGAACTGGTCAATGCCGCGGGCGCATCCGGTTTCCTCGCTGCGCGCAAGCGCGCGATGCCTTCGCCGCTGGCGGTGCTGCGGGACCTCACCTCTCGCCTGCCGGCGGACACCTGGCTGGAACGCTATTCGCAGGGCGCGCAGGGACAGATCGCCATGCAGGGCGAGAGCGCCAAGGCGGCCGGCCTGATCGATCGCCTGCGGCAGTCGCCGTTCCTCTCCGAACCCAAGCTGCAGGGCGTGATCCAGCCCGACCAGCAAACCGGCAAGGAACATTTCGACCTCGCCGCGCAATTGCGCGGCAGCGGAAGCAATACCGATGCGCAAAGTGACGATGCACAAGATGACGATGCGCAATAAGCCGGTCAAGCTGACTCCCTCGCAATCGCGGCTCGCCGCCGTGGCGCTGGCGTTGCTGGTGCTTGCGATCGCGTATTTCATGCTGCTGCATTGGTGGTTCGTTTCGCCATGGCTGGACATCCGCGGGCAGATGCAGGACCTGCGCGAGAGCCACGCGCGCTACGCCGCGGCGATCGAACAGGCGCCGGCACTGCGCAAGCGCATCGCGCAACTCGCGCAGGGCGGCGCGTCCAGCAATGCCTTCCTGCCGGAGACCGATCCGTCCTCGGCGGCTGCGGGCTTGATCCAGCGCGCGTCCGACGTGGTCGCCGCGCATGCGTCCGAAGAAGGCGGCTGCGAGATGCCGCAGAAGATGCCGATCGAAGGCAATCGTGACTCCGAACCCTACCGCCGGGTGAGCGTCAGCATCACCCTGCAATGCGGGATGCAGCCGCTGGTTGGCGTGCTGCACGACCTCGATCGCGCGCTTCCGTACATGTTCGTGGACGATCTCACCATCTACCTCGTCGGCCAAGCGGGCGGCGCGGCCTCGCCGAAACTGGAAGTGCAATTCACGCTGTCGGGCTACATCCGCGCCGGGGCGAGCAATCCCGCATGAACGCCGCCGATCGCCGTCGCCTGACTCCCGTGCTGGGCATCGCGTGCGCGCTGTTCGCCTTGTTGCTCGTCGCGTTGTGGGCCGGCGCCGGCCGCGGGGTGCATTGGCACGACAACGCTTCGCCCGCGCAATTGCCGCCGTTGCGGGCCGCGCCGCCCGGGCCCGAGGTGCCACCATTGCAGAATTTCGCCGATGTCTGGGAGCGCCCATTGTTCAGCCCGGACCGCAAGCCCATCGTCGGACCGGCGGACAGCGACGACGGTGCGAATGGCAACAATCTCGACCTTACCGGCGTGATCCTGCTGCCCGGTCTGCGCATGGCGTTGCTGCGCGACCGCACGACGGGGCGTACCCTGCGTGTCCGCGAGGGCCAAAGCGACGGTGGCGCAACCGTGATCGAGGTCAAGCCGCGCAGCGCCGTGGTGGAAGCCAACGGTTCACGCATGGAGCTGGCGCTGAAGCCCGGCCCGGCGCCGGCGGGCAGTGCAGGGGATAATCCGGCCGCGCCGGGCGCCGATATGGTCGAATCGGCGCCGGAGGATACGGCATCCCGGCCCCAGCCTCCGCAGCCGGCATCGCCGATGGCCGCCCAGGCGCGCGCGCGCATGCTCAAGCAACAGATCGATCAGCGCCGCCGCCAGGCCGAGGCACGTGCACGATTGCAGCAGCAACAACAGCAGCACCCACCGCCGCCGCAGCAACAAAATCAAACGCAAGACCCCCAGCAGCCAGAGTGAGTCCGGAAGTGAGCAAGATGAAATGGGTAACCCCGATCCTGGTGATGCTGCTGGCATTGCTGGCCGGTTGCGCGGCGAACACGCGCCCGGACGATGACCATTCGCTGGAGCGCGAGGCGATCGCCGGCACCAACGCGCCGCCACCGCCCCCGACGTCGCAGGGCCAGGTCGAACCGCTGGTGCAGGCGTCGCCGCAGGCGACCACGTCGATCGGCAGCGGCAGCTTCGTCAACGAGAGCGCGGCGCGCGCACCGATGCCCGCCGGTATTGCCGCGCAGGGCGCGGGCGCGATCACGTTCAATTTCGAGAACCTGTCGGTACAGGCCGCGGTGAAGACGATCCTGGGCGATCAGCTGCACGAGAACTACACGATCTCCCCTGGCGTCACCGGCAACGTCACCTTCTCCACCTCGCAACCGATCGACCAGTCGCAAGTGCTGCCGGTATTGGAGATGCTGCTGTCGTGGACCAACAACGCGTTGGTACTACAGGATGGCCGCTATGTGGTGATGCCCTCCAAGCAGGCCGCCGCCGGCAATCTGGTGCCGGGGCTCGGCGCGGCCGCACCGGGCAGCGGTTATGCCGCGCGCCTGTTCCCGCTGCACTACGTGTCCGCTGACGCGATGCAGAAATTGCTGAAGCCGTTCGCGCGGCCGGAAGCTTTCCTGCTGGTCGATCCGCAGCGCAACATCCTGGTGATGGCCGGCACGCCGGACGAGCTGGCCAATTATCAGCGCACCGTGCGCACCTTCGACGTGGACTGGCTGCGCGGCATGTCGGTGGCGGTGATCCCGCTGCAGCACGTGGAAACCAGCACGCTGATGCCGCAGCTCGACCAGATGTTCGGCAGCAAGGGCGATTCGCCCGTGGCCGGCATGGCGCGCTTCATTCCGCTGGAGCACAGCAACAGCATCGTGGTGATCACTTCGCAGCCCACTTATGTGGACGAAGTGCGCGACTTCATCGCCAAGATCGACGCCGGCGCCGGCGGCTCCAACGGCCTGTACGTGTACGACGTCAAGAACATCAAGGCTTCGGATCTCGCCGAACACCTGAACGCGCTCTACAACGGCACGCCCACCAACGGCACCGGCAACAACGCCGGCGCGGTGGCGCCGGGCTTCACGCCGCTGGAGCAGGGCAATAATGGCTTGGGCGGCGTCGGCGGAGTCTCCAACAACGGCCTCGGCAATGGCGACGCGAACAACAGCAACTCCCAAAACCCGTTCAGCGACAACATGGGGAGCGACAGCGGCATCGGCGGAGCCAACGATAGCAGCGGCAACGGCGACCTCGGCGGTGGCTCGTTGCAGCAACGCAACGGCAACGGTTACGCGAACGGCAACAACGGCAACAACAACAACGGCAACGCGCCGTCGCGCACCGCGTCGTATGTGACCCAGAGCGGTGTGCGCATCGCCGCCGTGGACGAGAACAACCAGTTGCTGGTGCGCGCCCGTCCCAGCCAGTGGCAGGAAATGCTGCCGGTGATCGAGCGACTCGATCAGGTGCCGCTGCAGGTGCAGATCGAAACCCGCGTGCTGGAAGTCGATCTCACCGGCCAGTTCTCGCTGGGCGTGCAGTATTACCTCGCCGGCCTGATCGGCACGCAGCCGGGTTCGCCGCCCAATACCGATGAGTCCTACCACCGCCATCAGGGCGCCGCCGGGCTCGGCGGCGTGCAATACAACCCGTCGGGAGATTCGGCGGACGGATTGTTCTGGTCCTTCGCCGGCAACAATCTGCAGTTCGCGCTGCGCGGCCTTGAGGAAAGCGGCAATACCAAAGTGCTCTCCGAGCCGTCCACCGTGGTGCTCAACAACCACGAAACGCAGATCACCGTCGGTGACACGATCCCGGTGGTGCAAACCTATCTCACGCCCGGCCTTGGAACCACCACTACGGATTACAGCGCGGCCTCCGTGCAGTACATCAACACTGGTGTACTGCTGGATGTCACGCCGCGCGTGAATCCGGGCGGCCTGGTTTACCTCAATGTCCAGCAAGTGGTCAGCAACCCCACCACGCAGGACAAGAACGGCAACTACACCATCGCCAAGCGCTCGCTCAACACCCAGGTCGCGGTGCAGAGCGGGCAGACCGTGCTGCTCGGCGGCTTGATCCAGCAGAACGACGTCAACCAGGACGACGGGGTGCCGTTCCTCAATCGCATTCCGATCTTGGGACGGCTGTTCGGCACCACCAGCCGAAGCCACGATCGCAAGGAACTGATCCTGCTGATCACGCCGCGCGTGATCGGCAACCCGGAAGACGCGCGCGCGATCACCGACGAATACCAGACCAAGTTCCAGTCGCTGCAGCCGATCCTGCAGGAGAACGCGGCCCCGGCGACGGGCGCGCCCGGTGCGAACGCGTCCCCGTCAGCGGCCGTGGTCTCGCCGTTGCCGCAGGATGCGTCCGCTTCCACGCAACCGCTTCCGGCTTCGTCCGGCGCCCCGCAATGGAATCTCCAGATCGCCGCCTACGGCGATGCGCAGAACGCGCGCGCCATGCGCGACCGCCTGCGGCAACTCGGTTACAACGCCTATCTCGTCTCCACGCAATCCGCGAGCGGCACGTTGTGGAACGTGCGCGTCGGGCCGCTGGGCTCGCGCACGGACGCGGAATCCCTGCGCGTTCAGATCGCGCAGCGCGTCAATCTCCCGAACATTATCGTCGAGCAAAGCAACTAGGCGGGGGCGAAAAAACGTAGCAGATTTCTGGAATGGTGTACGGCGTGCGATTGTCGGAGCAATTTTCGGAACTGACAAAAAAGCAAGGTAGAAATCCGTGAAATCTTTTCTCTGGCTACCACTGTTCTTTCTGTTGCCGACAGTTGCCTGCGCGGACAATGCGTGGCAGTACAGCAAGCAAATCGAACGAAGTATGACCGTCACTGGCACCATCGAGGTGAATCGCGACGGGAGCGTGCGCGGTTATACGTTGGATCAGCAGGAGAAACTTCTGCCTGAGGTAGTCGAAATCATTGGAAAAGTAGCGCCAACTTGGAAGTTCGAACCATTCTCTTCGCCAAACAGGTCGTTCTCGGCTACGACAACGATGAGCATCAGAGTCGTGGCCGATAAACTCGATGGTGATCGCTATGGATTGTATGTGCGTGGCGTGTCGTTCAAGGATGATGATCCTGCGGATGGAATCACTTACAGGGTTCGCTCGCTGCCTCGTTATCCTCGAGAAGCACTTCAAGCGGGCGTAGGAGGAACGGTCTACCTCGTTGCTTCGATCAATCGCCAAGGAACTGTCGATCATGTAGTAGCCCAGCAGGTCAACCTGCGCGCATTGGGAGACAAGGATGCGATGGCACGTCTGAGAAAAGATTTTTCCCAAGCTTCAATTGATGCCGCCAAGAAGTGGACTTTCAATGTACCGGCCTCGGCAAAACCGGGCGATAGCCACTGGGATGTCCAGATTCCCGTGAATTTCTCCGTCTTGGCCAAGGGTGAGAAACAACCCGAATTGGAATACGGTCAGTGGGAGCCTTATGTTCCCGGCCCGCTTCAGCCGATTCCCTGGGAGCAGGACCACGTCGCCGACGGCAACAATGCGGATGCGATACCGGGCGACGGAGTGTTCACGCCGGACAAGCGCTTCGCCCTGTTGACGCCCTTGAGCGACTGACCACGGCCGGACTCGCAGCACGGCGGCAGCTTCATCTCTACCTCATGGGAAGAACCGTCACGAAACGCGCGATCAGGATGGCTGCTTGCGTGGCTTTGGGGTGCATGCCAATCGCTGTTGTCGCCCAAGATCCTCATGACGATTTCGAAGCCAGCATGGTGGTGACCGGCACTATAGCGTGAAACCTGATGGCAGCTTGCAAAGTTTTACGTTGGACGAGCGAAACAAGCTCCCTGCATCGGTAGTGCAATTGGTCGACAAAGAATTGGCGACGTGGAAGTTCAAATCCATCGCTATCGACGGGGAGCCGGAGCAGGCTACAACCAGAATGAGTCTGCGCGTTGTGGAGTCTGAACAAGGCGACGGTCCGTATCACGATCTGCGCATTCGAGGGGTCTCGTTCGGGGATTCAGGTGCGACGAGCACAACCTCAGTGACTTTCAATGAAAGGAAGGCTCCCGAATATCCTGGAGAGGCAGTCAAGGCCGCAGTTTCGGCAACCGTTTATCTCGTGTTGGAAATAGGCCGCGACGGGCAGGTGCGAGATGTCATTGCGCAGCAAGTAAACGTGCGTGCGATAGGAGCGCCATGGCTGATACGTGCGGCGCGCGCGGCATTTGCCGATGCTTCCGTCGCGGCCGCAAAAAACTGGACTTTCAATGTGCCGGTGGAGGGGCCGCTTGTTAATGCCGATCACTGGACGGTAAGGGTGCCGGTCAATTTTGTTCTTCTTCACCCAAACGGCGTCGTGATGGAAGGTGAGCCCAAGTACGGTGAATGGGACACCTACACGCCAGGCCCTGTTCAGCCCATACCGTGGGAGCAGGATCAGGTTGCCGATGGAAACAATGCGGATGCCATTGCGAACAATGGGGAGTTGTTTTTGCTGGATGACCGTTTCGTATTGGTGACACCGGTGGGAGGCTGAGCGTATTGGCCTTATCCACCATGTGGGTAGGTACCAACGGTTCACTCAATGTGCTTACGGTCCTCGCGTACACTGCGCGCCATGCC
Source organism: Rhodanobacteraceae bacterium (assembly GCA_035552915.1). GTDB lineage: Bacteria > Pseudomonadota > Gammaproteobacteria > Xanthomonadales > Rhodanobacteraceae > 66-474. The sequence continues at coordinate 56,713 of DATNEQ010000012.1, forward strand.
GCAGGTCACCGTTTCCATTGTCATCGTCGCTGCCGACAGCGGTGCAGGTGTGCGCGAGTGCGTGGTGCGCGCATTGGCGAGTACGCTTCCCGTTGAAATCGTCCTTGTCGACAATGCTTCGCGCGATGGCGTGCCTCAGGCGATCGCGCGCGAACATGCCGGCGATGATCGCGTGCGCGTGCTGTTCAACGACGCCAATCTGGGGTTCGGCCCGGCGGTCAACCGTGGCGCGAAGCTGGCGCGCGGCGATGCGCTGCTGGTGCTGAATCCCGATTGCATGCCGGAACAGGACATGCTCCCGCGTTTGCTCGATGCATTGCGCGCGCACCCGCGTGCCGGCGTGGTGGGTGCGGTGGTTTGCGATGCCGGCGGTCGCCCAGATCCGGCCTCGCGTCGGCGCGATCCGTTGCTGCGCCGTGCATTGATGACGATGACCGGCATGGCGAAGCGCGAGGCCAGCGATCCGAAATATGCGGGCGTCAACGTGCCCGGACCGATGCCCGACGGCGTGGCCGAGATCGAAAATGTCTCCGGTGCGCTGATGTTGTTGCCACGTGGCGTGTTCGACAAGCTCGGCGGTTTCGACGAGGGTTATTTCCTGCATTGCGAGGATCTGGACCTCTGCCGTCGCATTCGTGACGCGGGATTCCAGGTATGGCTCGCCGGCGATGTGCGCGTGCTGCACGGCAAGGGCGGTTCCAGCGCGCACCGGCCGGTGTTCGTGTCGAGGCACAAGCATCGCGGCATGTGGCGCTGGTTCCGCAAGTTCGACCCGGCCGCGCGCCATCCGCTGACGCGCGCCATCGTGTGGTGCGGCATCTGGTTGCATTTCGCGCTGACCGCGCCGGTGTTGGCGTTGCGCGGACGAAAACGCTAGATTCGCCGCGATGACGAAGGGGCCGCGATGAACAAGAGTGCCGATATCGCGCCGCGCACGCGCGGCTTCCGCTACTACGATCTGCTGGTCGGCGGCATGGTCGGCGTGCTGCTGTGTTCCAACCTGATCGGCCCGGCCAAGGTCTGCACGATCACGCTGCCGTTGATCGGCGCGCTCACTTTCGGGGCCGGGAACCTGTTCTTCCCGATCAGCTACATCTTCGACGACGTGCTGACCGAAGTTTACGGCTATGCGCGTGCGCGGCGCGCGACCTGGGCCGGCTTCGGCGCGCTGGTGTTCGCGTCGTTGATGACGCAGGCGATCATCCACATGCCGGTGAGCCCGGCCGAACCTTTCGACGCGAAATTGCAACCTGCGCTCGAAATCGTGTTCGGCAGCACCTGGCGGATCGCGCTCGCCTCGCTGGTCGGTTTCTGGATCGGCGACTTCGCCAACGCTTTCGTGATGGCGAAGATGAAACTCTGGACGCGCGGACGCTGGCTGTGGACGCGCACCATCGGCTCGACCATCGTCGGCGAAGGCGTGGACAGCCTCACGTTCTACCCGATCGCCTTCATCGGCATCTGGGAAGGCCAGACGATCCTCAAAGTGATCGTGTTCAACTGGGTGATGAAGGTGTTGGTGGAAACGGTGGCGACGCCGCTGACCTACGCGGTGGTCGGTTTCCTCAAGCGGCGCGAAAACGCCGACACCTACGATCCGCACACCGACTTCAATCCGTTCACCCTGCGAGACGACGGCGAAGTGCGCGCGTTCGAGACGCGCTGATCAAAGCTCCATCAAGTCGCGCTCGATCACCAGCCGGCCCTTGAAGTGCGGCTTGACCGCGTCGTACCACACATGATCGGGAATGGGCGGTGTGCCGGGCACGAAGTGGTTCAGCACCAGCGTCTTGACGCCGGCCTCGGTCGCAATGCGACCCACCTCGGACATCGGCGTATGCGCGGCTTCGAGGTGCGCACGCAAGCGCGTGGCTTGTGATTCGTTTTTCACCACCGCGTCGATCGCCTGCAGGTCGATCACCTCGTGCACTAGGACGTCGGCGCCGCGCGCGAGTTCGACCAGGTTTTCCGAAGGCCGCGTGTCGCCGGAAAACACGATCGAGCGATCGGGACAATCGAAGCGGTAGGCGAACGCGGGTTCGACCGGCGGATGCTGCACCAATGCGGCGGTGACTCTCACGTTCGAATCCCGCATCACCGGACCGCCGCGCGTGATTTCGTGCGGCACGATCAATGGCGCGAATGGCGGCCGGCCTTCGTCGCGTTCGCGGATGCCGATGTCGTAGGCATCCATCTGCAGGAACAGTTCAGTCATCCGCTGCAGTGGTGGCGGACCGTACGTGTTCACGGGCGTGTGCAGGTCGGTTTCCCACGCCAGCAACAGCAGGTTGCCGTAGTCAGCGTCGTGGTCGGAATGCTGGTGGGTGATGAACACGTCGCGGATGCGGCCGAGATCCAGTCCGGCCTTCGTCATCTGCCGCGCCACGCCGTTGCCGCAGTCGATCACATAGATGTCGTCGCCGACCACGATCGCGTTGGCCGGCGCGGAACGATCGATCTTGGGCGTCGGGCCGCCGGCGGTGCCGAGCAGGATCAGCTTCGAACGTTTCCTCGGCTCCGCTGCGCGCGCGCCGCTTGCCAGCGCGGCGACGGAAAAACCCACGCCTTTCAGAAGTCGACGGCGCCCATAGTTCAATTCGGCGGACGAATCGCGATCCATTCGCTCATTCAAGCCAGCTTCTTGTACCGCAGCCGGTGCGGCCCGGCCGCCTCGTCTCCCAGCCGCCGCTTCTTGTCTTCCTCGTATTCCTTGTAGTTGCCTGGGAAGAACTCCACGTGCGAGTCGCCTTCGAAAGCGAGGATGTGCGTGGCGATGCGGTCGAGGAACCAGCGGTCGTGCGAGATCACGAAGGCGTTGCCTGGGAATTCCAGCAGCGCGTCTTCCAGTGCGCGCAGCGTCTCGATGTCGAGGTCGTTGGAGGGTTCGTCGAGCAACAAGACGTTGCCGCCCTGCAGCAGTGTCTTGGCCAGGTGCAGGCGTCCACGCTCGCCGCCGGACAGGCTGCCGACCATTTTCTGCTGGTCCTGGCCCTTGAAGTTGAAGCGGCCGATGTAGGCGCGCGACTGGATCTCGATGCCGTTGATGTTGAGGATATCCGAGCCGCCGGAGACTTCCTGGAAGACGTTGTGCTTGCCTTCCAGTTTTTCGCGGCTCTGGTCGACGTACGCGACCTTCACCGTCTGGCCCGTCGTGATCTCGCCCTGATCCGGCTTTTCCTGGCCGGTGATCATCTTGAACAATGTCGATTTGCCCGCGCCGTTGGGGCCGATGATGCCGACGATCGCGCCCGGCGGCACCGAGAAACTGAGGTCGTCGATCAGCAGGCGGTCGCCGAAGGATTTGCTGACGCCCTTGAACTCGAGCACGGTGTTGCCGAGCCGCTCGCCCGGCGGAATGAAGATCTCGTTGGTCTCGTTGCGCTTCTGGTAGTCGATGGATTGCAATTCCTCGATGCGTGCGAGGCGCGCCTTGCCCTTGCTGCGGCCGCCCTTGGCGTTCTGGCGTGCCCATTCCAGTTCGCGTGCGATCGCTTTCTGGCGCGCCTTTTCGGACGAGGCTTCCTGTTTCAGGCGTTCGTCCTTCTGCTCCAGCCACGAGGAATAGTTGCCTTTCCACGGAATGCCGCGGCCACGGTCCAGTTCCAGGATCCATTCCGCGGCGTTGTCGAGGAAGTAGCGATCGTGCGTCACCGCGACCACGGTGCCCGGGAATTCGGCGAGGAAATGTTCCAGCCATTCCACCGATTCGGCGTCGAGGTGGTTGGTCGGTTCGTCCAGCAGCAGCATGTCGGGCTTGGACAACAGCAGGCGGCACAGCGCGACACGGCGCTTCTCGCCTCCCGACAGCGTGCCGATCTTCGCGTCCCACGGCGGCAGCCGCAGCGCATCGGCCGCGACATCGAGCTGGCGTTCGACCGTGTGCGCGTCGCCCGCGGCGAGGATGTTTTCCAGCCGCTGTTGTTCCGCGGCGAGCGCGTCGAAGTCTGCACCTTCTTCGGCGTAGGCCGCATACACCTCGTCGAGACGCTTCTGCGCATCGAGGATTTCGGAAAGGCCTTCCTCCACCGATTCGCGCACGGTCTTGCCCGGATCGAGCTGCGGTTCCTGCGCCAGATAGCCGATCTGGATGCCCGGTTGCGGGCGTGCCTCGCCGTTGAACTCGCTGTCCACGCCGGCCATGATCCGCAGCACGGTGGATTTGCCGGCGCCGTTGAGGCCCAGCAGGCCGATCTTGGCGCCGGGGAAGAACGACAGCGAAATGTCCTTGATGATCTCGCGCTTGGGCGGGACGATCTTGGACACGCCGATCATGGTGTAGATGTATTGCATCGTGGTTCCTGCGCGCCGAAAGGCCCCATCGCGATCGGGGAACCCGGCATTATCGCGGCCCTGCGCCCGCGGCGCCAGCGCATTGCCTTGTCGCGGGCCCCGGATCGCCATCGCCGCACGCGATCGTTGCCCCGCATTGCCGCCGGATGTGCGACGGGTGAGGGGAATGCCGGAGATGAACACGCCAGCGGCGCAGGCCCGGACCGCGAGGTGCCCGCGTTGCGCGTGGCGGCGCCAGGATCGCCGACTCGGCCAATGGGCCGCGCGCCACGGCCGGCTTGCCGTATTCGCACACGAACTGCTGTGGTTCGGCGTCAAGCAAGCCTGGGCCTGCCTGTTCGGCGCGCTGATGCTGGCGCTGCTGGTCGCGACCTGGCTGTTCTGGCCGGCGCATGCGCCGCTGGCGCGCTACGACTTCGTCACCCTCGGCGCGGTCGGCATCCAGATCGGGCTGCTCGCGTTGCGGCTGGAAACGCGCCGCGAAGCCGCGGTGATCGTGCTGTTCCATGTCACCGGCACAATGATGGAACTCTTCAAGACCGCCACCGGCTCGTGGGTCTATCCCGGCCCTTCGTTGCTGCACATCGGTGGCGTACCGCTGTTCACCGGTTTCATGTACGCCTCGGTCGGCAGTTACATCGCGCGGGCGTGGAGGCTGTTCGAATTCCGTTTCACGCGGCATCCGCCCTGGTGGCTGACCGCGGTGCTGGCAGCAGGTATTTATCTCAATTTCTTCAGCGACCATTGGGGCCACGATTTCCGTTGGCCGCTTTTTCTTGCGGTGCTGCTGGTGTTCGGGCCGACCTGGGTGCACTACCGCGTGCGCTTCCGCTATCGGCGCATGCCGCTGCTGCTCGGTTTCGCGCTGGTCGCGACCTTCATCTGGTTCGCGGAAAACCTCGGTACCTTCACCAAGGCCTGGCATTACCCGTCGCAGCGCCACGCGTGGCACGCGGTGCCGCCGGGCAAGATCGGTTCCTGGCTGCTGCTGATGATCATCAGCTACGTGATGGTGTCCGCGTTGTATCACCGCAAGTTGCGCAAGCTGCAGCCCCCTTGAGTCAAGGAGGCGATCAAACCCCGCAGGGGTTTGATGGGGTTCTGGAAGGTGTGATGTGAGTGGGGTGGGAGGAATCGGGTTTCCTCAAGGTTTCTTGGGTTGACACCGCCGCTCCGCTAACATTCCGCCTTGTCCTTTCCGCCGAGACACGAGCGATGTATTCCCATCAAATGCGCATTGCCGGCTACGACGACGCACTGGCCACGGCGATCATGGAGGAGAAGCAGCGCCAGGAAGACCACGTCGAACTGATCGCGTCGGAGAACTACGCCAGTCCGCGCGTGCTGGAAGCACAGGGTTCGGTGCTGACCAACAAGTACGCGGAAGGCTATCCCGGCAAGCGTTACTACGGCGGCTGCGAATACGTGGATGTCGCCGAGAAGCTCGCGATCGAGCGCCTGAAGCAACTGTTCGACTGCGACTACGCCAACGTGCAGCCGCACTCCGGATCGCAGGCCAATCAGGCCGTGTACTTCGCCTTGCTCAATCCGGGCGACACCATCCTCGGCATGTCGTTGGCGCACGGCGGTCACCTCACGCACGGTGCGAAGGTGAATCTATCCGGCAAGATCCTGAACGCCGTGCAGTACGGCGTGAACGAGCACGGCCTGGTCGATTACGACGCGATCGAGAAACTCGCCGTCGAACACAAACCCAAGATGGTCGTTGCCGGTTTCAGCGCCTATTCGCAAGTGATGGACTGGGCGCGCTTCCGCGCGATCGCCGACAAGGTCGGCGCGTACCTGTTCGTGGACATGGCGCACGTCGCCGGACTGATCGCCGCGGGCGTGTATCCCTCGCCGCTGCCGCACGCGCACGTGGTCACGTCCACCACGCACAAGACCCTGCGCGGCCCGCGCGGTGGTCTGATCGTCGCCAAGCATTCGGCGATGGGCGGGCAGGCCGAGGAGATCGAGAAGAAACTGCAGTCGATCGTGTTCCCCGGCATCCAGGGCGGCCCGCTGATGCACGTGATCGCCGCGAAAGCCGTCGCGTTCAAGGAAGCGCTGGAACCGGAGTTCAAGGCCTACCAGCAGCAAGTGGTGAAGAACGCCAAGGCGATGGCGAAGACGCTGATGCAGCGCGGCTACAAGATCGTCTCCGGCGGCACCGAGAACCATTTGTTTCTCGTCGACCTGATCGGAAAGGCGATCACCGGCAAGGATGCGGAAGCCGCGCTGGGCAAGGCCCACATCACGGTCAACAAGAACGCGGTGCCGAACGATCCGCAGAAACCCTTCGTCACCTCCGGACTGCGCCTCGGCACGCCCGCCGTCACCACCCGTGGCTACAAGGAAACGGATTGCATCGAACTCGCCGGCTGGATTGCCGACGTGCTGGATGCGCCGAACGACGACAAGCTGATCGACAACGTGCGAGCGCTGGTCAACGCGCAATGCGCGAAGTTTCCGGTTTACGGGTGAAGTAGCATTGCGAATCGGTTTGAGCGTCGAATGAAAAATGAAATACAAAGATCGAGATCACCTAATGAGCATCACACGGATGAGAAATTGAAATGACGCCGGTGGTACGTCGAGCATGGATTATGGGCGTGCTTGTCCTTGCATGTATTAGTGCTTATTTTCTTGAGCATCGCTACGTAATCGACAAGCGTGAAAGAACCCGCATTTCTACCGCCTTGAATGATGCCAAGGATACGCAGCGTGCTATCGATGCTTACTATCAGCGAAGTGGCACTTGGCCCACCGATAATGCGACACTCAATCTTGCCATTCGGCACATTGAAGTTTCCACAATTACGGATTCAGAGATGCCGAAGACGATCGAGTATGATCTCGTTCTGTCGGGGAATCGTTTGATTCTGCAGTTTGCTGCGAATCAGGGTGAAGTCGCTGGCCAGACGATCATTTTCCAACGCCAGACCAGTGAAGTTCCCGCGCGCTGGTTATGTAAAGGCGGAACAGTCTCGTTTAAATACCGTCCTGCGATGTGCCGATAGAGCACCTAAAAAGATGCACTGCCCCTTCTGCCAGCATGACGACACCCGCGTGATCGACTCGCGCGTGTCCGACGACGGCGCGACGATCCGTCGGCGGCGCGAGTGTTCGGCGTGCGGCGAGCGGTTCTCCACGCAGGAAACGGTGGAGCTGAAGCTGCCGGCGATCATCAAGGACGACGGCCGTCGTGAGGCCTTCGACGCGCGCAAGCTGCGTACCGGTTTCGACCGCGCGCTGCACAAGCGGCCGGTGTCGGAAGAAGACATCGAAGCGGCGGTGCGCGCGGTGGTGCACCAGCTGCGCATGACCACCGAACGCGAATTGCCTTCGCGCCGCATCGGCGAATTCGTGATGGTCGAATTGCGCAAGCTCGACCACGTCGGTTACGTGCGTTACGCCTCGGTGTACCGCTCGTTCGAGGACGTCGCCGATTTCCGCGAGGAACTGGATCGACTCGAGCGCGATCTGCCCGGCGAAGGCCAGTTGCCGTTGCTCGGCGGCGCCGAGATCGTCAGCTTCGACAAGCACGCCGACAAGAAAAAGCGGTAATGCCAGAATTTTCCGCGACCGATCACGCGATGATGGCGCGCGCGCTGCGCCTCGCCGCGCGCGGCATGACCACCACGCAACCGAATCCGCGCGTCGGCTGCGTGATCGCGCACGGCGATGAAATCGTCGGCGAAGGCTGGCATCGCCGTGCCGGCGAACCGCACGCGGAACCGCTGGCGCTGCACATGGCCGGCGCGCGCGCTCGTGGCGCGACCGCTTACGTCACGTTGGAACCCTGCGCGCACCACGGGCGCACGCCGCCGTGCGCGGATGCGCTGATCGAAGCCGGCATCGCGCGCGTGGTCGCGGCCTGCGAGGACCCGAACCCGAAAGTCGCCGGCGGCGGCCTGCAGCGCCTGCGCGACGCCGGCATCGAAGTCGAAACCGGACTGATGCGCGAAGCCGCGCGCGAACTCAATCGTGGTTTCTTCTCGCGCATGGAACGTGGTCGGCCGTGGGTGCGGGTGAAGCTGGCGATGAGCCTGGACGGCCGCACCGCGCTGGCAAACGGCGAATCGCAATGGATCAGCGGCGAAGCCGCGCGCGCCGACGTGCAGCGCTTGCGCGCGCGCAGCAGCGCGATCCTGACCGCGGCCGGCACCGCGCGTGCGGACAATCCGCGCTTGACGGTGCGCTTGCCCGCGGGCGAAGTTTTCGTGCCGGCGCTGCGCGTGGCGCTCGATCCGCGCCTCGACGCATTGCAGGCCGGCGCGCACTTGCTCGACGGCTCCGCGCCAACGCTCATCTTGCATGCGCCCGACGCAAAACCGTCGGACGATCGCTACTCGCGCGTCGAACTCGCGGCCGTCGAACGCGACGCGAACGGCAGGCTCGACCTGCATGTCGCGATGCGCCTGCTGGCCGCGCGCGGCGTCAACGAATTGCAGGTGGAGGCCGGCCCGCGCCTGTGCGGCGCATTGTTCGAAACTGGACTGGTGGACGAACTGCTGCTCTACGTCGCACCGGTGTTGCTGGGCGACGCTGCGCGTCCGCTGCTGGCGCTGCCGCCGATCGTCGACATGGCCGCACGGAAAACCCTGCGCGTGATCGAGCGGCGCCAGATCGGCGATGATATGCGGCTGTTGTTGCGATCGTAGGCTCCGCGATCCTGCGTAATCGCGCAGGACAAAAAGGCGGCATCGAAGGCTGCACTTTCCGGGGAAACATTCGGGAAACCATGTTCACAGGCATCGTCCAATGCACCGGCACCCTCGCGCGCAGCGAACCGCGCGGAGGCGACCTTCGGCTGTTTTTCGTTGCGCCGAAGCTCGATCTATCCGATGTCGCGTCGGGCGACAGCATCGCCGTGTCCGGCTGTTGCCTCACCGTGGTTGCGGTCGACGGCAGCGAACTGGCGTTCGACGTGTCGAACGAGACTTTGTCGATGACCACGCTGGGCGCGTTGAAAACCGGCGAGGCGGTGAACCTGGAAAAAGCATTGCGGCTGTCGGACCGGCTGGGCGGGCATCTCGTATCCGGACATGTGGACGGACTTGCGCGACTGGTTTCGATCGAACCCGACGCGCGATCGCTGCGCTGGCAACTCGAGGCACCGCCGGCGCTGGCGCGCTACCTCGCGGCCAAGGGCTCCGTCTGCCTCGACGGCGTCAGCCTCACCGTCAATGCCGTCGAAGGCGCGCGCTTCTCCGTCAACCTGATCCCGCACACGGTGCAGGCCACCACGTTCAACGACCGCAGGCCCGGCGACGCGCTGAACCTGGAAGTCGATATGATGGCGCGTTACATCGAAAGCCTGTGCGCTCGTCCCTGAGCGCGGGGTCGAAAAGCGGACTTCCGTGTCCGCACTTCTCGAATGAAGCACGCCCGGATGCCTTTTTCCGCCATTCCAGAACTCCTCGACGAGCTGCGCGCCGGGCGCATGGTGGTCGTGCTCGACGACGAGGATCGCGAGAACGAGGGCGACCTGATCATGGCCGCGCAGCGCGTGCGGGCGGAAGACATCAACTTCATGGCGCGCGAAGCGCGCGGGCTGATCTGCCTCGCGCTGGACGAACGACGTTGCCGGCAACTCGGCTTGCGGCCGATGGTGCGCGACAACGGTTCCGCGCACCACACCAACTTCACCGTGTCGATCGAGGCGGCGAGCGGCGTCACCACCGGCATCTCCGCGCACGATCGCGCGCGCACCATCCAGGTCGCGGTCGCCGCGGATGCGGAGCCCCGCGACCTCGTGCAGCCCGGCCACGTCTTCCCGCTGGCGGCGCAGGCAGGTGGCGTGCTGACGCGCGCCGGCCATACCGAAGCCGCGTGCGATCTTGCGGCGATGGCCGGATTCGAACCCGCCGGCGTGCTGGTGGAAATCCTGCACGAGGACGGCTCGATGGCGCGTCGTCCGGAGCTGGAGGCCTTCGCGCAAAAACACGATTTGAAGATCGGCAGCATCGCCGACCTGATCCGCCACCGACTGCGCACCGAAAAGACCATCGTGCGCGTGCACGAATCGGAAGCGCAAACCGGATTCGGCGCGTTCCGGTTGCTCGCGTGGCGCGCCGCGCTGCATGGCGGCTTGCACTTCGCGCTGGTGCGCGGAAGCGTCGACGACGGCGCGCCGGTGCTGACGCGCGTGCATGTGCGCGACGCGCTGTCCGACGTGTTGCACCTGCAACGCGAAGATGTCGGGCTGGGCATCGCCGCGGCGTTGCGTCGCATCGCCGCCGAAGGCCGCGGCGTGGTGGTCGTGCTGGATGCGGACGAAAAATCGGCGGACCTGCTGGCGCGATTGGCGCGCGATCCCGCGCAGGCGGAAACCCCGCGCGGCGGCGAACGCGAACATGCGCAGCGCGAGTGGCGGCAGCTCGGCCTGGGCGCGCAGATCCTCGCCGATCTCGGCGCGCGTCGCTTGCGCGTGCTCGGCACACCGCGCAAGCTGGTCGGGTTGTCGGGGTTCGGGTTGGAAGTGGTGGAATACGTCGATGATGCGGGAGACGGGAAACGGGAGACGGGAGACGAAAGCCATGTCGCGCCATGACCCCCCTGTCGCCGATCTGCATTCGCCGCCCGGCGTGCGCTATGCCATCGTTGCGAGCCGCTGGAATGCGCGGGTGGTCGATGCGCTGGTCGAAGGCGCGCGGCGCGCGTTCGCCGCGCACGGCGTGCCTGGCGAAAACCTCGACGTGCTGCGCACGCCAGGCGCATGGGAATTGCCGATGCTGGCGGACGCGCTGGCGCGCACGGGACACTACGCGGCGATCGTCGCGCTGGGTTGCGTGGTGCGCGGCGAGACGCGGCACTACGAGCAGATCGCCGACAATTGCGCGCGGGCGTTGATGCGCGTGGCGTTGGACCACGGCGTGCCGGTATCGAACGGCGTGCTGGCGGTGGAACGCGAAGCCGACGCGCTGGCGCGCGCCGGCGGCGCAAACGGCAACAAGGGCGAGGAAGCCGCGCTGGCGGCGATCGAGATGGTGGCGACGACGAAGGAAATTTCCGCATGACGCAGGCGCGCAACGACGGCATCGATCCTGCGGCGCGTTCGCGTGCGCGCCGGCGCGCGTTGCAGGCAATCTACGCCTGGCAGCTCAGCGGCAGCGAGGTGCGCGCGATCATCGAGCAATTCCGGCACGAGCAGGACATGCAGGTCGCCGACCTCGAATACTTCGAGGACCTGGTGCGCGGCGTGGTCTCGCAGTGTGCCGCACTCGACGCCGGACTGGCGCCGTTCCTCGACCGCGGCATCGAGCAGGTCGATCCGATCGAACGCGCCACGCTGCGGCTGGCTGCCTACGAGCTCAAGCACCGCCTCGATGTGCCGTACCGCGTGGTGCTCAACGAGGCGATCGAGCTTTCCAAGCGTTTCGGCGCCGACCACGGCCACACCTACGTCAACGGCGTGCTGGACAAGCTGGCGCACGAGTGGCGGAACGCCGAGTACGAAACGGCGCGCTGACGTGCGCGAATTCGACCTGATCGATCTGATCCATCGCCGCACCGCGCTGGCGCGCGACGACGTGCGCCTCGGCATCGGCGACGATGCCGCGCTGCTCGACGTGCCGGCGGGGCAACGGCTGGTCGCATGCACCGACACGCTGGTTGCGGGCGTACACTTTCCGGCAGCGACCGCGCCGCGCGACATCGGCTGGAAATCGCTCGCCGTGAACTTGTCGGACCTCGCCGCGATGGGTGCGCAACCGGCGTGGGCGATGCTTGCACTGACCTTGCCGCAGGCCGATGCGCGTTTCGTCGAACATTTCTTGGACGGCTTCGCGGAACTGGCGCGGCAATTCCAGGTCGCCCTGGTCGGCGGCGACACCACCCGCGGGTCTTTGAGCATCACGGTGAGCGCGTTGGGTCTCGTGCCGGAAAACCTGGCGATCACGCGCGCCGGTGCACGGGCGGGCGATGCGGTATTCGTCACGGGAACGCTGGGCGACGCCGCGGCGGCGCTGCACGCGTTGCGTGAACCGCAAGCGCATGCTCCTTCGTGGCTCACGGCATTGCGCGAACGACTCGATCGTCCGCAACCACGCATCGCGGCCGGGCTGGCCCTGCGCGGCATCGCGACCGCGTGCATCGACCTGTCCGACGGCTTGCTGGCCGACCTCGGCCATGTCTGCGCGCGCAGCGGCGTCGGCGCGGAAATCGACGCGGACGCGTTGCCGGTTTCGCTTGTGTTGCGCGAAGCTTTTCCCGCCGATCGACGACGCGACTTCGCCTCGGCCGGAGGCGACGATTACGAGCTTTGCTTTACTGCGCGCGAAACGGAAACCACGCGCGTCGCGGAGGTTTTCTCCACGCTCGGTTGCGCCGCGACGCGCATCGGCCGCATCGTGCCAGGGTCCGGCGTGCGTGTGCACGACGCGGATGGCCGCCCGCTGGATTTGCCGCGCCACGGATGGCAGCATTTCCCGTGATGGGCGAGGGCGAGGCCCGCACGAAAAAAATCCTGACGGCCACGCAATGGCGTGCGCTGCTGACGCACGTCGACGGCTGGATCGCCACCGGTTTCGGATCGGGCTTCGTCCCACGCGCGCCCGGGACGCTCGGTTCGGCGGTCGCGCTGATTCCATGGTGGTTCCTGCTGCGGCAATTGTCGATGACCGGCTATCTCATCGTCCTGGTGGTCGCGTTCGCGATCGGCGTGTGGGCATGCGGCATGGCGGGCAGGCGTATCGGTGTCGACGATCATCGCGCGCTGGTATGGGACGAATTCGTCGGCCAGTGGATCGCACTGTTCCTGGCGCCCGCGGGCTGGGCATGGATGCTCGCCGGCTTCGCATTGTTCCGCCTGTTCGACGTATGGAAGCCATGGCCGGTGCGCGTGGCCGACCGGACGGTGCACGGTGGGATGGGCGTGATGCTGGACGACGTGCTGGCCGGCCTGTATGCGTTGCTCGTGCTGCAGGCCGCGGCACTGCTGCTCGGCGTCGCGGTGTGGCGATAGTCGTTCGTGTTGCGGACGTGGCACGAAGCGGCGTCAGGGTCTCGAAGAACGTTTCCGCTCGTTTTCCCCCTCGGGACGCAATGCCTGGCGCACGTGCTTCCGCAAAGCCGGCAACACGTCGTCCTCGAACCACGGATTGGCCTTGAACCAGGCGATGTTGCGCGGGCTCGGATGCGGCAATGGCAGGAGGCCCGCATCGAGTCGCTTTCGCCAATCGCACACCGCTTCGGTGAGCGAGATGCCGCGCACGTGCATGAGGACGCGAATGGCGTAGCTGCCGATCGCCAGCGTCAGGCGCGCGTTGCGCAATCGCGGCAGCAATTGCGGATGCCACAGCGGCGCGCATTCGGGCCGCGGTGGCAGATCGCCGGACGCGCCCTTGCCGGGATAGCAGAATCCCACCGGCACAATCGCGACGCGATGCGCGTCGTAGAAGGCGTCGCGATCGATGCCGAGCCAGTCGCGCAATCGTTCGCCGCTCCTGTCGTCGAAGGGAATGCCGGTGGCGTGCACGCGCCGGCCAGGCGCCTGGCTGACGATCAGCAAACGCGCGTCGGGATGAGCCTGCAGCACGGGCCGTGGCCCGAGCGGAAGCTGTGCGGCACAAACGCGGCAGGCACGGATTCGCGCGAGCAGATCGTCGAACGTTTCGTTCATTGCGACGAGGCAGCGCGCGCGTCCAGTTCCGACAACGGCAGTCCGCGCAACTTGGGCGATTGCAGCGTGGCACCTGCTTTCGGCTGCAGGTCGTCGTCGTATTCGTTCCACTGGTCGTCGACCACGAACCAGAACCGGTCGTCAGTGAGTGTTCCGAGACCGGGTTCCTCGCCCGGCATTTCGCGCCAGCGCTTCACTCGCGCGATCGAATCTTCCCGTCCGAGTGTGATCGCCAGGATGCGCGGCGTGCGCGTGCCGCGCAGTTCGCTTCCGGGCGGTGCTTTCATTTGCATCGCTTCGCCGTTCGCGAGCGAGACGCGCCACATCCCGGTCGGATAATCCGCGAGATAGATCGTTCCTGGCAGGCGGCCCGGCGCCAGGCCCTGAGGCGAGCGGAATTTTCCGGCGGCGATGACTTTCGCGTATTCGTGCGTGCGCATGTCGAAGCGCCAGATCGCGCCGGTGCCGCTGTCGCTGGCGACGAGCGTGTGCGCATCCACGATCAGGAGATCGCCGAGGTTCACGCGCGGATCGCGATCGGGCAACGGCCAATTGCCGAGGGAACGGCCGTCGCGCAACGACCAGGCCGCGACGCCGCTCGCGGGGTTGTGATCGAAGCCATGGCCGAAGCGGGTCCACGTCGCCCACAGCGTGCCGGTGGCGGCGTCGACATGCAGGCCGAGCACGCTGCCCGGCGCGTCGGCGAACTTGCGTGCGCGTCCGTTCGAGGGATCGACCGAAGCGATCCGATGTTCGCGCACGCTGCTCAGCAGGAAGCGCGAATGCGAGGCGTCCCACGCCACGCCTTCGGCTAGAAAATCTTTCGGAAGGTCGGCAACGATTTCCGATGGCGCCGGGGTGGCCTGGAGTGCGAGTGCGAGAAGCAGGGCGACCATGCGGTGATCTCCGTCGACGTTCCCAGACTTCCGCAATCCGGTTCAGCCTGCATCGGCCGGAAGTAATTTCCCGGGATTGAGGATGCCCTCCGGATCGAACGCGCGCTTGATCTCGCGCATCGTCGCCAGCGCACCCACCTCCACCGCCTGTGCCATGAAGTCGCGCTTGGCGGTGCCGATCCCGTGTTCGCCCGAAAGCGTGCCGTCGAGTTGGATGACCGCCGTGAATACTTCGCGCAGGCAATCGTGCGCGCGCGCGCGTTCCGCTGCGTCGCGCGGCAGCAGGTTGACGTGCAGGTTGCCGTTGCCGGCGTGGCCGAAGCTGACGATCGGCAGGTCGAACCGGCGTGCCAGTTCGCGCAGGCGCGCGATCAGTTCCGGCACGCGCGATACGGGGACGACGACGTCCTCGTTGATCTTGTCCGGCGAGATCGTGCGCAACGCCGGCGACAGCGCCTTGCGCGCGGCCCACAGCGCGGCGGTTTCCGCGGCGTCGCGTGCGGCACGCCATTCGACCAGGCCGTCGACGCGAGCGGCGCCTTCGATCGCGGCCGCGGCGGCGTCCAATGCGTCTTCCGCGCCGTCCACCTCGATCAGCAGCAGCGCGCCGGCCTCGGCGGGCGCATCGCCGCCGTGTGCGCGGGCGAGCCGCAGCGCGGCGTCGTCCATGAATTCCAACGCGCAGGGTGTCACCGGTTGCGCCATGATCCGCGCAACCGCATTCGCCGCGCTTTCGACATCGCGGTAGCCCGCGCGCAGCGTGCGCACCGCGGCGGGTTTCGGCGTGAGCTTGAGCGTGGCCTCGGTGACGAGCGCCAGCGTGCCTTCCGAGCCGACGAGGAAGCGGGTCAGGTCATAGCCTACCGAACCTTTCGTGGTACGCGTGCCGCAACGGAAGTCGCGGCCGTTGCCCGCGACCACGCGCATGCCGAGCACGTTGTCGCGAGTCGCCCCGTACTTCACCGCGCGCGGCCCCCCGGCGTTGCAAGCGAGGTTGCCGCCGATCGTGCAATACGGCGCGGAGGTCGGATCCGGCGGCCAGAACAGGCCGTGTTCCTTCAATGCGCGCTGCAGGTCGGCGTTCAACACGCCCGGCTCGACGATCGCGATGCGATTGCCGGGTTCGATCGCGAGGATGCGGTTCATGCGCTCGAAGCTGGCGACCACGCCACCGGCATCCGGCACGGTGGCGCCGGTGGTGTTGGTGCCGCGGCCGCGCGCGACCAGCGGGACGCGATGTTCGCGGCAGGCCGCGACCAGCGCGACCACCTGTTCGTGCGAAGTCGGGAACACCACCGCGTCGGGCAGCGCGCAGCGGCGCGAGTTGTCGTAGGCATACGCCGCACGCGTGGCATCGTCCCATGCGCATGCTTCGGCGCCGAAGATCGCGTGCAGCGCGTCGGCGAGGGACGGGGGGAGCGGCATCGGGAAAGCTTACGCTCTTTCCGCTCACCGCTCACCGCTCACCGCTCACCGCTCACCGCTCACCGCTCACCGCTCACCGCTCACCGCTCACCGCTCACCGCTCACCGCTCACCGCTCACCGCATCA
>DATNEQ010000013.1:0-106403 GCA_035552915.1 Rhodanobacteraceae bacterium
AGCTGGCTGTGGGCCGCACGCTTCTTCAAGACGCGCTCGTTGGCGAAGCAGGCGATCACGGCGGGACGGATCGAAATCGACGGCGCCATGTGCAAGCCATCGCGGGTGGTGCATGTCGGCGACCCGTTGCGTGTCACGCGCAGCGAGGAACATTTCGAGATCGAAGTCCTGGCGGTGAGCGACCGCCGCGGGTCGCCGGCCGTGGCGCAGGAGCTTTACCGTGAATCGGAAACTTCGCGCGCGGCGCGCGAGGCGAGGGCCGCGCAGCGCCGTGTCGAACGCGCGGGCTTCCGGCCTCCCGCGGGGAAACCGGACAAGCGTGCGCGCCGGTTGCTGCGCGCGCTCGGCGACATCGACGCCGGTTGAATGCAGCCGGCCCGATCCGGTAGAGGATCGGGCCGGTATTCCGAAGCGCCTGGGCCGGCGCCGGCACGCGCGCTCAGGCGAGATCGAAGCGGTCCAGGTTCATCGCCTTGTTCCATGCCGCGACGAAGTCGCGCACGAATTTCTCCTTCGCATCGGAGCTGGCGTATACCTCGGACAGCGCACGAAGCACTGCGTGCGAACCGAACACCAGGTCGACGCGGCTGGCAGTCCACTTCACCGCGCCGCTCTTGCGGTCGCGGCCTTCGAACGTTTCCTTCGCATCCGAGGTGGCCTTCCACTCCGTGCCCATGTCGAGCAGGTTGACGAAGAAATCGTTGCTGAGCGTGCCGGGCCTGCCGGTGAACACGCCGTGCCTGGTGTGGCCGGCATTGGTGTCGAGCACGCGCAGGCCGCCGATCAGCACCGTCATTTCCGGCGCGGTCAGGGTAAGTCGCTGCGCCTTGTCGATCAGCAGGTGCTCGGCCGGGATGCTGTATTTGCCTTTCAGATAGTTGCGGAAACCATCGAAGGTCGGTTCCAGCGGTGCGAAGGATTCGACGTCGGTCTGTTGCTGCGCGGCGTCGGTGCGGCCCGGCGAGAATGGCACGGCGACGTTGACGCCTGCATCCTTCGCGGCTTTTTCGATCGCGGCACAACCCCCCAGCACGATCAGGTCGGCGAGCGAGACTTGCTTGCCGCCGCCGGCCTTGTTGAAGTCGGCCTGGATGCCTTCCAGCGCCTTCAGCACCTTCGCGAGTTGCTGCGGCTGGTTGGCTTCCCAGTCCTTCTGCGGGGCGAGCCGGATGCGCGCGCCGTTGGCGCCGCCGCGCTTGTCTCCGCCGCGGAACGTTGAAGCGGAAGCCCACGCGGTCGATACCAGTTCGGACACGGACAGCCCCGAAGCCAGGATTTTCTGCTTGAGCGCATCGATGTCCTGCGCTTCGATCGACTTGTAGTTCGCTGTCGGCAACGGGTCCTGCCAGATGAGCTCCTCGGCCGGCACTTCCGGGCCGAGATAACGCGCCTTCGGGCCCATGTCGCGATGCGTGAGCTTGAACCATGCGCGCGCGAAGGCGTCCGCGAACTGGTCCGGATGCTCCAGGAAACGCCGGGAGATCTTCTCGTACGCGGGGTCGAAGCGCAGCGAAAGGTCCGTGGTCAACATGGTCGGGCGATGTTTCTTCGATGCATCGAATGCATCGGGGACGGTTTCCTTTGCTCCCTTGGCAACCCACTGGTTCGCACCGGCCGGGCTCTTGGTCAGTTCCCACTCGTGGCCGAACAGGGTTTCGAAAAAGCCGTTGTCCCACTTTGTCGGCGTGCCCGTCCAGGTGACTTCAAGGCCGCTGGTGATCGCGTCCTTGCCGACGCCGGTGCCGAAGCTGTTCTTCCAGCCCAGCCCCTGGTGTTCCAGACCCGCCGACTCGGGTTCGGCCGCGACGTTCTTGGCGTCGGCGGCGCCGTGCGTTTTGCCGAAAGTGTGGCCGCCGGCGATCAGCGCGACGGTTTCTTCGTCGTCCATTGCCATGCGCGCGAAGGTCTCGCGGATGTCGATGGCCGCGGCGACCGGATCGGGCTTGCCTTCCGGGCCTTCCGGATTGACGTAGATCAGGCCCATCTGCACCGCGGCCAACGGATTCTCGAGATTGCGGCCACCGTCGGTGCGGTCCTTCTCGCGACCGTGCAATTCCTTCTCGGCGACCAGCGGGCCTTCGCCGGACCTGGCATAACGCACGTCGCCACCGAGCCAGGTTTTCTCGTTGCCCCAATAGACATCGTTGTCCGGTTCCCAGGTATCGGGGCGTCCGCCGGCGAAACCGAAAGTCTTGAAGCCCATCGTTTCCAGCGCGACGTTGCCGGCGAGGATGATCAGGTCGGCCCAGGAAATCTTGTTGCCATACTTCTGCTTGATCGGCCACAGCAGGCGGCGCGCCTTGTCGAGGCTGACGTTGTCGGGCCAACTGTTGAGCGGGGCGAAACGCTGCTGTCCGCGCCCGCCGCCGCCGCGACCGTCGCCGATGCGGTAGGTGCCGGCGCTGTGCCAGGCCATGCGGATGAACAAGCCGCCGTAATGGCCGAAGTCGGCCGGCCACCAGGGCTGCGAATCGGTCATCAACGCCGCGAGGTCTTTCTTCAGCGCCGCATAGTCGAGGCTCTTGAAGGCTTTCGCGTAATCGAAGTTCTTGTCCATCGGGTCGGACTTGGAGGAATGCTGGCCCAGCAGGTCGGGCCGCAATTGTTTCGGCCACCAGTCGCGATTGGTGGTGCCGCCGCCGGCGACGTGATTGAAGGGGCATTTCGATTCGCTTGCCATGTGCGTTTCCTCCGGGATGTTGCAATGACGGCGCGGGCGCGGCTTGCGCGCTGGCCGTTCGCGGGACGTGACCTTGCGAGAATACGCCCCGGTCGTGACCACTTGAATTCGAATCTTTCGATCCGTTCAATAGGCGTTGTCTATCGAAAAATGCACAATCATCGACAGCGTGAACGAACGCGCGTGCTCAGCCCAGCGACTTCAGGCGATACAGGACTTCCAGCGCTTCGCGCGGTGTCAGCGCATCCGGATCGATCTCCGCCAGCGCGCGATCCGCCGCGGAAGGCTCGCGGCGCGCGAACAGGTCGGCTTGAGGCTTCGCGTCGTCGGGATTCGACGATTTGCGGACGCTGAGCGAATACGCGCCGCTTTCCAGATCGGCCAGCGTAAGGCGGGCTTCCGTGATGACACTTTTCGGCAGGCCCGCGAGTGCGGCGACCTGCAGCCCGAAACTGCGGTCGGCCGGACCATCTTTCACAGCGTGCATGAAGACCAGTTGATCGCCCTGTTTCGCATCGTGGTATTCGACCGCATCGAGATGCACGTTGGCGATGTGCTCGAACTGCGCCGCCAGCTCCGTCAGTTCGAAGTAGTGCGTGGCGAACAGCGTGAGGGCACGATTGACCGTGGCGAGATGCACCGCCGCGGCACGCGCCAGTGAGAGGCCGTCATAGGTGCTGGTGCCGCGGCCGACCTCGTCCATCAGCACCAGCGAATTCGCCGTCGCGTTGTGCAGGATGTTGGCGGTCTCGCTCATTTCGACCATGAAGGTGGATTGCCCGCGCGCGAGGTCGTCGCCGGCGCCGATGCGGGTGAAGATGCGGTCGATCGGGCCGAGCGTCGCGCTTGCCGCCGGTACGAAGCTGCCGATGTGCGCCAGCAGCACGATCAGCGCGTTCTGGCGCATGTAGGTGCTCTTGCCGCCCATGTTGGGGCCGGTGATCACCAGCATGCGGCGCGCGGCGTCGAGGCGAAGGTCGTTCGGCTCGAAGGGTTCGTCGCGCACGGCCTCGACGACCGGATGTCGTCCGCGTTCGATGGCGATGCCGGGTTCGTCGGCGAGCAACGGGCGCGACCAGTCCAGCGCTTCCGCGCGTTCCGCGAAGTCGGTCAGCACGTCGAGTTCCGCGATCGCATCGGCCGCCTGCTTCAATGGCTGCAGCCGCTCGATCAACGCGTCCAGCACGCCGTCGTACAACGCGCGTTCGCGCATCAGCGCGCGTTCCTTCGCGGATAGCACCTTGTCCTCGAAGGCTTTCAGTTCCTCGGTGATGTAGCGTTCGGCATTCTTGGTGGTCTGCCGCCGCGTGTAATGCACGGGCGCCTTGCCGTCATGCGCCTTGCCGAATTCGATGTAGTAGCCGTGCACGCGGTTGTAGCCGATCTTGAGCGTCGGGATGCCCGTCGCGGCGCGTTCGCGCTGCTCCATGTCGAGCAGGAACTGGTCGGCATGGGTCGAAAGTTGCCGCAGCTCGTCCAGCTCGGCATCGTAGCCGTCGGCGATCGCGCCGCCGTCGCGCAGCAGCATGGGCGGCCGCTCGACGACGGCGCGCGTCAGCAATGCGACGGTGTCGGCATGTTCGCCGAGTCGTTCGGACAGGTGATCCAACAGGGCGACCGCTTCTCGAAAAGCGTGGTCATGGCGGGCCGCTCCCGGACTGCCATTGCCGAATGTAGTCGCCGCGGCGGAACCGAGGTCGCGGTTGCCGCGATCGGGGGTGATCGCGCGAACAATGGCGGGTGCCGCAGCAAGACCATCCCGCAACGTGGCGAGGTCGCGCGGGCGCGCGGAACGCAACGCCACGCGTGCGAGGATGCGCTCCAGGTCGCCGACCGCGCGCAGCACGTCGCGCAGGCGTTCGTGGGCACGCGCTTCGATCAGCGATTCGACCGCATGGTGTCGCGCGCGCAGCACGCTGCGGTCGCGCAGCGGCCGGTGCAGCCAGCGCCGCAGCGTGCGCGTGCCCATCGGCGTGATGGTGTTGTCGAGCACACCGAGCAGGGTGAAGCGCGCATCGCCGCTGGCATGCGCATCCAGTTCGAGGTTGCGGCGCGTGGCGGCATCCATCGCGATGGTTTCGTCGGCCGATTCGACCGCGAGGCCGGACAAGTGCGGCAACGCGGCCTTCTGCGTTTCCCGCAGGTAGGCCAGGAGACAACCGGCTGCACCGATCGCCGCGTGCAGCGACTCCGCGCCGAAACCCGACAAATCGCGCGTGCCGAAATGGCGCGTCAATTCACGATGTCCGCTGTCGGGATCGAAATGCCAGGGCGGACGCTTGCGCAGGCCATCGAGGGACGCCACGAAAGCCGGCCATGCCGCGTCTTCCGCGACCAGCGTTTCCGCAGGTGCCAGGCGCGCGAGTTCGGCCGACAAGGCTTCCGAGTCTTTCGCTTCGCTCAGCAGGAAACGTCCGCCGGCCAGATCCACCCAGGCCAGCCCATAGCTCGAACCCCGCGCGGCGATCGCGAGCAGCAAATTGTCGCGGCGTTCCGGCAGCAACGCTTCGTCGGTGACCGTGCCGGGCGTGACCACGCGCACGACCTTGCGTTCGACCAGGCCTTTCGATGCCGCGGGGTCGCCGAGCTGTTCGCAGATCGCGACCGACTCGCCGAGCCGTACCAGTTTGGCGAGGTACGATTCGGCCGCGTGGTAAGGCACGCCCGCCATCGGGATCGGTGCGCCGGCCGACTGCCCGCGCTGCGTCAGCGTG
Source organism: Rhodanobacteraceae bacterium (assembly GCA_035552915.1). GTDB lineage: Bacteria > Pseudomonadota > Gammaproteobacteria > Xanthomonadales > Rhodanobacteraceae > 66-474. Next base: position 5,395 of record DATNEQ010000013.1, read on the forward strand.
ATGTCCAGCAGACGCGCGGCCTTGCGCGCGTCGTCGTAGAACAGTTCGTAGAAGTCGCCCATGCGGAAGAACACGAGCGTATCCGGGTACTCCGCCTTGGCGGCGAAGTATTGCTTCATCAGCGGAGTGTGGTCCTGCGCGTTGATGGCGGCTCCGGCACATCCGCAAAACGCGAAGTCTAGCGGGTCCGGTTCATCGCGCGAATGAAAAACGACGGGCCCTTGCGGACCCGCCGTTGCCGTCATCCTGCCGAGGGCATGACGTCGAGACTGGCTCCCGGTTCGACGTACAACTGGTGCTGGCCGGGGTTCCGACGTCGTGTCAGAACTTCACTTCGCTCCACACGCCGAATTCCTTGGTCCTGGTGTCGATGCTGGTGTTGTCCTGCAGGGTTTCGTCCTTGTAGGCGACGGCCATGCGGACGCCCTTGGTGACCGGGAAGCCGACGCCGATGTTGTAGTACTTGTCGGTCAGGCTCGGGTCGAGGTCCTTGCTGGTATGCGCGTGATCGTAGCGCGCGAAGATCGACGCCGCGCCCCAGTCGTAGCTGGCCCACATCGAATAGCCGTCCGCGGAATCGGTCGGCACCGACACGACGTTGTTCCAGTTGTCGGCCTTGAACCATTCCGTGCCGATGCGCAGGTTGTCGTTCTTGTAGGCGATCATCGCGTCGACGCGGCTCGCGGTGTGCAGGGCCGGGGATGAGTCCGTGTCCTTGCCCAGGTCACCGGAATAACCGCCCACGGCGATCATCAGGCCCTTGACCGGCTGCACGCCGATGCGGCCTTCGAAATCGACGCTGTTGCTGCGGCTCGGATTCTTGTAACCACCGCCGTTGACCATCGAGACCTGGTAATTGAAGACGCCGTTGTCACCCAGCAGGTGCACGCCCCAATCCGCCGAGTTGCCGAACTTCAGGCGATCGATGAAAGTGTTCTCGACGAAGCGGTAACCGTAGTAGTCCTCGACGAACGGGATCCACGCCATGTTGGCCGAGCCGACACGCAGCGTGGCCAGCGGCGAGAATGCGCCCTGCAGGTAGGCCTTCTTGACGAACAACTGGGTTTCGCTGTCGGTGCTGACGTAGTTGAAGTCGGTGGTCAGGTCGGCCGACCAGATGTCGTTGAATTTGTGGTCGACCTGCAGATAGAAACGCTTCACGTCGAGGCCGGTGCCGGAACTGTCGGTCTTGGTTCCGTTCTTGGTCTGGTCGATGTTGGTGAAGTCGATGAACGACGTGCCGCTGATCTTGGTGTTGTTGAACCATTGATCGGCGGTGCCGGTGCTGGCGGCTTGCGCCTGAGTCTGTTGCTGCTGGATCTGCTGCAGCGTCTGCTGAGTGGCGACCGTCTGCTGCGCATCCTGCTGGCTGTCCTGTTGCAACTGGTCGACCTTGGCCTGCAGAGCGGCCAATTGCGCCTTCAATTGCGCGATTTCCTCGGCGTTGCTGCCGCCGGAACTGGAATCCGACTGCGGTGCCGCGAAGGCGCTGAAGCTGGTTGCGGCCAGGCCCGTGGCGATGGCGATCGCAAGCATCTTGTTACGCATGGAGTGTCTCCGGGTGTTTTGTGTCGTTCGTGGGAGCGCCCCCGCAGACCGATCACACGCCGGCGTCGCGGAAGGACGGCGCAAGAGTGAGGCGCGTCCGTTACCGCCTTGTGCGATTTGTGTGACAAACGCGAGACAGGCGTCATCGCGTCGTCGCGAAGCACGGTTTGTCGCATGCCCGAAGCTTTGTCACGAATCTGAAACAACCGTCTCATCGGAGTGCAACATGCGTCCCCTGAAATGTCGCCCTGTACTTCAACCCGCAACCCGCACAGGAGCGATCCGTGTACAAGCCCACTTCCCTCACCGCCCGCATCGCCGCGTTCGCAGCGACCGCGGCCTTCGGCGTCGCCGCTCACGCCGCCAACATCACCGGCGCAGGCAGCACCTGGGTGTATCCGCTGGTGGCCAAATGGTCCGCCGCCTATGCCAAGGAAACCGGCACGCAGGTCAATTACCAGTCGATCGGTTCCGGCGGCGGCATCGCGCAGATCAAGGCCGGCACCGTGGCCTTCGGCGCCAGCGACAAGCCGCTGAAACCGGAAGAACTGGCTGCCGCCGGCCTGGTGCAATTCCCGACCGCCATCGCGGGCGAGGACATCATCTACAACCTGGCTGGCGTCAAGCCGGGCGAATTGATCCTGAGCGGTCCGCTGGTGGCCGACATCTACATGGGCAAGGTCGCGAAGTGGAACGATCCGGCGATCGCCAAGCTCAACCCGGGCCTGAAACTGCCGGACATGAACATCACGGTCGTGCACCGCTCCGACGGTTCCGGCACCACTTTCACCTTCGCCAACTATCTGTCGAAGGTCAGCCCCGAGTGGGCCAAGAAGGTCGGCGTGGATACCTCGATTGCGTGGCCGACCGGCGTGGGCGGCAAGGGCAACGAGGGCATCGCCTCGTACGTGCAGCGTATTCCCGGCTCGATCGGCTACGTCGAGTACGCCTACATCCTGGAGAACCACATGTCCTACGCGCGTCTGATCAACAGCGCGGGTAAAGTGGTCAGCCCCAGCCTGCAAGGTTTCCAGGCCGCGGCCGCCAACGTGGACTTCACCAAGGCGCAGGATTTCTATGTGATCCTGACCGACCAGCCGGGCGACGAGAGCTGGCCGATCTCCGGTTGCACCTGGCAGATCCTGCGCAAGGACGCGCCGAAGGCGACCAACCAGGAAGTGACCAGGTTCTTCGCCTGGGGTTTCGACAAGGGCCAGGACATGGCGCGCTCGATCGCCTTCGGTCCGCTGCCTTCGAGCACGGTCGACGCGATCAAGGCGTACTGGACGAAGAATCTGGGAATTTGATTCGGGCAACGTGATGCACACCCCGCGCGAACGGACAGAATCCAGCTCATGAAGGCAGCTTCGTCGGTCATCGCAGGGCAACCGTCCGTGATGCGCAACGGAAACCCGTCTGCCGGGAAGAAAGTTCGCTTCCCGGCGGACTTCCTGTTCCGCAAGCTCACGGGCTTCATCGCGCTCCTGGTATCGATCACGCTGCTGGCGATCCTGGTCGCCTTGATCAAGGAAGGTTCGCAGGCGTTGCACGTGTTCGGCTGGCGCTTCTTCACCACGACCGACTGGGATCCGGTGACGAACCGTTTCGGCGCGCTGGTGTTCATCGTCGGCACGCTGATCAGTTCCGCGATCGCGATGCTGATCGCGATACCCGTCAGCTTCGGCATCGCGCTTTTCATCTCCGAGCTCGCGCCCAACTGGTTGCGCGGGCCGGTTTCCACCGCGGTCGAATTGCTGGCCGCGGTGCCCAGCATCATCTACGGGATGTGGGGCTTGCTGGTGTTCGCGCCATGGTTCAGCAGCCTCGAGCCGTGGATCAATGACCACATCGGCGCGATCCCGGGCCTCGGCATATTGTTCCGTGGGCCGCCGATGGGCATCGGCATGCTCACCGCCGGCATCGTGCTCGGCATCATGGTGATTCCGTTTATCGCGTCGATCATGCGCGACGTGTTCCTGGTGACGCCGCCGGCGCTCAAGGAATCCGCCTACGCGCTGGGCGCAACGACCTGGGAGGTGGCGCGCCACGTGATCCTGCCGTACACGCGCACCGCGGTGACCGGCGGCATTTTCCTCGGGCTGGGCCGCGCGCTCGGCGAAACGATGGCCGTGACCTTCATCATCGGCAATTCCAACAATCTCAGTGCGAGCCTGCTGATGCCGGGCAGTTCGATCGCCTCCGTGATCGCCAACGAATTCACCGAAGCGACCACCGATCTTTACAAGTCCTCGCTGCTGGCGCTGGGCCTGATCCTGTTCCTGATCACGTTCGTGGTGCTGGTGTTCGCGAAGTTGCTGCTGCTGCGGCTGCAGCGCAACGAGGGCAGGAAGGCATGATCCCCCTGCGCACCAGGCGCCGCGCGATCAACGCCTTCAACCTGAGCATGGCGGTGCTCACCACCGCGTTCGGCGTGTTCTGGCTCGGCTGGATCCTCTGGACCACGCTGCATTTCGGCATCGGCGCGATCCACCTGTCGCTGTTCACGCAGGACACGCCGCCGCCGGGCGGCGAGGGCGGCGGCTTGCGCAATGCCTTCGTCGGGAGTTTGATCCTGCTCGCATTGGCGCTGGTGATCGGCGTGCCGGTCGGCGTGCTGGCCGGCACCTGGCTGGCGGAATTCGCCGCGCGCCGCAAGCTCGGCGGCGTGGTGCGCTTCCTCAACGACATCCTGCTGAGCGCGCCGTCGATCGTGATCGGCCTGTTCACCTATGCCATCGTGGTCGATCCCAGCGGCCACTTCTCGGCTTTCTCCGGCGGCGTGGCGCTGGCGCTGATCCTGATTCCGGTGGTGGTGCGCACCACCGATGAAATGCTGCGGCTGATTCCCGGCGCGCTGCGCGAAGCCGCGATCGCGCTGGGCACGCCGTACTGGAAGATGGTGCTGCGGATCACCTGGAAGGCGGCCGCGTCCGGCATCCTCACCGGCGTGCTGCTCGGCATCGCGCGCATCAGCGGCGAAACCGCGCCGCTGCTGTTCACCGCGCTGAACAACCAGTTCTGGAGCACCGACCTCGCGCATCCGATCGCCAACCTGCCGATGGTGATCTTCCAGTTCGCGATGAGTCCCTACGACAACTGGCAGAAAATGGCGTGGGCCGGCGCGTTCGTGGCGATGGTCTTCATCCTGCTGCTGAGCGTGTTCTCCCGTCTCATCCTCAAGCGTGGCGCATCCAAATGATCATGACCCAGGAAAACTTCCAGAGTTCGCCGCGGGGAGCCGCGATGCACGTGCCCGCCGGCGCGGGCAGCGTCGCCGCGGGCGAAAAAACCGCGGCGATGCCGCCGGTCAAGATCAGCGTGCGCGGCCTGGATTTCCATTACGGGAAATTCCACGCGCTGAAGGACATCTCGATCGACATTCCCGAGAAACGCGTCACCGCCTTCATCGGCCCGTCCGGTTGCGGCAAGTCGACCTTGCTGCGCACCTTCAACCGCATGTTCGAGATTTATCCCGAACAGCGCGCGCAGGGGCAGATCATCGTCGACGGCGAGGACATCCTCGATTCGAAGGAAGGCATCGCGCGGGTGCGCGCGAAAATCGGCATGGTGTTCCAGAAGCCGACGCCGTTCCCGATGTCGATCTACGAGAACATCGCCTTCGGCATCCGCCTGTACGAGCGCCTGCCGAAGACGGCGATGGACGCGCGCGTCGAACAGTGTCTGCGCCAGGCCGCGCTGTGGGACGAGGTCAAGGACAAGCTGCACCAGAGCGGCACCAGTCTTTCCGGCGGCCAGCAGCAGCGCCTGTGCATCGCGCGCGGCGTGGCGATCAAGCCGGAAATCCTGCTGCTGGACGAACCGTGCTCGGCGCTCGATCCGATTTCCACCGCGCGCGTCGAGGAACTGCTGAAGGAACTGGTGCGCGATTACACCGTGGTGATCGTCACCCACAACATGCAGCAGGCCGCACGCTCGTCCGATTACACCGCCTTCATGTACATGGGCGAGCTGGTGGAATTCGGCGACACCGCGACCATCTTCACGCGACCGGCGAAGCAGCAGACGGAAGACTACATCACGGGGCGGTTTGGGTGAGTTGCCGCGCTTGCGCGATGCGTTGAAGCGCATCGTGCGCGGCAACGAACGCCTGAGCAGGACGCGAGGGCCGGAGCCACTTGGCGAGATCAGGACGATCGAGCCTGGTGGCCGGATCGGATTCAATCATCATTCGAGAAGACCATGAACACCACGACTCCTGCGCACGACCACATCGTCAAGAGCTACGACGAGGAACTGAAGCGGCTCACCGGCGAAATCCATCGCATGGGCGAGCTGGCGGCCGCGCAGCTCGACGCGGCGATGGACGCGCTTGGCAAGCGCGACAGCCGCGCGGCGCAGCGCGTGGTCGACAACGACGACGCGCTGGATTCGCACGAGCGCGAAATCAGCCAGGACGTGCTGCGCCTGCTGGCGTTGCGGCAACCGATGGCGCGCGACCTGCGCGAGATCCTTGCCGCGCTGCGCATCGCATCCGACATCGAACGCATCGGCGATTACGCGGCCAATGTCGCCAAACGTTCGATGGCCCTGAACCTGGCGGCGCCGGTGCCGCTGGCCGGCGGCCTGGGCCCGCTGGCGCGCATGGCCAGCCGTTTGGTGCGCGAAGTGATGCGCGCGTATGTCGCGCGCGACGCCGAGCTGGCGCATGCGGTGTGGGAGCGCGACGCCGAACTCGACGCGCTGTACACCGGACTGTTCCGCGAACTGCTGACCTACATGATGGAAGATGCGCGCAGCATCACCGCATGCACCCACCTGCTGTTCATCGCCAAGAACATCGAACGCATCGGCGACCACGCCACCAACATCGCCGAGAACATCTGGTTCGTGGCGCATGGCGAAGCGTTGACCGAATCCCGCGCGAAGCGCGACCTGACCGCCGAGTAGCGGCCGGGCCGCATCGCGACCTGCCTCCGGCGCGGTCCGTCAAGACTTGGCGGATGCGCGGCGAGGGAGTAGAAAGCAGGTCGGTCAAGACGGGAAGCGCGCATGGACACGCCGCAGGTTTCCGATGAAGCGTTGCGCGAACAGGCGCAGGACATCGCCGCAATGCTGGCGCGGCGCGGGTTGATGATGGTGACCGCGGAGTCCTGCACCGGCGGCTGGATCGCCAAGACGCTGACCGATCTCCCCGGCAGTTCCGCGTGGTTCGAATGCGGCGTGGTTGCGTACAGTTACGAAGCCAAGGAAGCGCTGCTGGGCGTCAACCCGCACACGCTGGAACGCACCGGCGCGGTCAGCCAGGAGACCGCGATGGAGATGGTATCCGGCGCGCTGGCGCGTTTCGGCGCGTCGGTTGCGGTGGCCGTCACTGGCATCGCCGGGCCTTCCGGCGGCACGCCGGAAAAACCCGTGGGCACCGTATGGGTCGCCTGGAAACGCCGCGGCGGCTACGCGCACGCGCGGCTGTTCAATTTCTCCGGCGATCGCGAGGCGGTGCGGCGACAAACCGTGGCGCATGCCCTGGAAGGCGTGCACAACCTGTTGTCCGAATAGCTCGGAAGCGCGCGGCTCAATCCACGGGAAGTCGCCGCGACTGCAGCAACGCGCGCGCATCCTCGGCGTCGTTTTCGAACCAGGCGCGCGCGGAACCGAGCCGGAACGAATAACCCCACGCATCCATGTCGGCCAGCGCACGCGCGCGACCGAAGCCGGGCAGGGCATCCGCCAGCATGATCTGCAGGTAGCAGGTGGCGTCCTCCTCGATCTGCGAATCGCTGGCGTCGGTGTGGATGCGCGGCCGCCGTTCCGCGCCCGCGACCAGCAGGTGACAGGCTTCGTGCAGCAACGAATGCAGCGGCGTGTCGGCGCGCGCGTAGACCACGTCGCCGATCACGCCGGCTTCCGGTTCTCCCCAGTAGCAGCCGGGAATCGCGGCGTCGTCCTGGATGCGCGCCAGCCGCAGGCCATGGCGCGACAGCAGCGCGACGCAGGCTTCGAAGCCTGCATCGCCTACGCGCAGCACGTCAGCGACGGCTGCGCTCACGCCTTGCCCGCGGCCTTGATCGGCGCATCCGGAAGCGACACCGACAGTTCCAGCACGTCGTGCTCGCCGTCGCGTTCCACGTTGATCTGCACCGCGTCCGGATCGACGTTGACGTACTTGCGGATCACGCCGAGCAACTCGCCGCGCAGCAGCGGCAGGTAGTCGGGGCCGCCACGCGTGGCGCGTTCCTGCGCCACGATGATGCGCAGGCGCTCGCGCGCGATGTTCGCGGTGTTTTTCTGCCGCACGCGCAGAAAGTCCAGAATGCTCATGGCGTGCTCCTCAGGTTCCGAACATGCGTTTGAGGAAACCCTTCTTCGGCGCGTCCACGAACCGCAGCGGGAGCTCCTCGCCGTCCAGCCGCGCCACCGCGTCGGCATAGGCCTGGCCCGCGATCGATCCGGCGTCGTGGATGACCGGCACGCCGGAATTCGACGCCGCCAGCACCTGTTCGGATTCCGGGATCACGCCCAGCACCGGGATGCCGAGGATTTCCTCGACATCCTTCACGCTCATCATTTCGCCGGCTTCCACGCGCACCGGGTTGTAGCGCGTCAGCAGCAGGTGTTGCGGCATCGGCGCCTCGCCGCGTTCGGCGCGGCGCGTTTTCGACGCCAGCAGGCCGAGGATGCGGTCGGAATCGCGCACCGACGACACTTCCGGGTTGACCACCACCACCGCGCGGTCGGCGAAGTACATCGCCAGATGCGCACCCTTCTCGATGCCAGCGGGGGAATCGCAGACGATGAAATCGAAACCGTCCGCAGCGAGCTCGTCCAGCACGCGGCCCACGCCTTCCTGCGTCAACGCGTCCTTGTCGCGTGTTTGCGAGGCCGCCAGCACGTGCAGGTTGTCGAGCCGCTTGTCGCGGATCAGCGCCTGCTTCAGCGAGGCTTCGCTGTGGATCACGTTGACGAAATCGTAGACCACGCGCCGCTCGCAACCCATGATGAGATCCAGGTTGCGCAGGCCGACGTCGAAGTCGATGACCGCGACACGATGGCCGCGTCGGGCGAGTCCGGTGGCGAGCGAGGCGGACGTGGTGGTCTTGCCCACGCCACCCTTGCCGGAAGTGACGACGATGGTTTCTGTCAAGGGTCGAGTCTCCAGGTGATTGGTGGGCAACGAGTCAGGAGCAGCCGCGAACGAGATTGCTTCGACTCACGGCTCACGGCTTTACAAATTCGCGATCTTCAATTTGCCGCCGTCCAGTGAAATCTGCACAGCACGGCCTTCGTGCTGCTCCGGGATTTCCTCGAACACGCGGTAGTGGCCGGCGATCGACACCAGCTCCGCATGGAATTCGCTGCAGAAAATGCGCGCGCGTTCGTCGCCCAGCGCACCGGCGAAGGCGCGGCCGCGCAGCGGCCCGTACACGTGCACGTTGCCGTCGGCCAGCACTTCCGCGCCGTTGGCGACGGGCGCGACCACGATCAGGTCGCGTCCCTGCGCGTAGAGTTGCTGGCCGGTGCGCACCGGCTGTGCGTGATGCAGCGCGCGCGCGCTTCCGGACGCGCCGGCGGGCGCGGGCTCCGTGATCTGTTGCGACGCGGTTTTCGAATCGGGCGTCGAGGGAACGGGAGTTTCAGCCTGCGTCGCGGGTTCCGGTTCGCGTTCGTACTGCGCGCGGAAGCGGGCGAGCAGGGGCAGGCCCAACCGTCGCGCCAGCGCATCGTTTTCGCTGGTGCCATAGGCCAGCGCCACCGGCAGCATGCCTGCCGCGCGCACGGCTTCCAGCAGCGCGTCGGCCTCGCCGTCGCCAGGCTGCGCGGGGAGCTGGGAAAGATCCACCACCACCGCGGCGCGCTCGAACAATTGCGGCGCGGCGCGCACGCGCCGTTCCAGTTCGGCGTGCAGCATCGCGGCATCGTTGCGGCGCACGCGCACGCTGGCGATGCCGACCTGCCCGAACTTCAGTTCCACTGCGTCGGCGTTGTCGCCGCGTCCGCCCGCACTCGCACTCACGCACCACCCGTCGCCGCGCGCGGCCATTCGACGTGGGTACGCAGGCGCGAAGCCAGGCGCGGCATCGCGGGCAGGCCCTGCGGATAGTTTTCGCACACGAAGGCGTGGCATTCGAGCTGTTTCGCGAGCAGGCATACGCGCCGCCCGTTTTCCGGCATCGCCTGCTGGCCGACTTCATTGAAGCCGCGGGTGCCGTGGAACAGCATCGACACGTCGTCGCGCGGTTCCAGGAAAACCTCGCAGGCCAGCACCGGCGCGTGCGCCTCGGCGTAGCTCTGCACGTCGCTGTAGAACACGCGCCCGAGACCGTGGCCGCGGTATCCGTCGCCGATCACCACGCGGTCGACATAGACGAAGCGCGCAAAGCGTTCGCGGAACCAGCGGAAGTTGGAACTGGCATGGTCGGCGTCCTCACGCAACGCGATCAGGAAACCGGCGATGCGGCCATCGATCTCCGCCACGCGGAAATAATCGGCCTGCTCGAAGAAATACCGCAGGCTGGCGGCGTCCAGCGGCAGGATCGCGGCGCCGGCGCCGTTGTTGAGGGCGAGCACGGCATCGAGGTCGGGCTCGCGGACATCACGAAGATCGACGGACATTACTTCTCCAGCGTGAAGATCGAAAGGCAGGCATCCCGCCTGCGTTTCCCGTGCGATGCGTCCAGACCTGGACCACGATCAAAAATCGGGCCAAGGCCACCGTGCATGGCCCCGCATTTTCGCACCGCGCATCGCGACGACGCACGGGCGGAAGGACGACGGGAGCGCACGCCGGCGCACGGATCGCATAATTATGACATGCAGGACGCTGATGGTCATGTTCCGTGCCGCCGGTGACGAAGCTGTGACCGGCAGGTGGCGGTCAAGTTCCGGCCGCCCGCGAAGCGCGGAACGGCGCGTTGGCATATCATCCATGCGTGCTGCCGCGTCACGCCCTCAACCACATCCGCCTGCTGCGCTACGCCGGCATGTTCACCTATGCCTGCGTGGGCGTGCCGCTGGTCAGCCGCGAGATGCTGGCGAGGATCGTCGAGTCGCGCCCGCACGAGCACGTGAGCGAAGTGCAGCAGCTGCGCAGCCATACCGATGCGTTGTTGTGGGCGGCGAGTTACGTGGTCTTCGGCGTGGTCTACTGGCTGTTGACGCGCGACCTCGGTTCGCGCCGGCATGGTGCGGCCAAGGTGCTGGGGCTGGTGGCGCTGACCGGTTCCGCCATCGCGATCGGCTGGTTCTCGCAGAGCGGCTTGTGTGCGCTGCTGATGATGGTGGTGTGCGTCGTGCTGCCATGGTTGCTGCCATTGCCGCTGGCGGTCGCGTGGCTGCTGTTGCAGAACGTCGCGCTGATTCCGGTGATCGCGCTGTTCCCGGGTTGGGACATCGGCCTCGCCACCTTGCAGTCGGCGACCTACCTGGGATTCTCGGTGATCGCGTTCGTGGCATCGATGGTCGCGCGCCAGGAGGGCAGCGCGCGCGAGGAACAGCGCCGGCTCAACTCCGAGTTGCGCGCGACCCGCGCGTTGCTGGCGGAATCCAGCCGCATCTCCGAGCGCATGCGCATCGCGCGCGAACTGCACGACCTGGTCGGCCATCACCTGACCGCGCTCAGCCTCAATCTGGAAGTGGCGAGCCATCTCGCCGATGCGCCCGCCGCCGAGCACGTGCAGAAAGCGCAGAGCACCGCCAAGCAATTGCTCAGCGACGTACGCGAAGTGGTCAGCGAGCTGCGCGACGACGACGCCATCGAACTCACCGATGCGCTGCGCAATATCACGGAGGGCGTGCCCGGTCTGCACGTGCACCTGGAGCTGCCGCCGCGCTTCTCGGTGGACGACCCGCATCGCGCCCAGGTCCTGTTGCGCTGCGCGCAGGAGATCGTCACCAACGCGGTGCGGCACGCCGGCGCGCGCAACCTGTGGCTGCGCTTCGAACGCACCGCCGATGGCATGCTGGCGCTGAAGGCGCACGACGACGGCCGCGGTGCGGCAGAATTGAAACCCGGGAACGGTTTGAGCGGCATGCGCGAACGGCTGGCCGAAGTGGGTGGCCGTCTGGTGATCGACACCGCGCGCGACCGCGGCTTCGCGCTGGAGGCGCTGTTGCCGATCGAAAGTACGGCCTGAAGCGTGATTCATCGTTGCATGGGGAGCGCCGGATGACTGGAACGATTCTGGCGAAGCGGTGCAAGGCAACCAACGTGCGGGGACGTTCCGAATGATTTCCGTCTGTCTCGTCGACGACCAGAACCTGGTGCGCCAGGGAATCCGTTCGCTGCTGGAACTCTCTCCCGAAATCCGCGTGGTGGCCGAGTGCGTGGACGGCGCGCAGGCGCTGGAGACGATCCCCAAGATCAATCCGGACGTGGTGCTTCTGGACATGCGCATGCCCGGCAAGAGCGGCCTGGACGTGCTCAATGCCTTCGCCGCGATAGGCGCGGTGCCGCCGACCATCATCCTCACCACCTTCGACGACGACCAGCTCGTGCTCGCCGGACTGAAGGCCGGTGCGCGCGGCTACTTGCTGAAGGACGTGTCGCTGGAACAACTGGTGGAAGCGGTGAAAACCGTGGCGGGCGGCGGCTCGCTGATCGCGCCGATGGTCACGCAAAGATTGCTGGCCGGCGTCGGCCGCATGCAAAACCAGTTCACCAGCCTGGAACAACCCGACCCGCTCACCGAACGCGAAACCGAAATCCTGCGCCTGATGTCCGGCGGCTACAGCAACAAGGAAATCGCCAACTCCCTCGGCGTCGCCGAAGGCACCGTCAAGAACCACGTCTCCAACATCCTTTCCAAACTCGGCGTCCGCGACCGCACCCGCGCGGTGTTGAAAGCGCTTGAGCTGGGGATTGTTTGATCATGCGGTCCGTTTATTTCGTGCTACTCACAGTTTTGCTGCCGGTTGTCGCTTGCCGAGCACAAAATGAGGATCAAAGCGAAGCAGCGATAGCGTCAAAGATGACAGAGCTGGCGGGCGACACAGCAATTCGGTGTGGATTGGTTAGAGGCAAGCAGAACTTCGATGTTGCGTGGGCGTGTGCAAGACAGGCCGACGCAGAACAAAAGCCTTTCTGGCTTGCGCTGCGATTGATGCGAACCGATTCGGATGTGTGGGAGGGCATAGCGAGAGATGGTCGCGGGATTCGATATACGTTCTTTTATACAAGCAACAAAAACGGTCAATCGAAATTCGAACCAAACTTTGATGTGCACAAGTGCACGAAACCATTTGCCTTCGACCCAAATAAATTGTTTGTAATCGGCTGTCTTCCAATTTAGCAGCAGGTTGGGGCGAGCTCGCGATCTCCAACAAGCTAATCGCATAGCAGTTAGGTCTCGCTTCGCTCAGTCCAACTATAAACGCAGGCCATGGATGGCCGTCGATGGGCGAGCTTCAGCGCCGTGCATGACGCCGAGGCGCGCAGCCGGACGGCGGAGCAAGCGCCGCATGTTCGAGCACATGGATGTGCGAGTTCGGCGCGGCCGCCGTCCGGCGAGCACCGAGGGCAGTCGAGCCGACACGACGTCGGCGAGATCGTCATGCCCGCGCGCAATGGCTTTGGTTACTTTCCCCGAAAGGAAAGTGACCCGCTCGCGGCAGCGAGCGGAACCCGGCTTTCTTGCGACGCGGTCGCCACTGGATGCCGGCCCCGGCCTTCGCCGGGGCAAGCTCTGCGCCGGCATGACGAACAAAAGCAAAGTTATGTGATTACGGCCAGCCACGGAATGACGAATCAGTGAGGCGGATCGCCTTCCGTCCCGTGCAGCCTGTCGCCGAGGAGCCGTCGCACCACGACGTAGAACACCGGGATCAGCAGCAGGCCGAAAATCGTGGCGAACAGCATGCCGCCGATCACGCCCGTGCCGATGGCGTGGCGCGCATTGGCGCCGGCACCGCTGGAAATAAAGAGCGGAAACACGCCGAGGATGAAGGCGAACGAGGTCATCAGGATCGGGCGAAAGCGCAATCGGGAGGCTTCGAGAACGGCGTCCCGCAGCGGTTTGCCTTCCTTCTGCGCGGCCACCGCGAACTCGATGATCAGGATCGCGTTCTTGGCGGCCAGGCCGATCACCGTGACTAGGCCGATCTTGAAGAACACGTCGTCGGCCAGCCCGCGCGCCATCGTGAACAACACGGTGCCGAGCAGCGTCAACGGCACGATCAGCAACACGGCGACGGGAACCGACCAGCTTTCATACAGCGCCGCGAGCGCCAGGAACACCACGAGGATCGAAAGCACCATCAGCATGCCGGCGCCGCTGCTGGATGCCACTTCCTGGAAGGACTCGCCGGTCCAGTCGAAACTGAAGCCATGCGGGAGATCGTGCATGACGATGTTCTGGATGGCGTCCATGGCCTGGCCCGACGCATAGCCGGGCGCGGCGTCGCCGACGACCTCGATGGCCGGATTGCCGTTGAAGCGCGCCAGTGACGGCGAGACCAAATCCCACTGGCTGTGGATGACGTTGGAGATCGGGATCATCGCCGGCGTTCCGTCGGGATTTTTTTGCGTGCTGCTCGGTGTGTAGAAGTCGTTGAAGGCGGAACCGCTCATCCGGAAGGGCGCGGCCGCCTGCATCATCACGAACTTGACCCGGCCCTCCGCGAACATCTGGCCCACGTTGGTGGGTGCCAGCATCAGGCTTGCGGCATTGGCGACGTCCGTGACCGACAAGCCCATCGAGGCCGCCTGCACACGGTCGATGCCGAAATCGAGCTGCGGCGCCGGCGGCAATTCATTGGGCCGGGTGTTGACCAGGACTTTGTCCTGCGCGGCCTTGTTCACGACGGTCTGCAGCGCCTGGTCGAGCGCCGCGCGTCCCTGGCCGCTGACGTCTTCGAGAAACATGTCGAAACCGCCGAACTGTCCGAGGCCGTGCACGGTGGGCAGGTTCACCACGACGACCGTCGCATCGCGGATCTTCTCGTGCAGTTTCGCGTTGAGGCGCGGGATCAACTCTTCCGCGGACAGACTGCGCTGGCTCCAATCCTTCAATTGAATGAATACCTGCCCGTTGTTTTCGCCCGAACCCACCGGACTGAAGCCGACGATCTGCATGGCACCCTTGATCGCGGGCTCCTTGTTCAGCACGTCCCACATCTGGTGCATCACGACTTCGCTGCGCTGCTTGGTCGCGCCCGGCGGCAGTTGCACCATGGCCATCAGGTAGCCCTGGTCCTCCTGCGGCAGAAAGCTGCCGGGCAACTTGGTGTAAAGGAATCCGGCCAGCACGGCGACCACCACGAACACGGCCATCCAGCGCGGCGCATGGCGCACTGCGTGCGCGACGTGGCCGACGTAGGTGCGGTGCGTCCAGCCGAACAGATCGTTGAACTTGCGATAGATGAGGTTTTTCCTGTTTTCGTGTTCGGGCTTCAGGAAGCTCGCGCACAATGCCGGCGTGAACGTGAGGGCGAGGAACGCCGAGAAGAACATCGACACCGCGATCGTCAACGCGAACTGGCGGTAGATGATTCCCGTCGAACCCGATTGCAGTGCGGACGGCACGAATACCGCCAGCAGCACGGCCGTGATGGCCACCACCGCGCCAGAGATTTCGCCCATGCCCTTGCGGGCCGCCTCCTTGGGCGACAGATTTTGCTCGGTCATGAGGCGTTCGATGTTTTCGATCACCACGATGGCGTCATCGACCACGATGCCGATGGCCATGACCATGCCGAACAGCGTGAGCTGGTTGATCGTGAAGCCCAGGGCCGCCATGCCGATGAAGGCGCCGAGCAGGGCGATCGGGATCACGATGGCCGGAATCAGGGTGGCCCGGAAATTCTGCAGGAAGATCAGCATCACCGCGAACACCAGCACCAGCGCCTCGGCCAGGGTCTTCAACACATCCTGGATCGAGATCGTGATGAACGTGGTGGTGTCGTAGGGAACGAACCACGTCACGCCTTGCGGGAACCCGACCGCGAGTCTCGCCATCTCGGCGCGCACAGCCTTGGCCAGCGCCAGGCCGTTCGCGCCCGGCAGCGTCTGGATCGCGAAGGCGCCGATGGGCTTGCCGTCGTAAGAGGTGTCGAAACCGTAACTTTGCGGCCCGAAATTCGCGGTCGCAACGTCGCCGAGCTTGACGACCGTACCGTCCGGGTTGGCGCGCAGGATGATGTCGAGGAACTGCTGCGGCGTGGAGAACAGGCCTTCGCCGGATACATCTGCCGTGAACCCCCAACCCTTGACCGCCGGGTCGGCGCCCAGCGTGCCTGCGGCAACCTGGATGTTCTGGGCAGCCACTGCGTTCAGGACGTCGGTTGCCGACAGGCCGTAGCCGTGCATCTTGTCGGGGTTGAGCCAGATGCGCATCGCGTATTCGGCACCGAACTGGCGGGTCGTGCCGACACCCTCGATGCGCGAAATCGGGTTCAGCACCTGCGAAGCCACGATGTCGTTCAGGCGGTCGCGGCCGATCGCGGGATTGCTGGAAATCAGGGCCACGGCCATCAACGTGTCCGGGTTGGCCTTGGCGACGATGATTCCTTGTTGCAGGACCGCTTGCGGCAACAATTTCTCCGCCCGCGACACCTGATTCTGGGTTTGCACCGCCGCGATATCGGGGTTGGTACCCGGCTGGAAGGTCAGGGTGATATGCACGCTGCCGCTGGAGCTGGTGCTGGAGTCGAAATACATCAGGTTGTCGATGCCGGTCAGTTGCTGCTCGATGACCTGGGTTACCGAGCCTTCGGCCGTGCCGGCGCTGGCGCCGGGATATTTCGTGGAGATCGAGACCTCCGGTGGCGCAATATCCGGGTACGACTGCACCCCGAGGCTGAAGATCGAGATCACGCCGCCCAGCGAGATCAGGATGGCGATGACCCAGGCGAAGATGGGTCGGTCGATGAAAAAATTCGACATGCGAAATCCCGTTACCGGTCGCCGGCGGTATCCGCGGACGCGGGCGTGGACCCGGTCGGCGTGCCGATCGATGCTGCCGGCTGCCAGGGTTCGGACTTGGCCGGTGCGCCCACCTGTACCATCTGTATCCCCGAAACGATCACCTGGTCGCCGACGGTGAGTCCCGAGGTAACGACCCAGTCGAGCCCGACCGTGCCGTTCGTGGTCACGTCCTGGTGTGCGACTTTTCCGTCCTTGCCGACGACGAGCACGTAATTTCCGTTGATGTCGCTTTGCACGGCAGGTTGCGGCACGAGGAACGCGCCGCGGCGCTCACCCAGGTTGACCTTGAGGTTGACGAAGGTGCCAGGGAGCAGTGCGTGCTGCGGATTGGGCAGCAGCGCGCGCATGTTCACGGCGCTGGTGGACGGATTGACGTTGACCGCCGAAAAATCTAGCGTGCCGGGTTCGGAATAGGGCGTGCCGTCCGGCAGCGTGATCTTGATCGTGGTTTTGTCCGGTGCGGACAGATTGACGCCGCCGCTTTTCTGCAACTGCTGCAGTTCACCCAGTTCACCGACGCTGATGGTGAAATTCACGTACAGCGGATCGATTTGGTCGACGGTCGTCAGCAGCGTATCGGTGCCCTGGCCCACCAACGCGCCTTCCGTCACCTGCTGCTCGCCTGCGCGACCCGCGATCGGGGACGTGACATCGGCGTAGCCGAGATTGATGCGTGCCGCCTCCACGGTTGCCTGCGCGGCTTGCACCGCGGCCTTGGCGGTGCGTTCGGCTGCCAGCGCGTTATCGAGATCCGTCTTGGAGACATAGCCCTTCGGAGCCAGGGCCTGAAGGCGTTGCGCGTTGACGTGGTCGTTGGTGTAGGTCGCCTGTGTTTGCGCGAGTTGCCCCAGGGCGTTGTCCAACGCCGCCTTGTAGGGCGCCGGGTCGATCTTGAACAACAGTTGGCCGGCCTTGACCTCGCTGCCTTCCTTGTAAGCGCGCTGGAGAAGCACGCCGGCAACGCGGGCGTTGATGTCCGCGGTGCGGAAGGCCGAAACGCGTCCCACGAAGTCCTTGACCAGCGGCACGCTCTGCGAACGCACGGTTATCACGCCGACTTGCGGCGGGGGCGACGGCGCGGATTGGGAATGACTGCATGCGGCGAGCACCAACACGCATCCGTTGATGATGGCAAGACGCAACGGGCGAATCGGCATGGGGATGCTTACTCAACCGGACAGGTCACGAATTATCCCGCATTCGGGTGCCGCACGCCGTAGGCCAACGGTCATGCGTAAAGAAAAGTAAAGTACGACGTGAGTCAGTGGAATTATTTCGCGCGACGATGCGCGGCGTTCACGCCGTCATTGCCACCATCACGCGATCGCGGCCTTCGCGCTTGGCGCGGTACAGCGCCTGGTCCGCAGCGCGCTTGAGTTCCTCGGGTGTCGTGCCGTCGACGGGATAGATCGCCATGCCGATCGAGACCGATGCGACCGGCAGGCGCTGGCCGCGGTGGCGCAGTTCCAGTTGCGAGGTGGCAATGCGAATGGCTTCCGCGCGTTCGCGTGCATGCGTTTCGTCGATGTCGACCAGCACCACGGCGAATTCCTCGCCGCCGTAACGGCAGGGAATGTCTTCGTCGCGGCAGAGTTCCATCAGCAGCGCGCCGAATTGCGCGAGCAGGGCGTCGCCGGCATCGTGGCCGTGGCGGTCGTTGTAGCGCTTGAAATGGTCGAGATCGAGCATGAGCAACGCGAGTTGTCCCTTGCGGCGATCGGCGCGCGAGAATTCGCGCGGCAGCGAAGCTTCGATGTAGCGGCGATTGAACAAGCCGGTAAGCGGATCGCGGATGGACTGCTCGCGCAGGTTCTGTTGCAGGCGCAGGTTCGCGATCGCCAGCGCCAACTGATCGCCGACCGTCAACAACAGTTCGTGCTGGCTGGCGTCGATCGCATGCTCGGCGGTCAGGCTCAGCACGCCGAGCGCCTGGCCCTGCGCGACAAGCGGCAGGCACAACGTGTGCCCGGCGGTGACGCCGGCATGCACCAGATGCGCGCACACCGGCGTTGCGGTTTCGCCCAGGTCGGGATGCGGACGGCTGCGTCGCAGCGCCCAGCACTCGTCCGGCGCGAACACGGCCTGCACCAGGTCCGGGCCGCGCGGCCCCCACTGCACCTGCGGCTCCGCCATGTTGTGCGAGGAATTGATGAGCGCGAGGCTGCCGGACATGTCCGGCAGCAGTTGCGGCAACGCGCGCTCCATGACCGCGATGGCTTCATCCGGTTCGCGGCAGCTCTGCAGCATCTGGCCCAGCGACGATAGCTGACGCAGATTGTGCGCAAGTCTTTCCGCATCTTTCAGCGAGTTCTGCAGTACCTGTGCGCCTTGCTCGAGTTTTCGCTCGGTGCGCAGGCGCTTGCGTACTTCGGAAGTGATCGCGAAAAACGCCCGCAGCATCAGGCCGATGACGATCATGGCGGCGAAAGTGGTAAGCGCGGTTCCGTACCAGACGCTGCGGTTTCCCTGTGCTTCCCGGATTTTCAGCAGGCCGCCTTCGATATCGCGCATGTGCAGCGCCAGTTCTTCGATCTTGCGGGGTTGGTTCGCCACGGGGAGCAGGTCGGCATGCGCCGTAGCGGCGCCCTGGCTCCGGTAATCCTCGATGATCTTGTCGAACAGCGTGTGCCGCTCCGCAATCAGCAGGCTCAGGCGCCGGGTATTGCCAAGTTGGGATGGGCTGTCGGCAACAAGGGCCGCGAGATCCGCCAGATCCTGATTGGTCTGGGCGGAGTAATGCTGAAAGAGATCGGCATGCTCTTCTTCGCCGGTCAGGCCGTAATTGCGTGCCTCGACGCCAGCCATGCGCTGGTGATAAAGCGTCAGCAGGATCTGTTCGCGCACCTGGTAGGTGTGCAATGCCCACTGCTGATAGTTGGCATATTCCCTGGCGGCATAGATGCCGGCCAGGGCGAGCAGCAGTATGAGCGTGGCGCCAGCACCGAATTTGACGATCAGGGGGCCGACAAAGCGCCAATAGCGCCCGCGGACCGAGGCCGACGCTGGATTCGCTTCGGCGACCGGCGCTATTCTTTGTATCCCTGCATCCTCAGGATTTTGCACCCTTCCCGCCATGAATGACCTTCGCGCCCCGCACGGGGCGGTCGACCTCGCTGCCGTGCTCGAGCAACTGCGCAGCAAGTTTCCGGCCAGCAGTCAAACCCCAGCCCGGACTTTCGTCACAGCTTGCGGCGCCGAAATCGCCCCCGAGGAATGGGGAGAGCGCAGTGCATCCGCATGGGTGACGTTGTTCGCCGACCTGTTCGCGTTCATGAAGACCCGGCAATCCGGCCGCACGCTGGTCCGGACCTTCAACCCGGAAACGGGCGCCGGCGGCCGGGAAGGTTCCTGTTCGGTGGTGCAGATTGTCACCGACGACATGCCTTTCCTGGTGGATACGGTGGGCATGGCGGTAGCCGGCGCGCGCCTGCAGGTGCAACGCCTGATCCATCCGGTCGTGATGGTGTCGCGCGACGCACGCGGCGAACTCGTCGGCATCGGCGAGAGCGGCGACGCCAGGCCCGAATCCGTGATGCACGTCGAAATCGATCGCGTGGCGGACGAGGAGTTGCGGGAGTTGCAGGCCTCGATCGAAGCCGCATTCGGCGACGTGCGCATGGCGGTCGAGGATTGGCCCGCGATGCACGACAAGATGCTCGAGATCGCCGGATCGCTGCCGCAGCGGCGCATGCCGTTCAACAAGGAAGAAGTGACCGAGGCGCAATCGTTCCTGCGCTGGGCCGCCGAAGACCATTTCACCTTCCTCGGTTATCGCGAGTACGCGGTGGTCGCTTCCAATGGCGACGAACTGCTGCAGGCCAAGGCCGATTCCGGGCTGGGCATCCTGCGCAGCATGGATCTGGCGGTGGCGCCGCGTTCGCTCAAGTCGATGGCCGCGACCAAGCTGCCGGTATCCGGGTCGATGGACGCCATCATCCTGACCAAGACCAACGCGCGCGCGCGCGTGCACCGCCCGGGCTACATGGATTACATCGGCGTGCTCTGCTTCGACGACAGCGGCAAGCCGGTCGGCGAGCAACGTTTCCTCGGGCTGTTCACTTCCACCGCCTACATGCGCCGGCCGCAGGACGTGCCGCTGGTGCGGCAAAAGGTGGAGGGCGTGATGCAGCGCTCCGGGTTGCGTCGCGACTCGCACTCCGGCAAGGCGATGCGGCACATCCTGGAGACGCTGCCGCGCGAAGAGCTGCTGCAGTGCTCGAGCGACGAATTGTTCGGCATCGCCCACGGCATCTTCGAATTGAAGGAACGCGCGCGCACGCGCCTGTTCGTGCGCCGCGACGCCTACGGGCGTTTCTTCTCGTGCCTGGTGTTCATCCCGCGCGACCACCTCAGCCGAGGCATGCGCGAGAAGATCGAGGCAATGCTGAAGGAAAGCCTGCGTGGCGAACGCGTGGACTCCACCATGGAAATCAGCGAATCACCGCTGGCGCGTCTGCATGCGGTGGTGCGCCCGCGCGCCGGCGATCATCCGGAAGTCGACCTTCCGTCGATGCAGGCGAAGCTCGCCGGGATCGTGCGCAACTGGCACGACGACCTGCGCGATGCGCTGGTCGCGCGCGTCGGCAGCGAGCGCGGCGCGCGTTTGCTGGCGCGTTACGGGCGCGCGCTTTCGGCCGGCTACATCGAGGAAGTCACGCCCAGCCGCGCGGCCGAGGACGTTGAGACGCTGGCCGGGCTTGCGGACGACCAGGACATCCGCTTGCGCCTGTACCGCTCGCATCGCGGCGACGAACTGCATTTCAAGATCTTCCGCAGCGGACCCGAGATCGCCCTGTCGGAAGTATTGCCGCTGCTGGAGAACGCGGGGCTGAAGGTGCTCAGCGAGCAGGTCTACTCGCTGGACGTGAAGGGCGCCAGCCTGTGCATCCAGGATTTCGTGGTGCAGCCTGCCGTGCCGCTGGCCTTCGACGTCGACGAGTTGCACGAGCATTTCGAATCCGCGTTCGAGGCGATCTGGCGCGGCCGCGCCGAGAACGACGGCTTCAACAAGCTGCTGCTGCACGCCAAGCTGTCGTGGCGGCAGGTGGCGGTGCTGCGTGGCTACTGCAAGTACCAGCAGCAGGTCGGCACCACCTTTTCGCAGGCGTACATGGAAGAAACGCTCAACGGCTATCCCTTGATCGCGGGCCTGCTGATCGAGTTGTTCGAGGCGCGCTTCGATCCTGCGCGCGGCCACGAGGGCAAGCCGGCGCAGGACGCAGCGCGCCAGCGCCTCGAGGGCGAGCTGCTGGCATTGCTGCCGGACGCGGCGCGCACGCGCGATCCGAAATTCGCAGAACAGGTGGCGGCTCTGCGCACGCTGCCGCCGGAGCAGCAGGCCGAAGGCCTGATCGCGCACATCAAGACCCTGCTGGAGAACGTATCCAGCCTGGACCAGGACCGCATCCTGCGTGGGTTCATGGCATTGATCCGCGCGACGCTGCGCACCAACTATTTCCAGTCGCGCGACGGCCACCCCTCGGATTACCTCTGCTTCAAGTTCGATTCGCACCAGGTGCCGGATATTCCGAAGCCGGTGCCGTACCGCGAAATCTGGGTGTACTCGCCGCGCGTGGAAGGCGTGCACCTGCGCTTCGGCCCGGTCGCGCGCGGCGGCCTGCGCTGGTCGGACCGGCGCGAGGATTTCCGCACGGAGGTGCTGGGCCTGGTCAAGGCGCAGATGGTGAAGAACACCGTGATCGTGCCGGTCGGCTCGAAAGGCGGATTCTTCGTCAAGCGCCCGCCGGCCGCCGGCGATCGCGACGCCATCCAGGCCGAAGGCATCGCCTGCTACAAGGTCTTCATCAACGGCCTGCTCGACATCACCGACAACATCGTCGATGGCAAGGTCACGCATCCGGACAGCGTGGTGCGCCACGACGCGGATGATCCGTATCTCGTGGTTGCCGCCGACAAGGGCACCGCCACGTTCTCGGACATCGCCAACGGCATTGCGATCGAGCACGGCTTTTGGCTGGGCGACGCGTTCGCCTCCGGCGGTTCGGTCGGTTACGACCACAAGGCCATGGGCATCACCGCCAAGGGCGCGTGGGAATCGGTGAAGCGCCACTTCCGCTCGCTCGCCCGCGACTGCCAGTCGCAGGACTTCACCTGCGTCGGCATCGGCGACATGTCCGGCGACGTGTTCGGCAACGGCATGCTGCTGTCGAAACACATCAAACTGGTCGCGGCATTCGACCATCGCCACATATTCCTCGACCCGAATCCCGACATCGCCGCCTCGTTCGCCGAGCGCGAACGCATGTTCAAGTTGCCGCGTTCGAGCTGGGACGACTACGACAAGTCGAAGATCTCGCAGGGCGGGGGCGTGCATGCGCGCTCGCTGAAATCGATCCCGGTATCGAAGGAAGCGCGCGCGGTGCTCGGCATCGCCGGCGACGTCGAGCAGCTGGCGCCGACCGAATTGATGCGCGCGATCCTCAAGGCGCCAGTGGACCTGCTGTGGAACGGCGGCATCGGCACTTACGTCAAGGCCACGGCGGAGACCAGCGCCGATGCCGGCGACCGCGCCAACAATGCGTTGCGCATCGACGGCCACGAGCTGCGCTGCAAGATCGTGGGCGAGGGCGGCAACCTCGGGTTCACCCAGAAGGGTCGCATCGAGGCGGCGCAGCACGGCGTGCTGCTGAACACCGATTTCATCGACAACTCGGCGGGCGTGGACACTTCCGACCACGAGGTCAACATCAAGATCCTGCTGAACGATGCGGTGCAGCGCGGTGAACTCGGCATGGAGCAGCGCAACGCCCTGCTGGCATCGATGACCGACGAGGTCGGGCGGCTGGTGCTGCTCGACAATTACCGCCAGAACGTGGCGCTCTCGCTGATGGAACACATGTCGGTGCAGCGGCTGGGTTCCAAGGCGCACTTCATCCGCACGCTGGAATCGCGCGGGCAACTCGATCGCCAGATCGAATCGCTGCCTTCCGACGCCGAGCTGGCGGAGCGCAAGGCGCGTCACCTCGGGCTGACGCGGCCGGAACTGTGCGTGCTGCTGTCGTACGCAAAGATCGTGCTGTACCAGCAACTGCTGGATTCCGATGTGCCCGAGGACGCGTGGCTGTCGCGCGAGCTCGACCGCTATTTCCCGCAGCCGCTGCGCGAGAAATACGCCGCGAGCATGCAACGGCACCGACTGAAGCGCGAGATCATCGCCACCGCGGTCACCAACTCGATGGTCAACCGCATGGGCGCGACCTTCATGTTGCGCATGCAGGAAGACACCGGGCAGACGCCGGCCGCAGTGGCCAAGGCATGGAACGCCGCGCGCGAAATCCTGGACGCACGCGAGTTGTGGTCGCGCATCGAGGCGCTGGACGGCAAGGTCGCGGAAGGCACCCAGATCGATGCGTTGCTGAAGGTCTGGGCGTTGCTGCGGCACATGACGCGCTGGCTGCTCAACCGTCCCGGCACGGTACTGGACATCGCCGGGCTGGTGGAACGCTACGGTCACGGGATGGCCGCTTTGCGCGCGGCGTTGCCGGCTGCGCTCACCGCCACCGGTCGTGCCTCGTTCGAAGTCGACATGGAGAAATGGCAGGGGCTCGGCTTTTCCGCGCAACTGGCGGAGGACCTGGCCGAGATCCCGGTATTGGCGGTGGCGCTGGACATCATCGAAACCGCGCGCGAGTCCGGCCAGGCGATCGAACGCGTGGCGCGTGTGTTCTTCGAACTGGGCGAGGCGCTGGACATCGAATGGTTGCGCGCGCAGATCGAATCGCTGCCGGTGGAAAGCGGCTGGCATGCACAGGCGCGCGGCTCCCTGCGCGACGAATTGGCCTCGCAGCAGCGCGCGCTGGCGACACAGGTGCTGGCAATGCCGGGGCGCGACGGCGAAGGCGCGGTTGCGGCCTGGCTCGACCGCGATGATCCGGCGCTCAAGTTCACCCGCTCGATGCTGGACGAGATCCGCACCCAGAACGTGGATTATCCGATCGCCTCCGTGGCGCTGCGCAGGCTGGCGCAGTTGGCTCAAGTCTCGTGAGCGGTCAGCAGTGAGCGGTCAGCGGAAAGAGCTTGGAGCCAGCGAGCTTTTACCGCTCACTGCTCACTATTCACCGCTCGCGGCTTGCGGCACACTGCGTTCATGCCGCAGCTCTCCGCCAAGCCCCGCATCGCCTTCGTCGCTTCGTCGTCCGACAAGGCGCGCGAGGCGGCGAAAATCCTGATTGCCCGTTACGGCGATGCACCGCTGGAACAGGCCGAATTGATCGTCGCGCTGGGCGGCGACGGTTTCATGTTGCGCACCCTGCACGATCACCTCGATCGCGGCGTGCCGGTGTACGGCATGAAGCTGGGCCGCGTCGGATTCCTGATGAACCAGTTCGAGCCGGATGCGCTGGAACAGCGATTGGCCGCGGCGCATCCCGCGGTCCTGCATCCGCTGGAAATGCGCGTGCGGCGTTCGCAGGGCGACGAAGTGCGGGCGCTGGCGTTCAACGAAGTTTCGCTGCTGCGTCAGACCAACCAGGCGGCGCACATCGAGGTCGCGCTCAACGGCGCGGTGAAACTGGAGAACCTGATCTGCGACGGCGTACTGGTCGCGACGCCCGCGGGTTCCACCGCCTACAACCTTTCCGCCTATGGGCCGATCCTGCCGCTGGATGCCGACGTGCTGGCGCTGACGCCGATCAGCCCGTTCCGCCCGCGACGCTGGCGCGGCGCGCTTCTGCCGTCCGCCACCGAAGTGCGGCTGCGCACGCTGGAGCCGGGCCACCGGGCGGTAAGCGCCACTGCGGATTTCCTCGAAGTGCGCGACGCAAGCGAAGTGACGGTGCGCGAGGCGCGCCAGCACTCCGTGACGCTGCTGTTCGACCCGGAGCACAACCTGGCGCAGCGGATTCTGGACGAGCAGTTCGCACCATAGCGCGGAGCTTAAGCGACCGAGCGTTAGTCAGTGGCTTGACGCTCGGAATTTGAATGCATACTCTTGTCGGCAGCGGGGATTTATGCAATATCTCAGCACTCGACCTCCCGACCAAGAGCAATGACTCGTATCGTTGCGCTGCGAATGTAGGTAATTGGCAAGAGTCCCGAGAGCAGCTTTCGCATGCCCGTTTTTAGGCGAACTGCGTTTATCGCACCGAAAATCCGAAGCACCTGTTTCCTGTTGGAGGCAAGGTATGGATTCTTCACGGAGCATCGTTTTCTGCCGTCACTCGCATGCAGCGGTAGCAATTCGCTGCATCGCCGTGTTCTTTCTTTTGTGGATATTCTCGGCTTCCACGTTCGCTGCCAGTGTGCCACCAAATGTTGGGCCATACAATTATGGATTTGTTCGCTGCGATACTTGGCACAACGGGTACAGTTCAAGAGAGGATGCAGAGCAAACCGGCGCGAATTATTACTATAACGATGGCTGTGGGGCCACGATAACGACTTATTTCCCTTGGGGCACACCCACGAACCCTGGGTCTGGAGAACGACTTATTTCCCTTGGGGCACACCCACGAACCCTGGGTCTGGAGTTTGTGGTGGTCCGCCTAATTACCCAGGATATTACTTAGGAGTAGAAACTACTAATTGGTCAGCCGATTATGTTACATACAAATTTACTCCTCCAAGTTGCACTGGATCTGCAACGGATGGCATGTCGTTGCATCGCTTTCGGGCGGTCGCTTGCCCGCTTGGCTGGACACCCAACGGCGGTACACAACTATGCGATCCACCCGTCGGCATCGATCCCAACAAAAACAACAAGAGTTGCGCTGCAGGGTGTAATGGAACCGACCCGATCAATTCCGCAACAGGAGCGTTGCTCCAGACTGAGACCGACTACGCTGGTGACGGAGGTTTGCTACGTTTGGCTCGTTACTATACAAGCGTAAATGGCCAGTACAACCAGAATCGACTAGGGCTTCAATGGCGGACTAACTTCGACGCCTATATCGGATTGGTGACTTCAGGTTCTGGTTCAGTTACTACTGCCACGGTCTATCGACCGGATGGTGATCGGTTCAACTTCGTTGAAAACGCACAAGGTCAGTGGGTGCCTGATGCAGATGTGGCACTCACGCTGACTTCTACTACTGATTCAGGTGGAAACATCCTTAGCTGGACCCTGATTGACGAGGAGGGAACAAAGGAGGGTTACAACGCAAACGGGTTCCTTGTTTCGATTGTCCGCAAGGATCAGAAGCAATTAACTTTGGCTTACTCCGAATTGAACTTGGCCACAGTCATCGACGAGCATGGCCGTTCTCTCAATTTCACATATGGGACCGTGACCTGGAATGGCAGTCAAACTGATACTCGGTTGCTAATCGTTACAGAGCCGGATGGCTCAAGCATCAATTACGGTTACGACAGTTCCACCGGCTTGCTGACGACTGTCACGTACAAAGATGCGAGTGGTTCCAATCCTCAAACACGCACCTACGTTTATGGGGAGAACGGCGCACCCTTCCAGGCGATGACGGGATTGATTGATGAGAATTTACATCGATACGCATCATGGGCTTACGACAGCAAGGGGCGCGCCAAACTGAGCGTACATGGCACCACAAGCGATTACGTCGACCGCACCGAGCTCACGTACAATACAGATGGCACAACGACCATTACCAACTGGATTGATGGAGATGCGGGTGTTTCATTCACCCGTAATTTTTCGTTTGATGTGTTGTACGGGGTAGCACACCTCGCCATCGTTGGGTGTAACGGGTGCACATCCGCTGCCATTCAACTTCCTGGGCAGATACCGCTTCCTGCAGCCGCTTCATATGATTCCAACGGATTTCCAGCTGCCGAAATCGATTGGCGCGGGAACGCAACCGCACATACATACGATACGACTGGTTTAGAAACCCAGCGTATCGAAGCGCAAGGCACGTCGGTCCAGCGCACGACCAATACGCAGTGGGACGCGTGCTGCGCAATCCGCTGGATCGCCAGGTGCTGGATGCCAACAACACCCTGACTGCCAAGACCGATTGGCTCTATAACGCCCGCGGCCAGGTGCTGGCACGCTGCGAGGACGATCCTACTGTTTCAGGCGCCACGAGCTACGTCTGCACCAATACCGGGACGCCGCCCGCGGGCGTGCGACGCTGGACTTACACGTACTGCGACACCGTCGGCAGCGGTTGCCCGCTGATCGGCCTGCTGTTGACTGTGGATGGGCCGCGCACCGATGTCTCCGATATCACGCAGTACGCGTACTACGCGACGACCGACGAATCCGGCTGCGGCACGCCGGGCGGAGCCTGCCATCGTGCCGGCGACCTCGACACCGTCACCGATGCCCTCGGCCACGTCACCGAAACGATGGCTTATGACAAGAACGGCCGGGTTGCGCGCAGCAAGGATGCCAATGGCGTCCTGACCGATTTCACTTACGAGCCGCGCGGATGGCTGCATACCCGCACCGTGCGCGCCAATGCAGACGGATCGCCTTCCTCCCAAGACGCCACCACCACGATCGATTATTACCCGGTCGGCACGGTCGAGCAGGTGACGCAACCCGATGGGGTCTACACCCATTACGACTACGACGATGCGCACCGGCTGACCCAGATCACCGATGCGCAAGGCAATTACATCAAATACACGCTGGATGCCGCCGGTAACCGCACGGAAGAGGACACCTACGTGGCGGGTGGCTCAACCCTCACGCGCACGCTCTCGCGGCACTTCAACACGCTGGGCCAGCAGGATCAGGACATCGATGCCTACAGCAACATCACTCACTATCTCTACGACCTCAACGGCAACCGGACGGATGCCACCGACCCCAACACCATCACCACCCATTCCAGTTATGACGCCCTGAACCGGCTGTCGCAGACCATCCAGAACTACAACGGCGTCGATCCCGCCACCCAGAACACCACAACCGGGTACGGCTACGACAGCCACGACAACTTGGCCCAGGTTACCGACCCGAACACCCTCGCCACGAACTATACCTACGACGGCCTGGACGATCTGGGTCAGCTACAGAGCCCGGATACCGGCACTACGCTCTACACCTACGACGCCGCCGGCAACCGGATCACCCAGACCGATGCCAAGACCGTACTGACGACCTACGGCTATGACGCCCTGAACCGGCTCACCTCGATCAGCTATCCGACCAGCGCGCTAAACGTCAGTTACGTCTATGACGCTCTGAGCGGTGTCACCGGTTGTTATCTGGTAGGTCGGTTGGCAAAAATGGTGGACAGTACGGGCAGCATCACCTACTGCTACGACCAGCGCGGAAATTTGATCGGCAAGCACATCACCATCACCAATATTAGCAATGGCGCTGTGGGCTATGCATACAACCTTGCAGATCGCTTGATGGGTATCAGCTATCCGGTCAACGGCAGCTTGGGTTATACCCGTGATGCGGACGGCCGCATCAGCACGGTGACTGCGACAATCAGTGGAACCACACTGCCGATCGTCATCGCGATCAGCTACCTGCCGTTCGGCCCTGCGACACAGTACACCTACGCAAGCGGGCAGACGTTGGCCAAGGCCTACGACGCCAATTACCGCGCCACGGACATCACCGGCAGCGCGATCAACCTGCACTTCTTGCTAGACGACATAGGCAACATCAGCAAGGAAGGCAGTGCAGCGGGCGTGCCCACGCCCAACGAGAGCTACCAGTACGATCCGCTGTACCGCCTGAAGGAAGTGGACGCTGCCAGCGGCGCGCCGTGGCAGCGCTACAGTTATGGCAAGACCGGCGACCGGCTGAGCAAGGCCACGGCCGGGATTACGCCGGTGGACGTGTATCACTACACGACCGGCACCCACCATCTGTCGAGCATCACCGGCGCGGATGCCTCCGCCCGTGCCTTCGACGCCAATGGCAACACCACGGCCCTTCAGGCCAATGGCTGGACCTACGGGCTGGGCTATGACGATACGAACCGGTTGACCGTGGCGCAGCAGAACGGAACCACGATCGCAACGTATGGGCTCAACGGCAACGGCGAACGGGTCACGAAAAATGGTTCTCCGTTCATTTACGATGAGTCGGGCAAGTTGCTGGGCGAAGTCGCCGGGTTTATCCGGTTGTACTACTGGGCCGACGATACGCTGGTCGCGATCCAGGATGGGCAATCCACGACAGGAACGCACTACGTTTATACCGATCATCTCGGCACGCCCAGAGCGGTAACCGCCACGACCAGTAGTACGCCGATCTGGCTATGGCCGTGGACGCAAAATCCGTTCGGAGAGAAGCCTGCGAGTGGGAGCGGCGGGTACACGCTCAACCTGCGCTATCCGGGACAGTACTTCGATACAGAGACCGGGCTCAATTACAACTACTTCCGCGACTATGAGTCGGGAACGGGAAGGTATATCCAGAGCGACTCCAAGGGGCTGTACGGAGGAAGTATTTCAACATACGTATACGTTAATTCTCGTCCATTGAATCTCAAAGACATGGACGGTCAACAAATAGCATATGCGGTTCCAATAATTGGAGCCGCGTACGCTTGTATTACGCTAACTTGTATCAAGAAAGGGATTGACGGTTGCGCTCGTAAATACCCCGGGCACACTGATCCACTAAGTTCCGACTATGCTCCATTCGCGCGGTGTCAGAAGGCTATCGTTGTCGTATGCGCAACCTTAGGTTTATATGGTGCAGATCCACTTATTTCTGGAGCGGGCACAGTAGGTGAAGAAATAGGCAAAAAAATTAGCGGTATACATTGAGTACCAAGTATATGTCAAAAAAAGTCGAAATTATTATGTTGGCGTTTTTAGGTGTATTGATCATCGTTATAGCCGGATATACCCAATTTATGTCAATTGATTTTGATCACTCATCTATTATATATATCATGAGGAAAAGTATAAAAGTTTGGCTTTGGTGGACAATCGTCGGTATCCCGTTCATCACTGGAGCAGCATTCTTGATTATTGCCTTCATCACTGAAAAAATTATGCTTTCAGACCGAGGTATTCAATGTCTATTTGCAGCTCTAGAAATTTTTTCTATCCTATTGGCGATATTGATAGGCGGCATTGGATATTTTATTGCAATATCTTGCGGCGTAATTACACTATCTGCATTCTGGAGAAATAGAATGAGGCACAAAATACATTGAATTGCCGGACACTGTGTGGATTGGTGATGCGGATTCTGCCGAATGTTTTAGCCATTCTGTCGCCATGGCGAAAGCGCTTCGCCGACTCCGTTCCGCGAGAGTGGATGAAGTTACCATCTCGGCTTACGCCACGTACGCCATCACCTTTTCCGGTTCGCGCAGGAAATTGCCTTGCACGAAGTGCACGCCGGACGAGAACAGGATGCTCATGCTGGCGGCGTCTTCCACCCATTCGGCGATGGTGTGCTTGCCGGCCGCGTCGGCCTGCGTGGTGAGTTCGCGCACCTTGAGCTGGTTCTCCTTGATACGCGGAAGATCACGGGTGAAGCTGCGGTCGATCTTGAGGTAGTCCACGTCGATGTGCTTCAGCAACTGGAAGGAATTCAGGCCGGACCCGAATTGCTCCAGCGCGAAGGCGCAGCCGTGCTGCCGCAATTGCTCCACCAGCGCGTGCGCCGGCTTGAGGCTGGTGACGACCTTGCTCTCCGGCATCTCGAACACCAGCGAGGAACCGGGAATCTGCGCTTCCTGCAGGCGCTGCCCGACCCAGCGGCCGAGTTCCTCGTCCTGCAGCGAGTCCTCGGTGAGCTTGATGAACAGGAAGGTGGGCGTGGAACGGTTCTGGCGTTCCGACAGCACGTCGATCGCGCGGTCGATCACCCAGCGGTCGATCGCGGGCAGGCGGCCGTGGCGTTCCGCCACCGGGAAGAAGTACGCGGGCAGCACTTCGCCCGAAGGGCCCTGCATGCGCAACAGCACTTCGTAGTATTCGCCTTCCGCGCCGTGCAGGCTGACGACCGGCTGGTAATAGAGCAGGAAGCCGTCGTCGGCGAGCGCGGCGTCGATCATCTCCAGCCACTGGCTTTCCCTGGCCGCTTCCGCCTTGTCGGTCGCGGCCGGGTCGTGGATGTCCCAGCGATTGCCGCCCTGAGATTGCGCACTGCGCAGCGCATGGCTGGTCTGCGCCAGCAAGGCCTGGGTGTTGGCGTTCTTCTCGCCGATCAGGTTGCCTCCGATACTGGCGGTGAGGCTGACCGAACGCCCCGCCGCCTCGACGATGGTCGCTTCGATGCCCGCGCAGATTGCCTTGGCGAGTCGCTGGACCTCCTCGTGCGGGCGCGATGCGAGCAGCACACCGAAGGTGTGCTCGCCGGTGCGTCCGGCGCAGTCGTCGTCGCCCAGTTTGGCGGAGATCGCCGTGGCCATCGCCTTCAACAGGGTATCCGTGCCCGTGATGCCCACCGCATCGTTGACGTTCTGGAAATTGTCGGGTTCGATCAGCAGCAGGCACTGGTCTTTCGTGCCTTCCATCGTCGCCTTCACCACCTTGTCCACCTCGGCGAGGAAATAGGCGCGGTTGTAGAGCCCGGTCAGCGGATCGTGCGACTTCATCTGTTCCAGTTGCCGCGCCAGTTCCGGGTCGACTTCCTGGCGGCGGAACACGATCTGCAGGCACGGTTCGCCTTCGTAGCTGGCCGGCGAAAACTCCATCACCGCGTCGAAGGTGGAGCCGTCCGAACGTTGTGCCGCGAGTTCCAGCCGCGGCGGAGGTTTCTCGCCGCGCGAGAGGCGCTTCAGCAGGTCGCGGAAATCGGCGGTATGCGCTGGCGCGATCAGGTCGAGCAGGGTCAGGCCCTCCACTTCCTCGAAGTCGTCGAAGCCGAACATCTCCAGGTAGGCGCGGTTGGCGCGCACGTGCGTGCCTTCGTGCACGTAGGCGATGGGATCGCGCGAGGAATCCAGCAGCGAATCGCAGCGCCGCTCTGATTCGCGCAGCGCGGATTCCAGTCGGCGCACGCTGCGGCGCGTATGCAGCGCATCCAGCTCCCGCCGCACCACGGCCTGCAACTGGTCGGGCCGCTTGCGCAGCGCGATGCCGCGCGTGCCGGTGCTGGTGAAGATGCGCGCGACCAGGTCTTCGTCGATCTTGTCGGTGATCGCGAGCAACGCGATGTCCTTGCCGCTGCTTTCGATCTGGCGCGCGAGTCCGGCGTAATCGATATCGGTGGCCGCAGGGTTGGCGAGCACCAGGTCGGGATTCAGCGATTCCAGCGCCGCGGCGAGCTCGTCCTCGCTGGTGACCCGTTGCGGGCGGACCGCGATGCCGCCATTGCGCAGCACGCTCACGATCTGTTCTGCATCCTCGGCGATGTCCTCGACGATGACGATACGGGTAACGGCGTCCTGCATCATGGGCTGTTCATGTCGACGCGTCGTTGCGCCGGGGCAAGGGGTTCCTTGTACCGTATCACCGCGGGCATTGCCAGAACCGTGCTCAGAGCGGTGTCTTGGAAGCCTCGCCCGCGGTCTCGCGTACCAGCCTTGGCACCAGGTAGCCCGGCAGGCGGACGCGCAAGGCCGCGACCAGTTCGCGCGCGCGATCGTCGCCTACAGCGAAATGCGCCGTGCCGCGCACGTGATCGAGCTGGTGCAGGTAGTAGGGCAGCACGCCGCAATCGAACAGGCGTTCGGACAGCGCGGCCAGGCTGTCCGCGGTGTCGTTCACGCCCGCGAGCAGCA
Organism: Rhodanobacteraceae bacterium; assembly: GCA_035552915.1. Taxonomy (GTDB): domain Bacteria; phylum Pseudomonadota; class Gammaproteobacteria; order Xanthomonadales; family Rhodanobacteraceae; genus 66-474. The sequence goes on from DATNEQ010000013.1 coordinate 38,416, forward strand.
CCGACTGGTTCAACAGGATCGCGCCGGTTGCGCGCAGTCGCGAGCAGGCGTCGTGTACCGGATCATCCAGCTCGCGGGCATGGTTGGCATGCAGCACGACCACGCGCCGCAACGGCAGCGCGCCCAGCCAGTTGCAGAACACGGCATCGATGCGCTCCGGCAACACCACCGGGACACGGGTATGGATGCGCAACGTCCTCACGTGCGGGATCGTCGCCAGCGCCGCGCCGAATTCGTCCAGCTTGGATGTTGACAGCACCAGCGGGTCGCCGCCCGAAAGGATGACTTCATGCAGGCTTGCATCGCCGCGGATGTGCACCAGTGCTTCGCGCCAGGCCGCGGCGGCGGCGATTTCCTCCGCATAGGGGAAATGCCGGCGGAAGCAGTAGCGGCAATTGACGGCACAACTGCCGGCCGCGATCAGCAGCGCGCGGCCCGGGTATTTGTGCAACACGCCGTGCGCGGCGCGCGCGGTCAAATCGCCGACCGCATCGTGCTCGAAACCCTGCGTTTCCGCATTTTCGGCCAACTGCGGCAACACCTGAAGCAGCAGCGGGTCGCGCGGATCGCCATGCCGCATGCGTGCAACGAATCCCCGCGGCACGCGCAACGCGAAGCCGGCGTCTTGCGCGGGCAAACGCCCGGCGAGATGCGGAAGCCCGAGCAGGTCCAGCAGTTCGCGGGGATCGCCGATGGCATCGCGCAAGGACTGCCGCCAGTCGGGCAGGGCCGCCGGCTGCGCGGCAAGGGAGGTTGCGGGTATCATTGCGGGTCTTGATCCGGGCCTCGTGGCCCCGGCGAGTCCATCATTCTAGCCGCCCTGCCTTGCGGGCGGCGTTTTCGTAATTGAAGAGTGCGGTCAGGATGACCGCTTTTTGATCTTCGCGAGCATGGACGATCGCAAAAAATCACGGAGCATGCAGCAATGGCCAATTATGGTCTGAACGACGTCAGGAACGGGCTGAAGATCATCGTCGACGGGGACCCCTACGCCATCGTCGATGCGGATTTCATCAAGCCCGGCAAGGGCCAGGCCTTCACCCGCATCAAGATCCGCAACCTCAAGAACGGCCGCGTCACCGAGAAGACCCTCAAGTCCACCGATTCGGTGGAAGGCGCGGACGTGATCGACACCGACATGCAGTACCTCTACAACGACGGCGAGTTCTGGCACTTCATGCAGCCGGACAACTTCGAGCAGCACACCGCCGACAAGAACGCGGTGGGCGATGCCGCGCAATGGCTGAAGGGCGAGGAGGAGTGCATCGTCACCTTGTGGAACGGTTCGCCGCTGTCGGTGACGCCGCCCAATTTCGTCGAGCTGAAGATCGTCGAGACCGATCCCGGCGTGCGCGGCGACACTTCCGGCGGCGGCGGCAAGCCGGCCAAGCTGGAAACCGGCGCCGTGGTGCGCGTGCCGCTGTTCGTCAACCAGGACGAAATGATCAAGGTGGACACGCGCACCGGCGAATACGTCGGCCGGGTGAAGTGACTGATTCGCGGATAATCCGTGCAGCGGATTTCGTCGCGAATCATTCATCCCGCGAAGACCGGGATCCAGTGGCTTTTGGCGAATGAGCGAAAACAACCCGCAAGCCGTCGACCTGCTGATCCGCGCCCGCTGGGTGATTCCGGTGGAACCGCACGGCATGGTGCTGCAGCGGCATGCGGTCGTGGTGCATGAAGGCCGCATCGTGGCGGTATTGCCGGCGATGGAAGCGGAAACCCGCTACGCGCCGCGCGAACGCGTCGATCTGGGCGCGCACGCGCTGATACCGGGCCTGGTCAACGCGCACACGCACAGTCCGATGACCATGCTGCGGGGCCTGGCTGACGACCTGCCGCTGATGACCTGGCTGCAGCAACACATCTGGCCGGTGGAAGCGAAAGTCATCGGCGCGGATTTCGTGCGCGACGGCAGCGAACTCGCGATCGTCGAGATGTTGCGCGGCGGCACCACGACCTGCAACGAGAACTATTTCTTCCCGGATGCGTTCGCCGCGGCGTGCAGGCGGACGGGCTTCCGCGCGGTGGCGGGGTTGCCGATCATCGAATTTCCGAGCGCGTGGGCGTCCACGCCTGACGAGTATTTTGAGCGCGCGCTGGCGGTGCATGACGAGCTCAAGGGCGACGCGTTGGTGTCGTGCGCGTTCGCGCCGCATGCACCGTACACGGTGTCCGACGCCAGCTTCGCGCGAATCCGCACGTTGTCCGATCAACTCGATGTGCCGGTGCACCTGCACCTGCACGAGACCGCGCAGGAGGTCGAGGATTCGCGTCGCGAGCACGGCGTGCGCCCGTTCGCGCGCATGCAGGGCCTCGGCCTGGTCAACGATCGCCTGATCGCGGTGCACATGACGCAACTGACCGACGGTGAAATCGCGGTCTGCGCGGAAGCCGGTGTCTCGGTGGCGCATTGCCCGGAATCCAACCTGAAACTGGCGTCCGGATTCTGCCCCGCGGAAAAATTGCGGCGTGCCGGCGTGAACCTCGCGATCGGCACCGATGGCTGCGCTTCCAACAATGACCTCGACATGTTCGGCGAGCTGCGCACGGCGGCGCTGCTGGCGAAAGGCGTCGCCAGCGATGCCAGCGCTTTCGACGCGGCCTTCGCGCTGCGTGCGGCCACGCTCAACGGTGCGCGCGCGATCGGGCTGGGTGAACGCATCGGTTCCATCGAACCCGGCAAGCAGGCCGACCTTGCCGCGGTGCGGCTGGATTTGCCGGAAACGCAGCCGCTTTACCATCCTGTCTCGCAACTGGTGTACGCCGCGTCGCGGCGGCAGGTCAGCGACGTCTGGATCGCCGGTCGTCGCAAACTGGCGGATGGCGCGTTGTGCGATATCGACGTCGATGCGGTGCTGGCCAAGGCCGCGCGCTGGGGCGAGCGCATCGCCGCTTTCGCTTCGTGAGATTGCGCGGGAGGCATGACAGGCCATGAACGTGGCGACCCATCACAACGCCAGCGATGAAGAACTCGCCCGTTTCGGCAAGCTCGCCAGCAGATGGTGGGGCGAGCCGGGACGTGACGCGAGATGCGTCGGATCGCATCTCGCGCCGGCGAGTGCACGGACAGGGATGTCCGGGCCGGCGCCACTCGCCAGGGACGGCGTCGAAGCGATGCACGGATGGATGCAATGAACGACGCGATGGGCAACGTCAGCGCGGAAGAACTCGCGCGCTTCGGCAAACTCGCATCAAGATGGTGGGATCCGAACGGCGAGTCGCGCCCGCTGCACGACCTCAATCCCGCGCGTCTGGCATGGATCGCGGAACGCACTGCCCTGCGCGGCGCGCGCGTGGCCGACATCGGTTGCGGCGGCGGCATCCTTTCCGAAGCGCTGGCGCGCGCGGGGGCGAAGGTGACCGCGATCGACCTCGCGCCGGAGTTGATCGACGTCGCCGAATTGCACCGTCGCGAATCGAACGCGGCAGTCGATTACCGCCTGTGTTCCTCGCGCGAACTCGTGGCGAACGAACCGGCCGCGTTCGACGCCGTGTGCTGCATGGAACTGATCGAGCACGTGCCCGATCCGGCGGCGCTGGTCGACGACCTCGCGGCGTTGCTGAAGCCGGGCGGCAAATTGTTCTTGTCCACGCTGAACCGCACGCCCGCCGCCTTCGCGCTGGCCATCGTCGGCGCGGAATACGTCGCGCGCCTGCTGCCGCGCGGCACGCATCATTACGAACAATTCCTCAAGCCGTCGGAGCTGGCGGTTCTGTTGCGCGCGGCCGGGCTGGAGCTCGACGAACTATCCGGACTTGCCTACAACCCATTGACAAGAAAGGCCCGTATCACTACGCGCGTGGACGTGAATTACCTGGCCTGCGCGTGCAAGCCGGCATGAGGCCCGCGCTGCCCGAACCGCTGGCCGCGATGTTCTTCGACCTCGACGGCACCCTGGTCGACAGCGCGCCCGACCTGCACGATGCGCTGGTCGCGTTGTGCGTGGAACGCGGCATCGAGGCGCCCGGGTATTCCGACGTGCGCGCGGTGACTTCGCGCGGCGCGCGCGCGATCGTCTCCACCGCATTCGGTGACCCAGGCGAAGTGGAAGCGGTCATGCCCCGGTTTCTGGAGCTCTACCAGCAAACGGGTACCGTGCGCACGCATCCGTTTCCCGGCATCTCTGCGCTGCTCGACAAACTGGAGACGCGTGGCATCAAGTGGGGCGTGATCACCAACAAGGCCGGATTCCTGACCGCGCTGCTGCTCGAACGCCTCGGTTACGCGGATCGCGTGGCCGCGGTGGTCGCGGGCGACACCTTGCCGGTGCGCAAGCCGGATCCGCAAACCATCCTGCATGCATGCAGGCAGGCCGGGGTCGAACCTGCGCATTGCGCCTATGTCGGCGACGATCCGCGCGACGTGCAGGCCGGTCGCGGCGCGGGCGCATACACCATCGTCGCCGAATGGGGTTATCTCGATCCGCAGGACGCGCGCGGATGGGACGGCGACGCCTACGCCGCGAACGCTGCGCAGATCGCGGATTGGCTCGGCTAGGGTCAAGCGGCGCGACGGCAAACGGTCGCGCCGCCGGCCCTTTGTCTGCAGGGCAAGGAAGAGTGAGGAAGATGTATGTCGATACATAGACGAACGATGACGAAGCCCTGCGGGCAAAGGGCCACGGCCCTTCGGGTTGCTCCGCAGCGGCCGCCATACTGCGGCGCGCACCTTGACCATAGATGGCTATGGCACTGCGGCGCGCAACCTTGTCTGGCAACCGCTGCGGAAGCAACGCGGCTCGTTTGGCGCCGCGCCGGTTGACCCATGACCGCCGACGCGCTGGAAAGCTGGCTGCGCGATCATCGCAATGCGCATCCGCAAACCGATACGGCGTGGATTTTCCTGCGCGGCGAGCCGCGGCGGGACGCGCTCGGCGCGTTCGAGGCCTTGCGCCAGCAATGGCTGGATGCGGTGTATGCGATCCGCGAGCCGCGCGTGGCGGCGACCAAGTTGCAATGGTGGGTCGGGGAATTGCAGCACGCCGGCAACGGGCAGGCGCGGCATCCGTTGACGCAGGCCCTGTTCGCGGACGAAGGTGTTCGCGCGATCCCGCAGCCGCATTGGCAAGAGGTCCTGCTCGCGGCCTTCCGCGAACTGGAAGCGGCGACCGCCTCCGATTTTCCGACGCAAAGGGCGCAGGCCGCCTCGTTGCACGGCGCGCTTGCGCGGATCGAGACGACGGCGTGGTTCGGCGCGACGGCCGACCCGCGTCGGATGCAGGCGCTGGCGCCCATCCAGCACCTCGCGGCGATGTTGCGCAACCTGCCGATGGAAGTGGACCACGGCCGCATGCCGCTGCCGATGTCGCTGCTCGCGCGCCACGGGTTGTCGCAGGACGCCTTGCTGCAGGAGGGACCGGCGCGGCGCGGCGCGCTCCAGGACCAGATCCGGGATCTTCTGCAGGCCATGGCGGAGGCCGATAAAATGCCGGGGCCGCTGTCGCTGTTCCGAGGGCTGCAACAACGGCTGGATCGAGCCGCCTTGCGGCGCGCGCTGCGCGTGCAGGAACCGTTGCGGGAATTGCAGCGCGGGGCCGGCGGCTTCGGCGCCTTGATGGATGCATGGTCCGCGGCGAGGGCTTGCCGTTCCGCGATGCGGCCCTGACATGTGGAACACCGATTCGGGTTTTACGGCAGGAGCAACGATGTCTTCCGCAGACAACCGGCAGGAATTGCCCGACGTGGCGAGCGCCGCGCACTCCGACCAGGCGGGCCCCCTGGACTGGGTCGGCATGGACGGCATCGACCTCCCGTTGCGCCATGCGGACGGGCAGGGCGGCACGCTGGTGGTGCCGGCGCGCGTGTCGGTGCAAGTGGATCTCGCCGACATTCACGCGCGCGGCATCCACATGTCGCGCCTGTATCTGATGCTCGAAAAGACGCTGGCCGAGCAGGCGCTGACGCCGTCGATGCTGTGCAGCCTCTCGCACGCGTTGCTGGAGTCGCACGCCGGCCTGTCGACGCGCCTGCGCCTGCGCATCGATTACGCGCACCTGCTGAAGCGTCCGTCGCTGGCCAGCGCCAACGCGGGCTGGAAGTCTTATCCGGTGACGGTAGAGGCGACGCTGCAGGACGGACATTTCGCGTTGCAACTCGGCTGCGAGGTGCAATATTCCTCCACCTGTCCGGCATCGCTGGCGCTGTCGCGGCAAGCCAACCAGCAGCGCTTCGACGAGGATTTCTCCGCGGTCGCGCCAACGCACCACGCAGTGCGCGAATGGCTCGGCTCGGAGCGCGGCGTCGCGGCCACGCCGCATGCACAGCGCAGCACCGCGCGCGTGCAGGTGAAATTGAAATCCGGATTTGAATTGCCGGTGGTCGAGCTGATCGACGCGATCGAACGCGCACTGGCGACACCAGTGCAGGCGGCCGTCAAACGCGAGGACGAGCAGGCATTCGCGAAGTTGAATGCCGAGAACCCGATGTTCTGCGAGGACGCCGCGCGCCGCATCCGTGCCGCGCTGGACGCCGACCCACGCATCGCCGGCTACCGCATCGTGGCGTCACACCACGAGAGTCTGCATAAGCATGATGCGGTGGCGGTGGCTCATCGAGCATTTTGAAAGCTGCTGCGCTCGGCAGCTCGCGCGCCGGCGGTGCTCGGAATCCTCATGTACTGACGTGTACACTCCGGTTCCTGCGCGCCGGCGGCGCGCAACCTGCCTTCGCTCGATACGCTTTCAAAGCGCTCGATATTTCCACGAATGAGATTGGTGCAGCATAGGCAGAACGCATTGCGACACAACTAATTCTTCTTATCGAGTTTGCGCTGATATTCGAGCCAGTCTTTCAACGCCAGATTGTAGGTTTCTGCGTATCGGGTTGCTTTTCTGATTAAATCTCTATGCTGCAAACTTTCCACTGCATCAGTCGTTCCGGGAACATCGCGCAACTTGTACTTGATTACAATCTCATTTGGACCAATTTGATTGGTCAACAAGTCCCGGCGCGTAGCACGCAAAACCGCAGACACCAACTGGTCGATAATCCCCCTTCTTGACGTGCTCAAGCATGTCTTTTTGTGGATTATCGAGATTCAATAACGCCAGTGCTGCCTCAAGTTTCTCAGTTTGCGGCTGTGGTTTTTGAGGGCGTCCGCAAGCGGCCAGAACAAAACTGAAAGCACAAACAAAAGCAAGTCGTACCGATAGCTGGGATGTTGTCATCGCGCAAACTCCAATCGCATCCCCATTCCCGCGTCCAGCAGCTTGCCGTCCCGCGCAACCAGCCGCCCATTGACGAACGTCGCTGCGATGCTGCTGCGGAAGGTGTCGCCTTCGAACGGTGACCAGCCGCACTTCGACAAGATTTCATCGCGGCGCACGGCGTGCGGCCTGCCCGGGTCGACCAGCACCAGGTCGGCGTGATATCCCTCGCGCAGGAAGCCGCGATCCTCGATGGCGAACAGCGTGGCCGGTGCATGCGCGACGGTTTCCACCAGCCGTTCCAGCGAGAAGTCGCCCGTGAACACGCTTTCCAGCGCCGACTGCAGCGCGTACTGGATCAGCGGAATGCCGGACGGGCAGCGCGTGTACGGCTGCGCCTTTTCCTCCAGCAGGTGCGGCGCGTGATCGGTGGCGAGGATGTCGAGCCGTCCGTCCGCCAGTGCGCGGGTCAGCGCGTCGCGATCGGAAGCGGCCTTGATCGCCGGATTGCATTTGATCTTGCCGCCCAGCGTCGCGTAATCGGCATCGCTCCAGCGCAGGAAATGCACGCAGGTTTCCGCGGTGATTTTTTTCTCGGCGAGCGGGCCCGGTTCGAACAACGCAAGTTCGTCGGCCGTCGAAACGTGTAGCACGTGCAACCGCGTGCCGAACCGGCGCGCGGTTTCCACCGCCCAGCGGGTGGATTCAAAGCAAGCCTTGCGCGAACGGATCCGCGGATGCATCGCCATCGGGATGGCGTCGCCGTACTTTTCTTTCGCGCGGTCGAGGTTGGCGTGGATGATGCGGTCGTCTTCGCAGTGCACGACCACGTTGACCGGTGAATCGCGGAACACGCCGTCCAGCGCGATCGGGTCGCTGACGCAGAGATTGCCGGTGGATTCGCACAGGAATACTTTCACGCCCGGCACCGTGCGCGGATCGAGCGCGCGGATCGCGTCGAGGTTGTCGTTGCTGGCGCCGAAGTAGAACGCGTAGTTCGCCACCGACATGCGCGCCGCGATGGCGTATTTGTCTTCCAGCAACGCGTTCGTCAGCGTCGGCGGATTCGTGTTCGGCATCTCGATGAAGCTGGTGACGCCGCCCGCGACCGCCGCGCGCGATTCCGAGGCAATGTCGGCCTTGGCCGTGTAGCCGGGTTCGCGGAAATGCACGTGGTCGTCGATCATGCCCGGCAGCAACCACAGGCCGGAGGCATCGAAAACGTGCTCGCCGTCGCGCGCATCCAGGTCGCTGCCGATCGCGTCGATGCGTCCGGCACGGATGCGCAGGTCGGCCTGGCGACGCCGGCCTTCGTTGACCAGCTCCGCGTTCTTGATCAGCCAGGCCTCAGTCATGCGAATTCCCGTGGTGTCGGCAACCGCGCAGCGCAAAGGTTTCCGGCACTTCGTCGAGGCCGCCGCTGCACAGGGGTTGGCAGCGCAGGATACGCCAGATCGCCATCAGGCTGCCGCGCGCGGGGCCGAAGCGCGAGATCGCGATGCGCGCGTAGGACGAACAAGTGGGGTGGAAGCGGCACTGGCTGCCGAGCAACGGGCTCAGCAGTTTCTTGTACGCGGCGATCAGGCACAGCAGCAGGCGTGTCAAGACGGCGTTCACAGGACGAGGAAACGGATTCCGGCTACACTTGCCGATCGGTTGCCGGTCGGTCGGGGCTAGGCTATAACACCCGACCGCCTGATCACACAGACGAGTGCAGGGACATGGCGAAGTCGAAGGCGAAATCCGGCGCTTCCGCGCGCGCAGCCAAACCGGCGAAGAAGCCGGCGGCCGCGTCGAAATCCAAATCCGCGAAGAGGATCGTTCCCATCAAGAAGTCGAGCAAGCCGGCCAAGAAGGCCGCACCGCTGAAGCAGGTGAAAAAATCCGCGGCGAAGGCGAAGCCGCAGGCGAAAGCCGCCGCCAAACACGCTCCGGCGCGCAAGGCCGCAAAACCCGCACCGGCGAAAAAAGTCGCGCCTCCGAAAAAGGCTGCACCCGCAAAAAAGCCACTGGCGAAACCGGCGCTGGTCGCCAAATCCGTCGCGCATAAACCGGAGCCGGTGAAGACCGCGGTCGCGCATCCGAAGCCCGCGCCGAAACACGAACGTGGCGCCGTGGCCGTCGCCAAGCCCGGCAGCGAGCCCACCGTCACCAAGGAAGATGGTCGCTACGCATTGCCGGCCACCGTCAACATCGACCTGCCCAAGGGCTACCGGCCTTCCCAGAAAGAGGAATACATGGGGCCGAAGCAGCTCGCGTATTTCCGCAACAAGCTGCGCGACTGGCGTGACCAGCTGGTCGAGGAATCGCGGCAGACGATGGAGAACCTGCGCGAGGAAGTGCGCGATGTCGGCGACGATGCCGAGCGCGCCACCCGCGAGACGGAGAACTCGCTGGAGCTGCGCACGCGTGATCGCTACCGCAAGCTGATTTCCAAGATCGACAAGGCGCTGCGACGGATCGAGGAAGGCCGCTACGGCTACTGCGAGGAAACCGAGGAGGAAATCGGCGTCGAACGCCTCGAGGCTCGCCCGATCGCGACGTTGTCGCTGGACGCGCAGGAACGCCGCGAACATTTGCAGAAGCAGATGGGCGATTGAGTTCCCCGCGCAACGTGCATGACCTGGAAAGGCTCCGGCAACGGGGCCTTTTTCATGCGAGCACGCGCAGCGCATGCTCCTTGATCGTCGCCAGCATCGCGGCCAGCCCGTTGGAGCGGGTGGGCGAGAGATGGCGCGCGAGGCCGAGCGCTTCGATGAAGCCGGGATCGGTATCGAGGATGTCCTGCGCGGAACGGCCCGAATACACGCGCAGCAGCAACGCGATCAGGCCGGACACGATGGTCGAGTCGCTGGTCGCGCGGATGTCCAGTTTCGCGGCGTCGCCGGAGACATCCATCCACACCTGCGACTGGCAGCCGTGCACCTTGTTGGCCTCCGTCATCAGTCCGGACGGGAACGGCGGCAACTTGCGCCCGAGGTCGATCAGGTATTGGTAACGCTCGGTCCAGTCGCCGAACAGCGCGAATTCTTCCACGATCTCTCGCTGGGCTTCGCTGGTGGTCGTCGTGCTCATGAGTCGGCCATCTTCCAGCGCGTGCCCTGCGGGCCGTCCTCGATCGCCACGCCCATCGCCGCGAGCTGGTCGCGGATTTCGTCGGCACGTTTGAAATCGCGCGCGGCGCGCGCGACGCGACGCTCTTCAATCAGTTGATCGATATATTCGGTGGTAGGTGCAGCGGTAAGAGTGCCCTGCGCCGAGAATTCTAACGAAGCCTCGCCCCTCAAATTCCCCTTGAACCAGAATTCGGGGTCCGACGTCAGAAGCCCCAGCAGTTTGCCGCCAACAAGCAGCGCGGTCTTGGCACGTCGTTTGTCTTCGACCGAAGTTGCACGTCGGGCTGCCCTGGCTAGCTCGGCTAGTTCGGCGAAGGCATGCGGGGTGTTCAAGTCATCACAGAGCGCCATTTGAATTTTTTCTGGAACGTTCGCTTCATCGACTTCGACAGCCACGTCCGAAAGATCGCGCAATACGCCATACCAGCCATCCAGCGTGGCCTTCGCCTGTTTCAAGGCTTCGTCCGACCAGTCCAGTGGCTGGCGATAGTGCGCGCGCAGCAACATGAATCGCAGATCTTCTGGACGGTGTTGTTGCAACAGCTCGTGCAATTGCAGCACGTTCCCCAGCGACTTCGACATCTTTCGGCCATCGAAAGTCAGCATGCCGTTGTGCAACCAGAAGCGCGCGAAAAGTTTGCCGCCGTGCGCGCAGGTGCTCTGCGCGATCTCGTTTTCGTGGTGCGGGAACAGCAGGTCGTTGCCGCCGGCGTGGATGTCGATGGTTTCGCCAAGGTGTTCCTGCGCCATCGCCGAACATTCGATGTGCCAGCCGGGGCGGCCGCGACCCCACGGGCTGTCCCAGCCTGGCAGTTCGGCCGAGGAAGGCTTCCACAACACGAAGTCGGCGGGATTTTTCTTGTACGGCGCGACTTCCACGCGCGCGCCGGCGATCATGTCGTCCACCGAACGGCGCGAGAGCCGGCCGTATTCCGGATACGAGGCGACATCGAACAAGACATGGCCTTCGGCCACGTACGCATGGCCGGTTTCGATCAGGCGCGCGCACATCGCGACAATTGCGCCGATGTGCGCGGTGGCTTTCGGCGCGATGTCCGGCGGCTGCACGCCGAGTTTCGCCATGTCTTCTTCGTAGGCCTCGGCATAACGCCCGGCGATCGTGGAGATCGGCACGCCGGCCTGTTGCGCGGCGGCGTTGATCTTGTCGTCCACGTCTGTGATGTTGCGCGCATAGACCACGTGTTCCGCGCCGTATTCCCGTCGCAGCAAACGCGCCAGCACGTCGAACACCACCGGCCCGCGCGCGTTGCCGATGTGCACGTAGTGGTACACGGTCGGCCCGCACACGTACATCGTGACGCGGTTGCGGTCGAGCGGCTGGAATTCCTCGACGCGGCGGGTGAGGGAGTTGTAGAGGCGGATCGGCATCACCGGCATTCCGGTATCGCCGCAACGCGCTGCGGCCGGTCAGCGATTTTAACAGTGCGCGGGAGCATGGCCGTCCGCTTCGGCGCGGATTCAGGCGGTATTTGCTGGAATGTCGCCCGTGCGCGGTTGTCCGGGGGAAGGCCGTGCTCGCACGGAGGTCGCCATGTCGCTTGTCAAATTCGTTTTCGCTGCACTGCTGGCGGCTTCCGCAGGCGCTGTCCACGCGCAGCCCTATCCACCACCGCCACCGCCGGGCGACAACGCCCACTTCGGGTGGGCCGATGTGCTGCGGGTGGATCCCGTGTACCAGGTGGTGCAGGCCGGTCCGCCGCACCAGGAATGCTACGACCAGCCGGTCGCCGTCCAGGACAACAGCCATGCCGGTAGCACCGTGCTCGGCGCCATCGTCGGCGGTGCATTGGGCAACACGGTCGGCAAGGGCGACGGGCGCAAGGCGGCGACTATCGCGGGTGCCGTGGCCGGCGGCGTGGTGGGCAATCGCGTTTCCGCAGCCAATGATCGCACCTACACCGATACCGTCACGAATTGCCGCATGGTCAGCGACTATCCCCCGCAACGCCGCATCAGCGGGTACGACGTGGAGTACCGCTATCGCGGCGAGATCTACGTGTCGCGCCTGGGTTACGACCCCGGCGAACGCCTGCGGGTGCGCGTCAGCGTGACGCCCGCGGAATGATCGCGGCTTGTGCCGTGTCGAAAAACCGTGGCATGATCCGCGCGTGCAAACCCGTGCCTTCATTTCCGCCGACGTCGTGACCAGTGCCCGCATGGCCGCCGGCATGACCTCGCGCGCGCGCCGACCGGGAGTTTTCATTCCGGCCGGTTGATCGTCGTTCGTTTTTCGCGTTCACGAAACCCGGCCTCGCGCCGGGTTTCTTTTTTTCGGGATTCGAATCGATGTCGTTGAAGCATTTCATCACCACCCAGGATTTCAGCCGCGCCGAGCTGGATGCGCTGCTGCGGCAGGCGGCCGCGTTCAAGCGCCACAGGCTCGGCACGCAGCTCGCCGGCAAGTCGATCGCGCTGCTGTTCTTCAATCCGTCGCTGCGCACGCGCACCAGTTTCGAATTGGGCGCGCGCCAGCTCGGCGGGCACGCCGTCGTCCTGGCTCCCGGCAAGGACGCCTGGCCGATCGAGTTCGAGGTCGGCGCAGTGATGGACGGGGAAGCCGAGGAGCACGTCGCGGAAGTCGCACGCGTGCTGTCGCGTTACGTGGACCTGATCGCGGTGCGCGCGTTCCCGAAATTCCGCGACTGGAACGTCGACCGTGAAGACGCGGTGATCCGCGCCTTCGCGCGCCACGCCACGGCGCCGGTGATCAACATGGAGACGATCACGCATCCGATGCAGGAACTGGCGCACGTGATGGCGTTGCAGGAACACCTGGGCGAGGAATTGCGCGGCCGCAAGTACGTGCTGACCTGGACTTGGCATCCGAAGCCGCTCAACACGGCGGTCGCCAACTCCGCACTGCTGATCGCCACGCGCTACGGCATGGACGTGACCCTGCTGTGCCCCACGCCGGAATACGCGCTGGACGAACGCTACATGCAGGCGGCCGCCGAAAACGCGCGCGCGAACGGCGGTTCGCTGCGCGTCTCCCACGATATCGCAGAGGCTTATCGCGGCGCGCACGCGATCTATGCGAAGAGCTGGGGCGCGTTGCCGTACTTCGGTCGCTGGGAGCAGGAGAAACCCGTGCGCGACGCGTACCGGCACTTCATGGTGGACGAAGCCAAGATGGCGTTGACCGACGCTGCGGTGTTCAGCCATTGCCTGCCGCTGCGGCGGAACATCAAGGCTACCGATGCGGTAATGGATTCGCCGCGCTGCATCGCGATCGACGAAGCGGAAAACCGGTTGCACGTGCAGAAAGCCGTGATGGCCATGCTGGCCGGCGCCACCACGGGAGGATGTTGAAATGACGAAGGACATCGTTCTCGCCTTTTCCGGTGGTCTCGACACCAGCTTTTGCGTGCCTTGGCTAAAGGAGCGCGGCTGGTCGGTGCACACCGTGTTCGCCGATACCGGCGGCGTGGATTCCCGGGAGTGTGCCTACATCGAACAGCGCGCCAACGAACTCGGCGTGGCTTCGCACGTGACCGTCAACGGCGGCCCGGCGCTGTGGGAACACTTCGTCAAACCGTTCGTGTGGGCGGGCGAGGGCTACCAGGGCCAGTATCCGCTGCTGGTTTCCGACCGCTATCTCATCGTCGATGCCGCGATCAAGCGTGCCGCGCAGCTCGACACGCGTGCGATCGCGCACGGCTGCACCGGGATGGGCAACGACCAGGTGCGTTTCGATCTCGCGGTAAAGGCGCTGGGTGATTACGAGATCGTCGCGCCGATCCGGGAAATCCAGAAGGAGCACACCCAGACGCGCGCGTACGAACAGGAATACCTGAAGCAACGCGGCTTCGATGTCCGCGCGAAACAGCAGGCCTACACCATCAACGAGAACCTGCTCGGCGTGACCATGTCGGGCGGCGAGATCGACCGCTGGGAAGCGCCGGGCGAGGGCGCGCGCGCCTGGTGCAGGCCGCGCGCCGAATGGCCGCCGCAGCCGATGCGGGTGACGGTCGGTTTCGAGAACGGCGAGGCGGTGCTGCTGGATGACCGCACGCTCGACGGCCCCCGATTGCTGGCAGAACTCAATCGCGCCTTCGCGCATTACGGCGTGGGCCGCGGCCTCTACACCGGCGATACCACCATCGGCCTGAAGGGCCGGATCGTGTACGAAGCGCCGGGCCTCGCGGCACTGCTGGTCGCGCACCGCGCGCTGGAGGAAGCGGTGCTGACCAAGCAGCAGAACCGCTTCAAGCCGGAAGTCGCGCGCAAGTGGATCGAGCTGGTGTACGAAGGCTTCTTCCACGATCCGCTGAAGACCGACCTGGAAGCCTTCCTGCGCAGTTCGCAGCGGATGGTCACCGGCCTGGTCACGCTGGAGACCAGCGGCGGCAGCGTGCAGGCGGTGGAAGTGAAGTCCGCGCACATCCTCAGCAGCAAGGGTGCGACCTACGCCCAGGCCGCGGATTGGGGCGTGACCGAAGCCGAAGGCTTCATCAAGCTGTTCGGCATGAGCTCGACCCTGTGGGCCGAGGTTAATCGGTGATGGATACGTTGCTCGACGCCACGCTCGCGCACCTGCGTGCGCTGGTCGGGTTCGACACGCGCAATCCGCCGCGGGCGATCAGCGCGGACGGCATTTTCGATTACCTGCGCGCGCAATTGCCGGGATTCGATATCGAGGTGACGGATCATGGCGCGGGCGCGGTCAGCCTGTTCGCGGTGCGGGGCAAGCCGAAGCTGCTTTTCAACGTGCACCTCGACACCGTTCCGGATTCGCCGCAGTGGAGCGCCAGCCCGTTCGAGCTGCGCGTGTCGGCCGATCGTGCGATCGGGCTGGGGGCGTGCGACATCAAGGGCGCGGCGGCGGCATTGCTGGTAACTGCAAACGTGTCACGTGGCGACATGGCGCTGTTGTTCACCACCGACGAGGAAGGCGCCGATCCGCGCTGCATCCGCGCTTTCCTCGCGGACAAGCCCGCATTCGATGCGGTCATCGTGGCAGAACCGACCCGCGGCGAGGCGGTACTGGCGCACCGCGGCCTTCATTCGGTGCTGGTGCGTTTCACCGGCCGCGCGGGCCACGCTTCCGGCGAGCCGGGAGAATCCGGCAGCGCGGTGCACCGGGCGATGCGGTGGGGCGCGCGCGCGCTGGAATTCGCGGAGTCGCAATCGCGCGAGCGCTTCGGAGGCTTGACCGGGCTGCGCTTCAACATCGGCCGCATCGAAGGCGGCATCAAGGCCAACATGATCGCGCCGTCGGCCGAGGTTCGATTCGGCATGCGGCCGCTGCCGTCGATGGACGGCGATGCGTTGTTGCGCTCATTGCGGGATTGCGCGCGACCGCAGGCAGAAACCTTCACCGAAACTTTCCGCGGGCCGCCATTGCCGGGTGGCGATGGCGCCAAAGCCGAGGCACACCGGCTGGCTGCGCGCGATCTTGCCGACGAGCTGGGCCTGCCGATCGGCAACGCGGTGGATTTCTGGACGGAAGCCTCGCTGTTTTCGCAGGCCGGTTGCACGACGTTCGTGTACGGCCCGGGCGACATCGCGCAGGCGCATTGCGCCGACGAATGGGTGTCGCTGGAGCAATTGCGCGGTTACGCGCAGCGCGTGCGCCGCATCGTGGAACGGGGGATGGCATGAGCGCCGACCTGCACGCGCCGACGCGGCAGGCCATCGTGCGCTTGCTTTCCAACATGAGCGGCGCGAAGGAGATCCGGCAATATCTCCAGCGTTTCTCGCGGCTGGACGCGCGGCGATTCGCGGTGGTGAAAGTGGGCGGTGCCGTGCTGCGAGACGATCTTGCCGCGTTGACGTCTTCGCTGGCATTCCTGCAGCAGGTGGGATTGACGCCGATCGTGGTGCATGGCGCCGGCCCGCAACTGGACGAGCAACTGGCCGCGGCCGGCATCGCGGGGCGCGTGGTCGATGGCTTGCGACATACCAACCCGGAAGTGCTCGGCGTGGTGCGTCGCGTGCTGCAAACAGAAAACCTGAAACTGGTCGAAGCGCTGCAAGTCAACGACGTGCGCGCGACTTCGGTGCTGTCGGGCGTGTTCGAAGCGGCCTTGCTGAATCGCCGCAAATACGGCATGGTCGGGTGCGTGACGCGCGTGGACGTGATGCCGATCGACGCCAGCCTGCGCGCGGGCTCGATCCCGGTGCTGGCGAGCCTCGGCGAAACACCAACCGGGCAGATCCTCAACGTCAATGCGGACTTCGCCGCCAACGAGCTGGTGCGTGCGCTGCAGCCCTACAAGATCGTCTTCCTCACCGGCGCCGGCGGCCTGCTGGACGGTGAAGGCCGCGTGATCGATTCGATCAACTTGCGCAGCGACTACGCCGCGCTGATGCGCGAGCCATGGCTGCATTCGGGGATGCGCGTCAAGCTCGAACAGATCAAGCAAATGCTGGACGACCTGCCGCCGACGTCATCGGCATCGATCACGCGCCCGTCGGAACTGGCGCGCGAACTGTTCACCCATCGCGGCTCCGGCACGCTGGTGCGGCGCGGCGAAAAGGTGCGGCGCTGCACGCGCTGGTCGCAACTGGACAGGCAGCGGTTGCGCGAATTGATCGAAGCGAGTTTTGGACGCCGGCTGGTGCCGGATTATTTCGGGCGCACGCCGCTGTATCGCGCCTACGTCAGCGAGAATTATCGCGCCGCATTGATCCTGTCGCGTGCGACGCTGGCGGACGGCTCGGGCGCGGCCTATCTGGACAAGTTCGCGGTGGCCGAGGACGCACAGGGCGAAGGGCTGGGGCGTGCGGCGTGGCAGGTGATGCGCGCGGAAAACCCGTCGCTGTTCTGGCGTTCGCGCATCGACAACGGCGTCAACGAGTTCTATGCCGGCGAAGCCGACGGCTGCGTCAAGGGCGCGCACTGGACGACATTCTGGTATGGGCTGGAATCGTTCGCGACGATCGCAGCCAGTGTCGAATATTGCCGCGCGCGCGCGGCGACCCTGGTGAATCGCTGACATGCGGAACGACGCGCGCAAATCCGTGGGGATCGTCGGGGCCAGGGGACACGTCGGCGCGGAGCTGATCGCGCTGATTGCACGTCATCCCCATTTGAAACTTGCATTCGTGTCCTCGCGGGAATTGGCGGGACGGTGCGTGGCCGATGTCGCGGGCGAGCTTCGCTACGAACCGCTCGACCCCGAGGCGGCCGCGGACAGGCAGGCCGACGCGGTGGTCCTCGCGTTGCCCAACGGCAACGCCGCGCCCTGGGTGCGGGCGCTGGATGAAAAAGCGCCGCGGACCCTGATCGTGGATGTCTCGGCCGACCATCGATTCGACGACGGCTGGCATTACGGGTTGCCGGAACTCGCGCGCGCGCGTTACCGCGGCGAGCGTCGCATCGCCAATCCCGGTTGCTACGCCACCGCGATGCAACTGGCGATCGCGCCTGTGCTGGACGACCTGGTCTCGCCGCCGCAGTGCTTCGGCGTGTCCGGCTACTCCGGCGCGGGCACGACGCCTTCGGACAAGAACGATCCCGGGAAATTGCGCGACAACCTGATGCCGTATTCGCTGGTCGATCATCTGCACCAACGCGAAGTTTCGCGGCAATTGGGCGTGCCTGTGGAATTCATGCCGCACGTCGCGCCGCATTTCCGCGGCATCACCATGACGGTGAACCTGTGGCTGCGCGAGCCGGTCACGGCCGACGCCCTGAAGGCGCGCTATCGCGAACGCTATGCCGGCGAGCCGCTGGTCCGCATCGTGGACGATCCACCCTGGGTCAGCCGCATCGCCGGCCGTCACGACGTCGAGATCGGCGGTTTCGCCGTCGCGCCGGGCGGCAAACGCGCCGTGATCGTGGCGACACTGGACAACCTGTTGAAGGGCGCCGCGACGCAGGCGCTGCAAAACCTCAACCTGGCATTCGGCTTCGATGAAACCGAAGGCATTCCGCTGGAGGACGTGCCGTGAGCGATCCGGTCTGGAAGAAATCCGATACGTTCGTCGATCCGCGGATCATGCATTTTCTCGCCGGCGACGACGTGGTGCTGGATCGCGAATTCTTCCTGCACGACATCGCCGCCAGCCGCGCGCATGTCGAAGGGCTGGGACGCATCGGCATGCTGGCCGTTGGTGAAGTCGCGGCGCTGTTGCGCGAACTCGACGTACTGGCCGCGGACTTCCGCGACGGCATCTTTGTACTGGATGAGCGTCACGAGGATGGCCATTCCGCGATCGAGGCCCGCCTGACCGGGCGCCTGGGAGATGTCGGCCGCAAGGTTCACGCCGGCCGCAGCCGCAACGACCAGGTGCTGGTGGCGACGCGGCTGTGGCTGAAGGAAAGGCTGGATCGACTGGAAGCGCTGTGCCGCGAGGTGGCGGGCATCTGCCTCGATCGCGCGGAAGCCGGATCGCTGCCGATGCCGGGCTACACCCATCTGCAGCGCGCGGTGGTGTCCTCGACCGCGATGTGGTTCGCCGGCTATGCGGAATCGTTCATCGACGATGCCGCGCGCGCACGCGCGACGCGCACGTGGATCGACGCCAATCCGCTAGGCACGGCGGCAGGTTATGGCGTCAACCTCGGGCTCGATCGCGACCACACGACGTCTGCGCTCGGCTTCGCGCGGCTGCAGATTTCTCCGATCGCCGCGCAGCTTTCGCGCGGCAAATTCGAAATGGCCGCGATCGAGGCGCTGGGTTCGGCGGCACTCGACCTGCGCCGGCTGGCGTGGGACTTGAGCCTGTTCACCACGGCGGAATTCGGCTTCGTGTCGCTGCCGTCGCAGTTCACCACCGGCTCCTCGATCATGCCCAACAAGCGCAATCCGGACGTGATCGAACTGATGCGCGCCAGCTATGCCAGCGTCGCCGCAGGCCGCAGCGAAATCGAGCAACTGCTGTCGTTGCCATCCGGTTACCAGCGCGACCTGCAGGTGTCCAAGGGCGGCCTGTTCCACGCCTTCAGCCGCGGGCTGGCCGCGCTGGAACTATTGCCTTCGCTGCTTTCGGAATTGCGCTGGAACGAGGATGCGATGCGCGCCGCGATCGAACCGTCGATGTATGCCACCGATGTGGCGATCGAACAAGCCGCGGCGGGCGTGTCGTTCCGCGCGGCTTACCGCGCCGCCGCCGAGGCGGCAAGCACGGCAGGGGAAGGACGCACGCCGGAACAAAGCCTCGCCGCGCGCGCGTCGCCGGGCGCCCATGCCGACGCACGTTTGCTGGAGCTCAGAAAACGTTTGTCTGGATTCGACTGAAGAGCCTTCCGATCAAGGGGCGATGCCTGGCAATATTCATCCTCTACGGCAAGTATTGTTGCCGTCTGCATCAGGCGCCTGTGGGCAGCACACGGCATGGACTCGGCGTGCAGTGAAGAAAATCCGTGCTCGCGTGTAAACATGGAAGAAGGCCGCCATGCCGACGGTCACGGACCGACAAGATGAAGATTGCATTCCGCATCCTCGGGGTCGTCTTGCTGACAACTGCCCTGGCTGCTTGCCATAGTGATGCGTCCGACGACGGTTCCGGTGGGCAGGCTTTCGAGTTGAAGCTCTACAAGGTTCCCGCTGCCGAATCCAGGGCCATTGCAAATAGTCTTTCCGCCGTTCTTGAAAGTTCGGACTACCGGGTAGGCTTGAAATCCCACACCGAGATGACGGTGACTGAACCGTTTCCCGGCGCCATTCTCGTGCTTGCCCCCAAGGCGTTGCAGCCCTCCATTGGCGATGCGATAGGCCAACTGGGCCGGAACTCCACCAATGATGCGGACGATTCGTCGGGAGACGAATCACTGCAACTGCATTTCTGGGTCGTTGATGCAGTGCGTGGGCAAGGCGAGGACAGCCCCGAATTGAAGCCATTGGCCGCGACTCTGGATCGTTTGCGCGCGTCCCTGGGGGCCAGCCATTTCGTGCTCGATTCCATGGCTGCGGCCACCACGAAGACAAACAGCGGTTCGGGCGGCATCGAAACACCGGATGCCGGAAAATGGTCCTTCGTCGCCCAGACTGGGCAGGGTAAAGCGATAGATCTGTCGATGCAGTATCACAGCAAATCAGTAGACGCCGTTCGTGCGATCGATCTCTCCACAACCGTCGCCGCGATTCCCGGCCAGTACATCGTGCTCGGACAAGTACCTCAAGCCGCCCCGGCTTCGCAGGGAACGGCCGAAACCGCACCGGTTATGCGCCTGTTCGTGATGCGGGTCGACCGCTCCGCTGCAGCAACGCATTGAGACGGGCCCGTGGCGGCGCGCGAGGATGCGCTCTACGGCAGTTATCGGCGGCTGGAAGGGCCTTTGTACAACGTGTTGTATCGCCAGTTGTGGCACCGCGAAGATTGTCAGGACGTGATCCACGATGCCTACATGCGGATCTGGGCGCGTCGCGACAGTGTGGACGAGGAAACGCTGGATGCGCTGGTTTGGACCACGGCGTTGAATCTGGCACGCAATCGCCTGCGCTGGCGGCGGTTATGGCGCCACGAGCCGCTGGTCGACGAGAATCATGTGACGGTTTCTTCCGAGGACGATTTCCTGGCCACGCGCCGCTTGCGTGTAGCGTTGCGGCAATTGCCCGCGACGTCGCGTGATGTCCTGCTGCTTTCCGAGTTCAGCGAGCTGCGCGGACGGGAAATCGCGGCGTTGCTGCGGATACCCGAGGGAACGGTGGCATCCCGCAAACACCAAGCCATGGCCCGGCTGAAGGTTCTGCTGGAGGATGTTGCCGATGCGTGAACTCGAAACCCTGTTGCCGTTGTTGGAGCCGCCACCGGGCGGGCTGGCGCGGCTTCAGCAGAAGATCGCGAAGCGCCGGCACCCATCAGAGCAAGTCTCAGGGCGCTCGCATCGCCGGACGTGGAATACGGCACTGGCCGCGATGGTGGCGACCGCCATTTGCGTTGCGCTGGTCCCGCACTGGGTATTGCAACGGCGACAGACCGCAATGATCGCTGCAGCCTTGCGCCGGGACGTGCTGCCCGTGAACGGCATCCGAGTACTTAATGGCGCCGCCATCGAACTGCCCAGCGGACAGCCCGATGTCAGGCTCTATCTGGTGCAGTCAGTCGCCGACACCCATCAGAACGACATGAAATAGCCGCCATTCACCGGCAGGTTGGCGCCGGTGATGAAGCCGGCATCGTCCGCGGTGAGGAAGGCGACGGTGCGCGCGATGTCGGAAGGCTCGCCGAGTCGGCCGACCGGAATCTGCGCGATGATCTGGCTGCGGATGTCTTCCGGCACCTTCATCACCATCTCGGTCTTGCAGTAGCCCGGCGACACGCTGTTGACGGTCACGCCCTTCTTGGCCACTTCGCGCGCCAGCGCCATGGTGAAGCCGTGCATGCCGGCCTTGGCCGCGGAGTAATTGGTCTGGCCGAACTGGCCGGTCTGGCCGTTCACGGAGCTGATGTTGACGATGCGGCCGAATCCGCGATCGCTCATGCCGTCCACCACGTTGCGGCACATGTTGAACACGCCGTCGAGGTTGACGTGCATCAGGTCGCTCCATTGCGCCTGGCTCATTTTCTTGAGCGAGGTGTCGCGGGTGATGCCGGCGGCGTTGACCACGATGTCCACGCTGCCGTAGGTTTCGTTGATGTGCTTGACCAGGGCTTCGCAATCCTCGAAACGGGCGACGTCCGCAGGGGCGAACACGATGCTGCCGTTGAACGCCTGCGTTTCCTCGCGGAATGCGGCCAGCCGTTCCTGGCGATTGCCCAAGTCGGCGGCGACGACCTGGCGCCCGGCGGACGCCAGCTGTTTGCAGATTTCGGTGCCCAGACCGCCGATGCCGCCGGTCACGACCGCCACACGCTTGCTCATGATCAACTCCTCAATGGCGGCCGCCCCTGGCCGCGCTCGATATGCGGCGCAGCGTCACGTGGTGCGCTGCAACAAGCACGGATGGTAGGCAGCGCCGGACGGGGTGTCAACGTGACGCGCGTATGGGGTCAGCGCGATTTCTTGCCCTCGCCGGCGGGCGGCTTGGGCGGGGGCGCCGAGGCGGCGGTCTGGGCGGATTCCATGAACCCGCGCTGCAACGATTTCCACAAGTCGATGTTGCGCTCGGTCATTTCGTTGAGCATCGACCACGGGGTCTGGCCCAGCATTTCCTTCAGTTGCGCGCGGAACTTGTGCTGCTGGTCAAGGAAGATCTGCAGGCTGTTTTCGAGATAGCCGCCCACGAAACCCTGCATGGAATCGCCGTAGAAGCGAATGATCTGGGAGAGCAGGTTGGCGGAGAACATCGGCTGCCCTTGCTGCTCGTGCTCGGCGATGATCTGCAGCAGCACGGCGCGGGTCAGGTCCTCGTCGGTCTTGGCGTCGCGCACTTCGAACGACGCGCCGCCCAACACCAGTTGCCGCACTTCCTCCAGCGTGATGTAACTGGAGATCTCGGTGTCGTACAGGCGGCGGTTGGGGTACTTCTTGATGACGCGGATTGGTGCCATGCCGCAAAGCTAGCACGGCTTGCGGCGGCGCACTAGCGCCCTTCGTCATGCCGGCGAAGGCCGGAATCCAGCGGGCTAAACGCAAGAATGTCCTGATTCCGCTCGCTGCCACGAGCGGGCTACTTTCCTTTCGGGGAAAGTAGCCAAAGCCATTGCGCACGGGCATGACGATCTCGCCGACGTCGTGTCGGCTCGACTTCCCTCGGTGCTCGCCGAACGGCGGCCGCGCCGAACTCGCACATCCTTGTGCTCGAACATGCGGCGCTTGCTCCGCCGTTCGGCTGCGCGCCTCGGCGTCATGCGACGGCGCGGAAGCTCGCTTAACACGGCCATCCATGGCCTATCTATTCGATTTGACAGCACCCGCAACGAGACTGAATATCGCGCGCAACGCCCCGGATTAGGGGTCTATTTCTAGTTAGGCATCAACCATGAAACGGTTCGTCACCTCTCCAAAGGTTTCTGCGGAAGTTCATGGCGGAAGCTTTCTTTGGGATAGTTACCGGCTGACTTTGACTATCAGTGACAAGGATGAAGTGATCTACGAAAAGGAGCCCATAAGCCCTAAGCCAAGCTCTTCTCAAATCCTCACAGGGCATGTCATCCGACGTGGCAGCTACTCTTGGCTAGAAATTCATCTTCGCCACGACCCCAGTTCAAAAAAGCTCGTTCTATACGCCCTTGAAGTCGATGATCAACTCATTTGCGCTGTTTATTCCGAGTTCAACCAATCCTCATCAAGCGAATTATTCTACAAAGATGTTAGTTCGGCTCAGGCCTAACCTACTCGTCCAAGCGGACGCGCGTACCGCGTGACGCTTAACTCACGCGTTAGCGCGAAGCCGGCAATGTTTGTTCGTAGTGCAGGCCATGGATGGCCGGCAACGGAGCGATCAACGCGCCGTTGCATGACGCCGAGCATCGCAGCGCCAAACGTGAGCAAGGCGCGCATGTTCGAGCACAAGGATGTGCGAGTTCGCGCCGGCCCGATTGGCGCGAGAAGCGCAGGGAAGTTTCAACGACAGGAAGTCGCTGAAACCGTCATGCGCGGCGCAATGGTTTTGGCCACTTTTGCCGAAACAAAAGTGGCTCGCTCGAGAAGCGAGCGAAACCGCTCTGCGGTCACCACCCCATGTAATGCCCGCCATTGATCGAGAGGTTGGCGCCGGTGATCCAGGCGGCCTTGTCGTCGAGGAAGAACGACACCGCGTAGGCGATCTCGTCGGGTTCGCCGAGGCGTCCCACCGGGATCTGCGCGACGATCTTGGCGCGCACGTCCTCGGGCACGGCCATCACCATGTCGGTGCCGATGTAGCCGGGCGAGACGGTGTTGACGGTGATGCCGAACTTGGCGTTTTCCTGCGCCAGCGAAATGGTGAAGCCATGCATGCCGGCCTTGGCGGCGGCGTAGTTGGCCTGCCCGTACTGGCCTTTCTGGCCGTTGATCGAGCTGATCTGGATGACGCGGCCCCACTTGCGGTTGCGCATGCCGTCGATCACTTGGCGGGTGACGTTGAAGCAGGCGTTGAGGTTGGTGTTCACCACGTCCGTCCATTGCTGGTAGGACATCTTGTGGAAAGTGGTGTCGCGGGTGATGCCGGCATTGTTGACCAGGATGTCGACGGGGCCGAGTTTCTGCTCGACTTCTTTCACCATCGCTTCGGATGATGCAGGGTCGGAAACGTCGCCTTTCACCAGCGTTACGTCGATGCCTTCGGCCGCCAACTTGTCTTTCCATGCCTTGGCCTTGGCTTCGTCGCGGTAATTGGTGGCGACCTTGACCCCCATCCCGGCCAGTCGCCGCACGATGGCCGTGCCGATGCCGCCGGTGCCGCCGGTTACCAGTGCCACGCGTTGCTGGGACATGCCATTCTCCTTGCTGGATGGGCCGATGACTGCCGATCATGCGCCAGCAGACGCCGGGAAGTCTCGCCGCGTTGCGGCAAAATTTCTGCAATCGTCCCTGATTGCAGAAGCCAGAGCGGCCATCCCTGGCCGCACTTCTCACGAAAAGCCGGCTACTGGCAGAGCTTTGACGCGGCAACGCCGCGGAATCGAAATCGCGAGGATCAAGGAGCGGCCATCCCTGGCCGCGCTTCTCATGAGAAATCGGTTGCCAGCAGCGTCTTGCTGCAGGGAATGGCAACGGAATCGAAAGCCGCGAGTGCATCGCGCAGCAGCGTGCGAGGAGTCGTTCCGCGCAGGGCGGTGGCGGGCAGGCCCAGCAGGGACAACGCCGCGCGCATCGCCGGAACAGGATTCCGGACATCGATGGCTGGCGCGCCGCTGGACTTCGACAGCTTTTCTCCCGTGGCCGTCACCGCGACCGGCAGGTGCAGATAGGCCGGTTCGGGCAGGCCCAGCAACCGCATCAGGAAGATCTGGCGCGGCGTGGAATCCAGCAGGTCGGCGCCACGCACCACTTCGGTGATGCCCTGGAACGCCTCGTCGACCGCGCAGGCGAGCTGGTAGGCGAACGGACCATCCGCGCGCCTGACCACGAAATCGCCGTCGTCCGCCAATGGCCAGCGCTGCGGGCCTTGCAGGGCATCGTCGAATTGAATGACGGCTTCGTCCACGCGCACGCGCCATGCCGGTTCGCGCGCGGACATTCTGCCTGGGCCCGGCGCGACCATGCAGGCGCCGCGATGCACGCCGCCGCGCACGGCGAGGTCGCTGCGCGAGCACCGGCAGGGAAACACGCGGGCATCCGCGCGCAGGCGCCGCAATGCCGCTGCGTAGGCATCCTGGCGCGCGCTCTGGAACAGCGGCGGCTCGTCGGGCTCCAGCGCGCAGGCGTCGAGCGCGCGCAGGATGGCATGTGCGGAACCGGGGACTTCGCGCGGGGGATCGATGTCCTCGACCCGCACCAGCCACGCGCCACCCGCGGCGCGCGCGTGCAACCAGCTTCCGATCGCGGCCAGCAGCGATCCGAAGTGCAGGTCGCCGGTGGGCGAGGGCGCGAAACGGCCGCGGTATCCCGAGGATTTCATCGTCGGGAATTATCCCGCGGTGGCTGCCGATCGGCGAGGCGACCCACCGACGACGTCTGGCATAATTGCGGTTTGGCTTTCCGCCGATCGTGCCTGCGATGCCGTCCCTTTCCGAACCCCGCGTCCGCGAGCTGCTCGCGGAGATCGTCGACCCGCACACCGGCATCGACATCGTCACCGGCGGCGCCGTGCGCGCGCTCGGCGTGGACGGCGATCGCGCGGCCGTCGAGATCGTGCTGGGCTATCCGGCCAAATCGTTCGCCGATGAGCTCGCCGCGCGGATCAAGCAGCATCTCGAATCGGACGGCGCGATCGCGCAGGCGACGGTCTCCGTCGCCACGCGCATCGTCGCGCACAAGGTGCAGGACAAGCTCACGCCGCTGCCTGGCGTGAAGAACATCATCGCGGTGGCCTCGGGCAAGGGTGGCGTCGGCAAGTCCACGGTCGCGGCGAATCTCGCGTTGGCGCTGGCGGCGGAAGGCGCAACCGTCGGCGTGCTGGACGCGGACATCTATGGTCCCAGCCAGCCGCGCATGTTCGGGCTGGAGGGCCGCCCGGATTCGCCGGATGGCAAATCCATCGAGCCGATGACGAACCACGGCGTGCAGTTGATGTCGATCGGTTTCCTGGTCGGCGAAGACACGCCGATGATCTGGCGCGGGCCGATGGTGACGCAGGCGCTGACACAGTTGTTGAACGACACGCGCTGGCGCGACCTGGATTACCTTGTGATCGACCTGCCGCCGGGCACCGGCGACATCCAGTTGACGCTGGCGCAGCGCGTGCCTGTGTCGGGTGCGGTGATCGTCACCACGCCGCAGGACATCGCATTGCTGGACGCGAAACGAGGCCTGCAGATGTTCCAGAAGGTCGCGGTGCCGGTGCTGGGCATCGTCGAGAACATGGCCACGCACGTGTGCTCGCAATGCGGCCACGAGGAACACGTGTTCGGCGAAGGTGGTGGTGAACGCATGGCGCAGCAGTACAACGTGCCGTTGCTGGGCTCGCTGCCGCTGGACATCCGCATCCGCGAACAGGCGGACGGCGGCAAACCGAGCGTGGCCGCGATGCCGGATTCGGACATCGCCGCGCGTTATCGCGGGATCGCGCGCCGCGCCGCGGCGCAGTTGTCGCTGCAGGCGAAGAACAAGGCCATCGCGATGCCGAAGATCGTGATCGAGAACACCTGAGAGCGCCGCATGAGCATCAAGTCCGACAAGTGGATCCGCCGCATGGCCGCGACCGGCATGATCGACCCGTTCGAACCGGGCCAGATCAAGCAGAACGGCGCGGGGCGCATCGTCTCCTACGGCACCTCCAGCTATGGCTACGACGTGCGCTGCGCCGACGAGTTCAAGATCTTCACCAACATCAACTCGACCATCGTCGATCCCAAGGATTTCGATTCGCGCAACTTCGTGGACTTCAAGGGCGCCTGCTGCATCATCCCGCCCAACTCCTTCGCGCTGGCGCGCACGGTGGAATATTTCCGCATCCCGCGCAGCGTGCTGACGATCTGCCTCGGCAAAAGCACCTACGCGCGCTGCGGCATCATCGTCAACGTGACGCCGCTGGAACCGGAGTGGGAAGGCCACGTGACGCTGGAGTTTTCCAACACCACGCCGCTGCCGGCCAAGATCTACGCCAACGAGGGCGTGGCGCAGATGCTGTTCCTGGAATCGGACGAGGTCTGCGAGACCAGTTACCGCGACCGCGGTGGCAAGTACCAGGGACAGACCGGCGTCACGCTGCCCAAGACCTGACGCGGGCGATTCGGAATGCGCGACCGGGCCGCTTGTATATCGCGCCGTCAGGTTTCGCTTCCGGCGCCGCGCTATGCTTCGACGATTGCAACGGAGGCCTCCCGATGATTGCTCGCCTTTCCACCACGCGCCTGCTGGGCGTCGCGATGTTCGCGCTGGTCCTGACGCTTTCCGGCTGCTACGGCCGTGTGCGTGGCGGCGGAGAAACCGTGGCCAACGTGCCGCAGCAATACGACATGACCCTGGAAGCGGCCAAGGACGGGCAGTTCCTGCTGGATGGCGCGACCCTGTCCCTGGACGACCTGAACGGGCACTTCCGTTATCTCTCCGACCAGAAGCAGTTGCCGAAAACCGTGTTGCTGAAGGATGGTCCCGACGCCAACGTCAAGGATGCGCAGCTGGAGTATTTCGCCGGCCTGCAATTGACCTTCCACTTCACCGGCTACGTCGAGCGCAAGGGCAATCTGCAATTGCTCAGTGCGGTGGAAGACAAGAACCCGCCGCCGGCCAGCGCCAGCAGCAGCGACTGACTGCATCCGGGCCTCAGCTTTCCGGGCCGGCGGACGTGCGCGCGTCCGTGCGCACGCTCAGCGCGGTGCGGATGACGGTTTCCAGTGCCCGCATCATTTGTTCCAGAGGCATGCCCGGTTGCGCATGGCGTCGCGCCTGATCCGGCAGCCACGGCACGTGCACGAAGCCCGCGCGCATGCCGCGATGCCGTTTCGCCGCGTGCATCAAGGCGTAGAACAGCGCATTGCAGACGTAGGTGCCCGCGGTCTGCGAGACGTGCGCGGGGATGTCTTCGCGTTGCAACGCCGCCAGCGCGGCCTTGATCGGCAATGAGCTGAAATAGGCGGGCGCCGCGCGGCGCACTACCGGCACGTCGACAGGCTGCGCGCCGGCGTTGTCGGGAATGCGTGCGTCGATCACGTTGATCGCCACGCGCTCCAGTGAAATCCCCTCGCGTCCGCCTGCCAGTCCTGCCGCCACGACCACACGCGGCTGCTGTCGGCGCAGCGTGGCGCGCAACATCGCGATCGAGGCCGCGAATTCGGTGGGCAGCTCCAGAGCGCTTACGCGATGACCGGCAATGATCGCGCCGTCCAGCGCGCGTGCAACCTGCCACGAGGGGTTCACCATCTCGCCCGCGAACGGCGAGAAGCCGGTGACCAGCACGTCGTTCGGGGCTTCGCGTTTCATCGTGCTCAGAACCGGAAAACCAGACCGTACATCAGGACCAGGTTCACGACCAGCAAGGCCGCGCCGGTCTTCCATTGCGCGCGGATCACGTCGTTCTGGTTCGGCAACTCCAGCAGCGCCACCGGCACGATGTTGAAGTTCGCCGCCATCGGCGTGAACAACGTGCCGCAATAACCGGTCAGCATGCCGAGCGCGCCGAGGATCGCGGGATTCGCGCCGTGCAGGTGGATCAGCAGCGGCAGGCCGATGCCGGCGGTCAATACCGGGAACGCCGCGAACGCGTTGCCCATGATCACGGTGAACAGCACCATGCCGAGACCGTAGGCGAGGATGCAGGCGAGCGCGCTTTGCACCGGGATCGCGGTTTTCAATAGGTCGGCGATCGCGTCGCCCACGCCGGTCGCGGCGAACACGCCGCCCAGCGCGGCCAGCATCAGCGGCAGCAGCGCAGCCCATCCCAGCGTGTCCAGCAAGCGACGGCCTTCGATCAGACCGCTCGCCGGTCTTGCGCGCGTGACGGCCAGCGCGGCGACCAGCGCGATCACGCAGGCCAATGCCAGCCCGGTCAGCGTCATCTGGCTGGCGTCGAACAGATGGCGGCTTCCCAGAGTGATGCGGGCGCCGAAAAGCGCGACCAGCAGCGTCACCAGCGGAATCAGCACGGCGGGAAGCAGCAGCTTGTGACGCAAACGCAAGGCGTCGACCTCGCGTTGCCGCGCGTCGCGTTCGCGCAATTCGCCGCGATGCATGCGCGGCGCCAGCCCGGCCAGTGCGAGTACGCCGATGCCCGCGAGCTGCGCGGGCCATTCGCGGTGCGCCTTGCTTGCCGCCAGCACGGCGTCGCCACCGACGAACAGTGCCGCCAGCACGCCCCAGAACGCGGCGTGCGACCAGCGTCGTTCGCGCAGGTTGAGCCACGCCGCGCCGGCGAGGAACAGCGCGACCAGCCGATAAGCCTGGCCGATGTCAAGCATGGAGGGTGCGCGTCATCAGTATTGTCCCGCGGGCGTCGCGACGGTCGGCGCGCGAGCGACATGGCGCGCGAACAACACGACGCGCAGGCCATGGATCAGGAAAGCCGCGATCGCGGTCGGCAGCGCCCACAGCGCGATCTGCAGCGGCTGCAGAACGATGCCGTGCTGCGCGTAGAACCCCTGGATCAGCAGCACCGCGCCGAGCGCGATGAACACGTCCTCGCCGAAGAACAGCCCGACGTTGTCGGTCGCGGCGCAGAATGCGCGCACGCCCTTGCGTTCGCCTTCGTCGAGGGCCGTGCCGCGTTTCTCCGCCGCCGCCTCCGCCATCGGTGCCAGCAGCGGACGCACGGTCTGCGCCTGTCCGGCGACATTGGTGAGGCCGAGCATCGACAGGATCTGGCGCATGCCGAGATAGGCGAGCAGCAGGCGCGAAAGCGTGAGGCCGCGCAGCGAAGCGATCCAGTTGCGCGCGTGTTCGCGCAGGCCCGCGCGTTCCAGCACGCCGATCGCCGGCAGCGTGAGCGCGTACAGCAGCAACGCGCGTTGCGAGACGAAACTGTTGCCGAGCAACGCCAGGATTTCGCCGGGGCTCTTGCCGGCGAGTCCGCTGACCAGGCCGGCGATGATCACCACCGGCACCGGATTGAAGCGCAGTGCGAAGCCGAGGACGACGACCGCCACGCCCAACAGCGGCAGCCAGTGCGTCATGCGCGCTCCGGCGCCGCGATGCGCAGGCCGGAATGCTCCAGCGCATCACGCAGGCGCTGCGCGAGTTCGCCGGCATTGTCGTGGTCGCCGTGCACGCACAGCGTGTCGACCGCGATGCCGACGCGAATGCCGTCTTCCGCAACGGCTTCGCCGTGCAAGGCAATGGACACGGCCTGCGCCACGGCTGCATCGATGTCCTCGATCACCGCACCCGTCTGCGAGCGTGGCAGGAGCGATCCATCGGCGCGGTAGCGGCGATCGCAGAACGCCTCGTTCGCGGTGCGCAATCCCGCCGCGCGCGCGGCGTCGATCGATGCGCTGCCGGCCAGCCCGACCAGGATCAGCGAAGGGTCGTAGTCGTGCACGGCGCGTGCGATCGCTTCCGCCAATGCGTATTCGCGTGCGGCCATGTTGTAGAGCGCGCCGTGCGGCTTGACGTGGTGCAGGCGTGTGCCCGCCGCGCGCGCGAAGGCGTCCAGCGCGCCGATCTGGTACAGCGTCTGCGCATGGACCTCGTCGGCATCGACTTCCAGTTCGCGTCGCCCGAAGTGCTGCGGATCGTGCAGGGAAGGGTGCGCGCCGATCGCGACGCCGTGTCGCACGCACAGCTCGACGGTGCGCCGCATGGTCGCCGCGTCGCCGGCGTGGAAGCCGCAGGCGATGTTGGCCGACGTGAGGTGCGGCATCACCGCCGCGTCGTCGCAGCCTTCGCCGAGATCCGCGTTGAGGTCGATGGTCTTCACGCGCGCAGTCTTTGCAGGATGGCGATCTCCAGTTTGCGCAATCGCTGTTCGCGCTCGCGCAGCATGCGCAGCGCGGCTTCTGCCGTGCAGGGCGTGAAGCGTAGCGCATCGCCGGGCCGGCATTGCGCAAGGCGGGGAAGGTCGACCGCGGCGATCTGGCCGATACGCGGATAACCACCGCTGACGGGGTGTTCGACGCCCAGCGCGATCGGTTCACCGGAAGGAGGCAATTGCAGCGTGCCGGCGACACAGCCTTCGCTGATCATTTCGAAAGGTGTCGACAACTGCAGTCGCGTGCTTTGCAGGCGCACGCCGACGCGGTTGGAAGCGTTGCCGACACGGAATTCGCGCGCGAACAACGCTTCGCGTGAATCCTCGTCCAGGCGCGAGGCATGCGTTCCGGACGTCAGCCGCAGCGTGTGCGGTATCGCGGCGTCGAACCAGTGGCGCGCATCGAGCCGCCATTTGCGCGATGGCGTTCCCTGCGATGCCGGCACGAGAGAGGTGTCGCCGACC
Source organism: Rhodanobacteraceae bacterium (assembly GCA_035552915.1). Classification (GTDB taxonomy): domain Bacteria; phylum Pseudomonadota; class Gammaproteobacteria; order Xanthomonadales; family Rhodanobacteraceae; genus 66-474. The sequence goes on from DATNEQ010000013.1 coordinate 69,985, forward strand.
GGCAATACATCGCCCGCGCGCAATGGATGCCCGAACGGACCGAGCGCCGCGTTGACGTCGAGGCTGCGGCTTCCGAGCACGTATGCAAGATCGAAACCGCCGCGCACCGCGAGGTACGCGCGGCAGCCTTCGCGTGCCGCGCCCAGTTCCAGCGTTTGTCCGGAACGCAGGTGCAGTGGCGACCACATCGGCTGCTCGTCGCTGTCGACGCGCACGGGCAACGGGGCGCCGGTGACGGCGATCCATGCATCGCGACGGAAGCGCAGGGTCGGGCCGAACAGGGTGATTTCCAGCGCGCAGGCATCGCGTGGATTGCCGGCCAGCGCATTGGCAAGGCGCAAGGCCGGCGCATCGAATGCGCCGGCGCGGCCGATGCCGAGATGCGTCAAATCCATGCGGCCGGCATCTTGCGGCGTGGTCAACAGGCCGGGTTTCAAAACTTCGACGGCCGTCATTTCCGTGATCGTCCCTGATCGCGAAGATCGAAAAGCGGCGACCCCTCGCCGCGCTCCTCGGCAGGCTCCGTCAGCGCCGCGAATTCGTCTGCATCGATCGCGCGAAAGCGCACGCGGTCGCCGGGCGCCAGCAGACAGGGTGGATCGCGTTGCGCATCGAACAGCGTCAGCGGCGTGCGGCCGATGAGCTGCCATCCGCCCGGCAGTTCGCGCGGATAGAAGCCGGTCTGCGTGCCTCCGATGGCGACCGATCCGGCCGGCACGCGCGTGCGTGGCGTGGCGCGTCGCGGCACATGCAACGAAGGATCCATCCCGAGCAAATAGGGAAAACCGGGGGCGAAGCCGAGCATGGCGACGCGGTATTCCATCGAAGCATGGCGCGCGGCCAGTTGCTGCGTGTCCAGGCCGGCGTGACGCGCGACATCTTGCAGATCGACGCCGTGCTCGCCGCCGTAGCACACCGGAATTTCCACGAGGCGTGGGGACGTGTCGGCATGAACGCCGGGTTCCGAAGCCAGTTTCCGCAGGCTGTCGCGCAGCACATCCGCGCCGTCGGTTGCAAAGGGATCGAAACGCACCAGCAGGCTGGCGTACGCGGGCGCAATGTCATGGATGCCCGGAAGCGTCATGTCGCGCAAGCGTGCGGCGATGGCATGGATGCGCGCATTGGGTTCCGCGTCGATGCGATCGCCGAGGCGCAGCAGCAGCGCATCCTCGGACAGGGTCTCGATGGAGAATTCAGCCATCGCCTTGCGTGTGCGGGAGGAAGACGGAATCTTCCGCGTGATCGCTGCCTTCGTGGCAAAGCGCCTCGACCAGCCTGTCGCGCGCTTCCGGCGCGTAGCGTTGCGCCGTGCCGTTCCCCCATACCGGCGCCGGCCACGCGGCATCGCCTTCGCGACGCGCCACCACGTGCACGTGCAATTGCCGCACGATGTTGCCGAGCGCACCGACGTTGAGCTTGCCGCAGGAAGCTACGCCGCGCAGGATTTGCATGGCGAACCGGATTTCGTGCATCAGCCGCGTGCGGCTATCTTCATCGAGATCGTCGAGTTCGACGAGTCCCGCGCGCCGCGGCACCAGTATCAGCCACGGGAAGCGCGCGTCGTCCATCAGCAGCACCCGGCATAATTTCCAGTCGGCGACGAACACCGTGTCCGCGGCGAGGCGCGGGTCGAGTTCGAAGCCGGATGCCGGATCGTCGCTCATGCGTCGCCCGCGAGTTCCCTGTCGAACAGATCGAGGGTGCGTTGCAACGCCAGTTTCGCCGCAGCCTCGTTGTACGCATGCGGATCGACGTCGCGATTGAAGGCATGGCCGCAATGCTCGTAGACATAAATCGGGGCATCAGGCCACGCCGCGCGTTGTTTGGCGATCGCCTCCGCCGTGATCGATGGATCGTCCGCGCCGAAATGGAAAATCGCCGGTGCCCGCAGCGGCTGGTCGAGGTATTGCACGTTGCGCGCGCCGTAATAGCTCGACGCCGGCATCGCCAGCACCTGTGCGGCGCGCAGCGCGACCGTGCCGCCCCAGCAGTAACCGACCGCGCCGATCCTGCCGCTGGACTGGATCGCCTCGGCCGCGCTGGCGACGGTTTCGACCGCGCGTTCCATGCCGACTTCGCCGATCAGTCCACGGCCCTTGTCCATGCCGGTTTTGTCGTACCCGAGCTCCACGTCGTTCTCGACGAAATCGAAGAACGCCGGCGCTATCGCGACGTAGCTGTGCGCGGCGTAGCCATCGGCCACGCTGCGGATGTGCGCGTTGATGCCGAAAATTTCCTGTACCACCACCACGCCGCCTTTCGGCTTGCCCGCGGGTCTTGCCAGATAAGCGCCAATGCAATGCGTGCCGGCGGTGTTGAGGCTGATGCGTTCACCCATGACATTGTTCCTTCAAACGACGATCCCGCCAGCCTAAACCCGTGACGGGACAAGTCAACCAGCCGGTTCAAATGCGCGCGTGCCGCGCCGATACAATGCCGGTTTCGCCTGCCGCTCACCCGCATGCCCGCTTCCACGCCCAAAGTTGGTTTCGTCAGCCTCGGCTGCCCCAAGGCGCTGGTCGATTCCGAGCGCATCCTCACCCAGTTGAAGGCCGAGGGTTACGAGATCGTGCCGCGCTACGACAAGGCCAACGCGGTGATCGTCAACACCTGCGGCTTCATCGACGCGGCCGTGCAGGAATCGCTGGACGCGATCGGCGAGGCGCTGCACGAGAACGGCAAGGTCATCGTCACGGGTTGCCTCGGCAAGCGCGACGCGCTGATCCGCGAGGCGTATCCAGACGTGCTGGCGATCACCGGCCCGCAGGATTACGCGAACGTGATGGGCGCGGTGCACGCCGCGTTGCCGAAGCCGCACGATCCGTTCGTCGATCTGGTTCCGGACACGGGCATCAAGCTGACACCGAAACACTACGCTTACCTGAAGATTTCCGAAGGCTGCAACCACCGTTGCACGTTCTGCATCATTCCGTCGATGCGTGGGAACCTCGTGTCGCGTCCGATCGACGAGGTGCTGGTCGAGGCCGAAAAGCTGGTGCGTTCCGGCGTCAAGGAATTGCTGGTGATTTCGCAGGACACCAGCGCGTATGGCGTCGATGTGCGTTACGCCGAACGCGCGTGGCGCGGCAATTCGTACCAGACGCGCATGACCGACCTGTGCCGCGGGCTTGGCGAACTCGGCGCGTGGGTGCGGCTGCACTACGTGTATCCGTACCCGCACGTGGACGACGTGATCCCGTTGATGGCCGAAGGAAAAATCCTTCCGTACCTCGACATTCCGTTCCAGCACGCCAGTCCGCGCATCCTCAAGTTGATGAAGCGGCCCGGCAACATCGACAAGACGCTGGATCGCATCCACGCGTGGCGCCGCGAATGCCCGGACTTGACGATCCGCAGCACCTTCATCGTCGGCTTCCCCGGCGAGACCGACGCCGAGTTCGAGGAGTTGCTGGATTTCCTCGGCGAAGCGCAGCTCGACCGCGTAGGTGCGTTCGCCTATTCACCGGTCGGCGGCGCCAAGGCCAACGAGCTGCCCGATCCGGTGCCGGAAGAATTGAAGGAAGACCGCCTCGAACGTTTCATGGAAGTGCAGGCCGAAATCTCCGCCGCGAAATTGCAGAAGAAGATTGGCCGCACGTTCGACGTGCTGGTCGACGAAGCGAACGCCGAAGGCGCGGTCGCGCGTTCGATGGCCGACGCGCCGGAAATCGACGGCATGGTGCGCATCGTCGACGGGCAATCGCTCAAACCCGGGCAATTCGCGAAAGTGCGCGTGACCGGTGCGGACGAACACGACCTGGTCGCGAGACTGGCGCAACCGACGTAGCCTTCGTGCGATATATTGCGCCGCCGCGCGAAGCCGTCGATCCGCAGGTGTTTGCGCGGATGCCGTTGGCGGCATGGCACGAATTCGCCGATCTACTGCAGGCCCGCGAATGGCCGTCCGTCGATGCGATCAATGCGCGATGGCCGGCGGACGTGCCGTTGCGCTTTGCCGCGCAATCGCGCGAATTGCTGGCCGACGGGCTGCATTACGAGCAACGCATCGCGCAGCGCGGTCTCATCGCCACCCGCGAGCGCAACTGGCACGATCTGTTCAACGCGCTGGCGTGGCTGCGCTTTCCGGATTTGAAGCGAGCGCTCAACCTGCGCCAGGTTGCCGAGATCGCGCGCATGGGCCCGAAGCAACGCTCGCGCGCACAGTACGCGCTCACCCATTTCGACGAGGCCGGCGTGATGGTCGGCCTGCGCGATCCGGCGCTGCTGGCGCTGTGGGATGCGCACGACTGGCACGGATTGTTCTGGCGCGAGCGTGACGCATGGCGCGACGGCCGCATCGAGGTCGAAGTGTTCGGCCACGCGCTGCTGGAACACGCGCTGGCGTCGGACAAGCTGCTGGTCGGCAAGGCGCTGGTGGTGATCCCCGGTCCCGATCAAGAAGAAAATGGCTTGTCATCCCGGCGCAGGCCGGGATCCAGTGGCGGCGCGTCGGGTGCGTCCAAGGGCGAAATCATTGATGCCTGCGCTCACGCAATCCGCAACGAGGATTTGTTGCGCGATCCGCTGGAGCTGCGCCCGCTGCCGCTGTCCGGCATTCCCGGCTGGCATCCGGATGGCGAAGCCGAAAATTTCCACCGGAACGCGCCGTGCTACCAGCCGCTGCGCGCGGGGCGATGCTACCCTACAACGATGAAACTGCGTGGATTAAACAGCAAAATTGAGGCATGTTAAGTAGGTTTACCTGTCCTTTTTCAGAAATTGTAGGCTTGATACCAACGAGAAGGGGTTCGCTGTGCGCACATTGCGACTCTTATTTTGGATTCTTCCCGCCCTGCTTTTGGCTGGATGCGGGGATCCACGTGATAAGACACTACCCTTAGATATCGCGACATCACCTGATGTCCGGGAAACGCTTGCCAAGCTGACCCCATCCGAGCAGCAAGCTATTGCAGAATATGAGATACGTCGTGCAGCAAGGTTAGCTCAAGGAGATAAATCAGCAAGTAAATCGGTGACTTATCGCGAGGCGATAACTGATCAGCTGGTGTATGACACGGCAGAGGCGCAGCGGGTTGAGGCAATAAATGTGCGGGCGCAGGCTGAGCAAGAAGAAGCTGAGGCTAAGAAAGTTCAAGCCGCAAAAATTGCTGCCGATAATGCCAAGCTAATGCATGAGTCCATTCAATGCCGATTGGAGAACAAGCAGTTTGATTCCATCCCAAAACCAGATGCCACGGATATGCCCTTTCCGCAAGTGACTTACGATTTCACTTGCCGAAACGCTAGCAGCTTCGTTGTCAACGGGTTCAAAGGGTTGCTATTCTTGAATGGGCCTTACGGAGAATCAGTAGCCTCGATTCGGATTCGACACGATAGTCCTCTAGCCCCAGGTAGTTCTTTTGAGCTGAATACTAAGTCGGAATTTGTAGATTTAGATCCGGGGCTGACTGCCCGCACGTTTTACGATTTACCTGTCGGTAAGATTTCCACCGACGTTGAATTGGATTCACTCGTGAAATCGAATGGAGAACTTATCCACTCTGATAATTGGAATCCACTTTCACTTTGATTATCCATGCATTCACTAATCTATTGGTGGAAATAATATTTGGTTACGTAATCTCCATATTAGCCGTAGCGGACATCCACGACCGAAAACCGTGCCTTCTCTCCCGGCAGCTCCGCTTCGAATTCCTCGTCGATGTGTTTTTTCAGCGCCGCGCGTGCCAGCGGCGAGTCGATGCTGATCCAGCCTTGCTTCGCGTCGGTTTCGTCGGGACCGACGATGCGATAGACGTGGCTTTCGCCGTTGCCGAGGTTTTCGATTTCGAAGGTCGCGCCGAAGAAAATCGCCGCGCGGTCGGTCGGCGCGCCTTCCGCGACTTTCAGCGACGGAATGCGTTTGGACAGGTAACGCACGCGACGGTCGATCTCGCCCAGCTGCTTCTTGCGGTAGGTGTATTCGGCGTTTTCGGAACGGTCGCCTTCCGCAGCAGCGGCGGCCAGCGCCTTGACCACCTCCGGTCGCAGCGTGTGCCACAGATGGTCGAGTTCCGCTTTCAGTTTCTCGAAACCCGCGCGCGTGATGATCGCGGTGGAGCGGGGCGGTGGCGGTCGCCAGCGTGACATGCGTTTCAGCCGCCGGGCGCAACGTGGTTCATCGGGTTCTCCTGCAACGAGACACGCTCGGCATTGTACGTGACGGGTGCTTGAGTCCGCCGCATTCGCGGGTTAGGGTGCGAAACGTTTTCCGCTGCCGGTGCCGTCGCGATGTCGTCTTCGAAAAAATGGCCGCAGGTGCGGCCGCTGCGCATGCTCGCCGTCGTGCTGCTTGCCTTGCTGTCCGCGTGTTCCGGCGCGCCCGCGCGCAAGGGCGCGGGAAATTCCACGCTGGATGAGCTGTACGCGAAACTCGACCAGGCAAGCCGCGACTACGACCAGGCGTTGACGCTGGCACGCCGCGACGACAACGCACAGGCCGAGCACGCCATCAGCGTGGCGCTGGATGCGATGCGCAATGGCGCCGCGCAGTGCGTTAACACGCCGGGTTGCGACATCCAGCGCTTCATCAGCAGTTACGACCGCGCGTTGCGCCTGAAGGACGGCAGCTTCCTCGGCGGCGACGAAGGTGACGAGTTGTCCGACCAGCCCGATACCACCAATGCCGGCGAAGGCACTTCACCGGTGTTGAGCGCGGTGCCGCAGACGCAGCGCAGCGTGAGCCTGCTCGGCGGCCAGAAGCTCTCCGACCTGATCGCCATGAACGGGCCGGTCAAGGCCGCGCTGGAAACCTGGCTGACGCGCATGCGGCCCAATCTGATGCAGGCGTATGTCGATTATCAATATCTGCGCTTCGAGATGTGGCCGGAATACCAGAAGGCGGGGCTGCCCGAGGCGATCCTGTTCGGCATCCTCGCCAAGGAATCCGGCGGCAAGGTGCATGCGGTGTCGCGTTCCGGCGCGGCGGGGCCATTGCAGTTCATGCCGGCCACCGGCGCGCGTTTCGGCCTGACCACGGTGGACGGGTTCGACCAGCGCTTCGATCCCGCGCTGTCCGCGCGCGCCAACGCCGAATACCTCGACGAGCAACTCGCGCAGTTCAACAACAATCTTGAATTGGTGCTCGCGGCGTACAACGGCGGCGAGGGTCGCATCGGTCGCCTCGCCGCGACGCAACCCAACGCGAGTTTCTGGGATCCGCAGGTGTATTTCTCGCTGTCGCCGGAAACGCGCGACTACGTGCCGATGGTGCTGGCGGCGGCGTGGCTGTTCATGCACCCGGATCGTTACAACTTGCATTTCCCGGAACTCGACGGCGCGCCGGGGCACGTGATCCTGCAGCGACCCGCGTCATTGAGCGAACTGGCCGTGTGCCTGGGGCAGGACGGCGGTGCACGGGCCGGATGGTTCCGCACGCTGCGCAATCTCAATCCGCAGCTCGATCCGCAAGTGCAGGAACCGATGGGTGCGCGCGTCGAACTGCCGGAAAAGTTGCAAGGCGCCTACGCGCAGTCCTGCGTCAGCGGGCCGTGGGTGGCACTGGCGAGCGACCTGCACTCCGCGGTTTTGCCGACGCCGCCTCCGCAGATCGCGCAGGCCGCTCCTTTGTCGGAGCCGCGCCGCTACACCGTGCGCCGCGGCGATACCCTTTCGTCGATCGCGCGCAAGTTCGATTGCGACAACGCACACGCGCTGGCCAAGGCCAATCATCTGCACTGGCCGCACTATTCGCTCAGGCCGGGGCAGGAGCTCACGCTGGCAGGATGTGGCAAGGATTGAGATCCGGAACTTGCGACAGCGGGTTGGCCGCATTCCGCGGTCCATCATTCTGTGGAGTAAGCTCGGTCGTGCGCAGTGGCTGGTTGCCGAGGGATTGGGCCGCTGCTCCCGGGATCATCGAGTTGGATGTCGAATAACCGGCCAGGCAAGCTGGGCTTGCCAGTCCAGCCTACGCGGGCTGGTTGTGATTGCAATCAGTGAGTCCATGCCATGGTATCGAATTGGGTATTTGTTATAAGTTTGTGCTGTATGGTTGTGTTGTTTATCGCAGTCGTGTGGGTCCAATCGATTGTTAAGCGGCAGCTAAAGAAGCACTATGCAAATAATCCAGACACACCAGATGTGACGTTTAACCCTCTCGATCATTCAGCAAGACAAACCCTGATATTTCTTAGATTCATAGCAAGTAAACAATACAAGCATCTCAGCGATGCCAAATTGTTACGTCATTGCAATGCATTACGCTTGCTTTATGGTGGTTATTTGGTGATATTCGTATGGGTGGCTATTGCTATAATCATAAAACCTAGTACGGGCTGACTCTTACCCTATTACGCCGCCGCTTCGCCGCCCGATTTCATCCAGCGCTGGCCGTTGCCGGTGGGCAATGCGGCGTTTTCCTTGATCATGCGCATCACGCGCAGTACGTCGCGGTGCAGGTCGGCGAATTCCGGAAAGCTGGGCTCGCGGGTTTCGTGGTAGGCCACGGCGATCCACAGCGCGATGCCGCGCAGGCGCACCTGCGCATTGTCGGAACGGGCGCGGTCGTGACCGAGTTCCATGCCGGTGCCCCAGCTCCCGGGTTTGAGGTCCGGCGGCGAGCCATACATCTGCGGCGCATCCAGCCGTTGCGCGGCCGCGCATTCCTTCGCCACCAGTTCCGCCAGCAGCAGGGCGGTCGGCGGCGGCAATGCGAGTGCGCGTTGCTCGATGTCGCGGAACTGGCGGCGCATCCGCGCCGCGCGGCTCAGGGCCAGCATCCTCATTAGAAGGCGCATGATTTTCCCCGGATAACCTCTTGATGCGCGCGAAGGTGGGGAAGTTTCGACCATACGCGCGCGACGGGTTGCAACCCCGGTCACAGTTTGGGCGAGGCGTCGCCGCCCGCCGGGGCGTCAGGATCAGGTATCGGCGGGAAATGCCCCAGCCGTTGGCCCACCCGCACCGGCATTTCCGGCTGCAGGCCGGCCTGCAGGTGACTGCCGGGCGGCAGCAGCAGGATCACGGTGGAACCCATCTCGAAGCGGCCCATCTCCGCGAAGCGTGCCAGCCGCACGCCGCGCTTGCGCCAGTCGCTGCGGACCAGGTGCGCCGCGTAGGGCGGCACTTCGCGCCCGCTCCACACCGTGCGGATGCCGGAGACCAGCATGGCGCCGACCAGCGCCAGCACGAACGGCCCATGCGGCCCGTGGAAATGACAGACCAGCCGCTCGTTGCGCGCGAACAGCCGCGGGATCTGCGCGACGGGACGAGGCGCGACGCTGAACAGTCGTCCCGGCACGTGCACGGTTTCCAGCAGTTCGCCGTCCATCGGCATGTGCACGCGGTGATAGTCGCGCGGCGACAGGTAGATCGTGGCGAAATGGCCGTCGCGATAGTCCTCGGCGGCCTGCGCGTCGCCCAGCAATTCGGCCACGCTGAAGTCGCGGCCCTTGGCCTGCAGGATGCGGCCGTCTTCGATGCGGCCGACCTGGCTGATGCGGCCGTCGGCCGGGCACAGCACGGCGGCATCGCCGTCGCCGGCGTGGCGCGCGCCGGGTTTCAGCGCGCGGGTGAAGAAGGCGTTGAAATGCGGATAGGCGAACGGATCGTGCTGCGCGGCCTCGTCCATGTCCACGCGATAACGCTTCACCACGCTGCCGATCAGGAAATCCTTCCACGGCCGCCACGTCCAGCGCGTCGCCGCGCGGACGATCCGGCTCAGGGTCTTTTGCGGCAGCAGGTATTGCAGCGCGATGCTCGGCGACATGCGCGGAGTGTAGCGATTCGGCCTCCTCTATACTTTGCGGCCCTCGTTCGCAGTGCGCACATGACCGCCGAACTCGTCAGCATTGTCGATTGCATCCGCTACGCGGCCAGTCGCTTCAACGCGGCCGGGCTGACTTTCGGCCATAGCCACGACAATGCCATCGACGAGGCCACGCACCTGGTGCTGTCGTCGCTGCATCTGCCGCCGGACATGCCGCCTGCCTACGGCGCGGCGCGGCTGACGGCGGAGGAAAAGGCGCGCGTGCTGGAGCTGGTGGAACGCCGCATCGCCACGCGCGAGCCGGTGGCGTACCTGGTGGGCGAAGCCTGGTTCGCGGGAATGCGTTTCAAGTCCGACGCGCGCGCACTCGTGCCGCGCTCGCCGATCGCGGAACTAATCGAGTCCGGGTTCTCCCCGTGGCTGGAGGAGCGCGACGTGCAGCGAGCGCTGGACCTGTGCACGGGTTCCGGCTGCATCGGCATCGCGATGGCCGCATACAACCCGGCGTGGCGCGTGGATCTGGTGGATGTCGATGAAAATGCGCTGGGCCTCGCGCGCGAGAATATCGCGCTGCATCAGTTCGGCGATCGCGTGCGCACGTTGCAGTCGGACCTGTTCGCAGGATTGCAAGGCGAACGCTACGATCTCATCGTTTCCAATCCGCCCTACGTCACCGCGCAGGAATTCGCCGCGTTGCCGCCCGAATACGGCCACGAGCCGAAACTAGGCTTGATCGCGGGCGACGACGGGCTGGATCTCGCGCTGCGCATCCTGCGCGATGCGCCGGAACACTTGACCGGGGACGGACTGCTGGTGGTGGAAGTGGGCGAATCCGAGCGGGCCTTGAACGCGCTGCTGTCGCAGGTCGCGTTCGTTTGGGTGGAATTCAAGGTGGGGCAGATGGGCGTGTTCGCGATCGAACGCCGCGAATTGCTGGAGCACGCGGACGCCATCCGCGCCGCCGCGCGCCGCTGAGTCGCGAAATGGCGTCCAATACCTTCGGCCAGTTGTTCGCGGTGACCACATTCGGCGAGTCGCACGGACCGGCGATCGGCTGCGTGATCGACGGCTGCCCGCCGGGCATCGCGATAGGGCCGGCCGATTTCGCGCACGATCTTGCGCGTCGCGCGACGGGAAAGACGCGCTTCACCTCGCAGCGGCGCGAGGCCGACGAGGTCGAGATTCTTTCCGGTGTTCATGAGGGCAAGACCACCGGCACGCCGATCGCGTTGCTGGTCCGCAACACCGATGCGCGGCCGAAGGATTACGACGAACTCACCGGGGTCTTCCGGCCCGCGCACGCGGATTACACCTATTGGCAGAAGTACGGCATTCGCGATCCGCGCGGCGGCGGGCGCGCTTCCGCGCGCGAAACCACGATGCGCGTGGCGGCGGCCGTGGTCGCGAAGCAATGGCTGGCGGAAAAGCACGGGGTGCAAGTGCGCGGCTGGCTGGCGCAGATCGGCGATGTTGTACCGGACATGTCGTCGGAAACCGCGATCGATTTCGCCGTGGTCGAGAACAATCCATTCTTCTGGCCGGTCGCGGCGCAGGTGGCGCAACTGGAGCAATACCTCGACGGCGTGCGCAAGGACGGCGATTCGGTCGGCGCGCGCGTCAACGTGATCGCCACGGGCGTGCCGCCGGGCTGGGGTGAACCGGTCTACGGCAAACTGGACGCGGAGCTGGCATCGGCGTTGATGTCGATCAACGCAGTCAAGGGCGTGGAGATCGGCGACGGTTTTGCCAGCGTCGCGCAGCGCGGCAGCGGGCATCTCGATGAAATACGTTTGGACGGCTTTACGTCCAATCATGCGGGCGGCATACTGGGCGGGATTTCCAGCGGCCAGGACATCCTTGCCTCGATCGCGTTGAAGCCCACGTCCAGCATCCTCAGACCCGGTCGCAGCGTGAATCTCGCCGGCGAGGAAGTGGAAGTGCGCAGCAAGGGTCGCCACGATCCGTGCGTAGGTGTTCGAGCCGTGCCGATCGCGGAGGCGATGGTCGCGCTGGTGTTGATGGACCAGGCGCTGCGCCACCGCGCGCAGTGCGGCGACGTGGGCGAAGTGAAGCCGCTGATTCCGGGAAGCGCGAAGGCATGAGCAGGAAATCCAGTTACAAGGTCGCCGTGGTCGGGGCGACCGGTGCGGTCGGCGAAACGCTGCTGTCGATCCTGGCCGAGCGCGAATTCCCGGTGGGCGAACTGGTGCCATTGGCCAGCGAGCGTTCCGCGGGCGGCAAGGTCGAGTTCGCCAACAAATCGCTCACGGTGAAGAACCTCGCCGGCTTCGACTTCGCCGGCATCGACATCGCATTCTTCTCCGCAGGCGGCAAGGTCAGCCGCGAGCATGCGCCGCGCGCGGCAGCGGCCGGCGCGGTGGTGATCGACAACACGTCGGAATTCCGCTACGACCCGGACGTCCCGCTGGTGGTGAGCGAGGTCAATCCGCATGCGATCGCGCAGTACGGCAACCGCGGCATCATCGCCAACCCGAATTGTTCGACCATGCAGATGGTGGTGGCGCTGGCGCCGCTGCACCGCGCGGCCGGGATCGAGCGCATCAACGTGGCGACGTATCAATCCGTTTCCGGCGCCGGACGTTCCGGCATGGAAGAACTCGGCCGCCAGACCGCGGCGTTGCTGAATTTCCAGGACGCCGAGCCGTCGAAATTCCCCGCGCGCATCGCCTTCAACCTGATTCCCCACATCGATGATTTCCAGGACAACGGCTACACCAGGGAAGAAATGAAGATGGTGTGGGAAACGCGCAAGATCCTCGAGGACGAATCGATCGCGGTGAACCCGACCTGCGTGCGCGTGCCGGTGTTCTACGGGCATTCCGAAGCGGTGCACATCGAAACGCACAGGGAACTGGGCGCGAAGGAAGCCATGGCGCTGCTCGCTGCCGCACACGGCGTGGTGGTGGTGGACGAACGCAAGCCCGGCGGTTACCCCACCCCGGCCGGCCATGCGGCAGGCCACGACGAGGTGTTCGTGGGGCGCATCCGCGAGGACATCTCGCATCCGCGCGGCCTCGACCTGTGGATCGTGTCCGACAACATCCGCAAGGGCGCCGCGCTCAACGCGGTGCAGATTGCCGAACTGCTGGTGCGCGACCATCTCTGACGCCTGTCGTGACGGCACGCGCGGGAACGCGCTATAACGGCGCCACGGGCGTCGCGGGGAGTTTCCCATGTTGCGGATCATGGTCCTGATGCTTGGCGCGTCGCTCGCGGGCATGGTTGTGGCCACGCCGCCCGCGGGCGGCACTTCGTCCGGCGCATCGCCGGAAATCTCGCGCCAATTGAGCGAGGCGCGCGCGCAGGTGGATGCCCAGCACGCGCAAACCGCGCAGTTGAAAGACAAGGTCGCGGCACTGGAACAAACCGGCGCGACGCAACAGGCGCAACAGACACAGCGCGACCGCGAGATCGCCGAGTTGCAACGCAAGCTCGCCGCCTTGCAGGCGGCTTCGGGCAAGGCCATTTCCGCGGCGCCTGCATCCGCGCATTCCGCCGGGCATCGCTGAGACTCCGCGCCTCGGCTGGGCGCGCGCATCGGCCCTGTTCAGCGCTGGCGGACTGGACTAACCTTGCGACCGCGCCCTCGGGCGCGAGGTTTTCCGCCAACGCGCCGCAACGGGGATGATGAGATGAAGTCGAGCACCAAGCTTCCGCTGGCCATTGCCCTCGCACTGGGAAGCGCGCCCGCGCTGGCCATGCAACTCGGCGAAGTGCGGGTGAAATCCGCGCTGGACGAACCGCTGGTCGCGGAAATCCCGATCCAGCTCGACAATCTTTCCGAAGCCCGCGACCTGCGCGCCGGCCTCGCGTCGCAGGCCGATTTCGACAAGGCCGGGATTTCACGCACGGGCCTTGACCAGTTGCGCTTCAGCATCGTCGACGACAGCACCGGCCACAAGCTGGTGCTGATCACCAGCCAGCAGCCGGTCAGCGACCCCTATCTTGATTTCCTGATCGAGGTGGACAACGCGTCCGGCAAGCTGTTGCGCGAATACACCGTGTTGCTCGATCCGGTGATCAGCGCGCCGCTGCCAGAACAGGAAATGATCGCTCCGGCATCCGCGCCGCCTCAGGCTGCTCCCGCGCCGACGCCGCCCGCCACGGCGCCGGTGACCCCTGCGCCGATGCAACAGGCGGCTGCGCCCACGCCTCCGCCTGCGGCGCCTCCACCGCCGTCGAACCCGGTGCAGTCCACCGGCGCGCATACGGGCGATTACACCGTGCAGCATGGCGACACGCTTTATCGCATCGCCAGCGAAAACCGTCCGGACGACCAGGTCAGCGTCGACCAGATGATGCTGGCCTTGCAGAGCAGCAACCCGGATGCGTTCTATCACGACAACATCAACAACCTGAAAAGCGGCGCGATCCTGCGCATTCCCACCCGCGACGAAATCGCATCGGCGCCCGGCGGCGCAAAGGCGCACGCGCAAGTGCGCAGGCAGAACGAAGACTGGCGCGGCGTGGCCGCGCGCAAGGCCACGGTGGTCGCGAGCGAAGCGGCCGGTGACCAGGGCGCGCCGGCGAAAAGCGCGACCGACGCGGGCGACAAGCTCGCACTGGTGCCGCCGACCCAGGGCGGAGGCTCGGCTTCCACGCGCGCCGGCGAACAGGGCGGCACCGGCGCCGAACAAGTCGCGGGCCTGAAGCAGCAACTGGCGACCACGAAGGAATCGCTCGCGAGCGCGAAGCAGGAGAACAGCGAACTGCAATCGCGCGTCAAGGATCTGGAAGACATCAGCGGCAAGAACCAGAAGCTGCTCGGCATGAAGGATGCGCAGATCGCCGAACTGCAGGGCAAGCTCACGAAATTGCAGAACGGTCCCGGCGCGGCTTCGTCCGCCGCTGCGGTGGCTCCTGCGCCGGCGGGCAGCACGACTGCGGTGGCGAAGGCGGCGACTGCGGGTGCGTCGACATCCCCGGCGGGCACCGCTTCCGCGCCTGCCGCCTCCGCGAGCACGCCCGGCACCGTTGCGGCGAACGCTCCGGCGAAACCCGCGCCGGTTTCTAGGCCCGTTGCCGCGAAGCCGCAGCCCGCATCAAAGCCCAGCGCTGCCGCGACGGAAGCATTGCCGTGGTATCAGCGCTCTGTGGCGTGGATCGCCGCAGGTGCCGTGCTGCTGGTGCTGATCCTCGCCGGGCTGCTGCGCCGCCGCCCGAAGCCGCTGCCGGAATTGCCGGAAGAACCGGAGGCGTCGTCGCTGGCGGATCATTTCGGCGACTCGCCGTTGCCGGACGAGCAGGCGGATGTTGCGGAGGCCGACGAGCCACACGACCCGGTTGCACAAGAGTCCGAGTCGGAGCCGGAAGCCGAGCCTGCCGTGCAGGACTATGATTTCACCTTCGACGAACCGCCGCCCGGCGAGCCGGTCGCCGAGCCGGGCATGGCGCCGCCGCAGGCGCCGGTGGCGGGACTGGACGACATCACGCGCGAACGCGGCGCGGTGGACTTCGAGGAATCCGCAGCGCCGACGTCTTACGCCGATGCGTCCGGCGAGGAGGAAATTGCGCCCGCATCGTCGGACGAGTTCAGCGACGATCCGGTCGACACCAAGCTGGATCTCGCGCGCGCCTACCTCGACATGGGCGATCCCGCCGGCGCGCGGGCGATGCTCGAAGAAGTGCTCAACGAGGGCACGCAGGCGCAGAAGGACGAAGCCAGGCGTTTGCTGGACGACATCGCTTGAACGATGGCGGTGGTGCCGTGTTGAACATCGGAGCCGGTGTCCCGCGCACACGCGCGACCCGTCGCGCAAGCCCGTAGCATCGTGCGCATCGCCCTCGGCATCGAATACGACGGTACCGGCTTCTTCGGCTGGCAGCGGCTGACACACGGGCCGAGCCTGCAGGCCGAAGTGGAATCGGCGTTGTCGTTCGTGGCCGACCATCCCGTGGAAGTGACCTGTGCGGGCCGCACCGACGCGGGTGTGCACGCGCGCTGCCAGGTCGTGCATTTCGATACGCATGCTGAGCGCGACCCACGCGCGTGGGTGCTGGGTGCGACCACGCGTCTGCCGCATGCCGTCGCGGTGTTGTGGGCACGCGCGATGCCCGATGATTTCCACGCGCGTTTTTCCGCACGCGCGAGGCGATACCGCTACGTGATCCTCAACCGCGCGATCCGGCCCGCGCTGGATGCGCGCTTCATGTCGTGGGAACGCCTGCCGCTCGATGCGGATGCGATGCATGCGGCGGCGCAGGCATTGGTCGGCGAACACGATTTCTCCGCGTTCCGCGCGATCGCCTGCCAGGCGACGCATGCGCGCCGCGCGGTGCATGCCCTCGCGGTGCGGCGGGTAGGCGATCACGTGATCGTGGAGATCGAGGCCAACGCCTTCCTGCATCACATGGTACGCAACATCGTGGGCTCGCTGCTCGAAGTCGGACGTGGCGAACGGTCGCGCGAGTGGATCGCGCAATTGCTGCAAGGCCGCGATCGTGCCCTGGCCGGCGCCACCGCGCCTCCGCAAGGACTGACCTTCCTTGGTCCGCGCTATCCGGCACAATGGGGACTTCCTGCCGAAGTCAGCGCATGAACCATCGAACTCGCGTCAAGATCTGCGGCGTCACCCGCGTCGAGGATGCGTTGCTCGCGTGCGAGCTGGGTGCCGACGCGATCGGCATGGTGATGACACCGAGCAGCCCGCGCTGCGTGCCGATCGATCGGGCGCGAACGATCCGCGACGCGCTACCGGCATTCGTGGATGCGGTGGTGTTGTCGCACGATCTTTCCGCCGAACGCGTGCGTGCGGTGATCGACGGCGTGCAACCGAGTCTCGTGCAGTTCCACGGCTCGGAAGACGCCGCGTTCTGCGAATCCTTCGGGACGCGCTACATCAAGGCGATCGGCATGGATGGCGACATCGACGTGCGCGCGGTCGCCGCGGCACATGCGCACGCATCGGGTTTCGTGCTGGACGGCCACCCACCCGGCCAGCAGGGTGGACGCGGCAAGACCTTCGACTGGTCGCGCGTTCCGCGCAATCTTGGCAGGCCGATCCTGCTTGCCGGCGGCCTGAACGCGGACAACGTGGGCGACGCGATCCGCGTGGTGCGGCCGTGGGCCGTGGATCTCGCCAGCGGCGTGGAATCCGCGCCGGGGGTCAAGGATCACGGCAAGATGCGCGACTTCTTCGCGGCAGTACGCGCCGCGGTTGCGGAGGACTCATGATCGCCGCGGCCTGCCCGACCCGCTCACCTCCGAAACCATCGAGCAGTTGAAGCAGGGCGCGCGACAGAACCTGTGACGGTCGCCGTGGACAAGGATTCCCTGGAACGCATGAAAGACATCGATTACCACGCTTTTCCCGACGAACACGGGCGCTTCGGTGCCTACGGCGGCACCTTCGTCGCGGAGACCCTGGTCGCGCCGCTGGAAGAATTGACGGCGGCGTACACGCGCCTGCGCGACGATCCCGCGTTCCAGAAGGAATTCGCCGACGACCTGAAGCACTACGTCGGGCGTCCCTCGCCGATCTATCACGCAAGACGCTTGTCGGACCGCATCGGCGGCGCGCAGATCCTGCTGAAGCGCGAAGACCTGAACCACACGGGCGCGCACAAGATCAACAACACCGTCGGCCAGGCGCTGGTCGCGCGCGCGATGGGCAAGCGTCGCATCATCGCCGAGACGGGCGCGGGGCAGCACGGCGTCGCCACCGCGACGGTGTGCGCGCGCTTCGGGATGAAGTGCGTCGTCTACATGGGCGCAGTCGACATCGAGCGCCAGAAGATCAACGTCTACCGGATGAAGCTGCTGGGCGCCGAGGTAATCCCGGTGACCAGTGGTTCGCAGACACTGAAGGACGCGCTGAACGAAGCGCTGCGCGACTGGGTGACCAACGTCGCCGACACGTTCTACATCATCGGCACGGTCGCGGGGCCGCATCCATACCCGATGATGGTGCGCGATTTCAACGCGGTGGTCGGCCGCGAGGCGCGCGCGCAGATGCTGGAACGATTCGGTCGCCTGCCCGACGTGCTCACCGCGTGCGTGGGCGGCGGTTCGAACGCGCTAGGCCTGTTCCACGCATTCCTCAATGACCGCGACGTGCGCATCGTGGGCGCGGAAGCGGCCGGCGAGGGCATCGCCACCGGCCATCACGCGGCCTCGCTGGCGGCCGGCCGGCCCGGCGTGCTGCACGGCAACCGTACCTACGTGTTGTGCGACGACGATGGCCAGATCACCGAAACGCATTCGGTTTCGGCGGGGCTCGATTATCCCGGCGTCGGTCCCGAGCACGCATTCCTGAAGGACAGCGGCCGCGCGGAGTACGTCGGCGTGACCGACGATGAAGCACTGGCCGCGTTCCATTTGTTGTGCGAAACCGAAGGCATCCTGCCGGCGCTGGAATCCAGTCACGCGGTGGCGCAGGCGATCAAGCTCGCGCGTGATTTGCCGAAGGACAAGCTGATCCTGTGCAATCTGTCGGGGCGCGGCGACAAGGACGTGCACACGATCGCGCAGCGGGAGCACATCGAGTTATGAGCGGCCGTATCGAGGCGCGATTCGCGGCATTGCGCGCGCAGAAGCGCGCGGCGCTGATTCCCTTCATCACCGCGGGCGATCCGATTCCAGGCGCGACCGTCGCGCTGATGCATGCGCTGGTCGAAAGCGGCGCCGACCTGATCGAACTCGGCGTGCCGTTTTCCGATCCGATGGCGGACGGCCCGGTGATCCAGCACGCCGACGAACGTGCGCTGCGCAACAAGGTCGGCATCGCCGACATCCTTGGCTGGGTGCGGACATTCCGTGAACGCGATGCGGAAACGCCGATCGTGCTGATGGGTTATCTGAATCCGATCGAGATCCACGGCATCGAACGTTTCGCGCGTGAAGCCGTGGATGCGGGCGTGGATGGCGTGCTCGTCGTCGATTGCCCGATCGAGGAAGACGCGACCCTGCGGCCGTTGCGCGATGCAGGCTTGCAACGCATCCTGCTGGCGGCACCCACGACTTCGGACGCGCGGCTGGCGCGCGCCATCGAAATGGCCGAGGGCTATCTGTACTACGTTTCGTTTGCCGGCATCACCGGCGCGGCGAAATTGTCCACGCAGGACATTGCGCAACGCGTCGGCGCATTGCGCAATCGCGCCAAGGTCCCGGTCGCGGTCGGTTTCGGCATCAAGGACGCGGCCAGCGTCAAGGCGGTCGCCACGTTCGCGGACGCGGTCGTGATCGGTTCGGCGCTGGTCGGGACGCTGGCGGACAGCGACAGCGCGGACGACGCATGCCGGCGTGCACGTGATTTCCTGCGTCCCGTCCGTACGGCACTGGACGCGCGCCGGGCCTGACGGCTGGTATCCTTGGGCGCTTTCCCGGAACCGCTTTCCACCATGACCTGGTTGCAGAAACTGATGACAGCCCGCATCCGCACCGAGAACGCCGTTGGCAAGGGCAAAGTGCCGGAGGGCGTGTGGGAGAAGTGCGCGGGTTGCGGCATGGCGCTGTACAAGCCGGAGCTGGAACGCAACCTGATGGTGTGCCCCAAGTGCGGTCATCACCACGCGATCGGCGCGCGCGCGCGGCTCGCGTCCTTCCTCGACGAGGGCAGCGTGGTCGAGCTGGACGAGGAGATGCAATCCGTCGATGCGCTGAAGTTCAAGGATTCGAAGAAATACCGCGACCGCGCCGCCGCCGCCCAGAAAGCCACCGGCGAAAAGGATGCGCTCATCACGGTGCGCGGCACGCTGAAATCGATGCCGCTGGCAGCCTGCGCGTTCGAGTTCGCCTTCATGGGCGGTTCGATGGGTTCCGTGGTCGGCGAAAAATTCACGCGCGCGGCCGAGCGGGCGCTCGCGGAAAAAATGCCGCTGGTGTGTTTTTCCGCCACCGGCGGCGCGCGCATGCAGGAAGGCCTGTTGTCGCTGATGCAGATGGCCAAGACTTCCGCCGCGCTGGCGCGCATGCGCGAAGCCGGATTGCCGTATGTCAGCGTGCTCGCCAATCCGACCACCGGCGGCGTGTCCGCCAGCCTCGGCCTGCTCGGCGACATCAACATCGGCGAACCGAAGGCGCTGATCGGCTTCGCCGGCCCGCGCGTGATCGAACAGACCGTCCGCGAGACCTTGCCGGAAGGCTTCCAGCGCTCCGAATTCCTGCTGGAACATGGCGCGATCGACATGATCGTCGACCGCCGCGAAATGCGCGACCGCATCGCCGACCTGCTGGCGATCCTGACCAGGCAACCCAAAGCCGCCTGAGATCCGATCACCTTAATGCAGAGATGAGAAGCTTCGGCGACCGTATTACAGCCAATCGTGGCCGATTGTCATCGAACCCACAAAAAAGGGGTGTTATATACTTGACAAACCCATTTCGGAGGGGCAGAATAGGCTCAACTTAGGATCCTAGTCATGTCCGCCGATCTACTTTCCCCGCACTTTCAGGATGCCAACAAGGCGCGCGAATACCTTGAAGCGTTACGTTGGCCGGATGGTGCGATCTGTCCGCACTGCGGCTGCATTGGCGATCACTACGCCCTCAAGGGCACAGCGCATCGCCCCGGCTTGTGGAAGTGCAAAGACTGCCGCAAGCAATTCAGCGTGACCGTCGGCACCGTGTTTGAGCGCAGCAAGATTCCGCTCAACAAGTGGCTCATGGCCGTGCATCTCATGTGTGCCAGCAAGAAGGCGATCAGCTCGCACCAGATTCACCGGATGCTCGGCATCACCTACAAGTCCGCGTGGTTCGTGACGCATCGCATCCGCGAAGCCATGAAGCAAGGTCATACGGGCTTGCTCGGCAGCGGCGGCGGCACGGTCGAAGTGGACGAAACCTACTGGGGCAACAACGGCAAACAGCGCAAAGGTGCGCGCGGCTATCAGCACAAGATGAAGGTCGTGTCGCTAGTCGAACGCGAAGGTGAAAAGCGCAGCGTGGTCGTTTCTGCCGTCACTGGAAAGACACTCCGCGAAACGTTGAACAAGCATGTTTGCAAGTCGGCGCACCTCATGACCGACGACCATTCCGGCTACACGAAAGCGGGTCGCGAGTACGCATCTCATGGCGTCACGCACCACAGCGCCGGTGAGTACGCCGTTGGCAACACTCACTCCAATACGGTCGAGTCAAGTTTCAGTCTGTTGAAGCGTGGCCTAGTCGGCACGTTCCATCATGTTGGCGAGCAACATCTACAACGGTATTGCAGCGAGTTCGATTTCCGCTGGAATCATCGCAAGACCACAGACAAGGAGCGCGCTGATGCGCTACTTGGCCAAGTGAATGGCAAGCGCCTGACGTACCGTAGGCCTAACCAAGAAGAAACAATGATTTCTTAAGAAGTCTCAGCTTCTAGGACTGACGGGGTTGTCTGGCTTGGTCTCAATCCTCGACCATCGCTCCATCTCGGCCTGAAACGCAATAACTGCGCCCTCCTGAGTGTCGGACTCGACACCTACCGCCAGCGGCCAATTCCGAGGCGTCACGGCCAACCAGCCACCACAATGGCGCTCAATCAGACGGGGCTTGGGTTGGTATAGCGCATCTAATACGTTCATGCTGACTTTCCTATTGGTTATCTCAAGGAAAGAGACTACAACAAAAAATGCATTAATTACAGCATATTATAAAATAAACTTATGATGGTGTTCCACGTGAAACAGTGAATAACCATCACTAGTGCCATAAACAGGCTTGTTGTTATCCCTCCGTTCTGCTGTAATTTGTCCAGAACAGAACCGGAGACACCATCATGGCCGTTACAGCGCAGGCACCGGCACCGTATACAGCAGGGGCCGCCGTCATCAACGTCATTCGCCGGTATCGCGATAAAGGACTGACTACTCCGATTAACGGAGACGTGCTAGTCCGTGCTGGAGTGAGCGAAACGTTGGTATCCAGAACGATGCCCGCTCTCGTCACTCTGGAGCTGATTGACGAACAGGGGCAGCCAACCGAGACCTTCCAGAAGATTCGCACCATTCCGGAGGCCGACTACAAAGCAACGTTGGCCGCTTGGTTGCGCTCGGTCTACGCCGATATTTTCAGCTTTGTTGATCCCGCGAATGATGAACAAGTCCGTGTGCGAGATGCCTTCCGCAGCTACGTGCCGCATGGACAACAAGATCGAATGGTTGCGCTCTTTCTGGCGTTGTGTGCGGAAGCAGGAATCGTGTCGGAAACTAAAAAATCCGAGCCACGCACAGCAGCTAGAAAGCAACCATCAGCACCGCGTGCAGCGGCACGCACTCCGCGTGAGCGTGCAGGTACGCCAACCAACCGCAAGAACGAATCAGGTGCTTTCAATGACGGCTCATTGCCGCCCGCACTTGTCGGGATCATTCAAAGCATCCCGTCCGCCGATCTAGGGTGGACACAATCAACACGCGACAAATTCATCACCACGTTCAGCGCCGTCTTGGACTTCGTCGTGCCGATTAAGACCGACGACGAAATCGCCGCGCAAGCGGTGGAACAAGAGGAGCACACCAAATGAGGCCCTGAGAAAGGTCTTTGGTAAAGAGGGGCCAGCGCCCAAAGACCTATAACCACACGGTGCTACGTGCTATCCCCGAGAAGAGAACGCGCACGTAGCACCGGCTGGCGACTTTCAGTAACGGAAGCGGACGGCTTCACTCCTACCGCCGGCGCGCATGTTCGAGCATGCAAGGTGCCGGAAAGGAGGTTAGCTATATGTCCAAGCAGATGAAACTTGCACTGCCTGTTCCACCGGGTTATGTCCTGCGATTCGTTGCATTCATAACTCTGCGAAACGGCAAGCGTCTTTATGCGAAAGCGTGCGGATGCCGTGCTTTTCCCTTGATCGTTAAGGGCTAAGAAGTTCCCAGCCCCATCCGCTTCCGCTTTTTCAGTCTAACCCTCACTTCTTGGGCTGTCTACGGACTTTCGTCACGGTCTTACGAGACCGTTTAGGCGCGGCCGGCGGCGTGATTGGCGTGGGCGGCGTCGCGAGCATGCGACGCAGGACTTCATCCATCGCCGCATCCTTACCGTGCTTCTTCGTTGTAGCTTTGGTCTTGGTCATGAGTCCAATCTACACGCGCAGCATGCTCGTGTCGTGTGGTTTCTCATGTATACAATCCCCCAAAAAAGACCCAAGGAATACTGGGCAGCAGCAAAAATTGCAGAACATCGGGCAAGACGGGCTTGCGCCGCGTGTACATGGCGTCGAAATCGGCGATCAGCGCCAGAGCGAGCAGACAAATGAAAGCTACAAAGCCGAATATCGAATGCGAGTTTGTCCAAGGCGCTACACCCACTGCAAAGACAATTGCCGCGAGAACCATCAAACCGGGCAACACCATCAGCAATTGCGCCTTGTCGTGACAAATCGCTGCCGTGATCGTGTAACCGGCCGAAGTCGCGGCGGCCGCCCAGAGTGGCCAGAGCATCTGGCCGGCCGCGAAAACCTGATAGTCATTGAGCATTGCTTGCTCGAGAGATTCAACGCGGCGACGGGCTCGCGGGCGAGTCGCGATGCACGTCCCGCCAAGCCAGCATCCTGCCAAGTTGCAGTTCCTTGTCGGTGTCGAAACCGCAGCGCCCACGAAATTCGCGCGGATTGTCGTAGGTACCGAACAGCATGTCCCACAACGTAATGTCGCCGTAGTTGTTGAGATGTCGGCCGTATTGGTGATGGATACGGTGCATTTCCGGGCGTTGGAATACGTAACCCAGCCAGCGCGGCGTGCGCACATTGGTGTGATAGACGAACTCCCCGAACGCGGTGAGCGCCGTATAAATGGCGCCAGCCGCGGGAGAGAGGCCGAGTAAGGCAAATACCAGCAAGCTGCCGATGATCGAATCGATCGCCATCTCGACCGGATGCTTGTAAAACGAGGTAAAGACTTCGATGCGCTGCGCGCTGTGGTGGATTTGATGGAACAGCCTCCAAAGCAAATCCGATTCGTGCCGCCATCTGTGCCACCAATAGAAAACGAATGTCGCAATGAGGTAGGCGATCGCGGCCCCGATCCAGTCCGGGACGTGGTTTGCACTCAGGCGCAACAAGCTGGCTGCCTGCAGCCATCTATTCCAGGCGATGCCGGCGAGCAGGACGATGGCCAGTTGCGCAAAATTGACCGCGACGACGCGCCATGTCCAGCTAGGGACACTCGGCAAACGCCACCCGGGGCGGCTCCTCTCGAGCACGAAGCAAAGAACAAAGCCCGCAAGAATGATCGGGATCATGGGGATTCACTTGGTGTGGGAAGAGTTCGCCGTTGCCGGTCGGCTTCCCGTGATTCGCAGCGTGTGGCTGAAGAAATCAAGAATCCGTCGACGATATTCGTCGCCCGCGAACTGCTGCAAATCAACGTGCCCGGCCCCGGGTACCAGCCACAATTGCTTCGGTTCGCTGGCAGCGGCATACATCGCCAATGACTCTTGAGGCGGGGTATAACGGTCGTGCGTGCCACCTATCAGAAACAGAGGCGCATTGACTCGTCCGATGTGCGAAATCGGACGCAACTGCTTCGCTTGCAACCCGGTCTCTTTTCCGACCCAGCTCAGCAACACCGGGCTGAGTGCGTGTCCCAGCGACCCCAGATAACGCGTCATGCGATGATCCATGGCGAGATCGATGGATGGATACACCTGCTCCAGAATCGCGGCATCGACCCGTGGTCGCGGCGACGCGAGCAGAAACGCTGCGCCACCCATCGAAGTGCCGATGACACCGATTCGTTCACCAGGCGCGGACTTCCGCAAGTAGTTGAGCGCGGCCAAGACGTCGCGACCTTCGGTATAGCCGAAGGTGATGCGGTCGCCCGAACTCTCTCCATGCGCGCGAAAGTCGAATGCAAGCACGGTGTAACCGGCCTGATGAAGGAATCTGGCGCGTCCGATTTCCGCCAATCTGTTGGCATGGACGCCATGCAGCAGAAGTACAGCTCCTGATCCGCGATGCCCCGGTATATACCATCCGCGCAGCACGATCCCGGGATCGCTCGAAAAGCTGACGCTCTGCACTGGGAGGTCTTTCGGGCCGCCGCCAACATGCGCGTGAGCGGGATGTGTAAACATCGTCGGCACCGCCCACCCCGCGAACAGCGCGGCCACAAGCGCCAATGCAGCCGTGACCGCAAAACGAGGCGGTCTGGACACTGGATGACGCAAGGGATTTGCCATACCCGGACATTGCGCCAGATGCAAATGGCAGACAACGGGCACGCGCCTGACGGATACTGGACGACACGCGCGGTATCACGGTGCGATACCCGAGGGGACACATGCCAGATTCCATCCACATCGTGCAGGGTATACGCGCAGCGTTACGCGAGCGTGGCATGGGTTATCGTGAGCTGGCCAAGGCTTTGGGCGTCAGCGAAGTCACGATCAAGCGGAATCTGTCACGTGGCGATTTCGACCTGGAGCGGCTTGACCGTATCTGCGAAGTGCTGGAACTGTCGGTACAGGAACTGCTGGATCTGGCCGCGGTCCCGGCACGCCTCACGCAATTGAGCGCGAAGCAGGAGCAGGCGCTGGTCCGCCACCCGAAGCTTCTGCTCGTGACCTACCTGCTCGTCAACAACTGGCGTGCGGCCGAGATCACCGAAACGTTCGATCTGGATGAAAACGCCATGATCGGTATTTTGCTCGAGCTCGATCGCTTGAAGATCATCGAGTACAGGCCGCCCGGCCGTATCCGCAAACTCACTTCGCGCAACTTCGGTTGGCGGAGCGATGGGCCGGTGCATGCATTTTTCGTGGAACGGGTGGCGCCCGAATTCCTCCGCGCGCAAGACACCCGCGGTTCCTTCCATTTCGCGGGCGGGACGCTGAGTGCGGCCTCACGCGTCAGGATGGCCGGCGCCCTGGACAAGCTTGCACGCGAGTTCGAAGAGCAGGCACGGCTCGATGCGCGACTGCCGTTGGATGCACGAGACGGGTGCAGTATCTTGCTCGTGTTGCACCGCTGGGAATTCTCCGAATTCACCAAGTTGCGCCGACGCGTGTAATGCAGCCATCCACGGCGTCGCACACGCTCGAACAATGGCTGGACTACCAGCAGCGCGTGCACGCGCGCGGGATCGAGCTCGGGCTGGATCGCGTGCGCGAAGTGTGGGACCGCATGGGCGCGCCGCGCATCGCGCGTCGCGTGATCACGATTGGCGGCACCAACGGCAAGGGCTCCACGGTGGCTTTCCTGGAGGCGATGCTGCGCGACGCGGGCCTGCGCGTCGGTGCCTACACGTCGCCGCACATCGCGCGCTACAACGAGCGGGTGCGCATCGATGGCGTGGAGGCCGGCGACGACGGATTGATCGCGGCGTTCGAGCGCATCGAAGCCGCGCGCGACGCCGATTCGAAAAAGACTGTCCCGCTGACCTATTTCGAATTCGGCACGCTGGCGGCGTTCGAGTTGTTTGCGCGCGCGGGCCTCGACGTCGCGTTGCTGGAAGTCGGTCTGGGCGGACGGCTGGATGCGGTGAACATCGTCGATGCGGATGCGGCGATCGTGACCACGGTCGATCTCGACCACATGGAATGGCTCGGCAACGACCGGATGAGCATCGGTCGCGAGAAAGCCGGCATCTTCCGCAAGGATCGCCCGGCGATCGTCGGCGAGGCCGATCCCCCGGCAAGCCTGCTCGACGAAGCGCGGCGCATCGGCGCGTGCGTGATGCGCGCCGGTGTCGATTACCGCTTCGCGGCCACGGGCGATCACTGGACGTGGCGCAGCAACGAGGCGTCGTTGTCATTGCCGTTGCCCACGCTGGCCGCACCGAGCCAGATCGCCAACGCGGCGGCGGCGATCGCGGCCTTGCATGCCCTGCGCGAGCCATTCGGCTGGAATCCGGAAGCGATCGCGCGTGGCGTGCGCGAAGCGCGCCTGCCGGGACGCATGCAGGCAATCGCGACTTCGCCGCAGGTCGTCGTGGACGTGGCGCACAACCCGCAAGCCGCGCGCGAACTGGCGCGCTGGGTGGATATCCACCGCATCCCCGGTGCGACCTTCGCGGTATTCGGCGCGCTGATGGACAAGGATGTGGCCGGCATCGCGCGCGCGCTGCATCCGCGCATCGCGCACTGGCACCTGGCCGGCCTGGAGGGCGATTCTCCGCGCGGCTTGCCTGTCGCCGAACTCGCGCATCGCATCCGCGATGTCATTCCGGGCGCGAGCTCGAGCGAGCACGCGGACGTGGCCGCGGCGCTGCACGCCGCGCGCGCGGGAGCCGCGGCGCGAGATCGCATCCTCGTATTCGGCTCGTTCTTCGTGGTCTCTGCCGTGTTGCCGCGGGATGCCGCGCCGGGGTGAGCCACGGCTATAATCGGCGCGTCGCTCGCGCCGCCGGGACCACGTCATGGAACCTGCCTTGAAGACCCGCCTGCTTGGCGCCGCCGTTCTCATCGCGCTCGCCATCATCTTCGTGCCGATGTTCTTTTCCGGTTCGTCGCAGAAAACCGCGAACGACCGGGGCGTCAGCCTGCAGATTCCCGACCAGCCCGACGCGCAGTTGCAGACCAAGACCTTGAGCGTCGCCGCGGGCAGCGCCAGCGTCGCGGACGCCGATCACGTGGCGACGGTCAACGCCGATGCCGGCAAACCGGCGCCCGCGCCGGGGGACGTGGCGGTCACGCCGTCGCAACCTTCGCCGTCGCAGAGCGCGGCGCCTGCGAGTGCCGCGCCCTCGACGCCGGCAGCGCCTGCCGCGGTGGCGAAAGCTTCGCCCGCAGCACCGCCTGTGGCGACAGCGCCGGGCACGGCGGCCAATGGCGCGTATTCGGTGAACCTCGGCATCTACGGCGATCGCGCCAATGCCGACAAATTGATCGCCAGCGTCGGCAAGCAGGGACTTCGCGCGCACGGCGTCGACACCACCTACAACGGCAAGCCCGCGACGCGCGTGGTCGTGGGTCCGTTCGAAGATCGCGCATCTGCCGAGGCTGCGCGCCTCAAATTGAAGACCACGCAACCCGGCGTGCCGGTGGCGTTGATGGCGAGTGCCAGCGATCAGGCGGGTGATGCCCCGGCCAGTGCGATCCCCGCCAATCGCGCCGGAGGCTGGGCGGTGCAACTGGGCGCATTCGGCGCCGAGGCGGATGCGAACAAATTGCGCGACCGGCTGCGGGCTTCGGGATTCGACGGCTACGTGGACAGCATTCCCTCGAACGGCCGCCAGTTGTGGCGCGTGCGCGCGGGCCCGGTCAACGAACGCGCGGCGGCGGAGCAGTTGAAGGCGCAGATCGCGGCCAAACTCAAGATCGACGGAAACATCGTCACCCAGGGTTGAGCGTGCACGAGGCCGCATGAATCATCGGTACCACTTTCGCGCACCGTTCGCTTTCGTTGCGCCGTCCGGGGTGAACAACTTTCCGGTCCGTGCAGGCGGCGTGCATCGCGCGGACGACAAGCGGGCTGAATGAACGACGCCGACTACATCATCCTCGCGGTGCTCGGCTTGTCCGTCCTGTTCGGACTGCTGCGCGGATTCGTTGCGGAAGTGATCTCGCTGGTGTGCTGGGTCGCCGCGTTCTGGGTGGCCTGGCTGTTCGGGCAGCAGGCCGCGGACTGGTACGGGCAATGGCTGCACGACCCGGTGGCGCGGATCGTGGCGGGTTACATGACCTGCTTCCTCGCCGTGCTCGCAGCGGGCTCGCTGATCGGCTGGGGATTGCGCAAGCTGATCCGCAGCGGCGGCTTGTCCGGCGGCGACCGCTTCCTCGGCATGCTGTTCGGTTTTGCGCGCGGGTTGCTGCTGGTGATCGTGGTGGTGTGGATGCTGGCGTTCACGCCGGCGTCGGCCGAACCGTGGTGGCGGCAATCCAGCCTGCTGCCGCAATTCGCGCATGGCGCCGGCTGGCTGTCCGACCATCTTCCGCCGGACGTGGCGCAGTACATGCGCAACGGGCAACAGGTGCTGCACGAAGGCGCGGCGGCCTTGCCCAAGGTTCAGGGCGCCCCCATTTCTTTTCCCGACGTGCGTTTGCCGGTTGTTCCTGGCATCGGTTCTTCCGCGGCCAAGGCCTCTTCAGCGGCAACATTGCCGGATGCAAACGCGCGACACGGTCACACCGGCAATGGTGTGGGACAATAGCAAAGCAGAACAGATGACCGCCCGGTCACTCGAGTTCTGGCAGATCGCGGCATTGGCTTTTGCCCCTCGGGTCAAGGGGGCGGAGTCGCCGATTTTGGCGATGCGCGGGTTGTGGATGCGGGACCGTGTATGTGCGTAGCGTGAAGGTCGTTTCATTCGGAGCATGATTTTGCTCGTGGCCCCCCTTCAGTGAAGGGGGCGATCAGACCCGCGGAGCGGGCCTGATGGGGGTTGTTGATGTGTGACCGGGTTTGTGCGTAGCGAAACAAACGGGCTCTATCAGGGGTGAACAGTAGATGTGCGGAATCATCGGCATCGTCGGCAGGAGCGAAGTCGCCACCGCGTTGTATGACGGTCTGACCGTCCTGCAGCACCGCGGCCAGGACGCCGCGGGCATCGCCACCCTCGACGGCAACCGCCTGCGCCTGCATCGCGGCGCCGGGCTGGTGCGCGACGTGTTCGGGCCCAAGGACATGCGCGAACTGCGCGGCCATGTCGGCATCGGCCATTGCCGTTATCCGACGGCGGGCGCGGAGGGTTCCGAGGAAGCGCAGCCGTTCTACGTCAACTCGCCCTACGGCATCGCCTTCGCGCACAACGGCAACCTGGTCAACACCGAGGAATTGCGGCGCGAGATGTTCGAGGACGACCGTCGCCACATCAACACGGATTCCGATTCCGAAATCCTGTTGAACGTGCTGGCGCACGAACTGCAGATCCAGGAACGCCACCAGTTGACGCCCGATCATTTGTTCAAGGCGGTGGCGGCGGTGCACCGGCGCGCGAAGGGAGGCTACGCTTGCATCGCGCTGATCCTGGAATACGGCCTGCTGGCGTTCCGCGACCCGCACGGCATCCGCCCGCTGGTGCTGGGCGAACGCGAGACGCCGGAAGGCCGGGAAGTCGCGGTCGCGTCCGAATCGGTGGCGTTCGACATACTGGGCTACAAGCGCATCCGCGACATCGCGCCCGGCGAGGCGGTATTCATCGATTTCGAAGGCAACATCCACGCGCGCCGCTGTTCGGAAGGCGCGGTGCACGCGCCGTGCATCTTCGAATACGTCTATCTGGCGCGACCGGATTCGATGATCGAGGATGTGTCGGTGTACAAGGCGCGCCTGCGCATGGGCGAGAAGCTCGCCGCGAAGATCCTGCGCGAGTGCCCGGATCACGACATCGACGCGGTGATCCCGATTCCCGACACTTCGCGCACCGCTGGTTCCACGCTCGCGGCCGCGCTGGGGGTGCCGCTGCGCGAGGGCTTCGTCAAGAACCGCTACATCGGCCGCACCTTCATCATGCCGGGGCAGGGCGAGCGCGCGCGTTCGGTGCGCCGCAAGCTCAATCCGATTCCGCTGGAATTCCGCGGCAAGAACGTGTTGCTGGTGGACGATTCCATCGTGCGCGGCACCACCTCGAAGCAGATCGTGCAGATGGCGCGCGACGCGGGCGCCGGCAAGGTCTATTTCGCTTCCGCCGCGCCGCCGGTGCGCTACCCGAACGTCTACGGCATCGACATGCCGGCCGCCACCGAGCTGGTCGCCGCCGGCCGCAGCGTGGAGGAGATCCGCGAGCTGATCGGCGCCGACTGGCTGGTCTACCAGGATCTGGAAGACCTGACCGCGGCGGTCGCGGAAGGCAACGAGCGGCTGAAGCACTTCGACGATTCCTGTTTCTCCGGCCGCTACGTCACCGGGATCGAGCCGGGCTATTTCGAGCAGATCGAGCTGGTGCGTTCCGACCAGGCCAAGGCCCAGCGGCGCAGCGCCTGAGCGGGGGCTCCATCCGCCTGCGAAGGTTCTTGACAATCATTCTCATTTGCATTGAAATGGGCCACCCGTCCGGGAAGCCCAGCATGTACGTCTGCATCTGCAACGCGATCACCGAACACGACATCCGCCGCGCGGTGGATGCGGGCGTGGAGTGCTTCGAGCAGTTGCAGGCGCGCACCGGTTGCGCGAACTGCTGCGGTTGCTGCGAAACCGAAGCGCGCCGCGTGTTGCAACAGGCCCGCGACGAAGAGCTTGGCGTCGCGCTCGCTGCCTGAGTCGCATTCCCACTTCCATCTGCGATTTTCGTTCGCGCCGCGGTCGGCGGTATAGTTCGCGAGTGCGCGATCGTTCGCGTGCGCAAGGCAGACTCCGGGAGAGGACCATGCAGGGCGACAAGAAGGTCATCGAGTATCTCAATCGCGTGCTCTGCAACGAGCTCACCGCGATCAACCAGTATTTCCTGCATTACCGGATGTACGACAACTGGGGCTACAAGGAACTGGCCGAGCACGAGCGCGCGGAATCCATCGACGAGATGAAGCACGCCGACAAGCTGATCGAGCGCATCCTGTTCCTCGAAGGCCTGCCCAACCTGCAGAAGCTCGGCAAGCTGAAGATCGGCGAAGGCCCGCGCGAAGCCATCGGGTGCGACCTGAAGCTGGAGCAGGAAGGACTGGTCGACCTCAAGGAAGCGATCGCGCATTGCGAAAAGATCGCCGACTACGTCAGCCGCGAACTGTTCGCCGCGATCATGAAGTCCGAGGAAGAGCACATCGACTGGCTGGAAACCCAGCTCAGCCTGATCGGCCAGATCGGCATTTCGCCCTACCTGCAGGCGCAGGTTCGCGACTGAGACGAAAACCTGCCTATAAGCTACTGCGCTCGGCAGCTTGCCCGCCGGCGGTGCTCGGAATCCTCATGTACTGGCGTGTACACTGCGGTTCCTGCGCTCCGGCGACGCACAATCTGCCTTCGCTCGTTACGCTTATACGAAGGTTTTCATTGCACGATCTTCGTCTCGCCTGTTGAGCCGGCCGCGCGCCACAATGCATGACGGACACCGCATGCATAGGGAGAAGCCATGGCACGCCGGCTGATCGTGTTGTTCGACGGCACCTGGAACAAGGTGGACACCAATACCAACGTCTGGCGCCTGCATGAGTTGCTGGCGCCGGCGGATGATGCGGGCGCGGCGCAGATTGCCCTGTACATCGCCGGCGTGGGCGTGAAACCCGGTGTCGAGCACCTCCTCGGTGGCGCTTTCGGGCTGGGGCTTTCCGGCAACATCGAACAGGGTTATCACTGGTTGTGCCAGCAGTGGAATCCCGGCGACGAAATCTTCCTGTTCGGTTTCAGCCGTGGCGCCTACAGCGCGCGCAGCGCGGCCGGCCTGATCCGCAAGTGCGGCCTGATCAAGCCGGACGTGACCGGCGACGTGTCGCAGCACGCGGTGGACGACGCTTATGATTTCTATCGCAACGAGATCAAGCCGGACGACCCGCAAGCGGTCGCGTACCGCGCGCAACGCTCGCGCGAAGTCGCCATCCGTTTCATCGGCGTGTGGGATACGGTCGGTGCGCTGGGCATCCCGGACGTGGCGTCGTGGTTTCCGTTCGCGCGCGGCCGCTACCGTTTCCACGACACCGAATTGAGCGGCATCGTGCAGTACGCCTACCAGGCGCTGGCGCTGGACGAACACCGCGCGGACTTCGCGCCGACCAAGTGGACGCGCCTGCCGGAAAACCTCCAGCCCGGCGAGACCATGACCTCGAAGAAGGCCAGCCAGATCGAAGTCGAGCAGCGCTGGTTCATCGGCTGCCATTCCGATGTCGGCGGCGGCGAGAAGACCGACGGCGCGGGCAAGTCGCCCGATCCGCTGCCCGACCTGCCGCTGGCATGGCTGCAGGCCAAGGCAGCAGGCGCGGGCCTGGCGTTCAAGCAGCCCTTCGTTCCCGTGGCGAACGCGGAACGGGCCACGCCCAACAATTCCTACGCGCAATTCATGTACGGCATTTACAAGACCTTCAAGAAACCGTTCGAGCGCACCGTCGGCGGCGGCGTCAACGAGACCGTGGACGCATCGGTGTGGCAACGCTGGCGCGAAGTCGCGGCGTATCGCCCGGAACCGCTGACTGCCGCCATCGCCGATGCCGTCGTGGATGTTCCGCCGGACATCCAGCACATGGCATGAGCGACGAGGCTGTCGCCACGAACACCTTGCAGCATGCCGCGCTGGCATGTTTCGTCTGCAGCGATCCTCCGCGCAAATGCAAGTTGACGCTCGCCGCGCACACGGCGTTGCTGGAGGGAAGCCTGGCATTGGGCGACGCTGCGCCGGGCCGCGATCTGCCCGCCGTTCCCGGCCGGCCCAAACGGCCGCAACTGGTGCCGCCGCGCGAGGTGCCGCAACGTGGATTGGGCAGCGCGGAAGGACGCGCCGCGTTGGTGCACGCGGTGGCGCACATCGAATTCAACGCGATCAATCTCGCCTGGGACGCCGTGCTGCGCTTTCCCGGCATGCCTGACGACTATTACCGCGACTGGGCCGGCGTGGCCGCCGATGAGGCGCGGCATTTCGGCCTGCTGTCGAAGCGATTGGCGGAACTCGGCCACGCCTACGGCGATTTCGATGCGCACGACGGCTTGTGGGAGATGGCGGTAAAGACGTCCGATTCCTGCCTGGCGCGCATGGCGTTGGTGCCGCGCGTGCTGGAAGCGCGCGGGCTGGACGTCACGCCCGGCATGATCGCGCGTCTGCGCTCGGTCGACGACGATGCTACCGCGGATATCCTGGAAATCATCCTGCGCGAGGAAGTCGCGCACGTCGCCGCCGGCACGCGCTGGCTCCGCTGGTGCTGCGCGCGCGACGGCCGCGATCCGGCACGGACCTTCCGCGACCTGCTGCGCGAACGCCTTGCGGGCGGCACGCTGCGCGGCCCGTTCAATCTCGAGGCGCGTCGCGCCGCGGGCTTCGATGACGCTGAACTCGCGTCGCTGGGCGCCGCCTGATGCGGCGATCGTTTTTCCGCATGCGTTTCGGGGGCAGGCCATGACAAATCATCCGGCGGCGCGAACGATGTTCGATCGCCTGGGGATGCGCGTGCCCATCATCCAGGCGCCGATGGCGGGCGTATCGACGCCCGCCATGGCCGCGGCGGTGGCGCGCGAGGGTGGATTGGGCTCGCTCGGCGTGGGGGCGATGCGCGCGCAGCTGGCGCGCGCGGAAATCCATCGCTTCCGCGAACTCGGCGGCGGTGCGCTCAACGTCAATGTCTTCGTGCATCGTCCCGCGCGAGCAGATGTCGAAAAGGAAGCGGCCTGGATCGGGCGGCTGCAACCGGAATTTGCGCGTTGCGGCGCTGGGCCGCCCGAACACCTGCGCGAGATCTACACCTCGTTCCTCGAGGACGACGCGATGCTGGCGCTGCTGGCCGAAGAGAAGCCGGCGGCGGCGAGTTTCCATTTCGGTGTGCCGCATCCACGGCAGGTTCGGGCATTGCATGATGCCGGCATTTTCCTGATGGCCACGGCGACGAGCGTGCGCGAAGCGCAGGCCATCGAAGCGGCTGGCCTCGATGCGATCGTCGCGCAGGGATACGGGGCGGGCGGCCATCGCGGCATGTTCGATCCGGAGGCCGACGACGACAAGTTCGGCACGTTCGCGCTGGTGCGTTTGCTTGCGACGACGTGCGTCCTGCCGGTGATCGCGGCTGGCGGCATCATGGATGGCGCCGGCATCGCCGCGGCGCTGGCGCTGGGCGCGGCGGCAGTGCAACTGGGAACGGCCTTCGTCGGCAGCGACGAATCGCTTGCCGACGAAGGCTATCGCGCGCGCCTGTTCGGCGATCCTGCGCGGCACACGACGATGACGCGCGCGATTTCGGGGCGTCCCGCGCGTTGCCTCGCCAACGATTTCACGCGCTGGGGCGCTTCGCTCGCGGACGATCTCGTTCCCGATTATCCGATCGCGTACGACGTCGGCAAGGCGCTGCATGCCGCAGGCAAACGTGCGGGATTCGACGGCTACGGCGCGCAATGGGCCGGGCAGGGCGCACCGCTGGCGCGCAGGCTGTCATCGCAAGCCTTGATGCAGGCGCTGGAAACAGAGTGGCGCGAAGCTTCCGCAACGCCCGTTTGATTTACCTGTCTTGATTCCACGCGTTGCGCAGTCGCGGCCGCGTGATGGCGTCACACGTAATGGCCGATCGCCATCAGCAGCAGCGCGACGATCGCCAGCGCCAGCACGATCTTCGCCGCGTTGCCGATGCGGCCGCGCAAATCCGCGATCCGCTGAGCGTGCGCGGCGCGCTCACTCTCGGGCAGCGTCGCCGTTTGTTCGCTCATGGCGACGACGCGCTTGAAACCGCGCCCGACCACACTGCCTCCGATGATGGCCGCGAGCAGCCCGCACAAACCGCCGATGCCGAACGCCATGCCGCCGTGCGTCAGCATGGCTCCGCGGTCGAGCCCATTGGTGAACATCCAGTACAACCACAGCCCGCTCAGCACGGTCAGGCCTGCAGTGCTCGCCATGAATACGTGAATGCCGCGTCGGTGCAGCGACACCATGAAACTTCCGCCGGTCGCGCCGAGATCGCGCACCGCGGGGATCACGAACGCCGTCATCAGGAAAATCGCGCCGACCCACAACGCCGCGAGCAGGATGTGCAGGGCGCGCACGGCGAGCAGCAGGGAAGCAGTCATGGCAAGCTCCTCAATGGATGACGAGCGGCGGCGGCGTCGGGACCACCAGCTTCAAATACGGCGGCGGCGCTTCCTGTCCCGGCGCCACGTAATCGTGCGCGGGTTTTCCCGCCGGCACGAGCGAATGGATGTAGGCGTACATGTCCGCGAGATCCTTGTCGCTCAAATAGCGGAACGTCCACCACGGCATCGCCGGGCGCGTCTTCAGGCTGCGCAGTTGCCTGATCCAATCCTTCGCCGAGATTTTCTGCACGTACAGGCGCAGGTTGGGCGGGTAGGTGGTGCCCCACGGGCCCTGGAAATTCGTGCCGCCGCCGGTCAGCAGCAGGTCTTTCGGCGCCTGTCCGCCGTTCTCCGCCCAGCCCGGCGTGTGGCAGTCGTTGCAGCCGCCATAACCGACCAGGAATTCGCCGTGCTTGATGGATTTCTGGCTCGCCGATCCCGCATGTGCGGCGAAAGCGGCTCCTGCCAGCAACACGCCGGCTGCGATGGCACGGAACATCGAATTCATGGCTCGACCCCTCGTGGACGATGATGAACGGATGCAGCGCCGCGCGAGTATCCGCCGGACGCCGCCGACAGGCAAATGCCGGCCCCGGGGTGTACTCTCGAAGCCTTGCGGGGTTCGGGGATCGCCATGTCGTTGCGCCAACTATTGATCGCCTCCGGCGCCTTGCTGGTCGCCATCGCTGCCGCCGCGCAGGACAAACCCGCGATACCCGCGACGACGTATCTGCTGAAAGCCGACCACGTGTTCGACGCGCGCAGCGAGGCGACGCACGCGGGCTGGGCGGTGCTGGTCGAAGGCGGCAAGATCGCCGCGGTCGGGCCGCGCGATTCGATCAAGGCGCCCGCCGATGCGCAAACCATCGACCTGCCCGGCACCACGTTGCTGCCCGGCTTGATCGACGCGCATTCGCACATCTTCCTGCATCCGTACAACGAGACGCTGTGGAACGACCAGGTGCTGAAGGAACCGCTGGCCTATCGCACCATCGAGGCGGTCAACCACGTGCGCGACACGTTGATGGCGGGCTTCACCGCGCTGCGCGACCTCGGCACCGAAGGCGCGGGTTACGCTGACGTGGACGTGCAACGCGCGATCGACGAAGGCCTGATTCCCGGCCCCCATTTGTTCGTCGCGACGCGCGCGACCGTCGCCAAGGATTGCTACGGCCCCGGTCCGATGGGTTTCCGCACCGACATGG
>DATNEQ010000014.1:0-15908 GCA_035552915.1 Rhodanobacteraceae bacterium
CGCCGGACTTCGCGGTGCCCTTGGCGCCATGGTTGTAGATCTGCCAGTGGCCGCGCGACATGTAGTAGCGACAGGCGTACAGCGCCTCGCGGTTGAGCACGCCGACGCGCCAGTCGAATTCGGTGTAGAGGAATTCCTGCGCGATCAGCAACGCGGTACTCTGGAACAGTTGCGAGGCCGCGCGCTCCAGCTCCTCCTCGTTTTCCACTTTCACCACGCCGCGCGAGAACGAGCCGTCCGGGATCTTCAACACCAGCGGGAAGCCGAGCTTGTCCGGAAGTTCCTTCAGTTGTTTGGCGTCCTCGCGGTAGAGGATTTCCGAGCGCGGCACCGCGATCTTGCGCGAACGCAACAGGTCGTGCAGATAGATCTTGTTGGTGCAGCGCAGGATCGAAGTCGGATCGTCGATCACCACCATGCCCTCGCGCTCGGCCTTGTGCGCGAAGCGATAGGTGTGGTTGTCCGGCGCCGTGGTTTCGCGGATGAACAGCGCGTCGTATTCCGCCAGCCGCGTGTAGTCGTTCTTGCCGATCGGATCGACATCGATGCCCAGCTCGCGTCCCGCCGCGATGAAATGCTTCTGCGCGCGCGCGTTCGACGGCGGCATGGATTCCGACGAATCGACCAGCATCGCCAGGTCGTAGCGGAATTGACGGCGCGTGCGCGGCTTGCGCCACAGCCGCTTGGTGAAGGCGTCCAGCGTCTGCGCGAAGGCGTCTTCCTGCGCGTCGTCCAGCGTATGCAGGCTGACCGGCTTGATCGCGCTGATCTGCCATACGCGGTCGCGCTCGAACTCGATGCGCAGCAGCGGACAGGGATACATTTCGAATACCTGCCGAGCCAGGTCTTTCACCGCCGGGTAAGAGGTCTCGCCGAAATAGACGAGGATCCCGAAATCCGTGGTGTCGCGCCCGCCTGCCGGCAGGAAGTTGGCGAGCTTCTGGTTGAGATCCTCGACGTCGATGCCGTACAGCGAGCGCCGGCGCAGGTCGTTGATGGTGCGCACCGAGGGAATCACGCGATGTCCGCGCGCCTCGCCCAGCAGCGAGACGTAGTGCCCGGTGCCGAGATACTTGTAGCCGCGGCAAAGATTGATGACATGGGTGCGCTCGTCGCCGCCGACCGGCTCGCGCAGGTAATCGATCGCGCTGACCACGTTGTCGGACGGGTAGTAGGAACCCCAATCCGAAGCCTTCTCCACCACGATCACCAGCCGGCTCATTGTGTCGTTCCGCTCTCGCCGGGTTGACCCGGCTTGGTTTCCGCGCGGGGCGCAAGTGTGGCACAGCGCGTTGTCTCCGTGCTGAATCCGCGGGATCTCGGCACCTTCGCGCACGTGCATACTGCGCGCATGCCCGGGACATGCCCCACGGTCCGCCACGCCACACGCGCCGACCTCGACGCGCTGGTCGCACTGGAGGAATCCAGCTTCGACCACGACCGCGTCAGCCGCGCGCAGTGGCGTCGCCACTTGCACAGCGGAAGCGCGCGCGTGCTGGTGGCTGCACAGGACGACAACGTGTCCGGCAGCGTGCTGCTGTTTTTCCGGCGCGGCTCACGCAACGCGAGGCTGTATTCCATCGCGGTGGGGCACCATGCGCGCGGACAAGGGTTGGGCGCCCTGCTGCTCAGCGCTGCCGAGGACACGGCGCGCGCGCAAGGCTGCGCGACGATGTCGCTGGAAGTACGGGTCGACAATGCGGCCGCGATCGCAATGTACGAAAAGCGCGGCTATCGACGGCAGGCGCGCGCCGCACATTTCTACGAAAACGGCATGGATGCCTGGCGCTACCGCAAGTCCCTCGTTTCCGGCCCTTGAATTACATGGCTTTCGGGGCTTGCCTTCTGCCCAAGCGTTCCGCAATCTGCCACACATGGAAGAGGCTGGCGCGCGCATCCGGCGCGCAATACGCCTCGCTCCTGCAACACGATCGCACCAGGAACGGAATATCCGCCATGAAATACCGCCCGATCACCGCGCTGCTGACCCTCATCCTCGCGAGCACCATTGCCAGCGCGGGCCCGCCGCCGCCTGATCCTCAAACGAACCAAATGCTGACGGCCATGTTCAACGCCTCGACGTGGGGACACCCCGACCTGTTCGGCGAATTCGCCGGCACGCGCTACTACTTCGAGGGCAAGTACGCCAGCGCCATGACTTATTTCAAGATCGGCGCGCGCTATGCCGACAAACTCTCGCAGCTCAGCATCGGCCTGATGTACGAGAACGGCGAAGGCGTGGACAAGGATCCGGCGACCGCCTGCGCATGGCTGGCGCTGGCAGCCGAAAGAAAATACCCCGGTTACATCGATACCCGCGACCGCGTCTGCAAGGCATTGACGCCGGCGCAACACGACCAGGCCGTCGCCGTGCTGGACAAACTGATGCCGGAATATGGCGACGCCGTGGCCAAGAAGCGCATGGCCAGAGCTTTGCAGATGGCATTGATGGAAGGCGGCACCGGCTCGCGGCTCGGATTCGACAGCGGAATCAATACCGTGGGTAACCTTTCTCCAGGAATGAGCTGCGGCGGCCCTTCCATCATCATCGGCGGGAAACCGCTGCCGCAGGCGGGTTGCGGGGCCGGGCACCAGTATTACGACCCCGTATTCTGGGATCCCAAGCAATACTTCGCGGCACGCGACGCGCAATGGCGGGGCACCGTCACGGTCGGCAACGTACAGGACTTGCACGAAGCGACGCAGGCCGCGCAGAAATCCACCCCGCCCGCGGCAACATCCGGCGACGCAGCGACGCATCGGTGAAAACGCGCGGCCGCTATACTGGCGGCGTCTCCACGATGGCGATCCCCATGCATCGCTTCGCACTCGCCTTGCTGCTGATGTCGCTGTGCAGCGCGCTCGCCGCTTGCGGTCAGAAAGGGCCGCTGGTGCGGCCGGGCTCGGCGAAACCCGCGACCGCGCATTCCGCGGCGCAGGCGCCTGCGCCCGAATTGCCGACGCCGAATCCGGACGACAGCGGCCGCTGAGCGCGAGTGTCCTGTCCCACAAGTAACTTGATGAAGTCGTCAGCGGATTTTTGCGGCTGGCAAGGCGCGGCGACGAGTCATGGTGGGGCTATGGCGAGGAGCCGCGACGCCGCCAGATACGAAAAGACGCGGCGAATTTGCAAGCTTATTTGTGGTACGGGGCACTAGGATGCCGCTGCGATTCACCAAGATGCACGGACTCGGCAACGACTTCGTCGTGCTGGATGCGCGCGCCGCGCCACTCGCGTTGCCGGCAGAACGGGTGCGCGCCATGGCGGATCGCCACGCCGGCATCGGTTTCGACCAGCTCCTGATCATCGAATCCGGCTCCGGCGATCATGCGGACTTCGCTTATTCGATCCGCAACGCGGACGGTTCCGATGCGCGGCAATGCGGCAACGGCGTGCGCTGTCTCGCCGCATGGCTGCGCCGCGACGGCGCGGTGCGCGGCGACGGACTTCGGCTGCAAGGTCCCGCCGGCGTGGTCGAGGCGCGCCTGCAAGAAGATGGCCGCGTGGCGGTCGACATGGGCGAACCCGACTTCGCGCCGGCGCGCATTCCTTTCGACGCGGCCGCCGAAGCGGATCGCTACGCGCTGGACGTCGATGGCGAAGCGGTGACGATCGGCGCGGTGTCGATGGGCAACCCCCACGCCGTCGTCGAAGTCGAGGACGTGCATCACCCGCGCGTCAACCGGCTCGGCGCGCGCATCACGTCGCACGCGCGTTTTGCGCAAGGCGCGAACGCAGGCTTCGTGCAGGTGCTCGCGCGCGACGCGATCCGGCTGCGCGTGCACGAACGCGGCGCCGGCTGGACGCTTGCCTGCGGCAGCGGCGCGTGTGCGGCGGTCGCGGTGCTTCACCGGCGCGGCGAATTGGACGGGCGCGTCGTCGTGCAGTTGCCCGGTGGCGAACTCGAGATCGCATGGCCCGGCGCGGGTCATTCCCTGTGGATGACCGGGCCGGCGGCCTTCGTGTTCGATGGCGAATGGCTGGGCGATGCGTCGTCGTTGCGCGCACGCCTCTGAATCCGCACACTGCGCGCATCATGAATGGAATGGCGCCATGCCCGAAATGACCCTGAAGGCGGGACTCGAAGCGATGGATGTCGCGGAATACCTGCGCCAGCATCCGCAGTTCCTCAAGGATTTCCCGGATCTGGCGCAGGAACTGGTGATCCCGCGCGAGCGCGGCCCCGCCGCTTCGCTCACCGCCTATCAACTGGAAGCATTGCGTGCGCGCAACCAGGAATTGAACGAGCGGCTGGCCGATTTGATCGGCATCGCCACCGACAACGAACAATTGATGGTGCGCGTGCATTCGCTCACGCTCTCGCTGCTGCGCGCGAACACGCTCGCGGACACCTGCCGCGGCTTCGTCGCCGCGCTCAACGAGGATTTCGATACCGACCTGGTTTGTCTCGGCCTGTTCCGCGACACCGCCGACTTGCAAGCACCGTGGCTGCTCTCGCTGCCTCAGGGCAAGAATGCCTTGCCGGAGTTCGCGGAATTCTTCTCGCGCAGCGAACCGCTGTGCGGCCGACTGGCGCAGGACAAGCTCGATCGCCTGTTCGGTGCGCGCGCGTCGCAGGTGCAGTCCTGCGCGTTGCTCAACATCGGCGAACGCGGCCTGCTCGCCATCGGCAGCACCGACGCCAATCGTTTTCATCCGGGCATCGGCACGATCTTCCTCAAGCTGATCGCACAGGCGCTGGACGCGGCGCTGCAGCGCTTCGATTAATGGGTCTGTTGGCGCCAGCCCAAATGACGGAACCGCTTGCTGCCGCCATCGACCGTTTCCTCGCTTACCTGAAGGACGAGCGCCGCTATGCATCCTCGACCCTGCACAAATACGCGCAGGAGCTGGCGAGCCTGCATGCGGCGATGCGGGCACAGGGACTGTCGCGCTGGAGCGAATTGCGCGGCGACCAGTTGCAGACGCTGATCGCGATGGAACACCGCCGCGGCCTGGAACCCTCCACGCTGCGCGCGAAAGTGTCCGCGTGGCGCAGTTTTTTCAAGTTCCTGGGACGACATGGCGAAGTCGGCAGCAACCCCGCGAACGGCGTGCGCTCACCGAAAGTGCGCCGCAAATTGCCGCAAGTGCTGGATGTCGATCAGGCCGCGACGCTGGTGGAAATCGCGGGCGACGAACCGGAAGCGGTGCGCGACCGCGCCCTGCTGGAATTGCTCTATTCCAGCGGCTTGCGCGTTTCCGAACTGACCCAGGCGCGCTGGCGAGACCTCGATGCCGGCGACGGCATGCTGCGCGTGGTTTCCGGCAAGGGCGGCAAGACCCGCATCGTGCCGGTCGGCAGCCGCGCCCTGGCGGCGCTGGACGCGCTACGCGAACAGGATGCCGCGCAGCCGGAGGACCCGATCCTGCGCGGACGCACAGGCGCTCCGCTCAGCCCCGGCGCGGTGCGCGCCCGCATCAAGCGACGCGCGCGCGAACAGGGCGTGTGGCAGCGCGTCTACCCGCACCTGTTGCGGCATTCCTGCGCCTCGCACCTGCTGGAATCCTCCGGCGACTTGCGCGCCGTGCAGGAATTGCTGGGCCACGCCGATATCGGCACCACCCAGATTTACACGCACCTGGACTTCCAACACC
The DNA here is from genome assembly GCA_035552915.1 of Rhodanobacteraceae bacterium. Lineage (GTDB taxonomy): Bacteria > Pseudomonadota > Gammaproteobacteria > Xanthomonadales > Rhodanobacteraceae > 66-474. The sequence goes on from DATNEQ010000014.1 coordinate 5,600, forward strand.
TGGCGCGCGTCTACGACGCCGCGCATCCACGGGCGAAACGCAAGTAGCCCGATGCTGCCGCGCGGCAGTGCTTGTCTTCAACCCGCGAGCCCCCATCTCGGCATTTCCAGCCAAGCATGAAGGCCACCCATGGAATCCTTCCACGCCACCACCATCCTGTCGGTTCGCAAGAACGGCAAGGTCGTCCTCGGCGGCGACGGCCAGGTCACGCTGGGCAATACCGTGGTCAAGGCCAACGCGAAAAAGATCCGCCGCCTCGGCAAGGATGCGAACGTGCTGGCCGGCTTCGCCGGCGCCACCGCGGATGCCTTTACCCTGTTCGAACTGTTCGAGGACAAGCTGGCGAAACATGGTGGCCAGTTGACGCGCGCCGCGGTCGAGCTGGCCAAGGAATGGCGCACCGACCGCCGCCTCGGCCGGCTGGAGGCGATGCTGGCGGTGGCCGATCGCGACGCCTCGCTGCTGATTTCCGGCAACGGCGACGTGCTGGAGCCCGAACACGGCCTGATCGCGATCGGTTCGGGCGGTCCCTATGCGCAGGCCGCGGCGCTGGCATTGCTGCAGCATTCCGAACTGGATGCACGCGGCATCGTCGAAAAAGCGCTGGCCATCGCCGGCGACATCTGCATCTACACCAACCAGAACGTGACGATCGAAGAACTGTAAGCGGTGAATAGTGAGCGGTAAGCGGCAAAGGCCGAATTCCGCTACTACTCTTTTCCGCTGACCGCCGACCGCTTTCCCGCTCGCATCGACCACATCATGTCCGAAATGACACCCCGTGAAATTGTCCAGGAACTCGACCGCTTCATCATCGGCCAGAACGACGCCAAGCGCGCGGTCGCCATCGCGCTGCGCAACCGCTGGCGGCGCATGCAGCTCGATCCGGAATTCCGCAACGAAGTCACGCCGAAAAATATCCTGATGATCGGCCCGACCGGCGTGGGCAAGACCGAGATCGCGCGGCGGCTGGCAACGCTCGCCAATGCGCCGTTCGTGAAAGTGGAAGCGACCAAGTTCACCGAGGTCGGGTACGTCGGCAAGGATGTCGATTCGATCGTGCGCGATCTCGCCGATGTCGCCTACAAGCTGACGCGCGACCAGGCCAAGGCGCGCGTGCAGTCGCAGGCGGAGGAGAACGCCGAGGAGCGCATCCTCGACGCCTTGTTGCCGCACCGCACCGGCTGGGACCAGCAGCCCGCGTCCGACAGTGAACTCGCGACCCGCCAGAAACTGCGGCGGCAATTGCACGACGGCGCGCTGGACGACCGCGAGATCGAGCTGGAATTCGCGATGAACGTGGGCGTGGAAATCATGGCGCCGCCCGGCATGGAGGAAATGTCGCAGCAGTTGCGCTCGATGTTCCAGAACATGGGCGGTTCGCGGGCGCAGAAACGCAAGCTGGCGATCAAGGCCGCGCGCCCGTTGCTGATCGACGAGGAAGCCGGCAAGCTTCTCAATGACGACGAACTGCGCGCGCAGGCCGTCGAAAATTGCGAGCAGAACGGCATCGTCTTCCTCGACGAGATCGACAAGGTCGCCAAACGCAGCGAATGGGGCGGCGCCGGCGTGTCGCGCGAAGGCGTGCAGCGCGACCTGCTGCCGCTGGTCGAGGGTTCCACCGTATCGACCAAGTACGGTCCGGTGAAAACCGACCATGTGCTGTTCATCGCCTCGGGCGCGTTCTCGATGGCGAAACCCTCCGACCTGATCCCGGAACTGCAGGGGCGCCTGCCGATCCGCGTGGAGCTGTCGGCATTATCGGTGGCGGATTTCGAACGCATCCTGCGCGAGCCGCACAATGCGCTGACCAAGCAGTATGTCGGCCTGCTCGGCACCGAGGGCGTGACGCTGGAATTCACCGATTCCGGCATTTCGCGGCTGGCCGAGGTGGCTGCGCGGGTCAACGAGCGCACCGAGAACATCGGCGCCCGTCGCCTGCACACGGTGATGGAGCGATTGCTGGAAAACGTGTCTTTCGAGGCCGCAGACAAAAGTGGCGAAAAATATACGATCGACGCCGAATATGTAGACAAAAGCCTCAAAAATCTTGTCGCCGACGAAGACCTCTCGCGCTACATTCTTTGACCCTCGACCTCGCCTGCTCCAGTAAAATGACGTCATGGACAATGTGATTCGACTCCCCAGCACCGGGCCCCGCCAGCAGTTGCGCGCGGCGCTGGCGCGGCGGGAACTGGTACGTGTGTGGCGCGGCAACCTCGAGGAAGGCAGCTTCTGTGGGTACGTGGCCGGCGTGGGCATGGAATTCCTGCTGCTGTGGGTCGTGGGCGACCAGATCACGTTCGATGGCCTCTACGCGATGCGCCTGCGCGACATCACCGATGTCGAAGCGCCGGAATCGCACCATGTCTTCATCGGCAAGGCGCTGCACCTGCGAAGGATCTATCCGCGCCTGCCGCGCGATTTTCCGCTGGACGACATCGACCAGGTCGTGCGCGCCGCCGCCGAGCATGCCGCGGTGATCGGCGTGCACGTGGACAGCGAGGAAGAAACCGAAGTCTGCTACATCGGGCGCCTGCTCAACATCGAGGAAGACGGTTTCAACCTGCAGGAAATCACGCCCGACGCGGAATGGCTGCGCGAGCCGTCGTTCTTCGCCTGGGATGAAGTCTCGACCATCAGCTACGACGAGCCCTACGCGCAGGCGTTGCTGGATGTCGCCGGTCAATGGCCGCGGATCGACCAGGTCGGATCGGGCACGGGAAGGGCAATCTAGCTGAGCGGGCTCTCCTCCTTGCTCGTCGTCCCGGCGCAGGCCGGGATCCAGTGGCGTCATTGCGTGATTGAACGACGGCGTTGCTGGATTGCAAAATCCTTCCATGGACTTTGCCCTTCGGGCCGCCTCTCAGCCGTTCAAATCCGTTCCAGACGGATTTGTCCGGTGTACACCGGAATGACGACAGTAAGAAACTCATTGCGCACGTAAACTCGGCGCATGCCCGCACCCCGCCCCACCGATATCGTCCTGCACCGCGCCTCGCACACGCTGGAGGTCGCCTTCGACAACGGCGACCTATTCACGCTGCCCTGCGAATATCTGCGGGTGCATTCGCCCTCCGCCGAAGTGCAAGGTCACGGTCCCGGCCAGCAAGTGCTGATCGCGGGGAAGCGCGACGTGAACATCGATGCCATCGAGCCAGTCGGCAATTACGGCGTGCTGTTGCGCTTCTCCGACGGCCACGCCACCGGCATCTTCTCCTGGAGCACGCTCCACGATCTCGGCGTCAACCAGCAGCGCAACTGGGAAGCGTATCTCGCGGCGCTTGCGTCGAACAAGTTGAAACGCGACTGACTGCGGAGTCCCAGCTCGTGTCTGACACTGTCTTCTCCGGCTCGATTCCGGTTCTCTACGAGACCTTGCTCGTACCGCTCATCTTTCAGCCTTACGCGGAGGATTTGAAAGAGCGGCTGCATTGCAGGCCCTTGTCGCGCGTACTCGAGATCGCGGCGGGCACGGGCGTCGTGACGCGCGCCCTGGCCTCCGGATTGGGCAAAGACGTCGCCTTGATTGCAACCGACTTGAATCAGGCGATGCTCGCCCAGGCCGCAAGCATCGGAACCTCCCGGCCCGTGGAATGGCGGCAAGCAGATGCCTCGGCGCTGCCGTTCGAGGATGGCGAATTCGATGCCGTGGTGTGCCAGTTCGGCGCGATGTTTTTCCCGGATAAACCCAAGGCCTTCGCAGAAGCGCGCCGTGTGCTGAGGCCCGGAGGGCTTTTCCTGTTCAACGTGTGGGATCGGATCGACGAAAACGAATTCGCCGATGTGGTCACGACTGCAATGCAATCCCTGTTTCCCGAGAAGCCGCCGCGTTTCCTGGCACGTACACCTCACGGTTATCACGATCACGAAGCCATCGAGCGGGACATCGCCGCGGCGGGTTTTTCCGCGACGCCGCATATCGAAACCGTGGCGGCCAGAAGCCGGGCGCCGTCTCCACGCGTTCCTGCGATTGCGTATTGCCAGGGCACGCCGTTGCGAAATGAAATCGAAGCACTCGATGCGCAGCGCCTGGACGAAGCCACGGATATCGCGACCGAAGCCATTGCAAAGCGCTTCGGCCATGACGCCGTGGACGGCAAAATACAGGCGCACATTGTTGCCGTTGAAAATTGATATTCCGCTCGATCGACCGCCCGTCCGATCTCGATGAGCCCGAAAGTCCGGATGCAGGCAGGGTCCGGCGGACCAGCACCTGCTCTTCAGGACATCATCGGTGCTTCGCCAGCAGGACGGCTCGCCGCTCCAGGCTCGCCTTTGACCAGTGCTGCTCACGGTCGTAATACTCGCGCATCACAGGCACACCTTCAGGCAGGATCACCCACGGCTGCTTCGACATCGTGAAGATGTGGATGTCCGGCGGAAAGCGGTCCGGATTGTCGAGCGTGCCTACGCGGACAAAGGTGAACACATCGCCGCCGCCGGCGTAGTGGCTCCACAGCGCGATGCGGCACTGCGGACAGCGCGCGATCTTCTGGCCCTTGCCGCTGTTGGACGGCGTGGGCACCAGTTCCGGCTCGTTCGCGAGCAACTGCACGCGTTCGGTTTCGATCAACGCATTCATCACGAAAGCCGAACCGGTTTCGCGCTGGCACCAGCGGCAATGGCAGCAATGCACGAACAGCGGCATGCTCAGCATGCGGTAACGCACACCCCGGCAATCGCAACCGCCATCGAAAGTTTCGGTCATGAGCGTCTCCTGGTTGCCTACCGGCAGGGACACTGGATTACTCGCTTCATGCCGCGGCTTGCCCTTTGGGCCATCGGCTTTGCCGGTGTTCGCTCCGGCGTCCTGTCTTCGCAATCCGGCCTGCAGCGGAATGACGCGAGGTCACTCCGCCGCGAACAAGGCATCCAGATCGTCCTCGTCGAATGCCAGCTTGTCGCGCGTGCCGCCGCCTTCCAGCACGGCCTGCGCGAGTTCCGCCTTGCGCGCCTTCAATTGTTCGATGCGTTCCTCGACGGTTCCGGCGCAGATCAGGCGATAGACGAACACCGGTTTGTCCTGGCCGATGCGGTGCGCGCGGTCGGAAGCCTGCGCTTCGGCCGCCGGATTCCACCACGGGTCGTAGTGGATCACGGTGTCCGCGGCGGTGAGGTTGAGGCCTACTCCGCCGGCCTTCAATGACAGCAGGAACAGCGGCACCTCGCCGTCCTGGAACTTGCGCACGGGTTCGGCGCGATCGCGGGTGTCGCCGGTGAGCGTGACGTATTTCAGGTGGCGACGGTCCAGCTCGCGCGCGATCAGCGCCAGCATTTCGGTGAACTGCGAGAACAGCAGCACCCGCCGGCCTTCGGACACAAGGTCCGGAACCATGTCCATCAGCAATTCGAGTTTCGCCGATTCACGCACGCCGCGCGCGGCTTCCAGTTTCACCAGGCGCGGATCGCAACAGGCCTGCCTCAGTTTCAGCAGCGCGTCCAAGACGATGATGCCGCTGTGCTCGATGCCGCGCTGGCGGATCACCTCGCGCAACTCCTCGGCCAGCGATACTCGCAGCGATTCGTAGAGTTCGCGCTGGCGTCCGGACAGCGCCACGCTGCGCGCGATCTCGGTCTTTTGCGGCAGCTCTTTCGCCACTTGCGACTTGGTGCGGCGCAGAATGAAGGGCGCGAGCCGGTGGTTGAGCCGCGCCTGGCATTCCGCGTCGGATTGGCGCTCGATCGGAATGCGGTAGTGCTTGCGGAACGAGCCCTCATCACCGAGCAGGCCGGGCACGGCAAGATCCATTTGCGACCACAATTCCCCCAAGTGGTTTTCCAGCGGCGTGCCGGTCATGCACACGCGACGGCTCGCGGCGATCGACAGCAACGCGCGACGTGCCTGCGTGCGCGGGTTCTTCACCTGCTGCGCCTCGTCCAGCACCACCAGCGCGAACGGTTGCTCGCGCAGCACGGAAAGATCGCGTGGCAGCAATGCATAACTGGTGAGGATCACGTCATGACCTGCCAGCCGATCGAAGCTGCGCACGCGTTCCGGTCCGTGCAGCGTCAGAAGTTTCAAGGTCGGCGCAAAACGCTTCGCCTCCGCCTGCCAGTTCGGGATCAGGCTGGTCGGCGCCACGATCAGCGCCGGTTGCGTCAGCGCGCTGTTCTGCTTCAGCGCCAGCAGATGCGCCAGCAACTGCACGGTCTTGCCGAGACCCATGTCGTCGGCGAGCACGCCGCCGAGTCCGGCTTCCGCCAATGCGTTCAACCAGCGCAGGCCTTCGCGCTGGTACGGACGCAACTCGCCCGCGAAATCCGGGGGAATCGCATCGGAGGCGTGTGCCGCGGCTTCGCGCAAGCGCGTGGTGAAACCGGTCAATTCCTTCGGCGCTTCCAGCTTGCCGCCGGACGCTGGCAGTGCCGCGGCGAATTCTTCCAGGCGGCCGGCCTGCACGCGCGGCAGGCGCAGCATTTCGCGCGGGCGCTGCAGGTATTCCGCCAGCGGCGCCAGCAACGCACGCAACACCGACAGCCGCACCGGCACGCGCCGACGGTCGTCGACAGGCGCATACCAGACCGCGTCTTCGGTCTCATTGGCCGGTGGCGTCAGCGACAACGTATGCTCGGACAACGCGCGGCCGACGGCGGGCAGCAAGTTGACGCGCTGGCCGTCCACTTCGATGCCGACTTCGAAGTCGAAAGCGTCGCCGCCTTTTTCCTCGGTGGCCACGCCGTACCACTGCGGCGGCCCTTCCAGCACTTCGAACGGGAACGTCGAGGCGTAGTCGACGGTGAAACCGTCGCTTTCGAGTTTTTCGCGCAAAGAAAGCCAGCGTGCCGGCGTGTTCACTTCCAGCGCGCCGGCGTAGCCCTTGCCGGGAAACAGCCACGCGTCCTCGGGCAATGCGTCGGCCATGTCCCACGGCAGGCCTTCGCAATCGACCGCGGGCGCCAGGCCAAAGCCTTCCATGCGCTCCATGGTGGCCAGCTCGTCTGCGCGCTTGCGCGCGATCTCGACGAGTTTTCCGTCGCGCACGCGCCGCACCAGCGGTTCACCGCCGCGCCCCGGCAATTTTTCCCCGCCGTAGTCGAAAGCCAATCGCGCATACGCCAGCGGCGGCGTGCCCGCGCCGATGCGCGCATGACGCGTGAGCGCGTGCAAGGTCAGGACAGGTTTCGGCGCGAGTTCCGCGCGCTCCACCGCGGCGAAGGCGCGCGGCGCGGGAATGCGTTTGCCGTGCGGCGACGCGGTGATCGCCTGTGCCAACGTCTCGCCGTATTCCGGGGACAACGGCGGCGCGTCGAGCCACGCAACTTCGTCGATCGAGCCTTCGAGGTAACCGAGTTCCGCGCGCTCCGGATCGAGGTACCACAAGCCGCCGACACGCAACAACCGCTGCGATGGCGGCAACTCGGGCAGCAGGTGCTGCCTACCGTCGGGTTCGATCTGCCAGTGCCAGTCCAGCCCACGCGACTTGCCGCGGACCAGGCGCAAACCCGCGACGCCGCCAAGCAGGCAAGGCGCGCCGTCCAGCATTTCCGCCAATAGCGCGTCACCGAATTCACCGGAGAGATGGGCGTATGAACGTCCCTTGCGCTGCGTCTGCGGCAACCCGAGCACGCCGGCCGCCAGCCGCAGCATCGGGCCCGGCAGGCCCGCCTGGGTCAGTTGTTTCGAATCGAGCGGTACCGCGCGCCCGAGGCGGCCGCCAGGCACCGGCTCCAGCAACACGGGAGCGACTTCCACGCGCGTCACCGGTGGCGCCTCGGTGAGCAATTCCAGCAGGAAGCCCAACACCGAACCCGACGGCGTGCGCCGCCTGGGTGCGGGCTCTGCCAGCAGGCGACGCCAGGCCGCGGGCAGCGGATGCGCCTTGTCCGGCGCACTGGCTGTCGATGGCATTGCCCCAAGCTTGGTCGACGCGTTGCGGCTTTGCATCCGCGCTGCTCCGGCCGGTCAAAACGCCGAGCATACCGTGGACTTCAAGTGCGGAACAAATGTTCCGGATATTCCGGTTTGCGCTCGCGGGCCAGCAGCGACCGCAGCGCGTCGGCGGGCATCATTTCGCCGCGCAGCACCCGCTGCACGTGTTGCGAAATCGGCAGGTCGAGCCCGTGGCGATCGGCCAGTCGCATCACCTCGTCGGCGGTCACGGCACCTTCGACCACCTGCCCGATGTCCGCCAGTGCCTGCTGCAACGCTACGCCGCGCCCGAGCGCAACGCCGAAGCGATGGTTGCGCGACAGCTCGCCCGTGCAGGTCAACACCAAATCGCCCATGCCTGCCAGGCCCATCAACGTCTGCGCCTGTGCGCCCAGCGCCGCGCCCAGCCGCAGCATTTCGTTCATGCCGCGAGTGATCAATCCGGCGCGCGCATTGAGGCCGAGCTGCATGCCATCGGCCACGCCGGTGGCCACGGCCAGCACGTTTTTCATCGCGCCGCCGAGTTCCGCGCCGAGCATGTCGTTGCCGGTGTAGGCGCGGAAACTGTTCGAATGCAGCGCCTCGGCGACCTCGTGCGCGAAAGCATCATCGCGCGAATGCACAGTGACCGCCGTCGGCAACCCCGCAGCGACTTCACGCGCGAACGAGGGACCGGTCACCACGGCTGCGGGAGTGCCCGGCAAGCGTTCGGCCACCAGTTCGTGCAGAAAACGGCCGGTGCCCGGTTCGAATCCCTTGGTCGCCCAGGCACAGCCGGCCCGCGCCGGCAGAAATGGCGCGGCTTCATCCAGCACTTCGCGGAAGGCATGGCTGGGAACGGCGATCAAGGCGAGATCGGCGTCCGACAAGGCTTTGCGCAGGTCGGCTTCGAATGCCAGTTCCGCCGGCAGTTCGGCATCGGGCAGATAACGCGCATTGCGGTGCGCGCCCGCGACTCGTTCCAGCCCGGCGGCATCGCGTCCCCACAATGTCGTGCGCGCGCCGTTGCGGCTCAGCAGGGCCGCGAGCGCCGTCCCCCAGGAACCGGCGCCGAGAATGGCGACGGCCTCCCTCTTGGCCATGGGATCAGCCGTTCAATGCCGGCACGTCGCCGCCCGCAGCGCGCTGCATCTGCTCGGCGTACAACGCGTCGAAATTGATCGGCTGCAGCAGCAATGGTGGGAAACCGCCGTTCTGCACCAATTCCGACACCATCTGGCGGCCGTAGGGGAACAGCACGTTCGGCGCATAACTGGCGAGCACCGCGTTGAGTTCCTCCTGGGAAAACCCGATCAGCCCGAAGATCCCCGCCTGCTGCACTTCGGCGAGATAGGCGGTACGCCCGTTCAACGTGCAGGTGACGGTGAGCGTGAGCACCACTTCGTAGGAATCGTCGCCGATCGGCGTCGCCTTGTGGCTGAGGTTCAACTGCACCTGCGGCTGGCCGTCGTCGCGGAACACCGACGGGGCATTCGGCACCTCGAAGGAAACGTCGCGCATGTAGACCTTCTGCAAGGACAGTTGCCGCTGTTGCGGCGCGGCCACGCCATTGCCCTCGGCCGGGGTTTGTTCTGCCATGGTGTTCGGACTCCGCTGGAGATCGGGAAACAGAAGCGGAATTGTCACACAGTTGCCGGCACCCTGCATCTTCGATTGCTGTTGCAGCGGGCCCTCTGCTATAGTCGACCGCTTGATTTTCCGCCGGTCCGGGCTTCCCGGGCGGCCCGCGGCGCGACGCGGGCCTGAAACGGCGCCTTCCGGCTTCTCGCGCAGTTTTCCATGCCGGGCCGATGTCCCGCGGGCTACGCGGGATCCGAGGAGAAATGTCATGGCACGAGTCTGCCAAGTCACAGGCAAGCGCGTGATGAGCGGCAACAACGTCTCGCACGCCAACAACAAGACCAAGCGGCGCTGGCTACCCAATCTGCACGAGCGCAGGTTCTGGGTGCCGAGCGAGAAGCGCTGGGTGAAGCTGCGCGTGTCCAGCAATGCGCTGCGCACCATCGACAAGAACGGCATCGAATCCGTGCTCGCCGAACTGCGCGCGCGCGGCGAAAAGGTTTAAGGAACCACGACCATGGCAAGCAAACGCGACAAGATCCGACTGACCTCCTCGGCTGGCACCGGTCATTTCTACACCACCGACAAGAACAAGAAGAACACGCCGGACAAGATGGAAGTGAAGAAGTACGACCCCGTCGTCCGCAAGCACGTGATCTACAAGGAAGGCAAGATCAAGTGACGTTCTGTCGCGTGCGCGAGGCGCACGCCCTTGTCAGAACGTCACCCCGGACGCCGCGCAGCGGCGATCCGGGATCCAGCGCCTTTGCTCTTACGAACCCGCCGCAAGGCGGGTTCGTTTTTGTAGGGCGGGTGATAAACCTTCATTGTTGCTGAGACAGGCGTGATTCGCTGTGCTACTCCAGCCTTACCTCG
>DATNEQ010000015.1:0-54134 GCA_035552915.1 Rhodanobacteraceae bacterium
CACGGAATGAGCCGGCTGGTGATCGTGGTGGAAAAGGCCTCGGATTGGGGCTCGTACTATCCGTCCGACAACGTGGTCAGCGCGATGGACTATCTGCGCGAGCCGGTCGGTGGCGACGAGCGCACCCACGTCATCAATCTCTGCCGCGGCTACAAGTACCTCGGCACCGGCCATTACGTATCGCTGCTGGGCGAGGCGCGCGGGCACCGCGTGATCCCGTCGGTGCGCACCATCAACGACCTGCGCCGGCGCTCGTTGTACGGCCTGGATGTCGAGGACCTCAATCAGAAGCTGGCCAATTTCCTTCCCGCCGGCGGGCGTGACACCACCGACCTGGGCATCCTGGTCTACTTCGGCGAAACCTCGTATCCGGCGCTGCAGGACCTGGCCCGGCAGGTGTTCGAAATGTATCCCTGCCCGCTGCTGCGGATCGAGTTCGAGCGCGATCGCGTCTGGCAGATCAGCGCGATCAAGCCAATCAGCCTGCACACGCTGGATGACGCACAGGAAGACGCCTTCGCGCACACGCTGGATGTGTTCACCAAGCGCCTGTGGCGCAAGCCGCGCGCGCGCAAGCAGTTCCGCTACGACCTCGCCATGCTGGTGGACTCGGCGGAAACCATGCCGCCGTCCAATCCGCGCGCGCTGAAAGGCTTCATCGCCGCCGGCAAGGAACTCGGCATCGAGGTGGACCCGATCGGCAAGAACGATTACACGCGGCTGGCCGAATACGACGGCCTGTTCATCCGCGAAACCACCGCGCCGGACAACCACACATATCGCTTCGCGCACAAGGCCGAGCGCGAAGGCATGGTGGTGATTGACGATCCGACTTCAATCCTCCGCTGCACCAACAAGATCTACCTGCACGATCTGTTGCGCTCCAAGAAGATCGGCGTGCCGCGTTCGGAAATCCTGTATCGCGATGACCCCAAGCAGTTGAAGGCGCTGCCGGAGAAGATCAGCTTTCCGCTGGTGTTGAAGATCCCGGATGGCTCGTTCTCGCGTGGCGTGGTGAAGGTGGAGGACGTGCCGCAACTGGAGCGTGCGGCCGCGCAACTGTTCCAGAGCACCGCGCTGCTGATTGCGCAGGAATTCCTCTACACCGAATACGACTGGCGCGTGGGCGTGCTCAATCACGAAGCGCTGTATGCCTGTCGCTATTACATGTCGCGCGGGCACTGGCAGATCTACAACCACGCCGCGCGCGGCAACCAGCGCGCCGGCGGCTCCGACACGCTGGCGGTGACCGACGCGCCGCCGGAAGTCATCAAGCTGGCGCTGCGCGCCACGCAGCCGATCGGCGACGGGCTTTACGGCGTCGACATCAAGCAGACCACCGACCGGCTGGTGGTGATCGAGGTCAACGACAATCCCTCGATCGATGCGGGCGTGGAAGACGAACAGCTCGGCGCGGAACTCTACCGGCGCGTGATGCGGGAATTCCTGCGACGCATGGAGCGCAAGAGCACCGGCGCAAATGCCTGAGTGCTGCGCTGTGGCGCCACGACGCGGCTGATGTGGATCGCCGCCAGCAGCGTGGCCGGGGCGACCAGCAGCCAGAACGCCAGCGACCAGCCGTAGCGCGGATCGTGCAGCGGAAGCGGCGTGAGGCCCAGCAGGACGATGCCGACCGCGAGCCAGGTCGCGGCCCCCAGTCTGAGGACATCGGGCGGGCGATCCGGGTTGCGCGGGTTCGGCATGGCATGTTCCTCGACGGGTTGCGCGCAGCTTGCGTACGCGCCATCTCACCGGTTGCGACGAAGGTTCTGCGGTCGTGCGCGAAATCGGAAAGCGCGCATTCTTGCCTAGGCTCCTCGAATAAACTTGTCGCATGCTCGCCGTTCCACGCTACGCCGTCTTCGGCCATCCGGTCGGGCATTCGTTGTCGCCGCGCCTGCACGCGGCATTCGCCGTGCAGACGGGCGTGGCGCTGGAATACACCGCGATCGATGCACCGCCGGAACGCTTCGCCGAGATCGTCCACGCGCATTTCAATAGTGATGGCCGTGGCGCGAACGTGACGCTGCCGGACAAACGACTGGCGTTCGAACTCGCGGATACGCACACGCGCGTCGCGCAACGTGTCGGCGTGGCGAACGTGCTGACGCGCCTGCCCGACGGGCGCATCGAGGCGCACAACACCGATGGCACGGGCTTGGTGCGCGACCTCCGCGAGCGTCATTGCGTGGCGTTGCGCGGCGCGCGCGTACTGCTGCTGGGCGCGGGCGGTGCGGCGCAGGCGACGGCGTGGGCGCTGCTGGATGAAGGCGTGGACGAACTGGTCATCGCCAATCGCACGACCGCGCGCGCGCTGGCGCTCTCGGATGCGCTGGCGCAACCCCGGCATGTCTGCGTCAGCGAGTGGAATGCGCTCGGGCGCAGCGGATCGTTCGATCTGATTCTCAATGCGACCTCCGCCGGCGTGCGCGGCGACGCATTGCCTCTGCCGTCGTCGCTGTTCCGTGCGGGCAGCTTCGCCTGCGATCTTGCTTACGGCGCCGCCGCCTTGCCATTCATCGCCTGGGCGCGCGAGGCCGGCGCGCGCATGGCGATCGACGGGCTCGGCATGCTGGCGGAAACCGCCGCGGATTCATTCGAACGCTGGCATGGCGTGCGGCCCGGCACGGATGCCGCGCTGCACGTTTTGCGCGAAGCTGCCGATCAGGCGCGCAAGTAACTGTCTTTAAGTTCCACGTAGTGCCGCGCGGAATAGCGCAACGCCTCGATGTCCGCTTCGCCCAGTTTGCGCACGCAACGCGCGGGGTTGCCGACCCACAATTCGCCTTCGCCCACGATCTTGCCCGGCGCGACCAGCGAGCCCGCGCCGACGAAGGCGCCGCGCCTCACCCGCGCGCCGTCGAGCACGGTGGCGTGCATGCCGATCAGGCAGAGGTCCTCGATGGTGCAGGCGTGGATCACCGCCGCATGCCCGATGGTGACGTCGGTGCCGATCAGGCACGGGAAGCCGCCCGGCGTGTACGGGCCGTCGTGGGTGACGTGCAGGATCGCGCCGTCCTGCACGTTGGTGCGCGCGCCGATGCGGATGCGTTCCACGTCGCCGCGCACGACGGTGCCGGGCCACAGCGACACGTCGTCGCCGAGTTCCACATCGCCGATCACGATGGCGGCGGGATCGACGTACACGCGTGCGCCGAGTTTCGGCAACACGCTGTTGAAGGGTCGGATATTCGAGGCCATGACGGTCACTGCTGTCGAAGCGGCATTGTAAGCTGGTGCGATGGAAGCCGGCGTCGATACGCATGATGCATTGCGGGAGCTGTTGCGTCGCCAGCGCGAGGCCTGGCGCGCGCAGCCGCCCGGATACGCGCGGCGCATGGACGATCTCGCGCGCCTGCGTGCGCAACTCAAGGCGCATCTGGACGATTTCATCCGCGCGATCGACGCGGACTTCGGTCGCCGGCCGCGGCACGAAACGCTGTTCGGCGAAGCCTTCACGGTGTTGCACGCGATCGATCATGCGCGCCGGCATTTGAAGCGCTGGATGCGACCGCAGCGCGTCGCCGCCGACTGGCCGTTCCTGCCGGCGCGTTGCGAAATCCTCGTGCGGCCGCTCGGCGTGATCGGGATCATCGCGCCGTGGAACTATCCGATGAACCTGGCGCTGGGGCCGCTGGTCGATGCGTTGGCCGCCGGCAATCATGCGATGTTGAAACCCTCCGAATTCACGCCGCGTACGGCGGAATTGCTGGAGCGGATGATCGGCGGGATCTTTCCGCGTGAACGCGTTGCAGTGGTGCGCGGCGATGCGGATGTCGCGGCCGCGTTCTCCGCGTTGCCGTTCGACCATTTGTTGTTCACAGGATCGACGGAAGTCGGCGCGAAGGTGATGGCCGCCGCGGCCCCCAACCTCGTGCCGGTGACGCTGGAACTGGGCGGCAAGTCTCCGGCGATCGTCGCGCCGGGATTTCCCGTGGCGACCGCCGCGGCGCGCATCGCCACCGGCAAGTGGTTCAACGCCGGCCAGACCTGCATCGCGCCGGATTACGTGCTGCTGCACGCCGGTGACCGCGATGCTTTCGTGGCCTGCATGCGCGAGGAAGTCGCGCGCCGTTACGCCGCGCCGCGCGATTCACCGGATTACGCCAGCATCGTCAACCGGAATCACTACGAACGGCTGTGCGCGTGGCGCGACGAAGCGTGCGCGCGTGGCGCCGAAGTCATCGCGTTGCCGGACTCAGGGGCAGCCGATGTCGCGCGACGCATCTTCCCGCCGACGCTGGTGCTTAGCGCGAATGATTCGATGCGCTTGCTGCGCGAGGAAATCTTCGGTCCGATTCTGCCGGTCGTGACGTATCGCGACATCGAAGAAGCCATCGAATACGTCAACGCGCGTTCGCGGCCGCTGGCGTTGTATTTGTTCGACCGCGATGTCGCGCGTGCGGAGCGGATACTGGCCGCATGCCCCGCGGGTGGCGCCTGCCTCGACGATTGCCTGCTGCATTTCGCGCAGATGCGGCTGCCGTTCGGCGGCATCGGCGCTTCCGGCATGGGCGCCTACCATGGCCACGCGGGCTTCCTGGCGTTCTCGCATCGCATGCCGGTGTTCCGGCAGAGCCGCCTGGGCTTGTCCGGACTGTTGCAGCCGCCTTACGGCAAGCTCGCGGATCGCCTGCTGCAGTTGCTGACGCGTTGAACGCCGCGCTTGATTTCGCGGCCGCGCGACGCCACGCTGAGCGGTTGACGGAGATCCCGATGCTGCCTGCCAACCCCCTTCTCGCCGACGCGCCGCTGCCGCCCTTTTCGCAAATCCGCGCCGAACACGTGGTGCCCGCGATCGAGGCGATCCTGGCCGACTATCGTGCTCGCATCGATGCGTTGACGGCTGCAAGCGCCACGCGCGATTTCGACACGCTGATGCTGGAGCAGGAGCGCCTGGAACAGCGGCTGGCGCGCGTCTGGGCGCCGGTGTCGCACCTGCACGCGGTCGCGGATTCACCCGCCCTGCGCGAGGCCTACGGCCGGGCGCTGGAAATGATCACCGACTTCACTTCCGAACTCGGCCAGAACCGCGCGCTGTACGCCGCGGTGCACGCGCTTTCCGGTTCGCCCGATTTCGTCGCTTGGCCCGCCGCGCGTCGCGTGGTGGTCGAACACGCGCTGCGGGATTTCAGGCTTTCCGGCGTGGCGCTGGTGGAGCCGGCGCGTACGCGCTTTCGCGAGATCACCAATGAACTCGCGCAACTGTCGACCGATTTCTCCAACGCCGTGCTGGATGCGACCGATGCCTGGCACGAGCACGTCACGGATGAGCGCGAACTTGCCGGCGTTCCCGCTTCTGGCCGCGCGGTGCTGCATGAATACGCGAAAGAGCAAGGGCTGGACGGGTTCCTGGTCACGCTGAAGCAGCCGAGCGTGCAGGCGATCCTCGAATACGCCGACGACCGCGCGCTGCGCGAACGCGTCTATCGCGCCTATCAGACGCGCGCCTCGGACCAGGGTCCGGAAGCCGGCAGGTTCGACAACTCGCCGCGCATCGAGAAGATCCTGGCCTTGCGCCACGAGGCCGCGCACCTGCTCGGCTTCGCCAATGCCGCGGAGGAATCCCTGGCGACCAAAATGGCGGATTCGCCGCAGGCGGTGCTCGATTTCCTGCGCGATCTCGCGCGTCGCGCGAAACCGGTGGCCGAGCACGAATTGCGGGCATTGCGCGAATTCGCACGCGAGAACCTCGGCCTCGACGATCTCCAGTCGTGGGACATCGGTTACGCCTCGGAGAAATTGCGGCGCGCGCGTTTCGATCTCGACGAGGAAGAGCTCAAGCCGTATTTCCCGGCACCGATGGTGGTCGAGGGCCTGTTCAAGCTGGTCGAACGCTTGTACGGCATCCGTCTGCGGGCGCGCGACGGCGTGGATGTCTGGCATCCGGACGTGCGCTATTTCGACGTGCTCGATCGCGACGGCCACGCCATCGCGGGCTGTTATGTCGACCTGTACGCGCGCAGCGGCAAGCGTGGTGGTGCCTGGATGGACGTCTGCCGCGCGCGCTTCCGCGACGGCGCGGCGCTGGAACTTCCGATCGCCTTCCTGACCTGCAATTTCGCACCGCCGACCGCTGATGCCCCGGCGTTGTTGACGCACGACGACGTGCTGACGCTGTTCCATGAATTCGGCCACGGGCTGCATCACATGCTCACCGAGGTGGACCTGCCTTCGATCGGCGGCATCGATGGCGTGGAATGGGATGCGGTGGAACTGCCAAGTCAGTTCATGGAAAACTTCGGCTGGAATCGCGAGGCGCTCGATCTTTTCGCGCGGCACTACCACAGCGGCGAACCGTTGCCCGATGCGCTTTAC
Source organism: Rhodanobacteraceae bacterium (assembly GCA_035552915.1). GTDB lineage: Bacteria > Pseudomonadota > Gammaproteobacteria > Xanthomonadales > Rhodanobacteraceae > 66-474. Next base: position 6,319 of record DATNEQ010000015.1, read on the forward strand.
ACACGCATGCTCGCGGCGCGGCATTTCCACGCCGGCCTGTTCCTGGTGAGGCAACTGGAATTCGCGCTGTTCGATTTCCTGTTGCACCGCGATTACTCACCCGAGCGCGGTGCGCGCGCATTGGACGTGCTGGAACAGGTGCGCCACGAAGTCAGCGTGTTGCGCCCACCGGCCTGGCAGCGTTTCCCGCATGCGTTCACGCACATCTTCTCGGGCGGCTATGCGGCCGGTTACTACAGCTACCTGTGGGCTGAATTGCTGTCGGCGGATGCGTTCGGGGCATTCGAGGAAGCGACGGGCGTGATCGACACCGACACCGGCGCGCGATTCCGCCGCGAGATCCTGGCGGTTGGCGCGACGCGGCCGGCACTGCAATCCTTCGTGGCTTTCCGCGGTCGCGCACCGGAGCCGGAGGCGTTGCTGAAGAGCTACGGGCTGGCGGCCTGAATCCGGATCACCTGCAGGCTGCCGCGCTGGCGGCGGAACACGCGGCCGAGGTCGCGGCGCTGGTCGCAGCAAGGGTCGATGCCGTGATCGCGGCCACCATCGCTGCATTCACGGCCGCCGCTTCGGCCTGCGCCACCGCACTTGCAACCGCATCCGCGCCTGCCTTGCCGGCATCGTCCAGCTCCGCGATGCGCTTCTTGAGCGTCGTGTGTTGCGATTTGGGATAGAGCGCGTCGGTGACGCGGCAGGCGGCGGCGAGTTGGATCAGGCAGCTCGTTCGCGCATCCGGCGATTGCCCGTGCAGCAACACGGCATCCACCTGTGCGCGCAGGTCGTGTTCCACACGGCCGTCGCGTTCCGGATAGGTCTCGCGATGGAACAGCAGGAGGACGCGCTGCTCGCGTTTTTCCAGCGTTCCCTGCGCCACCAGCCGCTCCAGCAGGCGTTGCCGCAGGTTGCCGATTCCGCGCACGAGCTGCGGAATCCAGTACGAAAGCTCCTTGCCGGGTGCCGCGGCGACCGCGCGCGATGCATCGTCCAGCAGTGCATCGCCCGTATCGGCGCCGATCGCGGAGACTTGCGCGCCGTCGAGGCGCAGGCGTCCGCACAGGGCCAGTTCCATCACGAGCGCGCCTGCGAGGCCGTAATCGAGGCCGATCCTGGCGTCGGGAAGCACGGTGCCGCGTTCGTCGTCGAGCGCAAGCAGCAGCAAGTCGGTGGCGAGCATGGCGTATTCGATCCCGGGATGGAAAGATGGCAGGTTGAGGTCGCGCGAAGCTGTTTACAATGCCCGCATGCGGATCGCCTCGTGGAACGTCAATTCATTGAACGTGCGGTTGCCGCACGTGGAGCAATGGTGCCGCGAGGCCCGGCCCGACGTGCTGGCGTTGCAGGAGACCAAGCTGGAGGATGCGAAGTTCCCGAACGCGGCGATCGAGGCGCTCGGCTACCACGCGGTGTTCTCCGGGCAGAAGACCTACAACGGCGTGGCGATCCTCGCGCGCACGCCACCGCGCGACGTCGTCACGGATGTTCCGGGATTCGATGATCCCGCGCGGCGGGTGCTGGCAGCGAGCGTGGACGATGCGTCTCTTCCCGGCGGCGAGTTGCGCATCGTCGATCTGTACGTGGTCAACGGACAGAGCGTCGACAGCGAGAAATACGAATACAAATTGCACTGGCTGCGCGCGGTCACGGATTTCCTGCGCGCGCAACTGGAGCGTCACCCGAACCTCGTCGTGCTCGGCGATTTCAACATCGCGCCCGAGGATCGCGACGTGCACGATCCGGAGGCGTGGCGCGGACAGGTGCTGTGTTCCACGCCGGAGCGGGAAGCGCTGGGCAAGATCCTGCAACTGGGTTTGCGGGATTCGTTCCGCCTGTTCAGCGATGAAGGCGGCCATTACAGCTGGTGGGACTACCGGCAAGCCGCGTTCCGTCGCAATATGGGGCTGCGCATCGACTTGGTGCTCGTCAGCGCGGGATTGCAGGCGCGGTTGAAATCGGCATCGATCGACCGCACGCCTCGCACATGGGAACGGCCGTCGGACCACGCGCCGGTGATGATCGAGATCGGAAACGGATGAACGCGGCGAACGAATCGCAAAACAACCTGGTCGAAAGCGAACTGGAACAGCTCGATGATTTCCTGCGCGAGCATGCGACGGAAGCCGAGAGCGGCCTGCTGCTGGATGGCGTGCATGGACTGCTGACCGCGCTCGCGATCGGTCCGGAGCCGGCATTGCCGGAAGAATGGCTGCCGGAAGTGCTGCATGCGCCGTTCGAGAATCCGGATTTGGGCACGCGCATCCTCGGCCTGCTTGCCAAACTCAACGATTCGATCCCCTCGGAGCTGGAAAGCGAGAATTACGAACCCGTGCTCGGCGAGTTGGCGGAGCAGGGCGAAAACCCCGGCGATCTTTCCGCCGCCGGCTGGTGCGAAGGATTCTCGCGCGGCATCGACTTGCGCGCGGCGATCTGGGAAACGCGGCTGGCCGAGGATTCCGACCTGATGGAACTGCTGGGGCCGATCATGGCGTTGGCGGTGGACGATGGCGTGCTCGCCGCGGATGTATCGTTCGAAAAACTGAAACACGACGAATACGAAGCCTGCATCGCGCAAATCCCGCAAGCCGTGAGCGCGGTGGCACACTACTGGCGCGTGCATCCGCCCTCCGAGCGGGAACGCACCGCCGGCGGCGGTGCCTCATCCAGCGCGTTCGCCAGCCTGCCGGCGCGGCGCGGCGGGCGTTGGGTGCATTGAAGGCGCTGCGGGCAACGCCGGAATCTTGCTGCTTATCCCCGTCCTTCGGACGGGCGTGGTCCGTGCCATTGCGTTTGCGGAAAACGGACATATCTAGCGGGCATCTTCATTCCGGAGTCTTGCGATGAGCACCCGCAGCATTGTTCGCCGTGTGCGCGGCTTGCCGGCGTCCGACGGCGCAGGCGTCAAGCTGACGCGCGTGATCGGCCAGCGTGCACTGGAAATGCTGGATCCGTTCCTGATGCTGGACGAGTTCGGTTCCGATAGCGCCAGCGATTACGTTGCCGGTTTTCCCGACCATCCGCACCGCGGTTTCGAGACCGTGACGTACATGCTGGACGGTCGCATGCGCCATCGCGACAACGCCGGCAATGAAGGCCTGCTCGAATCTGGCAGCGTGCAATGGATGACCGCTGGACGCGGCATCGTCCATTCGGAGATGCCCGAGCAGGACCACGGGTTGATGCGCGGCTTCCAGTTGTGGGTGAACTTGCCGGCTGCGGACAAGATGGGCGCGCCGCGTTACCAGGACATCGCGCCGGAGAAGATTCCGATGGTCGAACCGGCGGAAGGCGTACATGTGCGTGTCGTGGCGGGCGACGTATTCGGCGTGAGCGGGCCGGTGAACGGCGTGGCCACGCAGCCGGTATACCTCGACATTGCGTTGCAGGCTGGCGCCCGCATTTCCGTTCCATTGCCGGAAGAGCACAATGCCTTCGCCTACGTATTCGAAGGAGATGCAGTGAGTCTGGGTGACGAGCACCTGCAACGCGGTGAATTGGCCGTGCTGTCCGCGGGAGATTCGCTGGAGTTGGCCGCAGGCGAAAATGTCGCGAGGCTATTGGTGGTGGCGGGCAAGCCGCTCAAGGAACCCGTCGCCAAATACGGCCCCTTCGTGATGAACACGCCCGAACAGATCGTGCAGGCGATCCAGGATTACCAGTCCGGAAATTTCTGAATCGGGAAAGCAAGAAGCGCGTCGGAGCGCGCTGCGCCGAAGAGTGCGGCCAAGGCTGGCCCCGCAGCTCCATTCGGAGAGCTTCGAGTTTCTGGTCCAAGGACAACAAGCTTTGTCCAGCGATCATCGAGGATCGAAAAAATAGCGCCCCCGAAAAAAAACCGGACGGCGAAAGCCGTCCGGTCGTGTCGCGGTCGGAGAGGGAGGGTCCGCCGCGTCTTCTCTTTTTTATGCAGTGAGGCTTAGCGGCTGGCCTTCTTGGCCGAAGTGGCGGCCACATCGTTCGCGGCCTTCACGCCGTTGCGCGCCAGCTCGCCGAAGTGCTCGGCGGTCTTCTGCGCAATGCCCATCGCCTGCTGGCTCACTTCATAGGCGGCTTCGGCGCTGTTGCGCGCGAAATCCAGACCCTTCGGCCACAACGCGGACACGTCCTCGATTTCGCGGGCTTCCAGCGAGTCGGCGACGAACGCCAGATTGGCCTTGACCTGCGCTTCCATGGCCTTGACCTGCAGACCCTGGATTTCGGCGAGGCCGCGCAGGGCGGTCAACTGCGCTTTGTAGGACTGCTCGGCGAACTGCTTGCCGAGGTTCATCGTCTGCTGCTGCAACTGTGCGTACATGTTCATGCTCCTGATTCGGGAGTGGAGAATGGACATATGCTAGCGCAGCCTATGTTGCGTTGCAACATAAATTTGATCCACAGAAGTGCTTTATTATAAATATGATTATATTTCAGTATTTTACGCTGAAATCAATATTACTGCAGCGCAGAAATATTGGGGCGTGCGGAAGATTCGCTCCCTTTCAGGGGCCGCGGTAGCGCGCGCCGGCCGTGCAGGTTTCAGCCACCAGTACTTCTTCCAGCAGGGGCAGGGATGGACGCAGTCGGAGCCAGATCCACTCCGCAAGCCGCTCGCTGGTCGGATTCTCGAGACCCTGAACGTCGTTGAGGTACCGGTGGTCGATCGCGTCGAAAACCGGCGCAAAGGCTTGCTTCAGATCCGCGAAGTCCATCAGCCAGCCAGTCACGGGGTCGGGTTCGCCGCAAAGCCGCAACTCGATGCGGAAGGAGTGCCCGTGCAACCGTGCGCATTTGTGCCCATCCGGAACATGTGGCAGGCGATGCGCGGCTTCGACCTGGAAGATTTTGTAGATTCGCGTGGGCAAGGTTCATCGCCCCTGTGGCGCATCCGGCGTGGTGGCTAGGGGCGGGATCGAACCGCCGACCTCAGCATTATGAGTGCCGCGCTCTGACCGGCTGAGCTACCTAGCCATGCGGATGCGCAAAGAGCCCGAAAGTCTAGCCGGCGACACAGGGCTGTCAAGTTTTGCGCTTGCGTCTACAGGCGGGAACGTCAACCCTTGCCGGGTCTTCCCGTCGCGTGTTTGAATCCCGTCCAGAGGATTCGTGATGATCGATTTCGACGGCTATCGCCCGAACGTGGGCATCATCCTGCTGAACACGCAGGGCCAGGTGTTCTGGGCGCGACGTGTGCGCCGTGACGGCTGGCAGTTCCCGCAAGGCGGCATGAACACCGACGAGACGCCCGACGAGGCGATGTATCGCGAGCTGCATGAGGAAACCGGGTTGCGCGCGGAGCAGGTCGAGATCCTCGGCAGCACGCATGGATGGTTGCGCTACCGGTTGCCGCATCGCTACCAGCGTCGCGCCGAAAGGCCGCAGTGCGTCGGGCAGAAGCAGGTATGGTTCCTGTTGCGCCTGCTGGATGACGACAGCGCGTTCCGGCTGGATGCGCACGAGACTCCCGAGTTCGATCTGTGGCGCTGGGTGGACTTCTGGTATCCGGCGGAACACGTGGTCGCTTTCAAACGCGACGTCTACGAACGCGCATTGCGCCATTTCGCACCACTGGTGGAAATGGCTTGCCAGGTCACGCTGGATTTGTCGCCGCCGCGACGCAAAACCGACGCGCCGACTGCCTGACGGTCAGTCCGATACTCCGAACCGCTGGCGCAACGCGTGGACGGTTTGTCCGTAGAGTTGTTCCAGTATGGTCACGCGCGAGGAAGGTTCGGTCAGCGTGCCATTGCGTGCATCCTGCTCGACTGCCCTGGCTTCGGTGGAAAGCAGTTTGGCACCGACATTCGCGCTCGCGGATTTGAGCGAGTGCGCGAGCTTGCCGACTTCGACCGCGTCGTTGCGATCGGCGGCCACGCGCAGCGCCAGCAACCTTGCGTCGCCGTCGTGCAGATACGCCAACACCAGGCCGCGCACATCCTCGCCCATGATCTCCTCAAGATCGGCGAGCGTGGCTTCGTCCAGCACGGGTGTCGTGGTGGCGGGCATCTCCGCCTTGAGGGTGTTGGGCGGTGCCGTTGGCGTGGCGGGGTGTCGTGACGCCGGGCGTGTCGTTGCGCCGGCCACCAGCTGCACGGGTTTGGTCGCGAGCCTGCTCGAGATGTCCAGCCAGCGCGCCAGCGTTTCCGCCATAAGTACGCGATCGAGTGGCTTGGTCAGATAGTCGTCCATGCCGGCTTCCAGGCAACGTTCGCGATCGCCCGCCATGGCATGCGCCGTCATCGCGACCACCGGCAGGCGCGGCACCGCATCTCGCAACTCGCGCTCACGCAATCGTCGCGTGGCGCTGTAACCGTCCAGCACCGGCATCTGGCAATCCATCAGCACCAGATCGAAGCTTTGCGCGTCGAGCTTGTCCAGCGCTTCGGCGCCGTTGCCAGCGGTATCGACTTTGAGGCCCAGGCGTTCCAGCAGTCGCCTTGCGACCTGCTGGTTCACGGGATGATCCTCGACCAGCAGCACGCGTCCGCGCAATTGCCGTTCGGCAACGCTGGTGGTTTCGGGTGCCCGTCCACCCAGCAACGGTCGCGGCCGGCCGGACTCCGGCATGCCGAACAGCAGTTGCAAGGCGGAGCGCAGGCCGGCGTCATCCACGTCTCGACCAACGCCGGCGATGCGCGGATCGCTTTCCGCCACGCCGCCCAGCGCCAGCACGCGCAGGTTAGAGAGTTTCGGGTCACGCAATACATTGCGCAGCAGGGCGATGGCGTCGCCGTCGAGACTGTTGGCGTCGATCAACAGTAGTTCGAAGGAAAACGCGCGACCCAACGGTGCAGCCTGCCGCAACCGCCGCAAGGCCACGGCGGTACCCACGACATGGGTGGTTTCCAGTCCGATGCCTGCGAGCATCGGGGTCACGCGCTGCGCGTAGGCGTCACCGCATGCGAGCAGCGTCCGCAGGCCGGTGAGATCGCGGCGAGCACCGGCAATGTCGCCCGGCAATTTCTCGAACGGCACCGAAAACCAGAACACCGAACCGCGGCCCGCTTCCGAGCGCACGCCGATCTTGCCGCCCATCAGATCGACCAGTTTCTTGCAGATGGTCAAGCCGAGACCGGTGCCGCCGTAGCGACGCGTGACCGATGCGTCGGCCTGGGTGAACGGCTGGAACAACCGTGCCGCCTGTTCCGGCGCCAGTCCGATGCCGGTGTCGCGCACCGCGAAGAGCAATTCGTGATGCGTGGTGTTGTCGCCGCGGCGGCTGACCCGCACCGATACGCCGCCTTTCTCGGTGAACTTGATCGCGTTGCCGACGAGATTGGTGAGGATCTGGCGCACTCGCACGGAATCCCCGCGCACGCCGGGGCGCACGTCGTCGTCGACGACCGCTCGCAGAGTCAGTCCTTTTGCCTCGGCCGGCTTTTCCATCAGCCGCAGCACGTTCTCCATCAGTTCACGCAGATTGAAGCCGACCTTTTCCAGTTCCAGTTTGCCGGCTTCGACTTTCGAATAGTCCAGGATGTCGTCGACGATGCGCAGCAATTCCTGCGCGGACTTGTGCGCGGTGGCGAGGTAATCGCGCTGCGTGGGTTGCAACGGCATGCCGAGCACGATGTCGAGCAACGGAAGTATGCCGTTCAACGGCGTGCGGATTTCGTGGCTCATGGTGGCCAGGAATTCGCTCTTGGCCAGCATCGCCGATTCAGCGGCTTGCTTCGCGGCGATCAGTTCGCGCTGTACGCCGCGCAACGAGGCGAGTTCGGCTTCCAGTACGGTTACGCGCATCGAGCCCGGGGCGTCCGGTGGCGAAACCGGAGGAACCCGCGCTGCTTCCGGCGAGTGGTCGTCGGAGGCGGTCGTGCGTTGCAGCCACACTCCTGCGGCAGCAATCAGCAGGAGCAGACTGAGTACGGCGGCGGAAAACGGCGCCAGCCACCACCACGCGAGCGCGATGCCGCATGCCAGCGACGTGCTGGCGAGCAGTTTCGGCAGCATCGCCCGCATTTCCGTCATTGCTGCGCGCTGCTGAAATCGTAGTCCAGTGCCTGACCCGCCTGTTGCACGAAATTGCCCTGCAGGAAGTCCACGCCGGCCGCGCACAGCCGTACCGCGGCGGCGGCATCTTCCACGCGCGGCGCGATGACCTGTCGCCCGTGTTCGTGCGCTGTTTGCACCAGCGCGATCAGCTCGGGGCCGACGCTCTCCGCACCCGGCGCGAGCTTGATGAAATCCAGCGGCAGATGTTCCAGCAGACCGGCTGCGACCGCTTCGCGATCCACGCCCGCCAGCGACAACTTGACGCCCAGTTCGCGCAGCCCCAGCGACAAGTCGATCAAGGCGCGCAATTGCGTGCGTGCTTCCTCGTGGCGGAATTCCAGCGCCAGGTTGCCACGCGAAATACCGGCCGCCGGCAATTGCTGGCGGAGCGTCGCGACGCGTGCAGGATCGTTCCATCCTTCCAGCGATTGGCTGACGAACAGGCGTACCCGTGCGCCGCGGCGTTCGCGTTCGCCCAGCAGGGCGATGCAACGACGCAATACCCAGTCGTCGATCGCGCCGATCAGCCCCGCGCGCGTGGCTTCGGGGATCAACTGCGCCGCAGAATAAAGTTCGCCCGTATTGCTGTCGCGCAGGCGCAGCAGGGCTTGGTATTGAGGCTCCGCCGCGCCGACCAGCGGTGCGATGGGCTGGAAGATCAGATGGAACGCGTCGGCACGCAGTGCGGCCTCTAGCTGCGCGCGCATGCCGTTATCGGCCGCGTTCAATTTCGAATACACGCCGATGCCGCTGCCGTCCTGGCGCGCTGCGTCCAGCGCACGCTCCGCGGCGGCCAGTACCGCGCTGGCTTCCGGCAATCCGCCATCGAAGGCACAGACGCCGCAGCTCAGGCCAATCGGGATGGCCTTGCTGCCAAAACGTTCCCGCGCGATCTGCCCGCGCAGGTTCTGCGCCAGTGCCGTCAGCGCGTTCTCGTCGCGTTGCGGCGAGAGCACCAGGAACCCGGCGTCGCCGAAGCGCGCCACCATTTCGTCGCGCTCCACCTGATGCGCGATGAAAGTGCCGACGTCCGCCAGCAATTCGTCCAGTACGGTCAGCCCGACCTGGCCGCGCAAGGCGTTGGCGCCGTCGATTTCGACGCACAGCACGCCACCGTGCAGGGTACCGCCGCCCGCCGCGGCGAACCGTTCATTCAACGCATCGAGCAGGTGCTTGCGTTCGTGCAGGCCTGTAGCCGGGTCGCGTCGGCGTCTTTCGCGCGCATGCTTGAGCGAAGCGCGCGCGCGGCGCACGCGATTGGTCACCGCCGATACCAGATATTTCGGCCGGATCGGTTTGCTGAGGAAATCGTCGCCACCGGCATCCAGTGCGGCGAACTGTCGATCCGCATCCGGATCGCCGGACAGGAACACGATGGGTGTGCTGACGTAGCCTTCACGCTCCCGGATCAGCGCCGTCAGTTCAAGGCCATCGCAACCGGGCATGTTGAGGTCCATCAACAGCAGGTCGGGCTGGAAACGGTCCAGTTCCTCGAGCACCGCGATCGGTTCGTTCAATACCTGGGTGATCATGCCGGCCTTGCGCAGGATGGATTCCGCGAACAAGGCCTGCGAAGCATCGTCCTCGACGATGAGGATGCGATAGGGTTCTTCGTCCTCGCTGCTGAGCAGGTCCAGCGCGCGCGCCAGAACATCTTCCGGGCGCGTCGGCAGCGCGATGCAGCGATCGGCGCCGGCGCGCAAGGCGCGCAGTCGCGGCGCGACATCGCCGTCGGTCAATATCGCCAGCATGGCCACCTTGTGCGAAGCGCTGGCGCGGGCCGCGCGCAATGCCGGGCCGATGTGATCCAGTTCAGCGGCGTGGCTGGCGCCCACCACCACCAGTTGCGGTGGCAGCGCACCCAGCACTTCGATCAACGACGCCACGTCCTCGACCGGCGTGACCGCGCAGCCGCGGCTCTCCATTCGCAGGGCGAGCTCGTTGAGCAACGTATCGTCCGTGCCCAGCAGGTAGATCGAATGTCCTTCCGCGGCAGTGGTCGGCACGGGGGCCGCGGTTTGCGACACGGGTGTCGCGGTCGTGGCCGTCGGCTCGAAATCGGGAGCGCCCAGATTCCGCCAGTGGCCGACGGGAGGCGTTTCGTGCAGGCGATGGCCGTCGGTTTCTTCGGCCAAGACGGATTCCGACGTGACGAGACGCGCCACCGGCCGGGCATAGGCGGGCGCTTCCGATTCGAGATGCGGCCTCAGGCCGTCCAGCATTCCGTCGATCCGCGCGACGGCACCGGAGTCGGGCACTTGCTGGGCTTGCGTCCACGGAGACAGCGCGGATTCCAGTTCCAGCAATCGTTCGCCCAGCTCCAGTTGCCCGTAACGGCCGCAAGCGCCGGCGAGGTTGGCCACTTCGTCCTGGACGAGGTGCAGGACGTTGATGTCCCAGCCGGAGCGGCTCTGCGCGCGCGCGCGCCGCAGCAAGGTCTTGAGCCGCTGCGGCAGATGATGCAGGAAGGCATCGCGCAGTTCTGCGCTCTGTTCCGGCTCGGCAATCGACAATTCCATTCGGACAAATCCCCGGTCAGGTGGTACAGGGCCGGACAGGTGCCATGCACCTCTCGTGCCTGCCGGGGGCAGAATCGTGATGGTCCTCTCAAAAAGGCTTGACTACCGCCAGCACCACGATCCCGATCAGCAGCAGGGCCGGGATCTCGTTGAACATCCGTAGCCTGCGTGCGGTCCAAGTCGAGCGGTCATCCGCGAACGCCCGCAGCAGCCGGATCAGCATGCCGTGATACACGATCAGCAGCGCCACCAGCACGAGCTTGGCGTGCAGCCAGCCGGCGTCCCGGAAGTAATCCGGCACCGTGTGTTGCCATGCCATCAGAGTCGCGATGCCCAGCAGGATCGTCAGCGTCGCGCCGATGTGCGTCATCGTCATCAGGCGATGCTCCATCACTTTCAGGCGTTCCCGCACCACCGGTTCCGCGGCTTCGGCGTGATAGACGAACAGGCGCGGGAGATAGAACAGGCCTGCGAACCAGGTCACGGCTGCCACCACATGGAAGGCCTTCAACCACAGGATCAACATGGCTTCGTCCGGCTGTGGAGACCACCAGTATAGTGAGCCCGATGCGTCTCCCCGATTTCCGTCGCCTGCCGGCGCGCTGGCAAACCTTGTCGTTGCGCCGCAGGAAATTGCTCGGCGTCGTTGCCATGGTGCTGGCGGCGCTGATCCTGTTCGGCGCGGGCTTGCTCATGGGCAGGTGGCTGGCTTTTTCGCATGGCGCAGTTGTGCGCTCGGCGGAGTTGGCGCAACTCAACGATGAGCTGCAGACCCGGCTTTCGGTGTTGCAGCGTGATCACCAGGTCTCGCAAATCGCCGACCGCGTGCTCCAGAAGAATCTGGCCGATCGCGATGAGGAAATCCGCAGCCTGCGTGCGGACCAGGCGTTCTATTCCCGGCTGGTGGGGGTGGATGCACAGCCTGGCGGATTGACCGTGCATGGCCTCGCCTTGACTCCGGTCGCGCGCACGCGCGCCTGGAATTTCACCGTCACACTGACGCACAGCGCCGAGGGCGCCAAGGAAATCCAGGGCACGTTGAGCCTCAGCGTGGAAGGCGTGCAGGCGGACAAGCTGGTCACCCTGGAGTGGTCAGGGCTGGCCGGCCCGGATGCGACCGGGGGCGTGCCGTTCGACTTCAAGTATTTCCAGCAGGTCCAGGGAACCCTGCTGCTGCCTGCCGGGTTCACTCCCAACCGCGTCAGCGTGAACGTGCAGCCGCGCGGTGCGCCTGCGGTCGCGCGCACGCTGGCATGGAGTGAAGCAGCCGGCGGCGGGGCGCCTTGAACGCGCGCGTCACCGCAACGCGCACTAAAATACGCCCATGTCCACGACTCCAGACTATCGCGACCAGCCGCAGGCGCCATTGCAGTTCACCGACGCGGCCGCGGCGAAGGTGCGCGAGCTGATCGACGAGGAAGGCAATCCGCAACTCGCCTTGCGCGTCTATATCCAGGGCGGCGGCTGTTCCGGATTCCAGTACGGTTTCAGTTTCGACGAGAATCGCGCCGAGGACGATCTGGCGCTGCAGAAGAGCGGAGTGACCTTGCTGGTCGATCCGCTCAGCCTGCAATACCTGGCCGGCGCCGAAATCGATTATTCCGAATCCCTGTCGGGAGCGCGCTTCGTGATCCGCAATCCCAACGCGAAGACGACCTGCGGCTGCGGCTCTTCGTTCACGGTATGAATTCGCTGCGCGACAGTTCCGCCGCGCGCTCGCATCGCAACACCTTCGCCGCCGCGGGGCTGGAACGCGCGGCCGAGCACCGCGACGATGCCGGGTGGCTGGCCGCGCAGCGCGCCTCGCCGCGCGCGCGTTTCGTGATGTTCGATCCGCAGCAGCGCACGCCTGCACATGGCGATCGCCTGCACTTGCTTGCGGCCGCACAGGTGCCCGCGGACGCGGAAGCGAGCCTGCTCGGGCTGCACGACGACGCGCCCTTGTTCGTACTGCATGATCACACGGCCGGAGCGTCGGTCGGTGACGATGCGCAATGGCTGAGCCTGCGCGAAGCCGGCCTGCGCCTGCCGGCATACGAGGCCGGGCTGGTCGCTTATGCGCACGGCCTGCGCAATTGGCAGCAGGCGACGCGCCATTGCAGTTTCTGCGGTGGCGCGCTGCAGCTGGTCGCTGCAGGGCATCGCGCGGCCTGCCCGCAGTGCGGGCGCCTGCATTTCCCGCGCACGGACCCCGCGATCATCGTGGTCGTCGAGCATGACGACGCCTGCCTGCTGGGACGCCAGGCCACGTGGCGGCCACGCCAGTATTCGACACTTGCAGGCTTCGTCGAGCCGGGCGAATCGCTGGAGGATGCGGTGCGCCGCGAGGTGCGCGAGGAAGCCGGCGTGCAGGTGATCGACTGCGACTACCACTCCTCGCAACCGTGGCCGTTTCCGGCGTCGCTGATGCTGGGTTTCACCGCGCGCGCCGCCGCGCGTGACATCAGCCTGGGCGACGGCGAGCTGGAGGACGCGCGCTGGTTCACGCCGCAACACATCGTGGATGGCGTGCGCAGCGGCGAGTTGCGGGTTTCGCCGCCGCTGTCGATCTCGCACCGTCTGCTCGAACACTGGCTGCGCGCGCGCGCGGACATCGACCTCGCCGACGTGTTGCGCGGCGCGCCCGACGCATAGCCGGGCGCGGCTACAATCCGCACATCTCCATTCGTTCCTCCGACATGGCCATCAAGCTCGTCGCCGCGTTGATCGTGCTGATGCTGGCGTTTGCGCACGCCGGTTTCGTGCATCTGCGCCGTCATGACTGGTTCCGCGCATGGCTGGGGCAATTGTCGTTCGCCGAAGGCGGCGGTCGCATCGCGGTTGCGCTGGCGCCTCCGGTCGTGCTGTGCGCGCTGGTCGCGTACGTCCTGCACGGTTGGGTCTTCGGACTCGCCGGCGTCGCGTTCGCGGTGATCGTGTTGTTCTATGCCTGTGGCCCGCGCGATCCCGAAACCGGCATCGATGCGGTACTGGACGCGCAGGATGCCGCGGCGCGCGAAGCGGCCGCGCAGGACCTGCGCGACGAGCCGGACGCCGCGCCATTGCCGTTCACCGCGCCCGCGTTGGTCGAAGCCGCGGTACTGGCGTCGTTGCGGCGGCGCTTCGGCGTGCTGTTCTGGTTCTTCGCGCTGGGGCCGGCCGGCGCGCTGTTGTACCGATTGGCGCAGGTTGCGGCCATGGACAGCGCGCAACTCGATTTGCGCACGCGCGACGCCGCGCGCCGTTTCGCCTCCGCGCTCGACTGGCTGCCCGCGCATCTGATGGTGCTGGCGATGGCGCTGGTGTCGGACTTCGAGGCGGTCCTGCATGCATGGCGCGTGTGGCATGCGCAGCCGGGCCGTTCGCCATGGGAGCTGGAGCCCGGCTTTCTCGCTGCGGTCGCGCGTTCCGGCGTGGACGCCGACATCGCCGCCGGCGACGGCGGCGTGGGCGCGGATGTCAGCGATCCGCTGCAAGAGCTTGCGGATGCGCGGCGACTGATGATCCGCGTGCTCGTGGTGTGGCTTGCCGTCGACGCGCTGATCGTGCTGGCGGGCTGGATCACTTGATTCAATATCGCCAGTCGCAGCCACAAATTCGACAGTGATGACGATCTTGGCGAACTGCAAAGATCGCTCCCAGAATAAAGAACAGAAAGAGCACGGGAGTGAGAGAACCGAATCTGCGCGTCTCGACATCAGTTGAATTACAAACAGGGCATCGCAATCGAGCCGCGTCCTTGTCTTCTTCTGAAAGACAGCTTTCGTACTCGCCACGATCATGCGCGGCAAGTACCGTCTTGGCGGCTTGCGACTCGGAGGACATGGCAAAGATTCTTGCGCCGCCTAATGCAAGCGAAAGAGGCCAATCAGCCCAAACATGTCGGTCGTAGGCAACCCATGCATTGAGGCCTTCCGCTTTCAATCGACCGCAAGCTAGATAAGCGTCCCAGGGATTGATGTAACTCCCGATGATGAGCGAACGGGCGGGTTCGCGGGTCATGGCACGAGTGTCTACGCCTCTGCGCCGCGCAATTCGCGCACGCGCATTTCCAGGTCGGCGGCGCTGGTGCGCGTGCCATCGACGAGCGAACCCGCGATCAATCCGACATGTGCGCGAAACCGCCGCGGCAGGCGCGCGCGCCGCAGCCTCGAATCGCGCCGGCTCCACATGCTGGCCCACAGGCCACGCAGCGCCAGCGGGATCACCGGCACCGGGCGACGCGCCAGGATTTTCTCCACGCCGGAACGGAACGGCGCGATCTCGCCGTCGGCACTGAGGCCGCCTTCCGGGAACACGCAGACCAGTTCGCCTTCCGCGAGTGCGGCATCGAGCGCATCGAAGGCGCGCGCGAGCAATTGCGGATCTTCCTTCGCGCCGGCGATCGGAATCGCCTTGGCGGTGCGGAACACGAAACTCAAAACCGGAATCCTGAAGATCTTGTGATACATCACGAATCGCACCGGCCGCCGCACGCTGCCCATCACGATCAGCGCGTCCATGTAGCTGACGTGGTTGCACACCAGCAGCGCCGGGCCCTCTTCCGGAATGTGCTCCAGCCCTTCGGTGCGCACGCGGTACAGCACGCTGATCAGCAGCCAGTCCACGAAGCGCATCAGGAATTCCGGCACCAGCAGGAAGATCCACAACGTCACCGCGGCGTTGAGCAGGGCGGTGACCAGGAACAGTTGCGGAATCGTCATCCCGAAATGCAATGACGCGAAACCGAACACCGCCGCGGCCACCAGAAAAACCGCGTTGATGATGTTGTTGCCGGCGATCACGCGCGACAGGTGATGGCGTTCGGTGCGGCTCTGCACCAGCGCGAACAGCGGCACGATGAAGAAGCCGGCGAACAGACCGAGCAGGACCAGGTCCAGCGCGATCCACCAATGACCCGGCGCCAGCAGGAACGCCAGCCAATGCATGCCGTGTCGCGCGGCCGGCGCGTGCTGCGCGAAATACGGCAGCAGGCCGAACAGCGTCATGCCGAACGCGCCCAGCGGCACCAGGCCGATCTCGACCTTGTGTCCGGAAAGCTTCTCGCACAGCAGCGAACCGATGCCGACGCCGACCGAGAACAGCGTCAGCACCAGGATCTCCACGCTGGCGTCACCGCCAAGATACAGCTTGGTGTAGTTCGGCAACTGCGCGGTGACCACGCCGCCGAAGAACCAGAACCACGAGATGCCCAGCACCGCGTTGAACACCGCACGTTTCTTCGCGACGAAGCGGATCGCGCGCGCGCTTTCGGCGAACAGGTTCCAGTTGAATTTCAGGTCAGGCGCGGCCGCGGGAATGCGCGGGATCGCGCAACTCATCGCGAAACCGATCAGTGCCACGCCGATCACCAGCGCCGCCGACAGCCACGCGCCCGCGCCGGCCGTCGCCATTGCCGCACCACCGGCGATCATCCCGACAAGGATCGCCAGCGAGGTACCCATCTCCACCATGCCATTGCCGCCGACCAGTTCCGCGGGCGCGAGCACCTGCGGCAGGATCGCGTACTTGATCGGCCCGAACACCGTCGAGTGCAGGCCCATCAGGAACAACACGGTGAGCAGCAGCGCCGGGCTGGCGATGTGGAAGCCGTACGCGGCGACGCACATCGCCGCGATCTCGAACAGCTTCACGTAGCGGATCAGCCGCTGCTTCTCGAACTTCTCCGCGATCTGGCCCGCGCTGGCGGAGAACAGGAAAAACGGCAGGATGAACAGCGCAGGCGCCAGGTTGGAATAGAACGAAACCTTGTCGTCCGACAACCCGAGCTGGAACGCCACCAGCACGATCGTCGCCTGCCGGAACGCGTTGTCGTTGAACGCCGCCAGCGCCTGCGTGGCGAAGTAGGGCGCGAAGCGGCGCGTGGCGAGCAGGCGGAATTGGTTCATGGCGCGCGCGCCAGGGCCTGATGCCCGATGTCGCGCCGATAAAACGCGCCCTCGAAGCGGACGGCGCGCGTGGTTTCGTAGGCGCGATCGCGCGCTTGCCTGAGATCATCGCCCAGCGCACAGGCCGCCAGTACGCGGCCGCCGGCAGTGATGATGTCGCCGTTGGCGTCGAACTTCGTTCCCGCGTGGAAAATTTTCGCGTCGTTGCCGAAATCGGCATCCAGTCCTGAAATTGCATCGCCGCTGCGGACCTTGCCGGGATAGCCGGCCGCTGCCATCACCACGCCGATCGCCGGGCGCGGATCCCATTCGGCGTGCGCATGTTCGAGCCTGCCGTCGAGTGCGGCATCGATCAGGTCAACCAAGTCGGAACGCAGCCGCAGCATGATCGGCTGGGTCTCCGGGTCGCCGAAGCGCACATTGAATTCGATCACCTTCGGCGCGCCGGACTTGTCGATCATCAATCCTGCGTAGAGGAATCCGATGAAGGGCGCGCCTTCGGCGGCCATGCCGCGCAGGGTCGGTTCGATCACTTCGTGCAGGATGCGCTGCTCGACTTCGCGCGTGACCACCGGCGCCGGCGAGTACGCGCCCATGCCGCCGGTATTGGGACCGAGATCATTCTCGTCGCGGCGCTTGTGGTCCTGGCTGCTGGCCATCGGCAGCGCATGCGCGCCATCGCTCATCACGATGTAGCTGGCTTCTTCGCCGTCGAGGAATTCCTCGATCACCACGCGCGTGGAAGCATCGCCGAAGGCGTGCGCGCCGAGCATGTCGTGCAGCGCCTGTTCTGCGTCGGCCAGCGTGTGCGCCACCACCACGCCCTTGCCGGCGGCCAAGCCGTCGGCCTTGATCACGATCGGTGCGCCATGTTTGCGGACGTGATCGAGTGCGCGCGGCAATTCGGTGAACACCGCGTAACGCGCGGTCGGAATGTTGTGCCTGAGCAGGAAATCCTTGGCGAAGGCTTTCGATCCTTCGAGCTGCGCGGCGATCGCGCGCGGTCCGAAAATGCGCAAGCCCGCGCCGCGGAACCTGTCCACCACGCCCGCAACCAGCGGCGCTTCCGGGCCGACAACGGTGAGCGCGACGTCTTCGTCTTTCGCCAGCTTCAACAAACCGTCGATGTCGGTGATGGCGACTTCGACATTGCGCATGTGCGGTTCGCGCGCGGTGCCGGCATTGCCCGGCGCGACCAGCACTTCGGACACGCGTGGCGATTGTGCAAGTTTCCAGGCCAGCGCGTGTTCGCGGCCGCCGGAACCGATCACCAGGACTTTCATCGCGTGCGCGCACCCGATTGCGAGGCGCGCAGTTTAACTGCGAAGAAGTTCCAGCATGGCCGCCCGCGGCAATTTGCCGGTGTCGCTGCGGGGCAGCGCCTCGACCAGCTTCAGCCGGCGAGGCAGGAATACCGGATCGATCGCGCGCCGCAGCTCCGCGAGGATGTCGGCGGATGTCATGCCCGGCGCCACCGCCAGCGCGGCGATGCGGCGCACGCCGCTGCTGTTGCATTCGTCCAGTTGCAGGACCACGCCGTCGCGCACACCCGGCACGCCCAGCAATTTGCGGGTGAGGTCGCCCAGCGAGGCGCGCTTGCCGGCGATTTCCAGCAAGTCGGCGTTGCGTCCGCACAGGCGGAAACGATTGCCATCGACCAGCTCCACCAGGTCGGCCAATGCCACCGGCTGGCGCAGTTGCGGCGCGTCGACCTGCGCGCCACCGGGTTGCGGATGCAGCGCGATGCCCGGATACAACGTGAAGCATTCCTCGCTGGCGGTGCGGCGATGCGCGACCACGCAGGTTTCGGTGGAACCGAATACTTCCTGCACCGGCGTGGCGAACAGGTCTTCCGCGGCGCGCGCCAGTTCCGGCGGCATCGGCGCGGTGGCCGAGATGATCGCCGCCAACGGCGGCAGTCGCAGCGATTCTTCCACCAACGCGCGCAGATGCACGGGGGTGGTCACCAGCACGCGCGGCGCCGGTATTTCCGCCAGCGCCTGCGCGATGTCGCACGGGAAGAACGGTTTCGCGGCATGCACCGCGACATCCGACAGCAGCGGCAGCAGCACGGAGAATTCCAGGCCGTACATGTGCTGCGGGGGCACCGTCGCCACCACCGTGTACGCGCCGCCGGCGAGGCTGCGCAGCAATGCGTCGTTGTGCTTGTTGCTGATCGCCAATTTGTCCCAGCGTTTGGGATTGGCTTTCGGGATGCCGGTGGAGCCGGAGGTGTACCCGATCGCCACTACCAATCCGGGATCCACAGCCAGCCCGCTATTTTGAGAAGTGCGGACAAGGATGTCCGCTTCTTGATCCTCGCGATCAGGGATGATCGCATGTTGAACAGCGCGGATAGCGAAGCCCGCTTTCTGGTCCTCGCGCTCATGGAAGCGCGCATGCAGAAGATCCTGCGGATCGAATTTCAGGTAGTGCGGCGGTGGCGGATCAAGCGCGACGTCGCCGAGCGAATAGCTGCCGGAATGCGCGGCAAGCACTTCGTCCACCGCGTGCGGCGCACGGGAGGGCGGCAGCAGGTTGGTCTGCCCCCGCAACGCGAGCGCGGCGAACGCGACCAGGAAGGCGTAGCGATCCTCGCACAGGTTGACCGCGGCTTCGGCCTGCGGCAGGAGGTTCGCCAACGCCTGCACTTCCGCCAGGAATTCCGCGACGCGCACCGCGCGCCCGTTGCGCCACGCGATCACACGTTCGGGATCGGCGGCGCACGGCAGCGGTGCGACCGCCGGTATTTCGGGCGACGAAATGTTGTCGAATACGACGGCCAAGCTTGCTCCCCCTGCCTTGCCGATCCGCGCCACATTCCCGTGTGCGCCGGATCGCCTCGCTAGGCGCGGATGATAGCGCCGGAGAGCGCGTCGGCAATCGGGGTCGGGCGCGCCAAGCCTCCGGTCGGGCCATCCAGGATGCCGTCGAGCTGCTCGCCAAAGATGCGGGCGGCTTCGTCCCCGCTGCGCGAGGGTGGTTCGCCGTGGCGGTTGGCGCTGGTGGACACGATCGGGCCGCCGAAGGCACGGCACAGTGCCGCGGCGGGCGCATGGGCGGTGATGCGCAGGGCGATGCCATCGTGCGCGCCGGCCAGCCAGTCCGGCACCCGCGGCGAGCGCGGGAAAATCCAGGTATGCGCGCCGGGCCAGGTCGCCTGCGCGCGCGCGATCGCCGCGGGTGGCGCGTCGATCCAGTCGGCGATCTGCGAGAAATCGGCGGCGATCAGCAGCACACCCTGTTCGGGCGGGCGCTGTTTCAGCGCGAAGACCTTTTCAAAGGCGTGGTGATCGTCGGGATCGCAGCCAAGCCCGAACACCGCTTCGGTGGGGTAGGCGAGCACGCCGCCGGATCGCAGCAATGCCGCGGTTTGCGCGATTTCCGTCAAGTCGAAGCGGCGCATCGCCGCTCAGGTGTCGAAAGGTGGCGCGGCATCGTCCGCGTCCGTCGGTTTTTCTGCGACGGATTTGCGTGGCACCGATTTCTTCGCGGGCGTTTTTTTCGCCGCAGACTTTTTAACGGTCTTTTTCGCCGATTTGCGCGGCGCCTTTTTCTTCGTGGCAGTTTCGGTCGCCTTGCCGGCAGCTTTCTTTGTTGCGGTCTTTTTCACGGCCGTTTTTTTCGCGCCGCGACCGCGGCGCACCGGCGCGGCTTCCAGCAACGCCTTGCTTTCCTCGTGCGTCAGCGATTTCGGATCGCGCTCCTTCGGGATGCGCGCGTTCTTCTCGCCGTCGCTGATGTAAGGGCCGTAACGACCGTTCAATACCTGGACACCGTCGCCGAAATCCGTGATCACGCGGTTGGCGATCAGATCGAGTTTCTCGCGGATCAGTTCCTGCGCGCGTTCCAGCGTAACGGTATAGGCATTGTCCTCGCCCTTGAGCGAGGCGTACAGCTTGCCCTTGCGCACGAACGGCCCGAAGCGGCCGATGCCGGCGCTGATTTCTTCGCCGTCGGCATCCTTGCCCAGCGCACGCGGCAGCTTGAACAGTTCGATCGCGTCTTCCAGCGCGATCGTGTGCATGCTTTGCCCGGGCAGCAGCGAAGCGAACTGCAGCTTCTCGTCCACGTCCTTGTCGCCGAGCTGCGCGTAAGCGCCGTAACGTCCGAGCCGCACCGACACCGGCTTGCCGGTCTTGGGATCCTTGCCGAGTTCGCGTGCCCCCGAGGCTTCCGCGCGGTCGACCGTTTCGGTCTTGTCATCGACCAGGGTCTTGAACGGTTTCCAGAATTTCTGCAGCAGCGGCTTCCATTCCTCCTCGCCGCGGCTGACCGCGTCCAGTTCGTCCTCGAGCTTTGCGGTGAAGTCGTAATCCACGTAACGCGTGAAATGGCCGGACAGGAATTTCGCCACCGCGCGGCCGACGTCGGTGGGCCGGAAGCGGCGCGAGTCCAGCGTGACGTACTCTCGTCCCAGCAGCGTCTGGATGATGCTGGCGTAGGTCGACGGTCGACCGATGCCGTATTCCTCCAGCGCCTTCACGAGCGAAGCTTCCGAATAGCGCGGCGGTGGTTCCGTGAAGTGCTGTTCGGTGACGATGTCGGTGAGTGGCACGACATCGCCGACTTTCAGCGGCGGCAGCTTGCGTGCTTCCTCGTCTTCCTCGGGCTTGGCATCGCGGCCTTCCTCGTACACCGCGAGAAAACCCGGATCGACCACGGTGGTACCCGTGGCGCGAAACGCCGCGTCCTTGCCGCAGGGAAATTCGACCGCGACAGTGTTGAGCGTGGCGGGTTTCATCTGGCAGGCGACCGCGCGCTTCCAGATCAGCTCGTACAGTTTCAGCTGGTCGGGCGTCAGGAAAGCCGCGACCGATTTCGGCGTGTGCAGCGCGGAGGTCGGGCGGATTGCCTCGTGCGCCTCCTGCGCGTTCTTCGACTTGGTCTTGTAGACCATCGGATGTTCCGGCAAACCTTGCTTGCCGTATTCGCGCTCGATCGTGGCGCGCAATTCGCCGATCGCTTCGCCGGACAAGTGCGTGGAATCGGTTCGCATGTAGGTGATCAGGCCGACATTGCCTTCGCTGCCCAGCGATACACCTTCGTACAACCCCTGCGCGATGCGCATGGTTCGGCTGGTGGCCATGCCCAGCTTGCGCGCGGCTTCCTGCTGCAGCGTGGACGTCGTGAACGGCGCCGCCGGCCGGCGCTGGCGCTGCCTACTCTGGATGTCGGCGACGACGAGCTTGCCGTCGGCCGCCGCCAGCAGCGAATCGCGTGCCGCGAGCGCATCCTTGGCATTGTTCAGGTCGAACTGCTCGAATTTCTTGCCGTGAAGCTTGATTACGCGGGCGCTGAAGGCGCCATCCGCATGCGCGAGCTGCGCTTCCATCGACCAGTATTCGCGCGGCTTGAAGGCTTCGATCTCTTCCTCGCGTTCCACGATCATTCGCAACGCCGGGCTCTGCACGCGCCCGGCGGAGAGCCCGCGCTGCACCTTGCGCCACAGCACCGGCGACAAATTGAAGCCGACCAGGTAATCCAGCGCGCGCCGCGCCTGCTGCGCGTCCACCAGGTCGTGTGAAAGCTTGCGCGGATGCGCGACGGCCTCCTTGATCGCGCGTGGCGTGATTTCGGAAAACACCACGCGATGCACGTCGCGATCCTTCAGCAGCCCGCGTTCACGCAGGATCTCGGAGATGTGCCAACTGATGGCTTCGCCTTCGCGATCCAGGTCGGTCGCCAGATAAATCGTGTCGGCGCCCTTGGCGGCCTTGGCAATGGCGTCGACGTGGCGCTCGTTCTTTTCGATCAGCGCGTAATCCATCGCGAATCCGTGCTCCGGATCGACCGCACCTTCCTTGGGCACGAGATCGCGGACGTGGCCGTAGGAGGCCAGCACCTGGAAATCGGTGCCGAGGTATTTGTTGATCGTCTTGGCCTTGGCGGGCGACTCGACGATGAGCAGGTTCTTGGGCATTCGCGGCTTCGCAATCGGGGCGGACAGGGCGTACCCGCCTTTTTATAGTGGAGGCACGCGTTGGCGCCCGCTGTCAAGCAGGATCAGCGGCTGGGCCCTAAAAGCCTTTGCCAACCGCTACTTGCGACGGGGGCAACTCGACCCTCCAGTTCCAGCAGCAGCAACATCGAGGACAGTTCGGCCGGTTTCAACCCTGTCCGAAGGGCCAGTTCGTCCATGTCCAGGGGCGCCTCATCGAGGGCGGCCAACAGGCGGGAGTAGTCCGGATCCTCTGCGCGCGTCGGCAGGTCACCAGCGCTGTCGTCCGCCGGGGCTTCCAGACGCGCGCGCAGATCGGCGCCCAGCGCCTGGGCCGCGGATGTCACGGCTTCGATCACTTCGCCCGCAGTTTCGGTCAGCCTTGCGCCGTCGCGGATCAGCCGGTGGCAGCCGCGCGCCAGCGGATTGTGGATCGAGCCCGGAAGGGCGAATACCTCGCGCCCCATGTCGCCGGCGAGACGGGCGGTGATCAGCGAACCTGACTGCAGCCCGGCTTCGACCACCAGCGTGCCCAGCGCGAGCCCGGCGATCAGGCGATTGCGCTGCGGGAAATGCTCCGCCCGCGCGGGCGTGCCCGGGGGGAATTCGCTGACGACTGCGCCTTGTCCAGCAATGGCGGCGGCGAGTTCGCGGTGCTTGCGTGGATAGACCAGATCCACCCCGGTGCCGACCACGGCGATGGTCGCGCCCCCGGCCTCGAGCGCGCCCTTGTGCGCGGCACCGTCGATGCCATCTGCCATGCCGCTGGTAACGACCAGCCCTGCCTGCACGAAGGCGCGCGCAAAAGCGCGTGCATTCGCCAGCCCTTGCGCGGAAGCCGCACGTGCGCCGACCACGGCGATCTGGGGGCGCAGCAGCAGACCGCAATCGCCCGCCACGAACAGTGCGGCCGGCGGCTGCGGGATATGCATAAGCTGGGGCGGGAAATCGGCATCGGTGAACCGCAGGAGCCGGTGCGCGGGTTGCGCCAGCCACGCGAGGTCTTCGTCGATGCGTGCCGCATCCGGCGATTCGATCCATGCCAGCGCTTCGACGTCGAGGCCGGATTCGCGCCGCATTCGCCCGGCTTGTGCGCAGGCCGCGTGCGCCGATCCGGCATGTTCAACCAACGTGCGCAGCGTGGCCGGGCCGATGCCGGACGCACGCAGCAGGACCAGCCACGCACGGATTTCTTCGATCTCTTGCACCCGCGAAGTTTAGGGCCCCGCAAACGCGAACGGCGCGGCATGGCGCCGCGCCGTCGTGTCGGAAAATCCCGATCCTTGGCTTATTCCGGAATCTGCACGTCGTCGCCCATCTGCACTGGACGAATCCCGTCCATCACCAAGCCGTAACTCACGTGCTCGTAGGTGCGGAACACCATCACATGGCCGATGAATTCTTCCGGCAGCTGCACGTGCGGGCCGAACGAACGCTTGCGACTGTCGCCCGCGACGTCGTCGGTGATTTCGTCGCCCGGCTGGAAGATCGAGAAAGTGGTGCCGTTGTCCACGCCGTCGGCACTGCCGGCCGAGAGCGCCACGACCGACATCGGACCTTCGTTGGAATCGCTGTCCATGCCGTTGTCGAACGCGATCACGCGGGCGTACGGCGGGACCGAGCGCGCCGGATGCGGCCAGTAAGTGGGATCGTAGGGCGCGTCGTCCACCGGCAGCAGGCGGTCGCCCTTGCGTATCTCCATCTTGGCATTGGTCAGCACCACGGTGGCCGGGTCACCTCCCTTGACTACCTGTACCGCACCGATGATTTCCACCTCGGTGCCTACTTCCTTGCCCTTGCCCCACATGTCGTCGTTGCGGGTGTCCTCGTCCCACGGACCATGCGATACCTCGACATCGCTGTCGAGCATATGGCCGACCTCGTAAGGATGCGGCCGCTGGCCCTGGGAGACGCGATAGACGTGGCCAGGCCGTGCCAAAGCGAAACGCTGCCCCGACGTGGCATTCAGCCCCCGCACGTACAGGAATTGTCCTTCCACTGCGCGCGGCTGGTCTTCTTCCACCGCCACCACGTACGGCGTGTGTGAAAGTTCGTCGGAACTCATCACGCGCAAGTCATGCAGGAACGGTTCGATCCGGTCCAGCGGAATCGTCGGCACCGGATTGGCCTCTTCCTGGCGCTGCACCACACGCAGGCGATTGTCGACGCCCAGCTGCAACACGTCGCCCGGATAGATCAGGTGAGGGTTGTGCACTTGCTGGTTGACGTCCCAGATTTCCGGCCACAGCCAAGGCTTCTGCAGGAAGCGTGCGGAAATGCTCCAGAGCGTGTCGCCCTTCTTCACCACGTAGGTGGAAGGATGGTCCGCGCGAAGCTGGGCGCCGGCGGCGTACGCGGCCAAGGTCACCAGCAGACTGGCAACCAGCGCAAGCGCTTTCTTAAACATAGGCGGCAATCCCCCGATCCCCCGGCAGTTTGAGCCGGAGTGTAGCCGAAATGGGTGCTGCGGCAAGCGTAATTTTTACAAATCGCGCCGCACGTCACGTCTGCGACCGGCACCGGTTTGGATAAAGGGCCCGCAACCCCATATCATTCCACCATGGCCAAGCTTGAAATCCTCGAATTTCCCGACCCTCGGCTGCGCACCAGGGCGACCGAGGTGACCGTGTTCGACATGGACCTCAAGCAGCTTGCGGCGGACATGCTGGAAACCATGTATGCCGCGCCCGGCATCGGGCTGGCGGCGACCCAGGTGAACGTGCACAAGCGCCTGCTGGTGCTGGACGTGTCGGAGACGCAAAACGATCCGCGCGTGCTGATCAATCCGCAGATCCTCGAGGCCGACGGCCATCAGGTGTACCAGGAAGGTTGCCTTTCGGTGCCTGGCATCTACGCCGACGTGCAGCGCGCCAATCGCATCCGCGTGCGCGCGCAGGGCACGGATGGCACGTCGTTCGAAATCGAGACCGACGGCCTGTTCGCGGTCTGCATCCAGCACGAGATGGATCACCTCGTCGGCAAGCTGTTCGTGGATTACCTCTCGCCGCTGAAGCGCGAGATGGTGCGTCGCAGGCTGGAGAAGACGCGGCGACAGGCCGAACCCGAAGCCGCCACGGCCTGACGTGGCCGCGCCACTGCGCGTGGTGTTCGCGGGAACGCCGGCGTTCGCCGTGTCGGGCCTGCGGGCGTGCATCGATGCAGGCGCCGACATCGTCGCCGTCTATACCCAGCCCGACCGTCCCGCCGGTCGCGGGCGCGCGCAGCAGGCCAGCCCGGTGAAACAGGCGGCGCTTGCCGCCGGCATTGCGGTCGAGCAGCCCGAATCGTTGAAAACCGTCGAAGCGCGGCGGCGTCTGCGCGACATCGCGCCGGACCTGCTCGTGGTCATCGCCTACGGACTGATCCTGCCGAAATCGATACTGGCGATTCCACGCCTTGGCTGCTGGAACGTACATGCGTCGCTGCTGCCACGCTGGCGCGGTGCGGCGCCGATCCAGCGTGCGATCCTCGCGGGTGATGCCGAAACCGGCGTCTGCCTGATGCGGATGGAAGCGGGGCTGGATACCGGCGCGGTGATGCTGCGCGCGGCTACGTCGATCGGTGCCGATGACACCGGCGGATCGCTGCACGACCGTTTGTCGGAACTCGGTGCGACGGTATTGCGCGATGGCCTGCAGCGTGTGTCGCACGGCGAGAGCCTGCCCGCAACGCCGCAGTCCGCGGACGGCGTGACCTACGCGCACAAGCTCGACAAGGCGGAAGCGAAACTGGATTTCGCCGCGCCCGCGGTCGAACTGGAGCGCAGGGTGCGCGCATTCGATCCGTGGCCGGTGGCGGAAGCGGAGATCGACGGCGAACGCGTGCGCGTCTGGTCCGCCACGGTGTTGTCGGCGACGGGCGCCAGGCAAGCGCCCGGCGCCATCGTCGGGGCTTCCGCGCAAGGCATCGATATTGCCTGCGGCGAAGGCGTACTGCGGATCTCGAGACTGCAGCGTGCGGGCAGCCGCGTGATCGAGGCGCGCGATTACTTGAACGCGCGCCCCGGATTGAAATCGCCGCCGCACCGTCGCGATGCGTGAAGGCATCCCGCAGACGGTGGATGTCCGCGCCCTCGCCGCGCAAACCTTGGCAGCGGTGGCATTCGAGGGTGCTTCGTTGCGCGAAGCGGTCGCGCCGGCGCATGCGCGGCTGGGGGACTCGCGCGATCGCGCGCTGCTGACCGCGCTGGTCAATGAAGGTGCGCGCTGGTGGCTGCGTTTCGACGTGGCGCTGGATGGATTGCTCGAACGTCCGTTGCGCACGCGCGAACACGTGCTGCATGCGCTGCTGGTGCTCGGCCTGGTGCAGATCGAAATTCTCGAACTGCCGCAGCACGCCGCGGTCGCCGCCAGCGTGGAGGCGGCACGCGCGCTGCGCCGTTCGCCGTTCGCCAACCTGGTCAACGCGGTGCTGCGGCGCTGGTTGCGCGAGCGCGAGGCCCTCAATGCGAGGCTGGACGAAGATCCGGTGACTCGGCACGCCTTTCCGCGCTGGCTGATCGACGCCATCGCGCGGGACTGGCCACAGCAGGTCGATACGCTGCTCGATGCGGGCAACAACGCCCCGCCGCCGATGCTGCGCGTCAATCGACGTCGCGTGTCGCGCGAAGTCGCGGTCGAACTGCTGCGCGCACAAGGCGCCGAGACCGTCGCGCACCCGTGGTTGAACGACGCGTTGACACTGGGCCATCACGCCGATGTCGCGCGCCTGCCGGTTTTCCGCGAAGGTCGTGTTTCCGTGCAGGACGGTGCCGCGCAACTCGCGGCCGACCTGCTGGATGTGCACGAAGGCATGCGCGTGCTGGACGCCTGCGCGGCACCGGGCGGCAAGGCCTGTCATCTGCTGGAGCGCGCCGATGTTTCATTGCTCGCTTTGGAGCGCGATCCGCGCAGGGTCGCGCGCATCCGCGAGAATCTGCAACGCCTGGGCCTGCAGTGCGAATGGCGCATCGGCGATGCGGGAGAACCTGCGACATGGTGTGGCGAGCAGCCGTTCGATCGCATCCTGCTGGACGCGCCGTGCTCGGCCACCGGCGTGATCCGCCGGCATCCCGACATCAAGTTGCACCGGCGCGCCACTGACATCGCGGCGCTGGCGAGCAAACAGTCACGCCTGTTGCGCGCGCTGTGGCCCTCGCTGAAACCGGGTGGTCGCCTGCTGTATGCGACGTGTTCGCTGCTGCGCGCGGAAAACGAATGCGTGCTCGATGCGTTCCTGCGCGAGCAGGCTGATGCCGAACCGATGCACTTCGCGCTGGATTTCGGCCATGTCGCCGGTGCGGGCCGCCAGATCCTGCCGGGCGAAGGCGGACTGGACGGCATGTACTATGCGGCGATCCGCAAGCGCGCCTGACCTTCGCACGCACGAGCGCCATGAACGCCCCGTCGCCGTTGATTTCCGTGGCGTTGTGCACGTACAACGGCGAACGCTGGCTGCGCGAGCAGCTCGATTCGGTGCTGGCGCAGGACGACGCGACGATCGAGGTCGTCGCGCTCGACGACCGCTCTTCGGACGGCAGCGTCGCGTTGTTGCGGGAATACGCCGCGCGCGATCCGCGCGTGCGCGTGTTCGGGAACGATGCGAATCTCGGTCCCGCGCGCAGCTTCGAGCGCGCGATGACGCTTTGCCGCGGCGCGTTCATCGCGCCCTGCGACCAAGACGATGTGTGGGAACCGGAAAAGCTTGCGCGCCTGCTGCAGGCGATCGGTGCGGCCGATCTCGCCTATTGCGATTCGCGCTACATCGACGAGCACGGCAGATTCTCGGGCGGCGATGTATCGGATCATCTGTCGATGATGTCCGGACGCGAGCCGCTGCAGTTCCTGTTCGCGAATTCCGTGTCCGGGCATGCGGCGCTGCTGCGGCGCGGAGTGTTCGAGCGCGCGCGCCCGTTTCCAGCGGGCGTATTCCACGACTGGTGGCTGGCGTTGTGCGCGGCGGCCGGCGAAGGCGTCGTGTATCTCGACGCGCCGCTGGTGCGGTTCCGCCGTCATGGCGCGGCGTTTTCCACGCTCGGCCATGGACAGAAGACGCGTGATCCGTCGCGCCAGCGGTTGTGGCTGGAAGTCCGTCGCAACCTCATGGTGGCGCACGCGCGCACGACGCTGCGCGGCCACGAACGCGCGCAGGCGCTGCTCGACGCTTTCGATCTGGCGCGCGACCAGCGGCGCCACCTGCCGTTGTTGCGCGAACTGTGGCGCGTGCGCGCCGCCGCGCCGCCTGCGGGCGGGAACGCGATGCTCAACGGCGTGCGCCAGCAGGTGCGGTTCCTGCGCAAATTGCGGCGGGCCCGCGGCGAACCGCCGCTGGAGCCGCGCCGGCTCAGTTTTTGAGTTTTGCGACGCTGCCGAACCAGCGGCGCGGCAGCAGCAATTTCAATGCGCGCTCGGCGCTCTTGCGGCGCAGCCCCGGATGACGCAGGCCGCGCCACAGCGGGCCGATCCATTGCGGGCGCGGGCGATCCAGCACGGCTTCGCGCATCTCCGCCTCCAGTTCGTACATTTCCGCCAGCGACAGCCCGAGCTGTCGCCGTTCTTCCGGTAGCCCCGGACGCGCGGCGACGCAGCGGCGCTGGTCGGCGGCGATGTCGCGGTACATCGCGATCACGCGCCGATGGCGGCGTTCGTAGGCCGCGTAATCGTCGCCGCTGCGGTCGAACATCCAGTCGTTGAGGTTGCCGCCGTGCAGGCGATAGGCGAGCAACGGCCGCTGCAGGCAGAGGCAATCGCCCAGCAGCACCGCGCGCAGGCTCAACATGTTGTCCTCGACCGTGCCCTGCAGCGGCGGCAGCGCGGTCAGCAGTTCGCGGCGCACGGCCATCGACGCGCCGAGCACGGTGACGAGTTTCCCGCGATGCAGGAACCAGCGCTGGTCCACGCGTTGCGGCAGTCCGCGCACGTTCGCCGCGAGCAGCTTGCCGCCGGCATCCACGTCGTCCACCGACGAGCCGACCAGTTGCCCCCGCGGATTGGCGGCGAAGGCGTCGACCAGCTCCCGCACGCGTTGCGGATAGCTGATGTCGTCGCCGCTGCTGCATACCAGGATGTCGCCGCGCGCCAGTTGCGCCAGCTCGTTCATGTGCGCGCACAGGCCGAGGTTGCGCGCGGTGCTGCGCAACGTGACGCGCGCCGCGCGCGGATCGTCCGCGATGGCTTCGCGCGCGGCTTCCAGCGTGCCGTCGCCGGAGCTGTCGTCGGAAACGATGATGTCGCACGGGTGGGTTTGCGCCAGCGCCGCACGCACCGCTTCGCCGATGGTGGCGCGCATCCGGTAGGCGATCACCAGCAGCGTGACGCTCGGCGCGATGGCGTGCGCGCGATCTTCGCCGGCGGTCATGACGGATGATCGAGCAGCCACAGGCGCGCGAATTTTTCGCGCACGTAATCGGCTTCCAGGCATGCGAACAGGAAACCGCGCCAGCCGTCGAGGAAGCCGCCGCGCAACATGTAGCCGCGCAGGAATCGCCAGCACGGATTCACCACGAGATTGTGCAGATGCGCGCGCCGGCCGCGCGAGTGCATGTCGGCCGCCATCATCGTCGCGTAGCGGCGGTAGCGCGCGAGCTGGTCGTCGATGGAACGGTAGGCGCGGTGTTCCAGATCGCCCGTGAGTGTTTTCACGACGCCGTCCACGCTGGCGTGTTCGTGGATCTCGCGTTCGCCGCGCCAGCCTCCGCGACGCCGGTCGAACAATCGCAGCACGCGATCGGGATAGGCGTTGCCGTGGCGCAGGAAGGCGCCGAAATATTCGGTAGCGCGCGCGCAGCGATAACCCGCCGCGTCGGCGAAGCCGTTGTCGCGCGCGGCCTCGATGGATGCGCGCAGCGGCGGCGTCACGCGCTCGTCGGCATCCAGGCACAGCACCCAGTCGTGCCGCGCCTGCGCCACCGCGAAAGCCTTCTGCGAGCGGTAACCATCGAAAGCGCGTTCGATCACGCGCGCGCCGCGCGCGGCGGCGAGATCGCGCGTGCTGTCGCTGGAACCGGAATCCACCAGCACGATCTCGTCGCAGAACGCCAGCGAGGCGAGGCAGTCCGCGATGCGGTCGGCTTCGTTCAAGCTGATGATGCAGGCCGAGAGTCCGGGACGATCGGGCATGGCGCGCGCCGGCGGGGCAGACCGGCGAAGTGTAATGCGCGGCTCGGCTAAACTGTTTTTTGCGGCCCTGCATGACCAGGATCAGACAGCGGCCATCTGCGTCAGCGCCATCTTTGCCGGAGTTCCATGATTCGCGACAGCAACATCCGCATCGAATCTTTTCGCGACCTGCCGTGGTGGCTGCCGCTGTGGCTGCTGGCCGCGCTGGTGGCCATCTTCGCGAACGGGCCGATGCCGATGTATTCCACCCGCACGCTCGCGGTGGCCTGGGAAATGTGGGCGCGGCACCAGTTCTGGGTGCCGTACATCAACGGCGCGCCGTACAGCCAGAAGGTGCCGCTGTTGTTCTGGATGATCCATGCCGGCTGGCTGGTGTTCGGCGTCAACGATGTCTGGCCGCGCGTGCTGGAACTGCTGATCGGCGCGGCGCAACTGATCCTCGCGCAAAGGATGGCGCGGCGGCTGTTCCCGCAGGATCCGTGGGTGACGCGGGCGACGCCGTGGATGCTGGCGGCGCTGTCGTTCGCGTTCCTGTTCGGCCTGCAGATCATGTACGAGGTGCTGCTGAGCGTGTGGGTGCTCGGCGCGCTGCTGTGCCTCGCGCCGTCGCGTGGGCGCGCCGCGCCGCGCTGGTCCGGATTCGCGCTGTGCATCGGTCTCGGCCTGCTGACCAAGGGCCCGGTGATGGCGCTGCACGTGGTGTTCGTGTGGCTGCTGGGCCCGTGGTGGAGCGGATACGCGCGGCGCGAACGGGCGCGCTGGTACGGATTCGGGCTGCTCGCGTTCGCCGGCGGCTTCGCGATGCTGGCCGCGTGGGTGATCCCCGCCATCCATCTTGGCGGTCCGGCGTACGCCAATGAGTTGCTGTTCAAACAGACCGCGGGCCGCGTGGTGGAAGCGTTCGATCATGCACGCCCGTTCTGGTGGTACCTGCCGTGGGTGCCGGCGGTGTTGTTCCCGTTCGTGGCGTGGCCGCGCGCATGGGCGGCGATCGCATCGCTGCACCGGCCGCTGGAGAACGGCCTGCGTTTCTGCATTGCATGGATGGCGCCGGTGTTCCTGGTGTTCTGCCTGATCAGCGGGAAGCAGACTTACTACCTGATTCCGGAATTGCCTGCCGCGATGCTGCTGCTGGCGCGTGCGTTGTCGCGCTTGCGGGAACGTGGAGGCGCGAGCGGGCCGGCATGGGGCCCATGGCCGCTGGCGGTCGGTGCGTTCGCGCTGGCGGCCGTGTTGTTCGCGCTGCCGCCGCTGGTGGCGCAAGGACGCATCGACGATCACTGGCTGCGCGATTTGTCCGTGCACAGCGCGCCGTTCGGCGTGGTGTACATCGCGCTGGGCGTATGGATGTTGTGGCGAGGGCGCGCGGAACTGCGCCGCATCGCCGCGGCCAGCCTGATCGGCGTTTCGGCGGCGTACGTGTTGTTCGCGCTGACCTTGTCCCCGGGATTCGACCTCGCACCGGTATCGCGCTTGCTGGCCCGGGCGCAGGCGCAGCATCACGCGATCGGCAATCTCGACATCTACGAAGGCCAGTTCCATTTTTTCGGCCGCTTGACGCGACCGATCGATCGCCTTTACGAGGGCGATATCCTGCAACAGTGGGCACGCACGCATCCGCAGGGGTTGGTGGTGGAATACCCGAGCAATCTTGATGCGGTCGATTTGCGCTACGCGGTGTTCGTGCAGCCGTTCCGTTCGGTGTGGCTGGTGGTGTGGGACGCGCCGACGCTGGCGGCGCTGCGGCGCGGCGAGCAACCGTCGGCGCCTGCGCGGCCACCGACGCTGTATCCGCAGGGCTACTGGCGCTACGCGCAGGCGCGGTGAACGGGGACTCGCGCGCATGAACGACGGGTTGCTTGCCAGTTTGCGTGCGCAACTCGGTGGCCCGCGCGATGGCGCGCTGTTGCGCTATTCGCTAGGTACCGCGTTGCTGGACGCGGGCGAGGTCGCGGAAGCCGCATTGGAATTGCGCACGGCGATCCGGTTCGATCCGGAGTATTCCGCGGCGTGGAAGTCGCTCGGCAAGGCGCACCTCGCCCTCGGCGACACCGACGCCGCGGCGGACGCGTGGCGTGAAGGCATCGGCGTGGCCGAACGGCGCGGCGACGTGCAGGCGGCGAAGGAAATGCGGGTGTTCCTGCGGCGTCTGGGAAAATAATGCCCGCGCGCCGTTTCAGTTCTTGCCGGCGGTCCCTCTTTGGCGCGCCAGCCAGTACGGGTCCGGCTCGTTCGGGTCCGGCCGTTCGGCCCAGCGCTTGTAGGCCCACTGATATTGCGTGAACGCAAGTTCCACGCAGTCCTGCACGCCGCGATTCAAGGCGGTGCAAGCGACGAGCAGATCTTCGCCGGCGATGTTTTCCGGAGCCGGCAGGAAATGGATGCGGAAACCCGCACCGCGCGCGAGGCGCTCCGCGAAGGCGAACAACACGGTGGCCCCGGTGCGATGCGCCATGCGCGGCAGCAGCACCATCGTGTGCGCCTCCACACCGAAGAACGGCGCGAACTGGCCTTCGCCGCGCTTGGGTTGCTGGTCGGGCAGGATGCCGACCACGCCGCCGGCGGAGAGGCGCTTGTAGAGCGAACGCACGCCCGCGCCGTCCGCGCGCACCTGTTGCGGCGACAGGCCGCCGCGCGCGCGCCGCAGCATCGCTTCGAACGCGGGATCGCGCGGCGGCGCATACAGGATCGCGATCGGTGTGCGGCTGCACAGCCAATGGTTCAGTACTTCCCAGCAGCCGAGGTGCGGCGCGGCGATGATCAGGCCGCGCCGTGCATTCAATGCGGCCTCGAACAATTCGCCGCCGCGCACTTCGTGCACCAGGTCCAGCGCCTGCATGGCACCGCGGCCCCATACCGCCGCGAGTTCGGTGACCGCGTGCCCGGTTTCGATCAGGCAGAGTCTCGTCAAACGCGCGCGGGAAGCGTCGGTGAGCTTCGGGCACGCCAGCGACAGGCTCACTTCGGTGTGCACGCGTTCGCGCGCGTGCCTGCGCCACCACAACATGACGCCCAGCCCGGTGCCGAGCGCATACAGCGCGCGCATCGGCAGCGCGCCCAGCGCGCGCAGCGCGGCCCAGGTCAGCGCGACATACCAGCGCATCAGTCTTCGCCCTCCGCGTGGCGATGCGCGCGGTAGATGTCCGGCAGCCCGCTGCCGGCGCGCGGTTTGAAGCGCTTGTAGTTCCACTGGTATTGCGTGAACGCGAGTTCCACGCAGTCCTGCACGGCAGCGTTGAGTGCCGCGCAGGCAGTGGCAAGCTCCGGATCGCGCAATGCTGCCGGCGGTTCGCGAAAGTGGATGACGAAACCGCCGGCGCGCGGCAGCCTTTCGACGAACAGCATCAACACGTCCGCTTCGGTCCGGCGCAGCAGGCGCGGCAGCAAGGTCATGGTCAACGCGGGCACGCCGAAGAACGGCGCCACCATGCCGCCGCTGCGCGGCACATGATCCGGCATGATCGAAACCACGCCGCCTCCGCCGAGGTGACGGAACACCCGGCGCACGCCGGAATCGTCGATGGGGAACTGGATGCTGGCGCCACCCTCGCGCAGCCGCCGCAACAGCCATTCCAGTTGCGGGTAGCGTGGTTGCGTGTAGAAAGTGGCGTACGGCGTGCGTGCGCCGACCCAGTAATTGGCGACTTCCCAACTGCCGAGGTGCGGCGCGCACAGGATCAGGCCCCTGCCGGACGCTAGCGAAGCCTCGAACAACTCGCCGCCACGCACGTCCTTCACCTGCGCCAGGGTGCGTTCGATGCGAGTCCAGATGCCGAACACCTCAACCAGCGATTGGCCGGTTTGCCGCAGGCAGGCGCGCACGAGCAGATCGCGCGCCGAGGCATCCAGTTGTGGCCGCACGCGCGCCAGGTTGATGCGCACGATCGCGCGCTTGCGCGAGGGCAGTAGCCAGAACATCCCGCCCAGCACGGCACCGATGCCCTGCCATGCGCGCAGCGGCAAGCCCGATATCACGCGCAGGATCGCGTAAAGCAGTCGTACGGGCCAGTGCATGCCGCGAGTGTAGCGATGGGACCCGCTCGCGTGCATTCGCGCGTGGTGGTATCGCGCGATCGCTCGGCTTGCCGCGAACCGCTAAGCTCGTGGAGGTTCCGAATGGATGGAGCATCGGTGATTGCATTGATCCAGCGCGTCAGCGAAGCGCGTGTCGCCGTGGATGGCGAAACCGTCGGAGGGATCGGCGCGGGTCTGCTGGCGTTCGTGGCGGTGGAGCCGGACGACGGCGAAGCGCAGGCCGCGCGGATGTGCGAGCGCCTGCTCGGCTACCGCGTGTTCGCCGACGAGGCCGGCCGCATGAACCGTTCGCTGGCCGACGTGGCGGGCGGCCTGTTGCTGGTTTCGCAATTCACGCTCGCGGCCGATACGGCCAAGGGCATGCGCCCGAGTTTCACCTCGGCGGCTGCCCCGGAGCACGGCCGTCGGTGGTTCGATCGGCTGGTGGAACTGGCGCGTGCGCGCCATCCCCGAGTTGAAACCGGCCGCTTCGGCGCGTACATGCAGGTGGCACTGGTGAACGATGGCCCAGTGACGTTTGTTTTGCGGTCTTCCTGACCGCCTGATCAAAGGGCGGATGCCTCGCCTGCGCTTTTACGATGAATCGCGCTCCGAAGTCATCCGTGGCCTTCTTTTGCGCGTTTCTTGCATGGGTTTTTCGCTCCGCGATGGCCCGGGCGCGACCGGTTTTTCCTTGAAAACTGGTCAAAAAATCGCCACATCCTTTATACTGTCCGGTTCCTGTGCCCCGCGGTGTCTCATGGAAAACCTTCCCCAGCAGCAATCCGAAATCAAGCAGTTGATCACCAAAGGCCGTGAGCAGGGCTACCTGACTTACGCCGAGGTCAACGATCACTTGCCGGATGACATCGTCGATCCGGAGCAGATCGAAGACATCATCGGCATGATCAACGGCATGGGCATCGAGGTGCATGAAGTCGCACCCGACACCGAATTGCTGTTGCCGGACGCGCCGGCCAACACCGACGACGACGAAACCGCGACCGAGGAAGCGGTGGCGATGTTGTCCGTCGTTGACGCGGAAGTCGGCCGCACCACCGATCCGGTACGCATGTACATGCGCGAAATGGGCACGGTGGAACTGCTGACCCGCGAAGGCGAAATCGCGATCGCCAAGCGCATCGAGGAAGGCCTGAACCAGGTGCAGACGGCGCTGGCCAGCTTCCCGTGGGCGATCGGCCTGCTGCTGGAGGAATACGACCAGCACCTGGATGGCAAGCGCCGCATGAGCGAGATCATCGCCGGTTTCGCGGACCAGGAAATCCCTGCCGAGGCATTCGGCGTCGCATCCGCGGAAGTCGCGGACAGCGATGCGGAAATCGAGGAAGAGGATGACGAAGCCGCCGGCGACGATGACACCGAAGCCGGCCCTTCCGGCCCCGATCCGGTCGAAGTCGCGCGCCGCATGGACGTGTTGCGCGATTTCTACGGCAAGTTCCAGAAGACCGCCGACAAGTACGGCGTGGCCGACAAGAAATCGCAGAAGCTGCGCGACAAGATGGCCGAGGAGTTCCTGAAACTGAAACTTCCGTCGGCGCTGATCGACGGTTTCGTGCGCAAGCTGCGCGAGGTCGTGGCCTCGATCCGCCACCACGAGCGCGTGGTGATGGACGTTTGCACGCGGCTGTGCCGCATGCCGCGCAAGGATTTCATCGACCTGTTCCCGTCCAACGAAACCAATCTGGAATGGGTGGCTGAGCTGTCGCGCAAGCGCCAGAAGTGGACGCCGGCGGTACGCAACCACCGCGACGACATCGTCACCGAGCAGCAAAAGCTGGCGGAGATCGAGCGCGCGCTGTTCCTGCCGCTCACCGACATCAAGGAAATCAACCGCGCGATGTCGATCGGCGAAGCCAAGGCCCGCCGCGCGAAGAAGGAAATGGTCGAGGCCAACCTGCGCCTGGTCATTTCCATCGCCAAGAAGTACACCAACCGCGGCCTGCAGTTCCTGGATCTCATCCAGGAAGGCAACATCGGCCTGATGAAGGCCGTGGACAAGTTCGAATACCGCCGCGGCTACAAGTTCAGCACTTATGCGACGTGGTGGATCCGCCAGGCCATCACGCGCTCGATCGCCGACCAGGCGCGCACCATCCGCATCCCGGTGCACATGATCGAGACGATCAACAAGCTGAATCGCATCTCGCGCCAGATGCTGCAGCTCTACGGCCGCGAGCCGACGCCGGAGGAACTGGCGGCGGCGATGGAGATGCCGGAGGACAAGATCCGCAAGGTGCTGAAGATCGCCAAGGAACCGATCTCGATGGAGACCCCGATCGGCGACGACGAGGATTCGCACCTCGGCGATTTCATCGAGGACCAGAACGTCGGCTCGCCGATCGAATCGGCCACCGAAACCGGCCTGATGGAAACCGTGCGCGACGTGCTCGCCGGGCTGACGCCGCGCGAAGCCAAGGTGCTTCGCATGCGCTTCGGCATCGACATGAACACCGACCACACGCTGGAAGAAGTCGGCAAGCAGTTCGACGTGACCCGCGAACGCATCCGCCAGATCGAGGCCAAGGCACTGCGCAAGCTGCGGCATCCCTCGCGATCCGAGCAGCTCCGCTCGTTCCTCGATTTCGAGTGACGGTGCATCCCGTCATCCCGGCCGCGGGCCGGGATGGCATCTAGTTTTTTTGCGCCATCCTTCTTCTTAGCAACAAGGCGGAATATCCATGGATCGTATTGCCGTATTCGTCGATGCCGGTTACGTGTTCGCGTCCGCGAGCGAATTGCTGTTCGGTGAACGCCTCCGGCGCGGCGAATTGCGCCTGGACAACGCCGCGTTCACTTCCCATTTGAAGACCCTGGCCGAATCGATCAGCGGCCGCCCGTTGCTGCGCATCTACTGGTACGACGGGACCAACGCAGGCCCGTCGCCCGCGCACCTCGCGCTCGCCTACCTCGAGAACATCAAGTTGCGACTGGGCTTCGTCAATCAGTCCGGGGAACAGAAAGGCGTGGACGCACTGATCTTTTCCGATCTGGTCAATCTTTCGCGCAATCGCGCGGTGAGCGATGCGATGCTGATCGCGGGCGACGAAGATTTGCGGGTCGGGGTGCAGCAGGCGCAGGAGCATGGCATCCGCGTGCACCTGCTCGGCGTGCAATCCAACGAGAGCGGCAACCAGTCCGCCGCATTGCAGCGCGAAGTGGACACGCGCCACGTGCTGGATGCCGAAA
This sequence comes from Rhodanobacteraceae bacterium, assembly GCA_035552915.1. GTDB lineage: Bacteria > Pseudomonadota > Gammaproteobacteria > Xanthomonadales > Rhodanobacteraceae > 66-474. The sequence continues at coordinate 43,928 of DATNEQ010000015.1, forward strand.
CCCTGCGACGCTTCCTGCGCAGGCGCGAATCCCAGGAAAGCGGATTCTCCGACGACGCGGACGACTCGCAACCCAACAACATGGAGCGACTGAACGACCTCGCCGTGGAGTTCTCAGTGTCGCTGGAAGGCTGGGAGCGGGAACAGATACGCCAGTTGCCCGAGCGCACGCCACTGCCCTACGAAGTGGACCGCGAAATGCTCGCGCGTGCCAGCGAAATGCTCGGCCGCAAGCTCGAAGAAGCCGAAAAGCGCACCTTGCGTGCCGCTCTGCGCGCGTCGGTGGGCGAGCCTGGCTGAGCGTTTTACGCGGCTTTCCGCAGCGTCAGGTTGATTCGGCACGCGCCGAGCGCGGGATGCGTTCCTGCCTTCAGCGGCAGCACGCCGTGATGGCGCAGACGCGCCTTGCCGCCCCAGACCACCACGTCGCCGTGCGTCAGCGGGATGCGCATCGGCTTGTCGTTGCGCCGTTCGCCGCCGAACAGGAACATCGCGGGCAACCCCAGCGACACCGACACGATCGGTTGTGAAAGATCGCGTTCGTCGCGATCCTGATGCAGCGACATTTTCGCGCCCGGCTCGTAGCGATTGATCAGGCATGCATCCGGCGGGAAGCCGGCGAACCCAGCTTCCGCTGCCGCGTCGCAGGCAAGGCGCAAGAAAACTTCCGGCATCACCGGCCACGGCATGTCCGTTTGCGGATCGCGTGCGGTATAGCGATAACCGCGCCGGTCGCTGATCCAGCCGAGTTCGCCGCAATTGCTCATCGCCACCGACATGCGCGAGCCGCCTGGCGTGAGCATGTGTCGCCAAGGCGCGGCGCGAATCACTTCATCGAGCGCTTCGAGGACTTCGTGATCGCGCACCCGCGCGAATCCGCGCAGCAGCATCGCGCCGTCGCATAGCGTCTGGCGGGTCGCTTGCGGGTCGGTATTCGCATCGAACAACCCGGGTGTTGCTGCGTGCATCTCACATATCGTAGAAGAACTGTTCGCGGTCGATCTTGCCATTGCGCACGTGATAGGCGCAGATTTCGCGCATCGTCACGCGACCACGCCCTTTCATCGTGGCATCCATCACCGCAGCGACGCTGAACCAGTCGCCTGCGATCACCGGCTCGCTCACTCCATTGGAGTGCACGGCTTCCAGCATCTCGCCGAAGGCGCGTCCCTTCCGCTTGATCGCATCCAGCCCCGTGGCATTGCCCATCGGGCCACCGGACATGCCTTCCATCTCGATGTTGACGGCATCCTGCGCGAACAACGTCTCGTGCGCCTGGGTGTAATTGCCCTGACGGCACAGTTCGACCAGACGTTCGGCAACCTGCTTGGTGTTCATTGCGACGCTCCGTGGTGGGGTTGGGGCAGTATGGCCACGGGATGCTGACAACGTGATGGCAGCAGAGGCAAAGGTGCGGATGACTTATGATTCGCGGCTGCGGGCCTATAGCTCAATCGGTTAGAGCAGGGGACTCATAATCCCTTGGTTCCAGGTTCGAGTCCTGGTGGGCCCATTAATTCATCGTTCACGCCGAAACAATCATTCGCTGCAATCTGTTGTGAAAGGCGGAAGCGCAATCACTGACGAACTGCCCGTGGCCGCCATTCAGACGTGCATCGGAGCAACGCCTTCACATGTAGGCGACCGAAGATTCACGATAGTGGGGGCTCGTGTTCGAGCAACGAGGCTCTCCCATGTCCAGTCGTCATTTCCCCCGCACCGTTTCCGTATTTGCACTCGCCATTGCAGCGGCCGTCGCCAGTTCCGCCGCAGCGGCGCAACAGTCGCCCGCACTGGATCGCGTGAGCGTCTGGCTGGGCGGCTATTACTCCAGCAACGACACGACCGTCACCGCGCAAGGCACCGGCAACTATGCCGGCATCGAGGGCAAGCTGAATTTCGAGGACGATCTCGGCCTCAAGCAGCACAGCGTCGATCCGCGCGCGCGCCTGGATTTCCTGATCGGCGACAGTCAGGGATTCTCCTTCGACTACTACCAGATCCATCGCGACCTCGATGCCAGCTACGAGCAGCCGATTCCGGCACTCGGTACAGACGTGGGCGCGAGCCTCCACAGCGACGTGGACTACGACTTCGGCTCGGCCTCGTACAAATGGTGGTTCGGCCACGCCAGCGACGTGTTCGGCATCGGGCTCGGCGCGGCCTACTACAAGGTGGATTTCCGCGTGGACGGCAATGCCCACGCAGGCGAACAGGGCACGACCTTTTCGGACAGCTATGACGAAAGCGCATGGGCGCCGATGCTCACGCTCGGCTGGCGACACGCCTTCGACGAGCACTGGCGCATGTACGCCGACGTCGCGGGTATCGAGAAGAACGGTGGCGATCTCAGCGGACACATCTGGAACGGCGCGCTCGGCGTCGAATGGTTCCCATGGCAGAACGTCGGATTCGCGCTCGAGTATTCCGCCTCCCGCCTGCATCTCGACAAGGAATTCGACGACGCCAGCGCGAAACTGGATCTGGATTCCGATGGCCCGGCGTTCTACCTGCGCGCACGGTTCTAGAAATCTCGCGCACCGCCGTGGTTCGCCGTAGCGCTAAACTGCGCACCGCATTCCGGCAGGCACTCCCATGAACACGGTTTCTCCCGCGACGCCGACGCCGGCACGCAGTTCGCTGTTCGCCAATCGCGATTTCAGCCTGTTGTTCGGTGGCAGCTCGATTTCCGCGTTCGGCGACCAGTTCACGCTGGTGGCGTTGCCGTGGCTGGTGCTGAAACTCACGGGCAGCCCTGCCGCGTTGGGCATCGTGCTGGCGGTAATGGCGTTTCCGCGTGCGGTTTTCATGCTCGTGGGCGGTGCGGTGGTGGACCGCATGTCGCCGCGCGTCGTGCTGCTCGGCGCGCGCACGGTCAATGCAGCCTGCATCGTGATGCTCGCCGCGCTGGTATTGGCCGGCAGCGTCCAGATGTGGATGGTCTATCTGCTGGCGCTCGGCATCGGCCTGTCTACCGCGTTCGCGTATCCCGCGGGTTCGGCGATCATGCCGCAACTGGTGCAGCCGCAGCAGTTGCGCGCCGCCAATGCGGCCTTCATGGGCATGCGCCAACTCAGCATGATTGGCGGTCCGATACTGGCCGGCTTCGTGATCGCGCTGGGTGCGCACCACCAACCCTCCGCGCAGTCGCTACCGGATGCGCGCGGCCTCGGCATGGCGTTCGCCATCGACGCGGCGAGCTTCGTGTTCTCGCTGGTGTCGTTGGCGATGGTGCGCGTGCACGGCGATTTCCATCCGCCGCAAACCAGCGGCGGCGTGCTCGCCAGCATCGCCGCGGGCGTGCGTTATGTTTGGACGGACGTGCCGCTGCGCGCGTTCGTGATCTACGCGAGCTTCGTGTCGGTGTTCGTGGGCGGGCCGATCCAGGTGGGCCTGCCGGTGCTGGCGGACACGCGCATGAACCTCGGCGCGGCTTCGCTCGGAATACTGATGACCGCGCAAGGCATCGGCATGTTTGCCGGCAGTTTCCTGTCCGGCGCCGCCGCGCGCGCGATGCGTGGGCATCTCGGCGTGATGGTGTTGTGCATCGACAGTCTGGTCGGATTGACGCTGGCCGCGCTGACGCTGGTGCACACGACTTACACCGGCGCGGCGCTGCTGCTGTGCACCGGCGTACTCGGCGGCATCGTGCAGATCGCGATCTTTACCTGGATCCAGCAGCGCGTCTCCCGGCAGATGATGGGTCGCACCATGAGCATCCTGATGTTCACCTTCATGGGGTTGGGCCCGCTGTCCGCGGCCATCGCCGGTGCGCTGCTGAAAGTGATCTCGTTGACCACGCTGTTCGCCGTCGCGGGTTTGGCGCTCACGTTGATCGCGTTGTGCTGCCTGAGCAGCCCGCAGATGCGCAGCATCCGCGCGATGACGCCGGAGGCTGGGATCTCTTAGGTTCACTCACTTCTGTCGGCCAGGTCGGCCATCCTGTCGCCGCTTGCTTTACACTCGCCGCTCCAGTCGAGGCGGGGACGGGCATGGCACAGCAAGCAACAATGCAGGCGGGGGGGCGGCAACCCCCCGTGCAACGGAAGCCGCCGCGCATCCATTTCATTTCCGGATTTCCGCGCGCCGGCACCACGCTGCTGGGAGCGATCCTGAAGCAGAACCCGCGCTTCCATGCCGGCATGACCTCGCCGCTGGGCGACATGGTCAGTTCGCTGGTCGCGGAAATGAGCGGCAAGAACGACTTTTCCGTTTTCATCGAGGAGCCGCAGCGGCTGGCCGTGCTGCGCGGCTTGTTCTGGAACTACTACAGCGTCTACCCGAATCTGGAAGTGGCGATCGACACCGGCCGCATCTGGTGCAGCAAGATGCCGATGCTCGCCAGCCTGTTCCCCAACGCCAGGGTCATCGCCTGCGTGCGCGAGATGCCGTGGGTGCTGGACAGCGTGGAGCGCATGGTGCGCAAGCATCCGCTCAGTGCCAGCAAGATCTTCCACTTCAATCCCAACGGCACGGTGTATTCGCGCACCGAAAGCCTGATCGATGTGGCCGGCATGGTCGGGTTCTCCTACCAGGCCACCAAGGATGCCTACTACGGCGAGTACGCGCCGGGCCGGCTGATGCTGATGACCTACGAGACGCTCACCAGCGATCCGAAGCGCGCGATCGAGGCGGTGTACCAGTTCCTCGGCGAACCGCCATTCAAGCACGACTTCGACAACATCCAGTACGACGAACCGGAGTTCGACGCGCGCCTGGGGTTGCCCGGCCTGCACAAGGTCGCACCCAAGGTGACCGCGACCAAGCGCGAGAGCGTGCTGCCACCGGACCTCTTCAACCGCTTCGTCAAGGATTCCTTCTGGCTGGATCCGGCGACGAACATCCGCAAGATTCCGATCGTTTAGTTGCGGGTGCGGACATGGAAATTCGTCACGATGTTCAGGCGCACAAGTTCAGCACGGAAGTCGACGGCCATCGCGCGGAGCTGCGATACCGCCTGCATGACGGTGTGATGACCATCGTCCACACCGGCGTCCCGGAAGAAATCGGCGGTCACGGCGTGGCCGCCGAGCTGGCGCGCACGGCGCTGGAAACAGCGCGTACCAACGGCTGGAAGGTCGTGCCGGCTTGCGCGTATGCGGAAGTGTTCATGCGCCGGCACCCGGAGTATGCGGATTTGCTGGCCTGAATCAGCGCAGCGCCCACGCCGCGACCAGCGTCGCGCTCGCCAGCAGGAACGGGATCGACCACGCGTGGAATTTCCATGCGATCCCGGGTGAGCCGTCCAGCCGCAACGCGATCAGGTTGGCCAGCGAGCCGATCATGATGCCGGAGCCGCCCACGTTCACGGCGATCGCGAGCAGGGTGAGGTGGCTTGTGTAGTGCTGCAACAACACCGCGGCCGGCACGTTGCTTATCAATTGCGACAACGCGATGCCGCCGGCGTACAACACGCGTGGATCGTGCCAGGGCAACGCGCCGACACGCTCGCCTACCCACGGAATTGCGGCAAGGTGTCCCAGTCCCGCGAACATCGCGGCGAAGGTCAGCAACAGCATCCAATCCACGCCGGCCAGCACGCGCCGGTAACCCGTCGCGCCGAGCGCCAGCACGAACACCGCCGCAAGCAGCACATGGTGGAACTGCAACGCTGCGACCATGCCGGCCAGCAGCACCATTGCGCCGAGACCGAGCGGAAGATCCAGTGGAGGCGGCTGCATCGCGCCTGGCAACCGTAACGGCGCGGCAGGAAACGCCAACAACGAAATGCCGAGCAGCAACGCCAGCATGATCGCGCCGGCGGGCAGCACCGCCAGCACGAACTGCGGGAACGCCAGGCCGGAGTGTTGCCACAGCAGCAGGTTCTGCGGATTGCCGATCGGGCTCAGCGTGGAACCCGCGTTCACCGCCAATGCTTCGAAAACCACCAGGCGCGCGCGCGGCACCTGCGCGATCGCGTCGATCGCCAGCGTCAGCGGCACCACCAGGAACAGCGCGACATCATTGGTCAGCAGCGATGCCAGCAACGCGGAAACCAGCACCAGCGCGATCGCCAGCACGCGCACGCTCGACAGGTGCGCCACCAGCGCCAGCGCCCAGCGCTGCACCAAACCGCTGAGCCTTACCGCCTGCGTCAACACCAGCAGGCCGGTGAGGCCGGCGAGGGTCGGCATGTCCAGCCATTCCAGATAATCGCTCGCGGGGCGGGGATCGAACAGCGCCAGCGCCAGCGTCAACAGCAGGAGTGCCTGCAGCAGGTGATCGCGCTTGATCCGCAGCAACAGACCAGCGGTGAGAGGCAAGGAATCATCCTTTCAGGGCGGGCCGCGATCATCGCATGTGCGGGGATCTGCATCCGCCATGCGGTTATGAGCAGGTGAGGAGACGCCCGATTCCGGAAAAAAAAGGGAATTATATACTTGACTCCCTTGCCTCGATTGGGTACAATCGATCCCATGAAATAAGGGGATTCAAGTGGACGACAAAGTAACGATCAGCACCTTTCAGTTGTTCACCTTGTTCCCAGATCAGGACTCGGCGCGGAAATACTTGGAAGCGCGTCTGTGGCCGGAAGGCACGAAATGCCCGCACTGCGCCGCCGCTGAACGGATCACAGCTCGCAAGGGCGGATATTACCGCTGCAACGCTTGCAAGCTGGATTTCACGGTCCGCACGGGAACAATATTCGAACGGTCGCACGTTCCTTTGCACAAGTGGCTGTATGCGATGTATCTCCTCGTCACGTCGCGCAAGGGCATTTCGTCGCTTCAATTGTCGAAAGAAATCGGCATCACGCAGAAGTCGGCGTGGTTCGTCTTGCAACGTCTGCGTGAGGCGTGCGGCAACGACCCGACGATGCTCAAGGGCATCGTTGAAGTGGACGAAACGTACATAGGCGGGAAAGAGAAGAGCAAGCATGCCGCAAAGAAGTTGCGGGCAGGACGGGGCACAGTCGGTAAGTCTGTCGTCGTCGGCATGCGCGAGCGTGGCGGTCGCACGATTGCCAAGCACGTCGAAGGCGCCGACACCAAGACCCTGCATCGCGCTATCCATGAGAACGTAGAAGTTGGCTCCACGCTCCATACCGACGAGCACGCTGGTTACAAAGGGATTGGCGGCATTTTCTTTGGACACGAGGCCATCAATCACAGTGCCGGCGAGTATTCCCGTGGCAACGTCACCACGAACAGCATTGAAAGCGTTTGGGCCGTCATGAAGCGCGGCTTGCATGGCGTCTATCACCACGCCAGCGACAAGCATCTTGGTCGGTACGTTGACGAGTTCACCTTTCGTCTGAATGACGGAAATGTGAAGCGTCATACGCTGCAACGGCTGCATAGCTTTGTTGCTGCAACGGTCGGACGCAGGATTACCTACGCGGAGTTGACCGCGTGACTAAAACGCCCAAGGCATTGGACCGGATCGCTGATGTGGTCCTCGCGTATCGACCGAACTTGTCCAAGCAGTCTCAGAAGGCCAAGGCCCGACCGGCAAAATCCGCGCGCGGAACGCCCGCGAAGGCGACTGCTTCTGCGACGTCAGAACCGATTCACTCGGAAGAGGACGTTAAGTTCAAATTCTTAGTCCCCTACCTTGAATCCATCGGGTACAAGCGGGATTGCATCGCCTTCAACGTCGCCGTTCAAGTACAAGAGGGGCGGAAGAAAAAGACGATCTACGCTGACGCTATCGTCTACACGACGAAGGAGCACAAGGCTCCATTGATCGTCTGCGAAACAAAGTCACCGACGGAGATACTTGATCGTGCTGCTCGCGAGCAGGCGATTTCCTATGCTCGCCTACTGCCTCGGATCGCACCCCTCGCGCTGCTAACCAACAGTACGCAGACGCAGGTGTTCCATACGCTGCACAAAACTCGGCGCCCCGAGCTGCCGAGGCGCGATGATTTAGAAGCCGACATCGTCAAGTTTGTTCTTGATAAGAACATACAAGAGACACTGCGCGAAGAGGCGAAACACGACCTCTTCATCATCGATGACGTGACAACGTTCAAGACCATCCTGAAGTCATGTCATAACGAGATACGGAACAACGAAGGGCTGGACCCGACTGCGGCCTTCGATGAAATGTCGAAGGTCATGTTCTGCAAACTTTTTGAAGAGAAAGAGAACCCGCAGGGGAATCGATTCCGACTTGCCGTGTTCGACGATTCGATGGAGCGGCTCAAATTCAACGTTGTGCGAAAAATATTCGACGACGCGCGAGCGCATCCATCGTACTCTGGCCTGTTTCAAAAGGATGCTCAGATCAACCTCAGGGATCGGACCATTCGGCGGATTGTCGGTCTGTTCGAGAATTACGATTTGGGCCTGACCGCCTTCGATGTCAAGGGCGAAGCGTTCGAGTTTTTCCTTGGGGATACATTCACAGGCGGCCTTGGTGAATACTTCACGCCTCGCAATGTCGTCGAGTTCATGGTCGAGGCAATCAATCCGAAAATCGGCGAACGAATAATTGATCCGTTTTGCGGTACAGGCGGATTTCTGATTTTTGCATTCGAATTGGTCAGCGAAAAGATTCGCCTTCAGGAGTTTGCCGATGCAGAGAAGCTGCGCTGGCGCCTTGAACTTTCAAGCCGCTGCCTCTACGGCACTGACTGGAAAGAGCGTACGTCCCAAGCCTGCAAGATGAACATGATGGTTCATGGGGACGGTAGCTCGGGTGTGTTCATGCACGATGGATTCACTGACATCGACGGACTGATCGCGGACGGCCTTTTCGACATTTGCCTAACCAATCCTCCCTTCGGCTCGATGGAGTCCGACTCGACCGTGCTAAATCGCTACGAACTGGGATCGGGCCGCAATTCGCAGGATCGCGTAATACTTTCATTGGAGCGCTCGCTACGCCTCGTGAAGCCAGGAGGCGCGATAGGAATCGTAGTCATCGACGGCGTTCTCAATAACTCGCGGACGCAATACGTTCGCGACTATCTAAGGCATCACGCTTGGATCAAGGCTGTAATCAGTCTCAACAAGGAAACCTTTGAGGGATATGGGGCGCGAGCCAAGACGAGCGTGCTGATACTGTGCAAGAAAGAGACCGCGAATGACGAACCGCAAAAGCCGGTCTTCATGGCAATTGCGAGGAATACCGGACTTGCGCCGAATGGTTCATTAGTCTCCGGCAACGTGTTGCCAGACATTCTTTTGGACTATCGATCATTCGAGCGTGGCGATGCCGTTGGCCTGCATTCGGAGTCGTGGACGACAAAGGTCGATGACAGACTAGATGCGGAGTTCTACGCGCAAGGATCTGCGCGGACCGTGACGGACATGGCTTCTCTGCGGCTGGAAGCCGAGGCAACGCAGAGAAAGATCGCTTTGGCTCAGGAGGCGATGTCCGATCTAGACCGGGTCTTTGCTGAATTGCGAACCGTGCCCGTTCGTCTTGGGGACGTGTTGGACGAGACATCGGTTCGCGAAAAGCTCGATCCAGACAAATTGTATCGCCTACTTGGCGTGCGTTGGTGGGGCGAGGGGGCGTTCGAGCGCGAGCAGAAGTTGGGCCGGGAAGTAAAGGCAACTTCCGCGTTTCGCGTTTCGGCTGGCTGGATCATTTATAACCGGCTCTTCGCTTACAAAGGGTCGTTCGCGATGACCGGGTCGGAGCACGATGGATGCTATGTGTCGGGGGAGTTCCCAACCTTCTCGGCGAAGGACCCTGTCAACGGCGATCTTCTTTGCCGCTACATCGTCCATTGTCTGAACAGTCCGCAGTACCTGTCGATAGTCAACGCGCAATCAACGGGATCGACCAAGACGAGCCGCAATCGCTTCAACCAGAAATTGTTTCTGAGCCTGAAAATCCAAGTGCCCGAATCAGTGGCTGATCTTGAGATCGTTGTCCGGCTTCTCGACCGATCCAGCGAACTTCGAGCTCTACAAGAACGCCAGCTAGAACTCGCCAAGGGTCTGAGAGAGGGCGTTTACGGTCTGCTTCCTACCCCGAGCTAATACGTTGTTTGCAATTGGGTTAGGGAGGGAGCCAAGTATATAATTCCCAAAAAAAACCCCTCTCCCGTTGCGGGAGAGGGGCTGTTGCGGTTTTCTTCAATGCATCACCAACTGAAACCGGCGCCGACGCCGCCGGAGGTATCGCCATTGCCGAAGGAGGCGCCGATGGAGAGGGAGGCCTTGTGGTCGGCGAACATGTGCTGGTAGCCGATGGCGGCGGCGGACTGTCCGCTGTAGGTACCGGCACCGACACCGACGCGGTTGTCGCCA
>DATNEQ010000016.1:0-51439 GCA_035552915.1 Rhodanobacteraceae bacterium
AGCAAGCAAGCAAGCAAGCAAGCAAGCAAGCAAGCAAGCAAGCAAGCAAGCAAGCAAGCAAGCAAGCAAGCATTGGACGCGAGCAATCACGAAAGTTCCCGCGCAGCCATCGAAAAGATCGATATTTTTCACTACGTGTACGCGGTGCTGCACGATCCGGTGTACCGCGAGAAGTACGCGCAGAACCTCAAGCGCGAGTTCCCGCGCATCCCGGTCCACGAAAATTTCTGGCGCTGGGCCGACTGGGGCGAGCGGCTGATGGACCTGCACATCGGCTACGAATCGGTCGAGCCGTGGCCGCTCGCGCGCGCCGACATCGCCGACGAGAAGGCGCGCAAGAACGGCGCGTCGCCGAAAGCGATGCTGAAAGCCGACAAGGACAACGGCCGCATCGCACTGGATTCGGAAACCACGCTCGCGGGCATTCCAACGGAAGCGTGGGATTACAAACTCGGCAACCGCTCCGCGCTGGAATGGATCCTCGACCAGTACAAGGAAAAGAAACCGAAAGACCCGACCATCCGTGAGCGCTTTAACACGTATCGTTTCGCCGATTACAAGGACAAGGTGATCGACCTGCTGATGCGCGTCACCCGCGTCAGCGTGGAAACGCAAGCCATCGTCGAAGCCATGCGCGCTGTATCGCGTTGAACTTGCGTGCGACAATACCGCCGCGAGCGCGGTAGTTTCCGAGTGGAACGGTTAGTGAGGTTCAAGCCTCACTATGATCCGGGTTCGAGTCCCGGCGCCGCGCCCGTCTTTCACCCGTGCCGCGCAGCTTCAATCGCGGCGATATCGATCTTGCGCATGGTCATCATCGCGTCGAAGGCGCGTTTGGAGGCGGCGCGGTCGGGGTCGGTGAACGCGTCCATCAGCGCGCGCGGGGTGATCTGCCACGAAAGGCCGAATTTGTCCTTGCACCAGCCGCACTGGCTTTCCACGCCGCCGTTGCCGACGATCGCGTTCCACAGGCGGTCGGTCTCGGCCTGGTCGCGCGTGTAGACCTGGAAGGACACCGCCTCGCTGAATTTGAACGCAGGCCCGGCATTCAAGCCGAGGAACGGCATGCCGAGCACGGTGAATTCCACCGTCAGCACGTCGCCCTGCTTGCCGTCCGGATAATCGCCGGGCGCGCGGTGCACGGCATCGACGTGCGAATTGTCGAAGGTGCTGGCGTAGAAGTTGGCGGCTTCTTCGGCCGTGCCGTCGAACCACAGGCAGACCGCGATGTTCCTTGTTGCTTTGGCGTGGGGCATGTCTCGATCCTCGTGTCGGAGTGCGGTGCGGCACCGCTGAAGGTACGCCTTGTTTTCGGCGCTTTCATGACTGCGACGAACGGGGATGGCCGGAATCGACAGGTTTCTTCAACCCGTGTGGACTACCCGCGCACGCGGTATTTCCTCGCGTGCGGCTCCTGCACGCGCTTGCCGGGCTTCAGCTTGATGTGCTGCCGCAACCACGCGGCGAATGCCTTTTCCCTGAGCGTTCCTTCGGCGAGCGACATCATCGCGATGTATTTGTCTTCGTCGTTGGCATCGAACTCGACATCGTTGAGCGCAAGGAAGATGCGGTAGCAGACGTGCGCGGTGCGCTTGTTGCCGTCGACAAACGGATGATTGCGCGCAAGGCCATAAGCAAGACTCGCAGCAAGATCGGCAATGTCGGGCGCAGGGTCGCCATTGGCATGGCTCTTTTGAGAAGTGCGGCCAGGGATGGCCGCTTTCACATGCAGGGATGCATATAAACCCTGCGGGCGCGCCAATGCCGACTCCAGCAGCTTTTCGTCGCGCACGCCGCCCGTGCCGCCATGCTCGGCGAGCTGGCGTTCGTGGATGGCGAGAGCCAGCGACTTTTCGATCCAGACGATCATGGCCGTTCGTCACTGCGCCAATTTGCGCAGCACGTGACGATCCTTGCGCATCACCTTCTCGGCCACTTCCATCTGCTTGGCGAGGGTGGGGTCGTAGCTGGTGAGCTTGATGCCGTCCGGCGTTTCCAGCGCGTACAGTTCGTCGCCTTTCTCCACGCGCAGGCGCGCCAGCAGTTCCTTTGGCAGGATCACGCCGGCGGAATTGCCGATGGCGGTGATCTTGAGTTTCATGGCGGTCTCCGGATCGCGTTATAACGAACGTTATACTAGCGGTTCGGCTGCCGGCCGGCAACGCCGCGGCACGTCGCGCTTGCGCGGGATGCGCATCGGGCTTTGCGGTTCCACAATCGCGTACGGTAGTTTTGCAGCCTCCCGTTCCGTTGCTGGAGCCGACGCATGCGCAATCTCGATTTCACTTCCTGGCACACGCTGCTTTCGACGCTGCTGGGACTGGCGATCATCACGCTGATCGGCGTGGGCATCCGCCTGCTGGCGATGCAGACGATCCAGCGGCGGCGCGAGCGCGAGAACCGGCAGATCAACGAGCGCCTGCGTACGCTGATCGCGGCATACAAGACGTTGGGCGGATCGTTCACCGGCAATCTCGCGGTGGACCCGACGCACCTGCGCGACCTGCGCCGCCGCAATGAGGGCGCGAACATTTCCGCCGCCGCGAATGCGCCGAACGACGCGCCGTCCGCAATGCCCGATCTTGCGGTTGCCGGTGCGACGTCCGGCGGCGATCGCGCGCGCCGCATCCGCGATGCGGTGGAGGCCGCGCTGTCGGACATCATCCTGCTCGGCACCGAGGCGCAGGTGCGGCTGGCGGCGCAGGCCGCGACCGAACTGGTCGCGGGGCGGCCGGTGCACTTGCACGGACTGGTGAAATCCCTGCGCGATTTCATCCGCGCGGCGCTGGATCTCGATCCGGTGCCGGCGGATGCCGCGATTCCGAATCAGGGTCCCGCGCGCACGCAGGCTTTGCGTGCCGGCAAGGGCGATGGCGAGGGTGGCGGCAAAGCCGGTGGCAGTGGCGGCGGCGGAATGGGCGCGGGCATGGCCGGCGGCATGGGTGCCGGCATGGGCATGGGACTCGGCAGTCATGCCGACGACGACGAGCAACATCACTGATGCACCGGTGCGGCCATCGCCGCATCGGCGCGGGATCACGGATGCGTCGGCGCCGCCGTCGTCGCGAGGCGATGGCTTCCCGCACACGCCAGTTTCGCGGCGTCTTCGCTGACGCCGACGCAGGGGATGAAACCGTGCGGCTGGGTGATGTCGTACAGGCGTTGCCCGGCGCGCACGCCGAACTGGTGCACGAGTTTGCGCGTGCACGCGGTCTTGCCGACGCAGTCGTCCACGTACACGGCGTAATGGCACGTGCCGCTGGAGCTGGCGATGCACTGGAAGGTGGCGACATCGTGCATCACGCGCACTTCGCTGTGCAGCACGTCGCGGCCGTCGACCGACGTGCGCTCGATGATGGTGCTGCCGTGCGGGCTGCAACCCGCCAGCGCGAGCACCAACCAGAACATTGCGAGCAATTGGGTCATCGCGGGTCTCCTTGCGGTGGTCGCGCCGGTCATCACAGCGCCTTGAACAGCGCCATGAACGGCGCGCTCACGGTGAGGCTTTCGTCGCGGCGTTTCAGGCGCAGCGTGCCGCGGCCGCTGTCGTCGCGCACGATCGAGGCGACGGCCTTGAGGTTGACGATGGCGGAACGATGGATCTGCCGGAAGTTGCGCGTGTCGAGCACGCCGAGCAGTTCGCGCAGCGGCTTGCGCAACACCGCTTCGCCGTCGGCGGTGACGGCGACGGTGTATTTGTTGTCGGCGCGGAAATACAGCACGTCGTCGACCATGATCAGTCGCGTTTCGCGGCCGCTGCTGGCAGTGATCCAGGTCAACGGCGGCGCGTCGCCGCCGTCGCGGTCGCGCGCAAGTTCGCGCACCAGCCCGGCCAGCGTGGCGGCGTCGGGATGCGTCTGCGGCGCCAGCGCCTTCAACCGTTGCACGGTCGCGGCGAGGCGTTCCTGCGCGATCGGCTTCAACAGGTAGTCGATCGCGCCGCGTTCGAACGCGGCGATGGCGTACTGGTCGTAGGCGGTGGTGAACACCACGCGCGTTTCCGGGTTGCACTCGGCCGCGGCGGCGGCGACGTCGAGCCCGCTCAGGCCCGGCATGCGGATGTCGAGGAAGGCGACGGCCGGGCGATGTTGCGCGATGGCCTCGATCGCTTCCGCGCCGTCCTCGCACTCGATCACCATTTCCAGTTCCGGCCACGCTTCGCCGAGCTGGCGCTTGAGCGCCTCGCGCAGCAGCGTTTCGTCTTCGGCGATCACGGCCCGTGTCATGGCGTTGTCGCCTCGCGACCGGGGTTGCCCGTGGTCGCGGCCGTGGTCGCGGGCACGGTAATCGTGGCGGCCACGCCTTCCGGCGCGTTGGCGAGCACCGACAGCGATGCGCGGTCGCCGTAGATCAGGCGCAGGCGTTCGCGCACGTTCTTCAGGCCGATGCCGGTGCCGCCGCCCGCGACGCCGAAACCCATGCCGTCGTCGGCCACGGTGATGGCGACGCGATCGTCGTCGCGACGCGCGAGGATCCACACCGTGCCGCCGCCGGGCTTGGGTTCCAGCCCGTGCTTGATCGCGTTCTCGACCAGCGTCTGCAGCATCATCGACGGCATCTGCAGCGCGCGCAGCGCGTCCGGCACGTCCACTTCCAGCGCCAGCCGCGCGCCCATGCGGATGCGCAGGATTTCGAGGTAGGCGCGGGTGCGTTCCAGTTCGTCGCCCAGCGTGGACATCGCCTCGCCGGTGCTCGGCAGCGAATGCCGCAGGTACTGGATCAGGTGCCCGAGCATGCGGTCGGCCTGCGGCGGATCGCTGCGCGTCAGCACCTGCGCGTTGGCGAGCGTGTTGTAGAGGAAGTGCGGTTCGATCTGCGCGTGCAGCAGGTTGAGGCGCGCGACCGAGAGTTCCTTTTCGGTGGCGGTCTGCTCGGCGTCGCGCTGTTCGTTGCGGCGGCGTTCGGCGATGCGGCGTGCAATCGCGCGCGTGATGGCTTCGGCGTTTTCGAGGTTGGTGCCGTCGTCGACGCGGAACCAGTCCGACCACGCGCCGGCTTCCGGTTCGCAGATCAGGGTGACGCTGCCGGTGCCGTCGCCGGGCGCGATCGTGGCCAGGATCTGGTTGCGCAGGCTGCCGAGCCAGTTGGCCGGGTTCGCCTTGGCGAAACGGCTGCGGCCATAGACCTCGGGACGCCGCACCTTGGCGCGCAGCTGCAGGCTGTCGCGTGCGCTTTCGATTTCCTCGCTGCGCGGCATTTCGCGCACCGCCGCATCCAGCATGTCGAAGGCTTCGCCGGCTTCGAACGGGATCTCGATCTGGCGGCGCTGGCGATTGCGCAGCGCATCGTTGTCGAGGTGCCCGGCGATCAGGCGCACGCGGCGCACGTGCGAGACCGCTCCGGTGATGACCAGTGCGCCGAGGATCAGTGCGAGCAGGAAAAACGGCGCCGGGTTGTCGATATGGTCGGTGCTCGACAGCAGGAAAATCAGCAACACGATGAACAGCAGCGCCCACGCGATGGTGATGCGGAAAATGAAGAAAAGCCCCTTGAACATGATGCTGCCTCCCGACGTGTGGGAAGGAGCATAGCCGCGTGCCGCCGCGCCAAAAGATGCATGCGACGAAACCGGGTGGACGGGGAATGGAACGCGGGAATCGCGGAGCGGAACCCGTGCAGGCCGGGCGCCACCCCGCGCGGGGATGGCGCCGTCGGGGCGTCAGGACACGTTGGGCTCGCTGAAGGCTTCCGGCTCGCTCGCGAAATCGCTGGTCGGGATGCAGGAGCAGAACACGTTCTTGTCGCCGTACACGTTGTCGATGCGCGCGACCGGCGGCCAGTACTTGTTCGACTTCAGCGTCGGCAACGGGAACGCCGCGAGTTCGCGCGGATAGGCGTGCGTCCATTCGCTGGCCGACACCACGGCCGCGGTATGCGGCGCGTGCTTCAGCGGATTGTCCTCGCGGTCCAGGCGGCCATCCTCGATCGCGCGGATTTCGTCGCGGATCTGGATCATCGCGTCGATGAAGCGGTCCAGTTCGTGCTGCGATTCCGATTCGGTCGGTTCCACCATCAGCGTGCCGGCCACCGGGAAGCTCAGCGTCGGCGCGTGGAAGCCGAAGTCGATCAGGCGTTTCGCGATGTCTTCCGCCGAGATTCCCGAGGTCTTCTCGATCGGGCGGATGTCGAGGATGCATTCGTGCGCGACCAGGCCGTTGCGGCCGGTGTAGAGCGTCCTGTAGTGCTTCGCCAGACGCTTCGACAGGTAGTTGGCGTTGAGCAGCGCGACCTGGGTGGCCTTCAGCATGCCCTCGCGGCCCATCATGGTGATGTACATCCACGAGATCGGCAGGATCGACGCGCTGCCGAAAGTCGCCGCCGCGACCATGCCGCCAGCGCGTTCGCCGTGTCCACTGCTGAACGCTTTCGGAAGATACGGCGTCAAATGCGACTTCACTGCGCACGGCCCGACGCCGGGACCGCCGCCGCCGTGCGGAATGCAGAAGGTCTTGTGCAGGTTGAGGTGCGAGACGTCCGAACCCCAGCGGCCGGGGCGCGCGACGCCGCACAACGCATTGAGGTTGGCGCCGTCGGTGTACACCTGCCCGCCATTGGCGTGCACGATCTCGCAGATCGCGACGATGTCTTCCTCGAACACGCCATGCGTGGACGGGTAGGTCAGCATGATCGCGGCGAGGCGGTCGGCATATTTCTCCGCCTTGGCGCGGATGTCCTCGACATCGACGTTGCCGTTGGCGTCGCACTTGGTGACCACGACCGTCATGCCGCACATCTGCGCGGATGCCGGGTTGGTGCCGTGCGCCGATTCCGGGATCAGGCACACGTCGCGCTGCGCCTGGCCGTTCGCGCGGTGATAAGCGCGGATCGCCAGCAGGCCGGCATATTCGCCCTGCGCGCCGGCGTTGGGTTGCAGGCTGACCGCGTCGTAACCCGTGATCGCCACCAGCATCGCTTCCAGTTCGTCGATCAGTTGCCGGTAGCCCTGCCACTGCGCGACCGGCGCCAGCGGATGGATGTTGCCGAATTCCGGCCAGGTCACCGGGATCATCTCGGCGGTGGCGTTCAATTTCATGGTGCAGGAGCCGAGCGGGATCATGCTGCGGTCCAGCGCGAGATCCTTGTCGGCGAGTTGGCGCATGTAGCGCAGCAGCTCGTGTTCGCTGTGGTGGCTGTTGAACACCGGATGGGTAAGGAATTTCGAGCGGCGTTTGAGCGCGGCGGGCAGCGCGTCGGGCGTGTCGCGATCCAGCGCGTCGATATCGTCGATCTTCGCGTTGAACAGTGCGGCCAGCGCGAGCACGTCTTCCCGCGTGGTGGTTTCGTCGAGGGAAATGCCCAGCGATTGCGCGTCGATGCCGCGCAGGTTGATGCGCGCGGCCTGTGCTTTCGCGTGGATCGCCTGCGCATCCACGCCGGTGACGTGCAGGGTGTCGAAGAAATCCCCGTCGATCTGCAGGCCGGCCTTGCGCAGGCTCGCGGCCAGGATCGCGGCGAGGCGATGCGCGCGACGCGCGATGCGGATCAAACCATCGGGACCATGGTAGACGGCGTACATGGCCGCCATCACCGCCAGCAGCACCTGCGCGGTGCAGATGTTCGAGGTCGCCTTTTCGCGGCGGATGTGCTGCTCGCGCGTCTGCAGCGTGAGGCGATACGCCTTGTTGCCCTGCGTGTCCAGCGACACGCCGATCAGGCGTCCCGGCATCGAGCGCTTGTAGGCATCGCGGCAGGCCATGAAGGCTGCGTGCGGGCCGCCGAAGCCGAACGGCACGCCGAAGCGCTGCGAATTGCCGACCACGATGTCCGCACCCCATTCGCCGGGTGCGGCAAGCAGGGTGAGCGCAAGCAGGTCGGTCGCCACCGCGACCAGTGCGCCTTTTGCATGCGTGGCGTCGCACAGCGCCTTGTAATCGCGCGCGGTACCGAAAGTATCCGGATACTGCAGCAGCAACCCGAAGCATTCGGTATTCGCCGCATTGGCCTCGTCGTCGATGCGCAGTTCGATGTCCAGCGGCTCCGCGCGGGTCTTCAGCACTTCGATCGTCTGCGGGTGCACGTGCTTCGACACGAAGAACACGCTGGACTTCGATTTCGACGAACGTTTCGCCAGCGTCATTGCTTCGGCGGCCGCGGTCGCCTCGTCCAGCAGCGAGGCGTTGGCGATCTCCATGCCGGTCAGGTCGGCGCACATCGTCTGGAAGTTGATCAGCGCTTCCATGCGGCCCTGTGAAATCTCGGCCTGGTACGGCGTGTAGGCCGTGTACCACGCGGGATTCTCGAGGATGTTGCGCAGGATCGGCAGCGGCACATGGGTGCCGCAATAACCCTGGCCGATGAACGAGCGGAACACCTCGTTCCTGTCGGCGATCGCGCGGATCTTCGCCAGCGCCTCGGTCTCGGTCATTGCCGGCGGGAGCGCCAGCGGATTCTTCTGGCGGATCGCCGGCGGCACGATCGCATCAGTCAATGCGTCCAGCGATTCCTGGCCGACCGCGCGCAGCATGTGCGCGATCTCGGCGTCGTTGGGGCCGATGTGGCGTTCGATGAAGGCGTCGTGCTGCTCGAGGTCGCGCAGCGAGGGCGTGTTGGCGGGCATGGGGCGGGCATCCGGTCGACGCGTGCGAAGCTGCACGCTTGGCGCCCCTCTGTCCTTTTGCCTGAGAGTTTGGAAGCTCGCGCTTCGTGCCCCTTCGGCGCCGGCCGCCGCGAAAGCGGTCCGGTCTCTCCAGAGTTTATCGGGTGTGTCCGCCTGCCCCCGGCAGGCCGCGTCTTGCGACCTTCGGGACGAGTTGCCGCTGCGCATCGCTGCGTCATCGCGCGGTTGCGTATCGACATACGCGCCCTCGCTCTTCCTTGCGCTGCATCAACGGCAAAATCGTCGCGACCTTGCCTGTGGCAGACGGACACACCCGTCGCGTGATGGTCTTGGGCCTGAGCGATTACGGGCGTTGCGCCTTCGGCAGCGGCTCCGGCGTGGTCGGACACCACGTTTGCCGCTTCTTCCACCATGCGATCCGGCGATTATACAGCCGCCGGCAAGCTGCTTCCGCGGTGTTCCGCGCGATGCCTGTCGCGAACGGCCGGTCGCCGGGGCGTGGCGCCGCCGCTGCACAACGGCCCGCGTGGCAAGGGATTCCCGCGGCGCGGCGCCGGTGGATAGCGCCGCACGCCGGGAGCGGCTACCATCCATGTTTCGCCGCGCGCGGTGCGCGGCGGCGGGTTCGCGCCACGCGCTGCGTCCTCCCGCATCCATGCAGAAAACGCGGAGATTGCTGGCATGTCGCGATTGCTCGAATTCATCGTGGCCATCATCCTGGTGTTCCTTGCGGCCATCGTGGTGGGGCTGTTCATGCCCTCGCACGGCCACATCGAGCGTTCGCTGGCGATCAGCCACGACCCGCACCAGACCTACGACCTGCTCAACAATTTCCGGCGCTTCGCGGATTATGCGGGTCCGGTGCTGAAGGCCGAAGACCCCGATGTGAAGATCACGGTTTCCGGGGCTCCCTATGGTCCCGGCGCCAAGGTGACCTGGAGTGGCGACCCGAAGAAGATCGGGGAGTCCACCCTGACCAACAAGTCCGGCAATCTCGATCCGACGGGCCAGGGCCAGTTGATATGGGACATGGACGGCGACTGGCGCGGCCACGACAAACAGTTCACGCTGACGCTGGAGCCGCAGAACAACCAGCGCCTCACCAAGGTGACTTGGTCGTATGACGTCGATTACGGCTGGAACCTGATCGATCGTTACTCGCGCCTGTTCCTGCGCGGCGATCCGGACACGCTGATCCAGTTCGGCCTGAACGACTTGCAGAACACGCTGGCCACGATTCCGAATGTCGACTACACCAAGATCGACACCCGCATCGTCGCCACCCAGGCGCAGCCGATCCTGTTCGTTTCCACCCAGGCGCCGCGCACGCTGGACGACGTGGATGCCGCCACCGCCAAGGCGATGGAGCAGATCGATGCTGCGATCAAGAAGCTCGGCGTGCACCAGGCCGGGCCGCGCATCACGCTGACCACGGACTACGGCGACGAGAACTACGTGTTCGACATCGCGGTGCCGATCGACGCCACCTCGCTCACCGTCAACGGGCAGACTGTCGATCTCACCAAGCTGACCGCGCAGGCCGAAAACGCGCCGGGCAGCGATCCGGTGTCGGCTTCGTCTGCCGCGCCCGCCAGCGGCGGTTCCGCGGCGGCTCCGGCCAGCGGCAGTTCCGCCGGCGCCGCGCCCGCGTTGACGCCGGGCGCGGTCGATTCCAAGGGCAATCTGGTGGTGGACGGCAACGTGCGCGCGGGCATGCTTCCGGGCGGCCCGGCGCTCGAGGGCGGCTGGCAGGGAACGCCCGCAGGCATTCCGCTGATGCGCCTGGCGCTGAAGGCCTATGCCTTGACACACGGCTATACCTTCGATGACACCACGCATCGCTATTACGACGTACTGGTGTCGCCGTCGAATGCGGCCTATGACCAGCAGCAGTTCCGCGTGTTCCTGCCGCTGCAGGGCGACGCGCCGCAGCAGACACCGGAGCAGGCATCCGGCAAGGTCGGTGCGCTGGCGCCGCTGGACCCTGCGATCTGGCAGACGGCCGCCGCCAACGCTCCGGCGAATGCCGATTCCGGCGACCAGGCCAAGAAGAACGACAAGGCCAAGAAGCAGGAAAAGAAACCCGCGAAGCACAAGCGGCATTGATTCTTCCTGCTTCACGTGATTCGCAGACAAGCCCGCCATTGGCGGGCTTGTCGCTTTCGGGGTCGGGCTGCGCGAGAATCCGCGGATGATCGAGACCACACATCTCGGCAAGCGCTACGGCACGCTGCAGGCCGTGGATGACCTGAATTTGCGTGTGGCGGCGGGCCAGGTGCTGGGCCTGCTCGGGCCGAACGGTGCCGGCAAATCCACGTCCATGCGCATCATCGCCGGTTATCTGTTGCCGAGTTCGGGCAGCGCGCATGTGTGCGGACACGATGTGGTGCGCGATCCGCTGGCGGCGCGGCGCGCGCTCGGTTACCTGCCGGAAGGCGCGCCCAGCTATGGCGAGATGAAGGTGCGCGAGTTCCTGCTGTTCGTCGCGCGCGTGCGCGGCAAGGGCGGGATTGCGCGCAGTCGCCGCATGGACGAAATCATCGCATTGTTGCAGTTGGAGCCGGTGCTGGAACGCACCATCGAAACATTGTCCAAGGGATTCCGCCGGCGTGTGTGCCTGGCGCAGGCGCTGCTGCACGATCCGCCCGCTCTGATCCTGGACGAACCCACCGACGGCCTCGATCCCAACCAGCAGAGCGAGGTGCACGCGCTGATCCGCGACATGGCGCGCGACCGCGCGATCATCCTGTGCACGCACGCGCTCAACGAAGTCAGCACGGTCTGCAATCGCGTGGCGATCCTGGCCGACGGCCGCCTGCGTGCGCAGGGCACGCCGGCGGAACTGGAGGCGCAATCGCGCTATCACGGCGCGGTGAGTTTCCACGCGCCTGCCAGTGCGCTGTTGCGCGAACTGCTGGCGCGCCTGCCGGAAGTGGACGAGGTCGAGATCGATTCGGCCGACGGGCGCGTCACGGTACTGCCGCGCGCGGGTGCGCATATCCTCGGCGAGGTCCAGCGCATGCTGGACGCGCAAGGCATCAAGGTCGACGAATTGCAACTGGAACGCGGCCGGCTGGACGAAGTATTCCGCCGCATCACCGGGCATGTCGCACCGGCGAAGGCGGCATGAGCGGACGCGACGCGACCCATGTGCTGGACAGTCGGCGCCTGCGGCGCGGCGCGTTCGCCGGCGTGCTGCTGCGCGAGTTGCGCAGTTATCTGATCACGCCGGTCGCGTGGTTGTTCACGGTGATTTTCCTGCTGCTGGCAGGTGCGTTGACGTTCTACCTCGGCGGCCTGTTCGAACGCGGGCAGGCCGACCTGCAGCCGTTCTTCCAGTTTCATCCGTGGCTGTACCTGGTGCTGGTGCCCGCGCTGGCGATGCGACTGTGGGCGGAGGAACGCCGCAGCGGTACGCTGGAATTGCTGTTGACCTTGCCGATCCGCCCGTGGGAAGCGGTGCTTGCGAAATTCTGCGCGGCCTGGATCTGCGTCGGCGTGGCGCTCGCATTGACCTTCCCGATGTGGCTGACGATCGATTACCTCGGCAGCCCGGACAACGGCGCGATCCTCGCGGGTTATCTCGGCAGCCTGTTGCTGGCTGGCGCGTTCCTCGCCATCGGCGAATGCGTGTCGGCGCTGACGCGCAGTCAGGTGATCGCCTTCATCCTCACCGCGGCGATCTGTTTCCTGCTGTTGATGGCCGGCTATCCGCTGGTGCAGGAACCGTTGCAGGCGCTCGGTTGGCCTGCGCTCGCGGACGCGTTGTCGGAGCTGAGCCTGTACGTGCACTTCAATGCGATCTCGCGCGGCGTGCTGGATCTGCACGACCTCGCGTATTTCATCCTCACGATCGCGTTCTGGCTGACCGCATGCGTGATCGTGCTCGACACCAAGCGGGGAGCGTAGATGTACTGGGGCAAGCGTCCGCGCCTGAATGCCTCCGTTGCGCTGCTGCTGCTGGCGGCGTTGTACGTGCTGTTGGTGCTCGGCAGTTCCGTGGCGCTGCGCGGCGCACGCATCGATCTCACCGCCGACAGGTTGTACACGCTGTCGTCGGGCACCACGCGGATCGTTGCCTCATTGCGACAGCCATTGCAGGTGACCCTGTATTTCTCCGACCGTGCCAGCCGCGACCTGCCGCAACTGCGCGCCTACCGCCAGCGCGTGGGCGACATGCTCGACGAAATCGCGCGCCATTCGAACGGACGCATCCACGTGCAGGTGGTCGATCCGCAACCGTATTCTGAGGACGAGGACCGCGCGTCCGCGGCCGGCTTGGTCACTTGGCCTTACGGCAATGGCGAAGAGAAGCTGTTTTTCGGCCTCACTGCGCGCAACCTCTCCGATGGCCGCAGTGCCGCCATCCCGTTTTTCTTCCCGGATCGCGAACCGCTGCTGGAATACGACCTCGCCAAGTTGATCCTGGAAACCAGCCAGGCGACGCGTGCGCGCGTCGATGTCCTCAGCACCCTGCCGATCGCGGGCGGCACCGATCCCGCGACGCAGCAACCGTGGATGGCGTTGCAACAGTTGCAGCCGCTGTTCGACGTGCACGTGTTGTCGCCGGCCGGCCTGAAGCAGATCGATCCCGCGACGCGCCTGCTTGTGCTGGTCGGCCCGCGCGACTGGCCGGAAGACGCGTTGTACGCGATCGACCAGTACGTGCTGCGTGGTGGTGCGCTGCTGGCGTTCGTCGACCCGGACATGGAGCTGGAGGCGGGCCGCGACGCGGACCTGCCGCGCCTGTTCCGCGCGTGGGGCGTGACGTTCGACCCCACGCAGGTGGTGCTGGATCGCGATCGCGCGTTGACCATCCAGCCCAATCCGGAAGCCGCGCCGGTTCGGCATCCGGCCGTGCTCGGTTTCTCCGGCGGCGACCTCAACCGCGAAGACCCGATCACCGCCGCGCTCGGCACCATCGATGTCTCCAGCGCAGGCCGCATCGAACTGGCCGCAGGCACCGATACGCGCCTGCTTCCGTTGATCCAGAGTTCGGCCGCCGCCACCGTGGTGTCCGCACAGCGTGTGCGCGAGGCGGTCGATCCGTCTTCGCTCTACGCCGGGTATACGCCGTCCGGCGAGCACTACGCGATCGCCGCGCGCGTCGTCGGCCGTTTCGTCTCGGCCTTTCCGCAGCGCACGGAGGCGGGACACCTGACCCACTCTGCCGCGGAATCCCGGATCGTGCTGGTGGCTGACACCGACGTGCTTTCCGACCGCCTGTGGGTGCAGCTCACATCGTCGTTCGGACAGACCATGGAAAACGCGTTCGCCGACAACGGTGACTTCTTCTTCAACGCGGTGGATGCGCTGGCCGGCTCGCCGGACCTGATCAGGATCGGCCGCCGCGCGGTCGCGGATCGCCCGTTCACCACCGTCGACAACCTGCGGCGCGCGGCGGACGAGAAATTCAAGGCCAAGCAGAACGAATTGCTGGTCGAGCTGGCCGATACGGAAACCCGGCTCGCCGCGTTGCAGGGCCGCGGTGGCAGCGGTTCCGATGCATCGCAGAAAGAAGCCGTGGACCAGTTCGTGAAACGCAAACTGCAGATCCGCGCGGAACTTCGTGAAGTGCAGCGGCAACTGGATGCCGACATCGAGACGCTGGGTGCGCGCCTGAAGTTCATCGACATCCTGCTGATGCCGATCCTGCTGACGCTGATCGCGCTGGCTTATGGCGGCTGGCGCGCGCGGCGCGGGACGGGCGCATGAGCGCGCAGGCGTTCGCGGGCAGGCGTTGGCAAGGGATCGTGCTCGCATTGCTGGGCGCCAGCGCGGTGGCGATGGGCGCGCTCGGCGCGCATGCCTTGCGCGGTGCATTGCCGGAGAACGCCATGCAGATCTGGCGCACCGCCGGGCAATATCACTTCTGGCACACGCTGGCGTTCGGTTTCGCGGCGATGCTGCCGGGGCGCTGGGGCAAGGTGGCAGCGGTGATGTTTGCGGTCGGCGTTGTGCTGTTCTGCAGCAGCCTGTATGCGTTGGCCCTGGGCGCGCCGCGTTGGACAGGAACAATCACCCCTTTGGGCGGCATGGCTTTCATCTTCGGGTGGATCGTGTTGGGCGTTGCAATGATGCGGCCGGGAAGAGAAAGCGATTGAGAAGCGCCGACAGGATGCGCGCTTTGTGATTCTGCACGCAGGGATGCGCGCGATTCATCCGGAGCTCCCATGACCGTCATTCCGCGCGGATTCGATTTCTCGCTGGCGCATGCGCACCTCGGCAAGCGCGATCGCAAGCTCGCGGCATGGATGAAGAAGATCGGTTCGCTGGATCGCGATTTTTCGGCGCGCTTCGATCCGGTCGATGCGTTGGCGCGCGCGATCCTCTACCAGCAGCTTTCCGGCAAGGCCGCGGCCACCATCGTCGGGCGCGTGGAAAAACTGATGCCGCGTGGCAAAAAAATGACGCCCGCCGGTATCGACGGCGCCAGCGACGAAGCGTTGCGTGCCGCCGGCGTGTCGCGCAACAAGATCGCGGCGTTGCGCGATCTTGCCGCCAAGGCGCGCGCGGGCATCGTGCCGACGCACAGACAACTGGCGCGCATGGGCGACCAGGAATTGATCGACCACCTGATCCAGGTGCGTGGCATCGGCCGCTGGACGGTGGAAATGATGCTGATGTTCCGGCTTGGCCGGCCCGACGTGTTGCCGGTGCACGACCTCGGCATCCGCAAGGGCGCGCAGGTCGTGCACCGCATGAAGGAAATGCCGAAACCGCTGGAACTGGAATCGTTCGGCGAAATCTGGGCGCCGTACCGTACGCTGGCCAGTCTGTACCTTTGGAAGATTTGCGAAGCCGCACAACCGCAAAAGACCGTGGCAGGCAAGCGCAAGAAACCGGTCAAGCGCTCACAGGACTGACCGAGCGGGGATCGAGCGATTGGTTCTGCGTCGTCACTCGCGTGACGCGTGCCAGCACCAGTGCCAGGGCTCGTAAGCAATGCCGTGCGGATTGCCGCGCGGGTAGGAGAGCGTGAATCCGAATCGTGGCGCTTGCCGTACCAGCCATGCGAAAGCCGGCGAGCCGTCGAATTCTTCTTCCAGCGCCGCGTAGCCAGGGGTGGTGAGATCGAGTGCGCGTCCCGAGTGGTGTTCGCTGTAGCCGGGGGCAGCGCTGACGCGCAGTATTTCGTCGATCGGGAGCCCGCGTGCGAGTTTGCGCTCGATGATGCCGAGCTGGTATTCGATCGAACGGAACGCGGAAACGACCTGCATGTCGATGCCGTCAGCGCTCGCCGATGCACGCAGCGCGGCGAATGTTTTTGCAGCACGCGGCGCCAGCCACTGCTCGCGACCATGGATGTCCATGCCGATGCTGGCCAGTCGCGCGGGTTCGCGTTGCAGATGCAGGCGGTGCATGCGCGCGTAGGATTGCGGCACGCCCAGCGCATGCGCACGGGCAAGCAGTTCGCGTCGCTGTCGGGGCGTCGAGCGTTCGGTGTTCAATGGCCGGAAGATGAAGGTGCTGCAACCGAACCGGCAGTGGCGGGCGAGGGCGACGGCAGCGTCATCACATGGAAACCGGCGATCTTGCCGTCCGCGCCGCAGGCGATCTGCGCCGCCAGCGAAGCGTTCTGGAACGACATCGGCACGGTGATGACGTTGTAACCGTGGCTGGCGCTGTTGTGCGGCATGCCGCGCGGACCGGGCGTGCCGAATTTCTGCGGCAGCGACTCCCATGCCTGTTGCAACTGGTCGGGGGTAAGGCCAGCGCGCATGGTGTCGTTGAAATCCGTCTCGGCGCCGGCGTAGTCGTGCTTGTCCAGCGCCGCCAGCAACGTCTGCATCTTGGCATTGCAGGATTCGATCGCGGCGGCCGCGGTCTGAGCGCCGGCAGTATTGACCGCCGTTGCCGGTGGCGCGCTGGCTTGAGCGTGGACGGAACCACTGGCGATCAACAGTGCCATGCACGGCAGGGGAGTGATTCTGATCATGCCGAACCTCCATCTTCAATCAGGCGAATGTCGCACGGAGAAAGCATAGGCGGCCAGGCATCAGATCGCCGTTAAGGCGTGAACATCATTGCCGCGCATGGGCATGGATCCACGCGGCGATGTCCGCGATCACTTGCGGATCGACCTGCGCGGATCTGGCGTAATCGGCGGGCGAGGGCGGATCGTCGGCGGGCGTCATCAGGTGCGACAGCCCGGGATATTCGCGCAAGGTCACGCGCGGATCGTGCGCGAAAGCCTGCTGCCATCGCGGGAAATCTTCCGTGGGCGTGACCTGGTAATCGCGGCTACCCTGCAGGATCAGCAACGGCAGCGACAGTTTGCGCGCGGCTGCGACCGGATCGTATTGGCGCAGGCTCAGCCAGTAGGCGGCGGTGGTACCGAACGGGCCGGGCGCTTGCGGGTTTTCGGACGTGAACGCGGCGACTTGCTTGCGTGCTGCTTCGGCCATGACGAGTTGCGCGCGCAGCGTGTCGGCTTGCGCCGGCTCGATCCTGATCAAATAATTCAGTTGCCGGATCATTTCGTCGAAAAGCGGATGCGCGGGCGCGGCGATCAGGATCAGGCCTGCGATGGTGTTGTCCTTCTCCGCGATGTGCGGCGCTTCGGCCGCGCCCTGGCTGTGGCCCAGCAGGAATACCTCACGACGATCGACGCCGGGCGTCGCGCGCAACTGCTTCAGTGCCGCCAGCGCGTCGTCGGTGTACTCGTCATCGATGTCGAAATGCTTGTCCTGCACTGCCAGCGTTGCATGGTCGCGAGTGCGTTTGTCGTAACGCAATACGGCGATGCCTCGCGCGGCCAGGCCGTGTGCAATGTCGCGGAATGGTTTGTTCGGGCCGATCGTTTCGTCCATGTCCGTCGGCCCGGAACCGCCCACCAGCACCACGCCGGGAAACGGGCCGTGGCCATTCGGCAGCGTCAGCATGCCTTTCAGCAGGAAGGGATGACTCCCTACTTCGACCGGTGTTTCATGGAAGCCTGGAGCGGCAGAGGTCGCCATGGCGCTTGTCGTCACGAGTGGAAGCAAGGCAACGATCCAGCGTGAGGATGTGTTTCGCATGAGGGTATCGTTTTCGAAGGCTACCGAAAGGTCGGGCAGACTTCATGCCGGCCGTTTCAGGAATGCCGTCGGCACGTTCTGTCCGTAAGGGCGCAGCACCTGGACGAGTTCCCAGCCTTGCCGCCCGAGGTCGTCAAGCGCTCGCTGGGCTTCGTCTTCGACGATCTTTCCCCAGAAGTTGACGGCCGAGGTCAGGCGCACGACCTTGTAATTCCAGCTTGGCGTGTTCGCGGCCATGAGCGTTTCTTCAGTGCTTGTCTTCGGAATATTTCGGTTCGGATCTCAGGCGTCCGGCCTTGCGCAGCGCCTCGCGCAGCACGTATTCGATCTGCGCATTGAGCGAACGCAGTTCGTCGTTCGACCAGCGCTGCATGGCATCCAGTACCTCCGTGCCGATGCGCAGCGGGTAGGCCTTCTTGTCGGATTTCTCCGTGCTCACGAGCTCAGCCCTGATAGAGCGTGCCCGTATTGAGCACCGGCTGGGTGCCGCGCTCGCCGCACAACACCACCAGCAGGTTGGACACCATCGCGGCCTTGCGTTCTTCGTCCAGTTGCACCACGCCGCGCTGGCTGAGTTGTTCCAGCGCCATTTCCACCATGCTGACCGCGCCTTCCACGATCTTGGTGCGGGCGGCGATGATCGCACCGGCCTGCTGCCGCTGCAGCATGGCTTGCGCGATCTCCTGCGCGTAGGCGAGGTGGCTGATGCGCGCCTCGATGACTTTCACGCCGGCCTTGCCGAGGCGTTCCTGGATCTCGTCGCGCAGGTGCGTGGTGATCTCGTCGCCGTGGCTGCGCAGCGAAGGCTTGGCGTCGTCGTGCGAATCGTAGGGATAGCTCTGCGCCATCTGCCGCAGTGCGGATTCGCTCTGGATGTGCACGTAATTCTCGTAATCGTCCACCTGGAACACGGCTTCTGCGGTATCCACTACCTGCCACACGATCACCGCGGCGATCTCTATCGGATTGCCGTCGGAGTCGTTGACCTTGAGCTTGGAGGACTCGAAGTTGCGCACGCGCAGCGAGACCGCGCGCTTGGAATAGAACGGATTGGTCCAGCGCAGGCCGGTGTCGCGGGCGCTGCCGGAGTAGCGACCGAACAACTGCATCACCACGCCCTGGTTGGGCTGCACCTGGAAGAAGCCCTTGCTGAGTAATACCAGGAGCACGAAGCACACCACGGCGACCACGATGCAGAACGGATTCTGCGAAAGTCCGCCGTAGAGGAACAACAGGCCGCAGCCGATGAACAGCAACAGCAGCAGGATCGCGCTGGGAATGCCGGCGATCGAAAAGGTCTTGGTCTCGTTCATGGCACGCTCCGGAATTAGGCCGGAGTAAGATATCAAATTGATATCAATTTGCAAGGGCAGATGCGGAGCCGTCTGAATTATTTGCAAATCAAACCAATAGGATGAAATACGAAAGTGGTTTCACCGCTCCTTCCGGTGAAATCCGATAGATAGTAAGCGTACGGCATCCGTGCATTGGTGCGCATGCGGCACAGAATCGCCGAATTGAAAACGGCTGGATCGAAACCGCAGGGTATCCGGAAGGAATGCTTCTACGCGTCCCGCGGCACTTCCGGTTCCGTTGCTGTCGGGGCCGCGGCGTTCAAACGCGACCAGCCCTTGGCCGTGAGCACTTCCAGCGAATCGAAGCGCGACTTGTAGCCCATCTTCGGATGGTTCGCGATCCAGTAACCGAGATAGAGGTGCGGCAGCGCGCGCGCGCGGGTCAATTCGATCTGGCTGAGGATCGCGAAAGTGCCGAGGCCGCGGGCGGGATACGAGGGATCGTAGAAAGTGTAGACCGCCGATACGCCGGTGCTGCACACATCGGTCACCGCCAACGCCAGCAACCGGTCCTGCAGGCGGAATTCAAGGAAGGTCGTCGGGCTCCATGGCGCCGCCAGGAAGTGGGTGAAGTCCTCGCCGCTGGCTTCGTCCATGCCACCACCCGGGTGGCGCGCGCGCAGATAGCGCGAATACAGGTCGTGGCGTTCGTCCGTCAGGCCGGGCACGTGTTCGCTGATTTCCAGGTCGGCGTTGCGGCGCAGGCAACGCAGCTGGCTGCGGTCCGGTTTGAAGGTCGCGACATCGATGCGACAGGGCTCGCACGCGTGGCAACGGGGGCAATGCGGGTGGTAGACATGGCCGCCGGCGCGGCGGAAGCCGCGTCCCAGCGCCAGCGAATACAGCCGGTCCAGGCCCGGGGCGGAAGGGTCCAGCACCAGGTTCTGCGCGGTGCGCGCGTGGAAATAGCCGCAGGCGTGCGGGAGGGTCTGGAACAGGCGTACCCGTTCGGAGCGGAGCGCCACGGCGGATCTCTCAGAAGACGGCGAGCATCCTCAGTACTAGCAAAAGGAATGCCGCCGTGACTGCCGCCATCACCGCGATGCGCACGCGCGAGGCCGCGCGGCGGTGGCGCTCGGGGTCCGGCAGCGCGGGGTTGCGTTCTGCCGCCAGCGTGTCGACGTAGCGGGTCGCCGGCTCGATGCCGATTTCGCGCAACAGTTGCCGCGCGCGAGTCTGGTCTGCGGCATGCGTGATCCACACCTTCGGCCATTCCTCGCTGTCGTTGGCGCGGCTGTAGGAGAAACGCGAATAACTCGGCCGTGCATATGCGCGCCGGTTGGTGACGGAAGTGGCGATGCCGTGTTCGGCCATCAACGCCACGACGCGCTCGACGTTTTGTTGCCGGGGGGAGGTGTAGATCTGGCGCATGCGGCGATTTTACGCGGGCTGCGCGAAAGCTTCAGCGCGGTGTGCGCAGGCGGATCAATCCTTCCTGTGCGGTCGAGGCGACCAGCGCGCCCCGGCGGTCGAACAACTGGCCGCGCACCAGCCCGCGCGCACTTTGTGCGGTCGGCGAATCGCAGGAATACAGCAACCAGTCGTCCACGCGGAACGGGCGGTGGAACCACAGCGCGTGGTCCAGGCTGGCCATCTGCAGGTTCGGGGTGAGATAGGAAACCCCGTGCGGCAACAACGCGGTGCCGATGAAATGGAAATCCGAGGCGTAGGCGAGCAACGCGCGGTGCAGCACCGGCGAATCCTCGACGCGGTCCACCAGCCGGAACCAGATGTGCTGGAACGACGGGCGCTTGGCCGGGTGCAATTCGTCGCGCGGCCAGACGTAGCGGAATTCGAACGGGCCATCCAGGCCCAACCAGCGCCGCGTTTTCTCCGGCAACTTGGCCAGTTCCTCCGGCGGCAAGGGTTGCAGCGGTTCGAGATCCTCCGGATACGGCACCTCGGGCATCGTGGACTGGTGTTCCATGCCGGGCTCGTCGGTCTGGAAGGAGACCGCGCAATTCAGGATCGGCTGGCCGTGCTGGATCGCCAGCACTCGCCGCGAGGAGAAACTCGCGCCGTCGCGCGCGCGCTCCACCGAATACACGATCGGCGCTTCGATGTTGCCCGCGCGCAGGAAGTACGCGTGCAGCGAATGCGCGGCGCGTTCTTCGTCCACGGTCTGCTGCGCGGCCGACAACGCCTGGCCCAGCACCTGTCCGCCGAACACGCGCCGCGTGCCGATGTCGCGGCTGGCGCCGCGGAACAGGTTGTCTTCCAGCCGTTCCAGCCGCAGCAGTTCGATCAGTTCGGCGACGCGTGGGTTGGTCATGAAGTTTTTCGTCTCTTGAAGGGCTTTCGTTTCTGTGTGTCCGGGCACGCTCCCATGACCACCATCGAATCATCGCTTCGCGACGATCGATTGCCCCTCGACTGAAGGGGGCAGGAAACCAGAGCCTAGCCACGCGTGGGGATCATAGCGGTTCGGGTGGAACCAGCCGCTGCAATCCACATGCACGCAGCACCTCATTCCAGGGAAACATCGGCCCCGGGTCGCGCTTGCGGAAAACCTCGCGCAACGGATCGTCGCCGGCCGGCACCTTGCCGGTGTCGAGGTCTTCGTGTCCTGCGATCCATTGCAGAGCGGGATATTGCTCGCGCAACCTCTCCAACAGGGCGAGCAGGGCGTCGATCTGTACCTGCGGATACGGTTCGGTCATCACTTGTTTGCGCGAATCGAACCAGTCCGGGTAGCGTCCCGCATTCACCAGTTCGATGCCGATGGAACGTTCGTTGTAGCCTCGCGTGTGATGCGCGACGCGTTCGGCTTCGACGAAACGATGCACCGCGCCGGAACGGTCGATGTAGAAGTGCCCACTGTTGCCGCTGCCGTCGTCGTGCAGTACGCGTTCCCCGTATTCGCGCGCGGTCGCGAGATCGGGCAATTCGGTGCAATGGATCACCACCAGGTCGAGGTCCCGCGATGCGCGTCGGCGCAGACTGTCGACGTAGGGCAATGGCCAGTCGTGGAAACCATCGTCGTGCATGCGGGGGAGTGTCGCATGAAGCTTGCTACCATTGCCGGCCCCATCGGGAAGCACAGCACATGCCGGGCACGGTCATCCTCTCCCACGGTTCCGACAGCGGCCCGGACGCGACCAAGGTCAGCGCGCTGGCGAAGGTCGCCGAGGAGATCGGCTGGCACACCGAACGCCCGGATTATCGTCCGGACGATGCGCACGGGCATGTCGGTTCGATCCAGCCGCGCGTCGACAAGCTCACGGCCATGGCGCGCGCAGCCGCGCAGCCGCCGGTGCTGGCTGGCTCCAGCATGGGCGCGTTCGTTTCCGGGCTGGCATCGTTGCAGGCGCCGTGCCGGGCGTTGTTCCTGGTGGCGCTGCCGATGGCGATCCCGCGCTGGTCGCAGCGTTTCGACATGGTCGCGGACGTGCCCGCGATGATCGTGCACGGTTTCAATGACGAATTGTGCCCGGCCATGCCGGTCGCCGTATTCGGCAATGCGCGCCGCATTCCGACCCTGTTGCTGCCTGACGATCACCGACTATCCGCGCACGTGGAAGTGATCGGGCGGCAGTTCCGGCTGTTCTTGCAATCATTGCAGGCATGAGCGTGCGAGGGTGAGCGTTTTTTTCGCCACGTGCCCGAAGGGCATGGAATACCTGCTGCGCGACGAGTTGGTCGCGCTGGGCGCGCAGGCTCACGAAGTGCTGGCCGGCGTGCGTTTCGAAGGCGGGCTCGAACATGCTTATCGCGCCTGCCTGTATTCGCGCCTCGCTAGCCGCGTGCTCCTGCCGCTGGCGGAATTCGATGCCGCGGACGCCGACGCGCTTTACGCGGGTGCGCAAGCCGTCGACTGGGCGCAGCACTTCGCGCCGGAGTCGACTCTGGCGATCGACGCCACGGTGTCGCAGAGCGCGATCACGCACAGCCGCTATGCCATGCTGCGCATCAAGGACGCGGTCGTCGACCAGTGCCGCGAGCGGTCAGGCGTGCGCCCCGACATTGCGATCGAACGCCCGGACATCCGGCTCAACCTGCGCGTGCATCGCGATCGCGCCACGCTGTCGCTGGATCTTTCCGGCGAACCGCTGCACCGCCGTGGCTGGAGGCGCGACCAGGGTGAGGCGCCGTTGAAGGAAAACCTCGCCGCGGCGATGTTGCTGCGCGCGCGCTGGCAGGAAATCTACGCACAGGGCGGTGCGTTGCTCGATCCGATGTGCGGGTCCGGCACCTTGCTGATCGAGGGCGCGCTGATGGCAGCGAACGTCGCCGCCGGCTTGCGCAGGGAATACTTCGGTTTTCTCGCCTGGCGCGGACACGACGCCGCGCTATGGCAGCGCCTGCACGACGAAGCGGAAACCCGTGCGCACGAAGGCTTGCGTGCGCTGCGTCCGTGTTTCTTCGGCAGCGATCATTCGCCGCGCATGATCGAGGTGGCCAAGCGCAACGCGCAGGACGCGGGCGTGGCCGGGTTCGTGCAGTTGCAGAAGCGCGATGTCGCGCACCTTGAAAAGCCGGTCGGCTTCGACACCGGGCTGCTGGTCACCAATCCGCCCTATGGCGAGCGCATGGGCGAGCGCGACGAACTGGCGGCGACGTACCGCACGTTCGGCGAACGCCTGCGCGAAGGATTCGCGGGCTGGTGCGGCGCCGTGCTCACCGCCGCGGTGGAGGCGGAGCAGCCGGATCCCGCACGCGCGCTCGGATTGCGCATCGACAAGCGTTACGCGTTGTACAACGGCGCCATCGCCTGCAACCTGCTGGTGTTCGGCATCGATGATGGCGAACGCCCCGTGCGCGAGCGCAAGCCGCTGTCCGCCGGCGGCGAGATGGTGCGCAACCGCGTGCAGAAGAATCTGCGGAACCTGCGCAAATACCTCGCACGCGGGAATGTCGACTGCTTCCGCGCCTACGACGCCGACCTGCCGGAATACGCGGCGGCGATCGACGTCTATCGCGGCATTCCGGAACAGGGAAATGAACAATCCCCCGCGGGCCGTTCCCGTCATGCGCTGGCTGTTGCCGAAACGCAAACGTGGCTGCACGTGCAGGAATACGCCGCGCCGGCGAGCGTGGACGCCGAGGCGGCGCGCGTGCGCCTGCGCGACTTGGTGCGCGCGGCGGGCGAAGCGCTGGACGTGCCGCGCGCGCGGATCGCGCTGAAAACCCGTCGTCGCGGCAAGGGCGGATCCAGGTACGGCAGGTACGAGGAAGCGCACGACGAGAAATTGATCGTGCAGGAAGATGGCCTGCGCTTCGAGGTCGACCTGTTCTCGCACCTCGACACCGGGCTTTTCCTGGATCACCGGCTGGTGCGCGCGCGGCTGCGCGAGCTGGCGCATGGCCGCGATTTCCTCAACCTGTTCGCCTACACCGGCAGCGCCAGCGTCTGCGCCGCGGCGGGCGGCGCGGCGGAAACCGTCAGCGTCGATCTCTCGACGACCTATCTGGAATGGGCGTCGCGCAATCTCGCGCGCAACGGATTCGGCGGACGCTCGCACCGCCTGGCGCAGGCGGATGCGATGGATTTCCTGCGCGTGGAACCCAACCTCTACGGCCTGATCTACGTCGATCCGCCGACCTTCTCCAACTCCAAGCGCGCGACGGATTTCGACGTGCAACGCGACCACGCCGCGTTGCTGGATGCCTGCGGCGATCGCCTGGAGCGCGACGGCATCATCGTGTTCTCCAACAATGCACGGCGTTTCCGGCTGGATACGGAGGCGTTGTCGGCGCGTTTCGCCATCGAGGACATCGGCCGCGCCAGCATTCCCCCGGATTTCGCGCGTCGCCCGAACATCCACGGCTGCTGGTTGCTGCGGCGAAAATCCTGAACGCCGCGCGGGCCGATGCTCAGTGCAGATTCATCGCGCAAGTTCCACCATTTCAGGCGAAGCAGACCCGCTTCCGGAGGCTTCCATGAACATCAGGATTTTACGTCGCGCCTTGTTCGCAACCGCGCTGGTTGCCGCGGCGCTGGTCGCCGCGCCTGCGGCATTCGCCCACACCAACGTGAGCATCGGCATCGGTTTTGCGGGCCCGGGTTACCGGGTCGGGATCGGCAATTGCTTCAACTGCTACGGTTATCGGGGCTACTACGGGCCCGCGTATTACCCGCGGGCGGCTTACTATCCCGCGTATTACCCGGCCTATTATCCGTCGCCGTACTATTACGCGCCCGCCTACTATGCGCCAGCGCCGGTTTACTATCGGCCGGCTCCGGTGGTGTATGGCTCCGTGTACTACAGCAATCGTCCCCCGGTGCGGGTCTATGATGGTCACGGCTACTACTATCACTGATGTTTCGCGGATCGCAACGGGCGGCGCCAGGCCGTCCGTTGCTTCCGATGAGGTTCTCCGCTTGAGGGGACGCAACGAGGAACTGCACGCGCGATGAGCCAGGCCCACTTCCGACCCCGCAGCGCCGATCTGGCCGCCGAAGCCAGCCCCGGCCTGACCTTTTTCCGGGAGTGGCTGCGCAATCCGTTCGCGATGGCCGCGGTGTCGCCCTCCGGGCGGCAACTGTCCGCGCTGATGATCCGGCAGTTGCCACTCAACCCGCAGCGCGTGATCGAGCTCGGCGGCGGCACCGGCGCCTTCACGCGCGCGCTGCTGGACAGCGGCATCGCATCGCGCAACCTGCTGGTCGTCGAGCTCAACGAGGCGCTGCACCAATTCCTGAGCGAGCGGTTTCCCGGCGTGCACGTCGAACTCGGCGACGCCCGCGACGTGCAGACGATTGCGAGCCGCTGGGGCATGCTGGATCAGGCCGGCAACGTCGACGCGGTGGTGAGCGGACTGGGCCTGCTGTACATGCCGCGCGACGTGCAGCGCGACATCCTGCGCGCCGCCTTCGCAGTGCTGGGGCCGCGCGGGCGCTTCGTGCAGTTCACCTACGGCCCGATCAGTCCGGTGCCGCGCCCGCTGCTGCGCGAACTGGGCCTGAAATCCCGCAGGGCCGGCACCGCGTGGCGCAACATGCCGCCGGCGAACGTGTTCGTCTACCAGAAGCGCGGCGTCGAGCCGCAACGGGCGAGCGACGACTGACTTCCTTCGTCGCGCGCGTGACGCGCGCGCGGATGCGTCACGTCGGTTCGAGCGAATATTCGTACATGCCTTCGTCGCGCACGTAGCCGAGCGATTCGTACAGCGCCTGTGCCGTGACGTTGTCGCGCGCGGTCTGCAATACCAGCCGCAATGCGCCGGTCGCGGTCGCATGGCGGCGCGCGCGTTCCATCAATGCGCGCGCCACGCCGTGGCCACGTGCCGGTTGCGCGACGAACAAGTCATTGAGTATCCACAGCCGTCGTGCGGAGACGGAAGAAAAGCACGGATAAAGCTGGGTGAAACCGAATGCGGTTCCCTTCTCGTTTTCCCGCGCCAGGAAAATCACCGATTCGCGCAATGCGATGCGCTCGTGCAGGAAGGCGCGCGCCGCCGCGGGATCGGAAGGCTTGCCGTAGAACATGCGATAGGCGTCGAACAGCGGCGCCAGCGCATCGATGTCGTCCAGCGTTGCCTGCGCAACGGCAAGCTCGCGTACGTCAGCCGTCATCGCGTTCGCCATCCTTCGGCCCGTAGAACATCACCCAGGTCGAAAAATCTTCGCTGAAACCCTCGAAGCGGTGCACCGCGCCGGCGGGCACGAACAGCACGTCGCCGGTACCGAATGCATGCCGCACATCGCCGTTGACGAAGAAACCGTGGCCCGAGGCGATCACATAGACCTCGTCGCGGCCGTGCGGCTGCTGCGGATCGACGCCGCGCGGCCGGTAGATTTCCATTTTCAGCGTGCCGTGCTCGAACAACACGGCGAAATCCTCGCTGCCCATCGCGAGCACCTGCAATGCTTCCGCGAGCGTGAGGTGCGCACGCGCCCGGGCACGCGCTTCCGGAACGTTTTTCCCTTGCGGGTGGCCGGATTCCGCGCTCATCCCAATGTCTGCAACTGGTGGATCATGTAAACGACGAGGAAAGCGGCGAACAGGACCAGCAGGATCGCCAGCAGGCTGTCGCCCAGCGTGGTGCCGTAATCGACGATTTCATCGCAGGCGATGGTGCGGCGGTGGTGCAGGAAGCGCGCCGTCGCGAACAGGATGATCAGGATCGCCAGGCCGATCAGCAGCAGGCCCGCGATCTGCGCGCCGTGGACGCGATGCCCGGCTTGCGCCACTGCTGCGCCCGCGCTGTGCGAGAGATAGGCCAGGAACAGGTCGAAGCGTTCGACCAGGAAGCCGAACGCCATGATCGAAATCGCCGTGCGCACCCACGCGAGATAGGTGCGTTCGTTGGCGGCGTGGTCGGTGAAGCGGGGGATCATTAGCTTATCGATGCGGGAAAAAATTTTCAGCAGGTATATTCTTCAATGGAATTGTGATTCAAAACCAAAGTCGGTGGGTGGACAACCGAAACAAAGGTCACAGAGTAGGCGGGGGCATCACATTCGACGGAGGCTTGGTAATCTTCTATGACAACCGATACTTTGCCGTGAGCCGAAACTATTTTTCGTGATTTCAGATCTCTCACCACGCTTGAGGGAATGGCCGCATTAATGAATGCGTCCTTATTTCTAAATTCTATTTCGTGTACCTGGCCTCGATCTCTCCAATATGGCAACGTCACTGCAAATTTCTTGTCAGGGATAAAATCAAGATCAAGGTCATCGTCCGTAGCTTCTGTCATGGAACCTGCGTAGTAAGTGCCATAATAATAAGTACCGGAAATTGTAAAACGACCATGAAAGTTTGCTTGGAGCTCTCCATCATTCTTGGAAACGTACTTCACGGGGCTGCCCGCAGGAACGAGATATTCCACCCCGTCTTTGCCGCCCACTTGTATTGACTGCGTCATTGCCGCCGATGATGAGGATGTAATCAATACAAAACTTATGGCTACAACTGCCATGCGCATGGAAAACCCCTTATCGGGCCGAGTTTGCCGTCCAGCCTACAACGGATCGTCGTGGGCGACTACGCCACCTTGGCCTTCGCAGCCAGCGCATCCAACATATTGTTTGCCGCGCGCAGCCTTTCCGCCGCGCCGGGCAACGACGTGCTGATGCGCAGCTTGTCCTGGCCGTCCAGCTTGTAGGTGCGAGGTTGCTGCTGGATCAGCTTGAGGATCGTCATGGGGTCGATGTCCGGCTTGTCGCGGAAGATCACGCGACCGCCGTTCTCGCCGAGTTCCAGTTTGCGGATGCCCAGCGGCGTGGCGCGCAGTTTCAGCGCGGCGACCGCGAACAGGTTTTTCACCTGCGGCGGCAGCAGGCCGAAGCGGTCGATCATTTCCACCTGCATGTCGCGCAGCGCCTCGTCGTCGCGTGCACCGGCGATGCGCTTGTACAACGTCAGGCGCGCGTGCACGTCGGGCAGATAGTCGTCCGGGATCAGCGCCGGCAGGTGCAGCTCGATTTCGGTTTCGTGCGCGGAAGACAGGTCGAAATCCGGAACCTTGCCGGATTGCAGCGCGCGTACCGCGCGGTCCAGCAGTTCGGTGTAGAGCGAGAAGCCGATCTCCTGGATCTGGCCGGATTGTTCCTCGCCCAGCAGCTCGCCTGCGCCGCGGATTTCGAGGTCGTGCGTGGCCAGCGTGAAACCCGCGCCGAGTTCTTCCAGCGCCGCCAGCGCCTCCAGCCGTTTTTCCGCATCCGCGGTCATGGCCTTGCGATCCGGCACGATCAGATACGCGTAGGCACGATGATGCGAACGACCGACGCGGCCGCGCAACTGGTGCAACTGCGCCAGGCCGAAATGATCGGCGCGGTCGATCACGATGGTGTTGGCGGTCGGCACGTCGATGCCGGATTCGATGATGGTCGTGCACACCAGCACGTTGAAGCGCTGGCGATGGAAATCCAGCATCGCCTGTTCCAGCTCGCGTTCCGGCATCTGGCCGTGCGCGATGCGGATGCGCGCGTCCGGCGCGAGTTTTTCGAGTTCGCGCGCGGTGCGCTCGATCGTCTCGACCTTGTTGTGCAGGAAATACACCTGCCCGCCGCGCGCCAGTTCGCGCTGGAAAGCCTCGCGGATCATCGCCGGATCGTATTGCGTCACCAGCGTCTTCACCGCCATGCGGTGCGATGGCGGCGTGGCGATGATGGAAAGATCGCGCAGCCCGGACATCGCCATGTTGAGCGTGCGCGGGATCGGCGTGGCGGTGAGCGTGAGCAGGTCCACTTCCGCGCGCAGTTTCTTCAACTGCTCCTTGTGGCGCACGCCGAAGCGGTGCTCCTCGTCCACGATCACCAGGCCGAGATCCTTGAAGCGCACGTCCGGCTGCAGCAACTTGTGCGTGCCGATCACCACGTCGACCTTGCCGTCGGCCAGCTTCTGCAGCGCTTCCGCGCTTTCCTTCTTCGAGCGGAAGCGCGACAGCAATTCCACGCGCACCGGGAAATCCGCCAGCCGGTCGCGGAAGTTGTCGTAGTGCTGCTGCGCCAGCAGGGTGGTCGGCACCAGCAGCGCGACCTGCCTGCCCGCGGTGGCGGCGGCGAAGGCCGCGCGCAGCGCGACTTCGGTCTTGCCGAAGCCCACGTCGCCGCAGACCACGCGATCCATCGGCTTGGGCGCTTCGATGTCGGCCAGCACCGCATCGATCGCGGCCATCTGGTCCGGCGTTTCCTCGAACGGAAAACCGTCCGCGAATTGCGCCAGCATCGTGCGGTCGATGCGCGACGCCACCCCGGCGCGCGCCGCGCGCTGTGCGTGGATCGCCAATAGTTCCGCCGCCGCGTCGCGCACTTTTTCCGCGGCTTTTCTTTTCGCGCGCTCCCACGCGTCGCCGCCCAGCGAATGCAGCGGCGCCAGTTCCGGCGCCGCGCCGGAGTAGCGGCTGACCAGCGACAATTGCGCGACCGGCACGTACAGCTTGTCGCCCTTGGCATATTCGATCGCGAGGAATTCGCCCGGCATGCCGCCGACATCCAGCGTGACCAGGCCGAGATATCGCCCGACGCCGTGGTCGACGTGCACGATGGGCGCGCCGACCGCCAGTTCCGAAAGATCGCGCACGATCGCTTCCGGGTCGCGATCGGCCACCGCGCGGCGCCGCCGTTCGGAACGCGCGCGTTCGCCCAGCAATTCGCGTTCGCTGAAAACCGTGATCGCCGGCTGCGCGAGTTCGAAGCCGCGCTCCAGCGACGCGACCACGATCGCGAAGCGCGGCGCATCCGCCTGCGTGAGCGCCTGCCAGCCAGCCGCGATCGCCGGACGCAATCCGGAGGCGGCGAGCTGTTCAAGCAGCGCCTCGCGACGGCCGGCGGAATCCGCGGCGAGCAGCACGCGGCGCTGCGGATTGCCGTCGAGATAGTCGTGCAGGCGTTGCGCGAACGAACCCTGCCGCGAATCGCTGCGCAAGTCCGTTGCCGGACGCGTTCCCGTATCCGCGGCGCGCGGATCGCTCGCGTCGAGATCCACGCGCAACACCTGATTCAACTGTTCGCGCAAGCCCTGCGGTGGGAGGTAGAGCTCGACCGGCGGCAGGATCGGTCGTTCGACATCATGCGCGCGTTGTTCGTGGCGTTCCCCGACCTGCGACCAGAAATGTTCGGCCGCTTCCAGTGCGCCTTCGCCAACGAGGAACAGCGCATGTTCGTCCAGGTAATCGAACAGGGTTTCGGTACGCTCGAAGAACAACGGCAGGTAATACTCGATGCCTGCCGGCGACACGCCGGCCTTCATGTCCTGGTACAGCGGACAACGGCGCACGTCGATCGGGAAGCGCTCGCGCAGGCGTTCGCGGAATGCTTTGGTGGCATCCTCGGTCAGCGGGAATTCGCGTGCCGGCAACAGTTCGACCTTGTCCACTTGCTGCAACGAGCGTTGCGTTTCCGGGTCGAAACTGCGGATCGAATCGATTTCGCGGTCGAACAATTCGACGCGGTAGGGTTCGCGCGTCCCCATCGGGAAGATGTCGATCAGCGCGCCACGCACGGCGAAGTCGCCGGGTTCGTTGACCTGCGGCACGTGCCGGTAGCCGCAGGCTTCCAGCCGGCGTTGCTCGTCGGCGAGGTCGAAGGACTGGCCACGCGCGATCGACAATCCGGAACCGGCGATGTGCGTGCGCGGCGCCAACCGCTGCATCAGCGTCGCGACCGGCACCACCAGCACGCCGCGCTTGATCGACGGTAGGCGATACAGCGTGGCGATGCGTTGCGACACGATTTCCGGATGTGGTCCGAAAAGGTCGTAGGGCAGGGTTTCCCAATCCGGGAAGTGCAGCACCGGCAGGTCGCCCGCAAAGACTGCGAGTTCGTCTTCCAGTTGTCGCGCGGCGTGGGTGTCGCGCGCCACCGCAACCACCGGGCCGGTGTGCGCACGCGCGGTTTCGCACAGCAGCAGCGCCAGCGACGAGCCGGCGGGCGTGGCCCAGGCCCTGCGCTGATTGGCGCTGCGCGGCAGCGGCGGAACGGGGAATTCAAGATGCGGCATGACGGCCTGCGGCAATGCGTGACACTGCCGGACGCGCGCGCGGCCAGCAGAACGGAACGCGAAGTTTAGCGTGCGCGGTGCCGCTAGACTTGGCGTCCCCGCACACGCAAGGACGGTGCATGTCCGGTCATGCCGGTTCCAATCAACCGAGTTCGTTGCGCGCGATCCTGCTCGCGCTCGGCGCCAATTTCGCGATCTTCCTGACCAAGCTCGCCGCCGCGCTGCTCACCGGTTCCGGCTCGATGGCCGCCGAGGCGGTGCATTCGCTGGCCGATTGCGGCAACCAGTGCCTGCTGCTGCTGGGCATGCGCCAGGCGCGCCGGCCGGCGTCGCCGGAGCATCCGCTGGGCGAGGGCAATGCGCTGTACTTCTGGTCGTTCCTGGTCGCGATGCTGCTGTTCTCTGTCGGAGGCATGTTCTCGATCTACGAGGGCGTCCACAAGTTGCGCGAACCGGAACCGCTGCGCTGGCCGTGGCTGGCCGTGGGCGTGCTCGCGTTCGGCGTGGTCGCGGAATCGTTCTCGATGTGGGGTTGCCTGCGCGAAGTGAACAAGGCGCGCGGGGGCATGGGCCTGTGGCGCTGGTTCCGCACTAGCCGCGCCAGCGAATTGATCGTGATCTTCGGCGAAGACCTCGCCGCGCTGCTGGGCCTGTCGTTCGCGCTGGTCGCGGTGGTGGTGACGATCCTCACCGGCGATCCGTTCTGGGATGCCTGCGGATCGCTCGCGATCGGCGCGCTGCTGGTGGTGATCGCGGCGCTGGTGGCGGTCGAAGTCAAGGCATTGCTGGTCGGTTCCAGCGCGGAGCCTGCACTGCGCGCGGAGATCCTCGCCTTCATCGAAGCGCAACCGGAGGTCGCGCAGGTCTATCACGTGATCACGCTGCAGCTCGGCCCCGACATCATGCTGGCGACCAAGGCGCGCATGCGCGCCAGCGACACGAATGGCGGCGCCGGAGAATTGGTGGAGGCGATCAACCGCGTGGAGGCCGCGTTGCGTGCGCGCTTCCCGTCGGTGCGCTGGAGTTTCTTCGAGCCGGACATCGTGGATTAGCGGGGGCAGGCATTGCGAAAGATCGCAGCATTTCTTTGCGTGCTGGCGCTTGCCGGATGCGGCGCGATCCCGTTCTCCACGATGTGGAAGATGCGGAATTTCTCCGCGGAAGACGTGCTGGCCCTGCATCCACCCGATCTGCGTGTGGCGGTGGCGCTGGATGCGACGGCGCGGATCAACCCGAACGAGAGCAATCTCGTCCTCGTGCTCGAGGAGAATGGCGCGCGGCAGGCGTACCCCTTCGCGCTGCAACCCGCTTCGGACGCGGCGGCGCCGGATGCGGATCATTCCTGGACGATCATGCAGCCAACCCCGGCATCAGCGGCCCGATTCGCTGCGTTGCAGGCTCGCTTGCGCGGTCATGTCGCGCAGGCGAAATTTGCCGAATTCAGTTGGCAGGGAGGACTGCTGGGTTTCGGCAAAGGCAAATCCATGCCCGCATTGCTGCATCTGAGTGTCGACCTGCGGTTGCATGCGCACGACGATTGGCTCCCGTTGCTCGTCGACTATCCGATGCGCGTGAACATCGATCGTCATTGACTCAGTGGATGCCACCGGCCACGCCAACACCGAAGCCGAAGCTGACGTGTCCGCGCTGCATTTCTTCCGGCGTCCAGCGATGCGATTGTTCGACGCGCAGCATCGGGAATACATAGCCGGCTTCGCCTACCTTGCCGTTGCGCAGGCCCTCGATCCGCCCGCGCAGGGTCATCGGCGCGCCCGACGGATAGTCCATGCCTTCGACGTAGCCGGGCATCAGGGCGATGAAACGGCCGCCGGCGGTCTTGTCCATCTGCGGGCGCTGCGAGGAATCCAGCGGGTAGCCCAGCAATTCGATTTCGCTGTGGTCCGGCAAGTTGTGCACTTCCACGATGCGTCCGCCCCAGATCACCTCCTGCCCCCGGTATAGCGCGGGCGCGGTGGCAACCGCGGAAGGCGTCACGGCAAGGTTGGCGCCGTCGGCGCGATAGATCGGCGCAGGCGCGCAGGCGGCAAGCAGCACGTATAACGCGAGCGTCATCGCGATGCGCGATGTGGACAACGGCGGAATCGGGAAGAGGGAGGGCACGGTCGGTCTCCAGCGCCAGGTCATGTCATTCATATATAGCGCCGTGTGCATGAAGGAATCCGGATCGGCGCACGCATGACGAATTTAACTTAAGCGCGTAGCGAGCGGCATCTAGAATACGCGCACGCTTCCAGGGACCCGCCATGACCATTTCTCCCCATGCGCTTTCCACCGCGATCGCCCTCGTGCTGGTCGTGTTGCTGTATTACCGCCGTTTCCGGCGCAGCTTCGGGCGTCAGCCGGTGCGGCCGGCGAGGATGATCGCCCGCGTGGTGCTGCTCGGCGTGGTCGGCGCGATCATGCTGTTTGCCGCCAGCCTGCATCCGCAAACGCTTGCCGCCGATCTGGGCGGGCTGGTCGCGGGGCTCGCACTGGGCTGGTGGGGGTTGCAGCTCACGCGCTTCGAACGGCGGCCGGACGGACTGCACTACGTCCCGCACAGTTGGTTCGGCATCGCGATCAGCCTGTTGCTGCTCGCGCGCCTCGCCTACCGCTTCGTGGTGTTGTGGCCGGCCATGCAGGCGGCGCAGCAACAACAGGCCAATCCGTTCGAGGCCTACCAGCACAGCCCGCTGACCCTGGCACTGTTCGGCTTGCTGGTCGGCTATTACGTGTTCTATTACCTCGGCGTGCTGTACAAGGCGAAGAAGCTGCCGGCGGAAACGCCGCCGCCTCCATCGCACGGGACCATCGCGTGATCATGCCAGCGTGCGCAGTTGGTGCGATGCGCCTTCGCCTTGCGCCAGCAACGACTTCAATGCGGGCAGCATCGGCGCCACCGCCGCATCAAGGCGCCAGGGCG
Source organism: Rhodanobacteraceae bacterium (assembly GCA_035552915.1). GTDB lineage: Bacteria > Pseudomonadota > Gammaproteobacteria > Xanthomonadales > Rhodanobacteraceae > 66-474. The sequence goes on from DATNEQ010000016.1 coordinate 34,245, forward strand.
CGTTCACGACCACCATGCCGCAACCGTTGAGGCGCAACGGCGAATTGTCTGCGCGCACCAGCAATTCGGCGTACAGCACATCGCGCCAGCCGCGCGCGCCCAGCCAGCGTTCGAATGGACGGATCGTCGCGCGCTGCTTGATCGGAAACCACACCGCGTACACGCCGGTCGGCCAGCGCGTGCGCGCTTCCGCGAGCGCGACCTCGATCACCCGGAATTCCTGCGCCTGCTGTTCGAATGGCGGGTCGACCAGCACCAGCCCGCGCCGCTCGGCCGGTGGCAGCAGGGCCCTGAGTGCGGCGTAACCATCGCGCTGGTGCACGTGCGCGCGCGGATCGCCACGCAGCGAAGCTCGCAACAGGGAGGTTTCGTCGTCTTGAGTTTCGCACAGCACCAGCCGGTCGTTCGCGCGCAAGGCGTGTGCCGCCAGCAAGGGTGATCCCGGATACACGCGCAACGTTCCGTCGGGATTGAAACTGCGGATCGCATCCACGTAACGCCGCAGCGAAGGCGGCACGGCGCGCGCATCGAACAGCCGGCCGATGCCGTCGCGCCATTCACCGGTCTTGCGTGCCTGTTCCTCGTCCAGCAGATAGCCGCCCGCACCGGCGTGCGTGTCGAGGTAGCACAACGGCTTGTCCTTCGCGGTCAGCACATCCAGCAGCGCCAGCAACACGACGTGCTTGAACACATCGGCGAAATTTCCAGCGTGGAAAGCGTGGTGGTAATTCACTGATCGTCGACACGCGGCATGGTCCGATGGGCATTATCCCGCGACGGGCACACAAGTGCAGTCGCGCGTCGTCGCGTTACACTCGCGGGAGGTTCGTGCGGGAGACATGCCATGCGATTCATCGGCGCACTAATTCTCTGGCTCGTCCTGTTCGTCCTGGCCGGCGCGATCTTCGCGTGGAGCGGCGTCTACGATGTCGGCGCCGACACCCAGCACTGGTCGTTGACCAGACACCTGATCGGCGTGGTGCGCGAGCATTCGATCGAGAAGCGCGCCGCGGGCATCGCGGTGCCGAAACTGGACGATCCGGCGTTGATCGCGCTCGGCGCGCAGCATTACTCGGAGATGTGCACCGGTTGCCATCTGGCGCCCGGCGTGGAGGATTCGGATATCCGCCATGGATTGAACCCGCGGCCGCCCAACCTGACGCGCTTCGCGCCCGATCCCGCGGAAGCTTTCTGGGTGATCAAGCACGGCATCAGGATGACGGGCATGCCGGCGTGGGGCCCGACGCATGACGACCACAAGCTCTGGGCGCTGGTGGCCTACCTTCAGCAACAGCCGAAGCTGAGCGCTGAGCAATACCGCAAACTGGTCGCGAGCGCGCCGAAGGACGACGACGATGACGCGGGCATGGGCATGCCGATGTCGATGGGCAGCGCCGCGATGCCGACATCGTCCGGCACGCATTGAGCGTGTCTAGAACGCCTGCGGGAACAACGCCGAATACAGCCACAGCGAACCGCCGCCGAGGCCGCCGCCCAGCAGCGCGGCGGCCAGGACGTCCGACGGATAATGCAGTCCGAGCACGACGCGCGACGCCGCGACCAGCGCGGTGAACAGGCACAGCGGCAACACCAGCACGGGGAACCACGCGATCGCGACGATGCTGAAGCTGACCGCGTGCAATGTATGTCCGGAAGGGAAACTGAATTCGTCCAGCGGGGGCACGTGCGCGATCACGCCGTCGCAACGCCGGAACGGACGCGGCCGGCGCGTCCAGCGTTTCAATGTCCGGTAGAGCAACCAGGCCACCAGTCCGGTGGCCAGCATCTGCAATGCGGCGTGCACACCGCGCGGGCCGCCGACCAGTGCGAGGATCGCCGCCAATCCATACCAGAACCCGCCGTCCCCGAGCTTGCTGATGAATGCGAAGAATGCGCCGATCGCGCGATGCGCGCCCCAACGGTTGGCTGCCAGGCACAGGCGTGGTTCGAGGGCGAGGCGTTCACGCATGCGCGGCCACGCAGTGCTGCGCGTGCTGAGGCGCGCGCGCGAGCGAGTCCAGCAGCGCTTCGAATTCGACGATGACGTGTTCGGGCGCGCAGCGCTGTGCCGCGAGGCGCGCGTTGATGCCGAAGGTCCCGCGCAATTCGCCGTCCATCCCGAGTGCGAAGGTGCTGGAAATGAATCCGCGCGCATCCCACGAGGGCAGCACCAGGCCGGAGATCCCGTTGACGACATGTTCCTGCGCGGCGGCGCGGTCGAACGCGATCACGGGCAGGCCGGCCGCCATCGCCTCCAGCACCACGTTGCCGAAGGTTTCACTGAGGCTCGGGAACAGGAACAGATCCGCGCTGGCATAGTGCGCAGCCAGATCCGTGCCGTGGCGCGTGCCCGCGAAGTGCACTTCCGGATGATCCACCGTCAGCGCCGCGCGCAGCGGCCCATCGCCGACCACCACCATGCGTGCATGCGGCAGCCGCGATTGCAGTGCACGGAAAGCCTGCAACGCCAGCCCGAGATTCTTTTCCGCGGCCACACGGCCGACGTGCAGCAGGACTGGTGCGTCGGCACGCGCCTTCCAGCTTTCGCGCAGCGAAGCGTCGCGTCGCTGCGGCGAGAAAAGCGTGGTATCGACGCCACGCCGCAGGCGCCTCGCATGCGCCACGCCGTCGCCCTGCAATTCGTCGACCAGCGCGCGGGTCGGCACCAGGGTCATTTGCGCGCGTCGATGGAAGCGCAACAATTGCCGCCGCACCATGCGGCTGAGCAGGCCCACGCCGTAGTGACGGCAGTAATCGTCGAAGCGCGTATGGAATCCGGTCGCGACCGGGATGCGCAGGGCGCGCGCCGCGCGCATCGCCGACGCGCCCAGCGGGCCTTCGGTGGCGATGTAGACCGCATCCGGCGTCTGCCGCTTCCAGCGTGCGCGCAGGCGCGAGGGCTGTGGCAGGCCGAGTTGCAATCCGGGATAGCGCGGCAGGCGCATGCCGGCAGCGGCGACCAACTCGACTTCTCCGTCGCGCATGGCCATTCCCGGGCGCAGCACTTCCACGCGATACCCGCGCGCGGCCAGGCCGTGCGCCAGCGCGTGCACGGTAAGGGCGACGCCGTTGACCTGCGGAGGCCAGGTTTCGGTGACCAGGGCAACATGCATGATGGGCTCCATTACTTTCCAGATGCCATGAGCTTGCGTAGGCGGCATTGCACGCCAGGGTCCGCGCGGTGACGCGGCGATGACAGCGGTTTCGACCCTCGCGTCACCATACCTTTGCGTATTAAAAAGTCGTTTATCCGCGGGGTCTTGGCGCATTCTGCGGTTCGGCGCATACTGCGGCCGAATCCAAGGATTTCCCGATGTCTGGTCAGGAACGGCGCCGCGGCTGGCCGCAGTGGCGCGGGGAAGATGTACGCGGAGCGCCGGGCGATCCCGATTCGCGCGGCGATGTTGCGCCGTCTTCGGGGGCCATCGCCGGTCCCGCGTATGCGCGCGGCGCACCCGACGACGGCTGGCGCGTGCGCGAACCGCAAGCGGACGATTGGCGCGCGCGCGAAGCCGACTGGGAAGCACAGGTGCCACAACTCGAGCGCCTGCACGCGTTGAGCCGTCGCCTGCTGGAACTGCACGACGAAACCGCGCTGATGCGCGAGACCATGCAAACCGCCGCGGAACTGATCCGCGCGCAGGCCGCGACCGCGCAGTTGCGTGCCGGCAGCGGTCTGCGGTTGGTCGCGGCCGGGGGCCTGCCGGACGAGTCCATGGATCCCTACCGGTTCGTGGACACCAATGGCATCAGTACCTGCGCCGCCGCACTGCGCGAACGACGCCGCGTGCTGGTGGTGAATTTCGATTTTGCGCCGGGCTTTGCCGCATTCGCGCGCGAAGCCGCGGCCTTCCATCTGCGCGCGGCGGTTTCCACGCCGGTGATGGACGAAAGCGGCGAAGTCGCGGCGATGTTCACGTTGTACTTCGACCGGCCGTTCCAGCCGAGCGCACGCGAATTGCGCATGCTGGATTTGTGCGCGCAACAAGTGGCGCCGCAATTGTCGCGCGTGCAGCTTGCCGCGGAATTGCACGACAGCGTCGGCCTGAACCGCGTGCTGATGGAAAGCGGCGCCGATTGCATCCAGATGCTGGACCTGCAGGGCCGCGTGCTGAGCATCAACGTGCAGGGCCGCCGCGTGCTGGGGCTGGACGAGCGCACCCAGGTGGTCGAAGGCCGGTTTCTGCACGAACTGATGGATCCGGAATGCCGCGCGCAAGTCGAAGCGGCCATCGCCGCCGGCAGGGCCGGCATCCCGCAGAAACTGGAAACGTCCGGGCGCGCCGCGAACGGTTTGCCGCGGTGGTGGAGTTCGAGCCTGTCGCTGATCCCGGATACGCAAGGCCGGACCGCGCGCTTGTTGCTGGTCTCGCGTGACGCCACTGCCCAGAAACGCGACGAACACACGCTCGCGGAAGAGAAGCGCGTGCTCGACATGGTGTCGGCGGGCCGTCCGCTTTCCGAATGCCTGGACGCGCTCACCGGACTGGTGTCGCGGCTGGATCCATCCGCGCATGCCAGCGTGTTGACCGCGGACGAAACAACCGGCGGTTTCGCGGGCGGGAAATTCGTGCCGGATGCGCGCGCGCCCGACGCGTCGGCCGGGATGCCGTCGCTCATGCCCGGCCCCGCTTTCCCGCTCCCGGCACCGGCGAGCCATTCCGAAGCGATCTTCGTGCGCGGCAAGCGCGCAGGCTCGTTCCTGATCGACATCGACCGGCCCGGCACGGCGGATGCCTGGCATCGGCGTATCGCCACGTTCGTGGCGCACATCGCCGGCGTGATGCTGGAGCGCGATTGCGACATCAGCGAGCGCGAGCAGGCGCAGCGCCGCATGCTCGACTCGGTGAACCACGAGCGCGCCGTGCGCGAGGACGCGGAGCGGCTGGCGCGCGACTCGCAATGGCTGGCTGCCATCGTGCAGTCCTCGCCTGACGCGATCATCAGCAAGGATCTCGACGGCATCATCTCGAGCTGGAACGAGGGTGCGGAGCGTCTCTTCGGCTACACCGCCGCGGAGGCGATCGGACAACCGGTCACGCTGTTGATGCCGGCCGACCGCGCGGGCGAGGAGGCAGGCATCCTGGCGCGCATCCGCAACGGGGAAGTGGTGGACCACTACGAGACGGTGCGCCGCCACAAGAACGGCAGCCTGCTCGACATCTCGCTCACGGTCGCGCCGATCCGCAACGCGCGGGGCGACATCATCGGCGGTTCCAAGATCGCCCGCGACATCGGTGCGCGCAAGCAGATCGAGCGCGAACGCGCGGAAGCGCTGGAACGCGAACGCACGGCGCGCGGGCGTGCCGAGCAGCTGGCGCGCGACTCCGCGTGGCTGGCCGCCATCGTCAGCTCTTCGCACGACGCGATCATCGGCCGCGATCTGGCCGACACCATCACTAGCTGGAACAAGGGCGCGGAAGAATTGTTCGGATACACCGCCGAGGAAGCGGTCGGGCAGCCCGGCACCATGCTGGTGCCCGCCGAACGCGTCAGTGAAGAGCCCGGCATCGTGGAACGCCTGCGCGCCGGCGAACTGATCGACCGCTATGAGACGGAATACCGCCGCAAGGACGGCGGGTCGGTCGACATCTCGCTCACGATCGCGCCGATCCGCGACGCGCGGGGCGAAGTCGCCGGCGTGTCGATGATCGCGCGCGACATCACTTTGCGCAAAACGGTCGAACGCGAACGCGAGGCCGCACTGGCCAGCGAGCAGGAAGCACGCCTGGAAGCCGAGACCCTGCTCGAAGCCTCGCGCATCCTGGCGAGCGGGCGGGAGCTCGACGAACTCGTGCAGAAGGTGACCGATCTTGCGGCGCAGCTGATCGGCGCGGAATACGGTGCCTTCTTCCACAACACGAGCAACGACCGGGACGAGTCGTACACGCTCTACACGCCGCCGGGTGTCGACGATGCGCAATTCGACGGCATGCCGGTGCCACCCGATACGTCCGGGTTCGGGGCTGTCTTCGCGGGCGAGGCGGTGGTGCGAATCGGAGATATGACGAAGCATCCCGAATTCGGCGAGGGCGCACCATGGCGCGATCTGCCGGTGCGCAGCTATCTGGCCGTGCCGGTGGTGTCCGCGCGCAACGGCAAGGTGCATGGCGGATTGTTTTTCGCGCATTCCGCGTGCGATCGTTTCGACGAACGTGCCGAACGCCTGATGCAGGGCATCGCCTCGCAAGCCGCCATCGCGCTGGACAACGTGCAGGCGTACCGCGACGTTTCGCTGTCGGAAGCGCATCTCCGCCAGATCATCGACGCCATGCCGGCGGCGATCTACACCACCGATGAACAGGGTCGGTTGACGCACTTCAATGCCGCGGCCGCCGAATTCGCCGGCGGCGAGCCCGAACTTGGCAGCGACACGTGGAGCGCGAGCTGGAAGCTCTACGACGCGGATGGCTTGCCATTGCCGCTGGAACAATTCCCGATGGCGCGCGCATTCACCGGCGAGCGCCCGATCATCTGCGGCGTCGAGGCGATCGCCGAACGCGCGGACGGCACGCGCCGCTGGTTCATCCCATTCCCGACGCCGTTGCGCGACGAACAGGGCAAGCTGGTCGGCGGCGTCAACATGCTGGTGGACATTACCGACCGCAAGCGTGCGGAAACGGAGCTGGTGCACGCGCATGCCCGCACCGAGAGCCAGCGTCGCCTGTACGACGCGATCCTTTCCAACACCCTGGACCTGATTTACGTCTTCGACCTCGATCATCGTTTCATCTACGCCAACGATGCGCAGTTGACGATGTGGGGCAAGTCGCGCGAGGAAGCGTTGGGCAAGAATTATCTCGAGCTGGGTTATCCGGGATGGCATGCGGCGATGCACGACCGGGAACTCGACCAGGTGATGGCCAGCAAGCGCCCGTTGCGCGGCGAAGTGCCGTTCACCGGCGCATTCGGCCGGCGCATCTACGAGTACGTGTTCGTCCCGGTGCTCGGCCCCGACGAGCGCGTGGAAGCGGTGGCAGGCACCAGCCGCGACATCACCGAGCAGAAGGAAATCGAGCACCGCCAACGGTTCCTGCTCGATCTTTCCGATCGCCTGCGCCTGCTGGACGACGCCGACGCCATCCGCCACGTTGCGTCCGAAACCCTGGCACGCGAACTGGGTGTATCCGCCGCCGGTTTCGTGGAGATCGAGCCGTCCGGCGATACCCTGATCGCGGGCGGGGAGTTCTGCGACGGCCGCATGCCGGACATCAGCGGGCGCCGTTTCAGCGAGAGTGGTGTCAGTTCCGGATATGCGCCGCTGGTGCTCGCGAGCGAGAACATCTTCATCGAAGATTACGAAGCCGACATGCGCAGGGCCGGCAACCTCGAACCCGGGCGCGAGCTTGGTTTGTGTTCGGGCGCGGGTGTGGCGCTCTACAACCAGGGCAAGCGCGCGGCCTACATGTATCTGATGCACCCGCAGCCGCGCACGTGGCCGGAAGCGGATCGGCAACTGGTGCGCGAAGTGGCGGAACGCGCGTGGTCGGCGGTGGAACGCGTGCGCGCGGTGGAAGCCATGCGTCGCAGCGAGGCGGAGCTGGCCGGCGAACTCGGCGACATGCAACTGCTGGCGTCGGTGGGCGCGGAGATGGTGCAGGAGCCGGACGCGAACACGCTGTTCCTGCGCATCGTGGAAACCGCAGCCATGCTGATGCGCGCGGAATGCGCGACGATGCAGGTGCTCGACCACGACCGCGGCGAACTGAACCTGCGCGCGCACGTGGGTTTGTCGGAGGAAACCCGGGAAAATCTGGAATGGTTGTCCGGTGATTCCCGGCTTCCCTGCGCAGTCGCTTTGCGCAGGAGCGAGCGCGTCATCGTGGGTGACGTCCGCAAGGACGAGGAGCTCGTGGGCAGTGCGGAACTCGCGCTGATGGAACGCGAGGGCATCAACGCCGTGCAGAGCACGCCGCTGGTGGCGCGCAGCGGACGCATGGTCGGCATGCTGTCCACTTACTGGCGGCAACGCCACGTGCCCGACGAACGCCGGCTGGCATTGCTGGACCTGCTGGCGCGGCAGGCTGCCGACCTGGTCGAGAACCGCCGCCACGAACAGAAACTGCTGGAGCTCAACGCCTTCCTCGAACGCCGCGTGATCGAACGTACCGCGGACCTGGAACGCAGCGAGCAGCAGGTGCGGCGCATGGCGTCCATGCTGACCATGGCCGAGCACGCCGAGCGTCGACGCATCAGCCAGGTGTTGCACGACGATCTGCAGCAGCAATTGCACAGCATCCAGATGAAACTCTCGGCGGCGCGTTCGGCGATCGGGCAGGGCAAGTTCGAGTCCGCGATCCGCCATCTCGAGGCGGCCGAGAACTGGAGCGGCGAAGGCGTCGACACGGCACGCCGCCTGACGGTGGACCTGAGTCCGCCGATCCTGAAAAGCGAAGGGCTGGCGGAATCGCTGGAGTGGCTCGTCTCGCAGATGCGCAAGATGCATGGTCTGGACGTGATCCTGGCGGGCGAGCGCGAGCTGCAGTTGCACGATGACGCCAAGCGCGTGCTGGTCTATCAGGTCGTGCGCGAATTGCTGTTCAACGTGGTGAAGTACGCCAACACCGACAGTGCGCGGATCGAGTTGCGGCGCGGGAACGACAACCTCGAAATGCGCGTGGTCGACGAGGGCGTCGGTTTCGATCCGCAGAAATTGCGTTATGAACCCAAGCCGGGCGGCGGCGGCTTCGGCCTCGCCAGCGCGAGCGAGCGGCTGGCGCTGGTCGGCGGCCACCTGGACATCGAATCCGCGCCTGGCTTCGGTACCTGCATCACCCTGCACGTGCCGCTCGACGGCATCCCGCGACAGGAACCTGCCGGCGGCGCGGCACAGGCACCTCCGCAGGCTTCGGGGCCGGGCATCGATATGTTGCGCATCGATACGCAGGATCCGGATCAGGAGCGCGGCTGGATTTCGTGAAAACGTCAGCATCGGGCAAGCGTGCGGGCGTCGATGCGAGGCGAAACCTTTGTCCACGCTCCCGGGGAGATCGGTGAGCAAGCGGATCTACGTCGTCGAAGACCATCCGCGGATGCGCGAGCTGCTGCGCGAATGGATCGAAGCGCTGCCAGGCCTGTCGATATGCGGCACGGCCGAAAGCGCGGAGGCCGCGTTGGATGAACTCCCGGCCGCACAAGCGGACGTGGTGCTGATCGACATGTCGTTGCCCGCGATGGGCGGCATCGAATTCGTTGCCGCGCTGCGCGAACGGCATCCGCACGTGCGCTGCCTGATTCTTTCCGGCCACAACGAGACGCGATATGTCGAGCGTGCGCTGGCCGCGGGCGCGCAAGGATATCTGCTGAAAGGCGAGCCCGCGGAAATCGAAGAGGCGATTGCCACCGTGCTGGCGGGCGGGCGCTATCTCAGCGCGGGCCTGCACGGCCAACACTTCTCTCCGGGTTGAGTGGACTGCCGTCTAGCGCGCGAACGGTTTGCGCAAACGCGACAGCACGTTGCCACGCGATGCCGCATCGGCTTCGGCCTGCGCGGGCTCGTCGCGCTCCACCGCGAGCCAGCCTGCGGCGAGGCTGGCGTTGATGTAATCGATCACGTCATCGACGGGCGTGCCGCTCGCCTGCGCGATGTCGGCGGGGACCGCGGACTGTTTCATCATCGCGGTGGCGATGCGGAAATGGCGGGGGAATTCGCGTTCGGTCTGCGGCCAGCGCGCAAGCTTGTATTTGCTCTGCATGTCCAGGCCGTGCGCCAGTTCGCCCGGTGTCGCGACCAGTCCCGCGAACCAGCGCAGGCGCGCCAGCGGTTGCGCCTTGCCGTTGCGGCCCGACCGGGCGAGATCGTCGGCATCGACGGCTTGCAGGGTGTCGCAGGGATTTCCCAGCGCGGCTTTCAACGGCTTCAGTGCGGCTTCCGCGCAGTAATAGGCGTCGTGTTCCGGGTCGATCACCAGATCGCCCACGCGGAGCGGCCGGTCGATCTTGCGCCGGGCCATCATCTCGGCAACGTTGCGCGGCTCCGGCTCGGGTTCTTCGACGGGCGCCGGATTAGTGGTCGCCCGCACGTCAACGGAATCCGCGGGAACGTCGCCGGCCGCGGCCAGGTTCATCACGCTCACGGGCTCGGAGGCCGGCGATGCGGCGAATTCGGCGACGGAAGCCGGCTTCGCCGCGATCGCGGGTGCGGAGCTGCGCACGGTCGCGGGCGGGCGCCGCGCGTTGTCGCTGGAATCGATGCGCCCGGCGGCCTGTTCCAGCACCGCGGCAAAAGTCGCGTCGTCCAGCGGCTTGCCCAGTACCAGTTCCGAACCATGGGTGCGGTTGCGGGCGAAGGTGATGACCTGCTTGCCGGCACCCTGCGCCTTCAGCCATGCCATGTGTCCGAACAGGCTGTCCATGTCCACGATGGCCACGTCGGCGCGCGCCAGGTCGGCCCATTCCCAATGGTGCGGCAGCCGTTCCTCGAGTCGTTGCAACGCGGCCCGGAACAGCTCGGCGTCGCCGGCTTCCAGCTCGGAAAGGGCGATGCGGAGCCGGAACGTTGCGGCGGCCTGCGCGGCGGCGGGTTGGGCGGACATGGGGCGGTCCCTGTTATTGGATACGTGCGTTCTTGCACAGTTTATGCCGCCCCGCGAGGGCGGATTTGTGAACGAACGTGTCAGACGGCCACGGGATCGGACTGCGGCGCCTTGGCTTGCAAGGCCCACAGTGCGGCGTAGCGGCCGTCGCGTTCCAGCAGTTGCGCGTGGCTTCCACGTTCGACGATGCGGCCATGATCCAGCACCAGGATTTCGTCGGCGTCGACGATGGTGGAAAGGCGATGCGCCACGATCAGGGTGGTGCGCCCGCGCGCGATCTCGGCGAGCTCGGCCTGGATCACTTTTTCCGTGCGCGTATCCAGCGCCGACGTCGCCTCGTCGAACACAAGGATCGCCGGGCGCTTGAGCAGGGCGCGCGCGATCGCGACGCGTTGTTTTTCCCCGCCCGAGAGTTTCAGGCCGCGCTCGCCGACCTGGGTCTTGTAGCCGTCCGGCAACGAGAGAATGAAATCGTGGATGTGCGCGGCGCGCGCCGCAGCCTGCACTTCCTCGCGCGATGCGCCGGGTCGCCCGTAGGCGATGTTGTAGTAGATCGTGTCGTTGAACAGCACGGTGTCCTGCGGGACGATGCCGATCGCCGCGCGCAGGGATTCCTGCGTGACCTCGCGGATGTCCTGGCCGTCGATGGTGATGCGTCCGCGGGTCACGTCATAGAAGCGGAACAGCAGGCGCGAGAGCGTGGACTTGCCCGCGCCGGTCGCGCCGACCACGGCCACCGTCTTGCCGGACGGAATGGCGAAATCCACGTCGAACAGGATCTGTCGCTGCGGATCGTAGGCGAAGGAAACGTGCTCGAAGCGCACGCCGGCGCCTTGCAATTGCAGCGGCTTTGCGCCGGGCGTGTCCTGCACCTCCGCATGTTCGTCCAGCAGCACGAACATGCGCTCCATGTCGATGATGCCCTGCTTGATCTGGCGGTAAGTGAAGCCGAGCATGTTCAGCGGGATCGAAAGCTGGATCAGCATGGTGTTGACCAGCACCAGGTCGCCGATCGACAGCGTGTGCGTCACCACGCCACGCGCGGCCATCGCCATCAGCACGGTCAGGCCCAGCGCGATCACCAGGGCTTGCGCGCCATTGAGCACCGCCAGCGAGGATTCGGTCTTGACCGCGGCGTCTTCGTACCGACGCAGGTCGGCGTCGTAGCGCTGCGCCTCGAATTCCTCGTTGCCGAAATACTTCACCGTCTCGTAGTTGAGCAGGCTGTCCACCGCGCGCGCGTTGGAGAGGCTCTCGACCTCGTTCATCGCTCGCACGCCGGCGGTGCGCCATTCGGTGATCCAGATGGTGACGAAGAAATACACCACCATGGTCGCGAGGGTGATCGCCGCGTAGCGCCAGTCCAGGGCGTGCAGCAGATACCCCGTGACCATCGCGATCTGAACGAGCGTCGGCACGATGTTGAACACCACCCAGCCGAGCAGGTTGTAGACGCCGCGCGTGCCGCGCGAGATGTCGCGACCGACGCCGCCGGTGTGGCGTTCAAGATGGAAGCGCAAGGACAGTCGATGCAGGTGGCGGAAGGCGTCGAGGCCCGAGGCGCGCATCGCGCGCTGGCTGACGCGCTCGAACACGGTGTCGCGCAACTGGCCGAACAACGTGCCGATCAGCCGCAAGATGCCATAGCCGGCGATCAACGCGATCGGCACCGTGAGCAGGGCGATGCGCGGGTCGAGGTGATTCACGATCGACTTGAGTGAAATCGGCACGCCGATGGTGGCGGCGTTGGCGATCAGCAAGAGCAGGCCGGCAGCGGTGATGCGCCCGGGAAATCCCTTGATGTAAGGCCACAGCATCGCCAGTACCCGGCGCTCCCCGACGGTCCGGGCGGGTTCGCTCACGGACGGCTTGCCGCCATCAGCGGAATCCTGCGGCGCGCCATCGGGAGAAGGCGGCATCGCGTCGGGGGTCTCCGCCACGGTAGCGTGCCCGTCCTCGCTGCGGGGCGCGGCGGTCGCATGCGGTGTCACCGCGCCTTCGTGATGGCCGCTGGGTGGTGTCGGAACGGGATCGCCCATCCTTGCATCATGGGGGCATGCGCGTGCCGCTTCCAGTGCGGCGCGCTTCGCGGAAGGAGTAGGATCGCCGTTTCGCGACAAACCGGGAAAACCCATGCCCTGCCTGCTGGTACTGCTTGCGCTGTGCATTCCTCGCGTGGTGATCGTGTTGCTGTACCTCTTCAGCCAGTGGTTCGGCGGGTTGTTTCCCAATCCGCTCTGGCCCGTGCTGGGTTTCGTGTTCCTGCCCACCACGCTGCTCTGGTACACCGCGGTGCAGCACTGGTTCGGCGGTCAGTGGACGCTGGTGCCGATCATCGGCATCGTGATCGCGCTGCTGATCGATCTTTCTCCCGCGAGTGGGCGCCGGCGAAGGGTCTGAGACGGCGCAGGGTCCGAGAAGGAAAGCCCGGCGCTTCCGCTGCGATCGTTCGCACCTTCCGGGGTCGGTACGAGAGATGCAAGGCTCCCCCGTGTCTGCGAGGAAAAAAGCGCAGGCACCAACGCCGACAGGGGGCCAGCCACATGAGAACGCCGGATCTGCGTTATTACGTCCACGGCGACGAATCGGAAACCGAACCGGGCAGGTATTACTGCAGGAATTGCGGCGTATTCCGCCGCGTGGAGCATTTCGAAACGCCTTGCTGTGGCGAAAACCACGGCAGCATCTATGCGCGGGACCGGGAAAAATTCAGGGCCGCGCGGAAACTCGCGCCCTTGCTCCGGCCCGAGAAACCGCATCACATCATGGATCGGTTCGTGATCTGATTTCTGTGGCGCGGACGGGCGGGGAAGAAACTTGCTCCAATCGCCGGTTTCGGACAGGGCCGCCGGGTTCTCCGCGGGCGTCTGCGGGTACAGAGAGGGCTCGAAGCCTTTCCATCAAGTGTGCGCAGGCAAATGAAATGCCGGAAGAATCCAGCGTCGTTGCCCGGGAAGCTGCGCGCAGGCTAAATTCCGTGCTCCGCCGTCCGCGTTAGTGGATTGCATCGATCAAGGGGTCCGGGATGAGGATTCACCGCTTGGCGAGCGCCGCCGGTGGAGTACTGCTGCTGTTCGGCAATTGCGCGAATGCGGGCGCGGCTTGGCCGCAAACTCCCGCGCACGATCCGGCGGGTTACTGGGGCGGGGTGTTGAACGGTCGCATCCATATCCTGGTGCATGTCGCCGCGTCGTCCAAAGGCGGCTACGAAGGCTCGATCGAGAACACCGACAATGATTCGGGCCCCGTGCCGCTGAGCGGCATCGATGTTTCCGGCGATCATATGCATCTGGCGGCGCAGAAGGTGGGCGGCGTCTACGAGGGGTCCTGGGACGACAAGCAGCACGCCTGGTCAGGCCAATGGACCATGCAAGGGCAAACGCTGCCGCTGGTCCTCGTGTGCGCGCGCGCTCCCGTTGCCGGAGCGACGCGCGATGCCAGGCCGCAGGACGAGGCGATCGCAAGGGGGCCGCTGCCTTACTTGCAACGAGACGTGATGTTCCCGAATCCTTCGGACCACATCATGCTCGCCGGCACGCTGACGGAGCCGAAGGGCAATGGGCCTTTCCCGGCGGTGGTGCTGATTTCGGGCACCGGCGCGAATACCCGCGACGAGGTGAGCGCGGGACACAAGATCTTCCTGGTGCTGGTGCCCGCGCTGGCGATGCGACAAGCGCGGCGTGGGCAAATCCATCGGCGACTACGGCAGCGCGGCCACCCGCGATTTCGCGTCGGATGCGGATGCCGCGGTCGACTGGCTGGCGCATCGCCGCGACATCGACCATGCACATATCGGAGTCATGGGTCATTCGGAAGGCGGCGTGATCGCACCGATGGTGGCCGCATCGGACAAGCGCGTCGCATTCGTCGTGATGCTCGCGGGGCCGGGCGTGCGCGGAGACAGGCTGTTCGTTGAACAGGCGCGCGGTGTGGCGCTGGCGAGCGGCGCGCCGACCGCGTATGTGGAACGGCGCAAACAGTTCGATGAAAAACTGTACGGCGCCGTGGTCGAAGCCGGTACGCAGGCGCAGGTCGACGCGCGGGTGCAGGCCATCGTGAAACAGGGACTGGCCGACAAGGTGATCGAACCCAATGAGGCGGAAAGCCTGCCGGGCACCGTGACGAGTGCCTGGATGGAACAGTTCCTCCGGCTCGACCCTGCGATTGCATTGAAGAAGGTCACCGTGCCCGTGCTCGTAGTCAATGGCTCGCTGGACCTTGCGGTGCCTCCGACGCTGAACCTGCCGGCCATCCGCGCCGCGCTCAAGGGGAACCACGATGCGACGGTGATGGAGCTGCCGGGATTGAATCACTTGTTCCAGACCGCGCAGACCGGAGCACCCGGCGAGTTCGCGCACATCGAGGAGACGTTCTCCCCGGCTGCGCTGAAGACGATCACGCAATGGGTCGTGCGCCACGCTTGCGGGAGATGCACCCCCGAACCGTGAACCCGGAAGTCATCCGGTTTGGGCGGCCCTCAAGGTGAGGGCCGGTCAGCGGTAGGACATTTCCTACATGCGGTACCGCCGGGGCCCGATACCGCAGTGACCCCCGAACCCGGATACTGGCAATGGCACCGGGGAAATCAGGCAAGCCCGCCAGGATGGCGGGAGGGTCGATGTACCCGGTGCCGACTTTTTTTCTCTTCGCGTTCCTGACACATGGGGAGACAGGCATGTTCGCGTTGTCCGCTCGCGCTGCGAATGACGATATCCGATTCGGGATGATTGCCGAGGGCACATCGGATCACCTGCGGGAGCTGCGGGCGATCGCGGGGCAGGGTCAAGTCAGCCATGCCTGCAAGGCCACGCTGCGCGGCGATCCGTTCGACAGGCGGGCGTCGGTGAGCGTCATCGTCGACGGCTGGCCGGTCGGCCACTTGCGTGCAACCGATGCCGCCGGTTACGTGCGCCGCTACGGGAAATACACGCGAAGCTGTCGCGCCGTGATCCTGAGCGCGAAGGTGGATCCGTGGAAACTCAATGTATGGCTGAACCTGAGTCTGTGATTGAGCCGTCGCATCGCGTCGATCGCGAGCGTGCGCTGAAACCGCGCGCAATAGGATATTGACGGACCGCTGCGGGCATTCGGCAACAAAAACCCGCGACTGGCGCGGGTTTTCAGAGTCTCGATTGGTGCAGGAGATTCGCGATACTCGATGAGATGCGCCGAAACAATCGGCAGGAGAGGACTCGAACTATTCGTGTAACCTGCTGACACTAGTCGAGGTTCGCTGTTGGATTTTCGAGACGTTACCTCGAGTTTTACCCGCTCGGCGATATGTCCAACCTTTGAGGGGTTGCTCGGGTTCCGTCGCTCCTGCGTCCGACACCGCTCGGGATAACCCGGGCGTTTCTGGTCACTGGAGGCAGCAGCATAAACAGTGCGGTGTATGGTGCGCTTCCACATGCCACTTGGAAAATCCCATGGACCCCATCAACGCCAACGATCTCAAGATCCACGGCGTGTCCGCAATCACTAAAGCGCTAGCGGATGCTTCGGAAGCCATGATCTGCGTGCGCGGCAAGAATCGTTTCGTGGCGATGGACATCGAGCATTACCGCTATCTGCGCGAGTGCGAATTGACTGCTGCACTGGCCGCGAGCCAAGCGGATATCGCCGCTGGCCACTTCATCCAAGAGTCGGTCGGGGCGCACATGAGGCGGCTGACCAGACTGCCGCGAAATAGCCGCTGACTCCCTGCCAGTACAAGCGCACAGGGGGTTTCCGTCGATAGCGGGCAATAGACCGCTTGTAGTGATGTACCTAAATAGGTACAATAAACCATGCCACCACATCCACCCATTCTCGAGGTCCGCTTTTATGCCACGGAGCAGGGACGCGAGCCGGTTCGAGATTGGCTCAAGTCGTTGCCTCCGGAATCACGCAAGGCAATCGGCGAGGATATCAAGACCGTACAGTTCGGCTGGCCGCTGGGTATGCCTCTGGTGCGAAAGATGGATATGCGGTTATGGGAAGTGAGAAGCACAATTGACGCCGGGATTGCTCGCGTGTTGTTCACGACGTCCGGACCGACCATGGTGCTCTTGCACGGATTCGTCAAGAAGTCTGACAAGACACCGAAGGACGATTTGAAATTGGCCGCTCGTCGGGCGAAGGAGATTCATCATGGCTAAGCGCAATGCACACATTGGCAGCACGTTGGACGAACTGCTTCGCGAAGATGGCGTGCTCGAAGAAGTCTCGGCACGGGCGATCAAGCGCGTGATTGCATGGCAACTGCAGGAAGCCATGAAGGCTCAACACATCACCAAGACGGCGATGGCGCAACGCATGCACACCAGTCGTTCGATGCTCGATCGGCTGCTCGATGAAACCGACACCGGTCTCACCATCGATACGCTTAGCCGTGCGGCCCAAGCATTGGGCTATCGGGTGAAAGTCGAACTGGCTGCAGCGTAGAGTGAGTGTTTTGCAGTCGAAATTATTGATGTTTGCGCGCCGAAGTGGCCGAATCAGCCAAGGGGTGATTTTCGAAACTTGAGCTGCTGCCGGTTTCACAGACACTGGGTTTGGGTGTGATGATGAAGCCGGAGGTGGTCAATGGGAACGAGACGGACGTTCAGTCGGGAGTTCAAGCTTGAAGCGGTGAACCTGGTGAGGAGTCGCGGAGTAAGCGTGGCGCAGGCGTCGCGGGAT
>DATNEQ010000017.1:0-117917 GCA_035552915.1 Rhodanobacteraceae bacterium
TACGCGAGCTGGGTTCAGAACGTCGTGAGACAGTTCGGTCCCTATCTGTCGTGGGCGCTGGAGATTTGAGGTGGGCTGCTCCTAGTACGAGAGGACCGGAGTGGACGTACCGCTGGTGTTCCGGTTGTCATGCCAATGGCACCGCCGGGTAGCTATGTACGGAAGCGATAACCGCTGAAAGCATCTAAGCGGGAAGCGCGCACCAAGATGAGATCTCCCGGGCCACAAGGCCCCTGAAGGACCCTCGAAGACCACGAGGTTGATAGGCGCGGTGTATAAGCACAGCAATGTGTTCAGCTAACGCGTACTAATGATCCGTGCGGCTTGACCATATAACCCCAAGACGCTTCGCTTGATGTGCTTCCTGCACGCGCAGGACAGCACGCTTCGATGACACGTCCTGGCTCGAACGATCAAACGCTTGTCACATCCCAAGATCCCATGCCGAAAGGCGCGTGCAAACTTGCGCGCCTTTCGCACCCCTTCCCTGGCGGCAATAGCGGTGTGGTCCCACCCGATCCCATCTCGAACTCGGAAGTGAAACGCACCAGCGCCGATGGTAGTGTGGCTCAAGCCATGCAAGAGTAGGTCACCGCCAGGGGCTTCATCCAAAACCCTCGAGGATTCCTCGGGGGTTTTTCTTTTTTTGGATCGCAAGCAAATCCGCTCAGGGCCGGGCGGGATCGTTCCATTGCGCCGCGTGGCGCTTTTGCCGCGTTTCGTTGATCCGCCGATGCTGCGCCTCGGCCAACACCTTGACGCGGTTGACCGACTCCAGCCATAGCGGATGGTGTTCGGCGTCGGCTTCCGCGGTTACATCGGGAATACGGTTGAAGGGAATGCGCAGCGGCGCCGCATCGCGCACCAGTGCTTCCTGCATCGCTCCGAAGTACACGGTGTTGTGACCGAAACGTCCGTTGATCCGGTCGATCGTGCCGTTCAATGCGCCGATTGCGCGATCATCGCCGAACAATCCGAGGGAAGCCTGCCCGCGCGGCACCAGGCCGTGCAAGGTCACGCTGACCGAAAGCGGTCGGAGCGAGGCGGGCGGCGCCTGTTCCCGGAGTGCGTGGTTGAGCAATCGCAGGAAGGCGCGACTGTCGTCGGTGGGATCGAAGACGGTATCGTATTCCCAGCGTTGCTCCGCATCGAGCAGGCGTATCCGGATCGCGAGTGCGCCGGCCACGAATGACTCGCGCCGCAACCGCATCGCCGCCTTGGCGAGCAGCTTGTTGAGCACTGTGCGCGCGCCGTCGATCGAACGCAACGCCGGTTCCAGCACATGCGAATGCCCGATCGATCCGCGCCGCGTCTTGCGCGGCGGCAACCAGACGCCGTGCAGGAGCGCCCACATCCGCTCGCCCTCGACGCCGTTCCAGGCGCAGCGCAGCGTTTGCTTGTTCGCTGCCAGCAGTTCCCGCATCGAGTGGATGCCGAGCGCGCGCAGCCTCGATTCCATCGAAGGGCCGATCCCGCACAGGTCGCGCAGCTCCAGACCATGCAATGCGTCGGGAAGATCGCGCTGCTCGATCACGACCAGGCCATCGGGTTTCTGCATGTCCGAAGCGGTTTTCGCCAGCAATTCGTTGGGCGCGATGCCGACCGAGCAACGGATCGCCTCGCCGCCGGTTTCGCGCCGGAGTTCGCGTTTGATCCGTCGCGCAAGCGCTTCCGCGTTTGCGCGCTGCTGCTGGCTGCCCACGAGTTCGCAGGCGACCTCGTCGACGGAGCGCACGCCGTCCGTGCGGCCGTGATCGCCGATCACCGGGATCACGTGGTCGATCGCGCGCAACAGCCGATGGTGCCATTCGATGTATTTCGCAGGACGCGCCAGCACGAATTCGATCCCGGGGCACAACTTGCGTGCGTCGCGCACCAGGGTGCCGGTCTGCACGCCCTGGCGCTTGGCCTCCAAGCTGGCGGCGAGGCAGCAGGTGGTTTCCGCCTGCACGGGGATGACGCCGATCGGCCGGCCGCGCAGGCGCACGTTTTCCTGCTGCTCCACCGAGGCGAAGTAGCTGTTGAAATCGACGAACAGGCAGCGCAGGGTCATGGCGGCGTCGCGAGCAGTGGCCCGGACTGTTTAGCCTAATGCCGTCGCACGTTGCGAGAGGGTTAAACCCGCGGCGCTGCCTGGCGCAGTCTTTCCAGGGCGCGCTGCAGCGGTGCCGGATCATCCAGCGACAGCAGGTACACCAGCCCGGTTTCGTCTTGGAGCAGGCAGACGCGGGAATGCTCGGTGATCAGGCACAACGCCTTGCGCCCGTTGCGCAGCCGATACCAGCCGCTGCGGAAACCCGGCAGGCCGATGCCCCACGCGCGCAGCACCGGCCGCCATTCCGCTTGCGATTCGAGGTCGATGTCACGAATGCCGCGCGGCACCAGTCGCCGCAGGGCGATCAGCCGGCTGCCGAGTCCGGTGTCGATGCCGATCGCCTGTGCGTTCAGTGCCACGCCTGCGCGGCGGATGCGCCATGCCAGCAGAATGTAGAGCAATTCCACCAGGACCAGTGGTCCCAGCAACGCACTGCCCGCCAACCACAAGGGCACGCCGCGCGACAACGCCAGCAGGAAAAGCACGATCAGCAGCGCGATGCTCGGCGCGAACATCAGTACCGCCAGCCATCGCAGCGCGCGGGTGCGGTTGCCGGCCAGCGGCAGGACCTGCGCGGAAAGTTCCTGTGTCATCGGCAAATGCTCCGAAACCCTGTGCTAAGTTTATCGGCATGGATCCCGTACGCCGCACCCGCATCGTCGCCACCCTCGGTCCTGCCACCGACGCCGAAGGCATGCTGGAGCGCATCCTGCACGAAGGCGTGGACGTGATACGCCTGAATCTTTCGCACGGCGCCCCCGCCGACCATGCCCGTCGCGCCGCCGAAGCGCGAGCTGCGGCGATGAAACTCGGCCGCGAAGTGGGCGTGCTCGCGGATTTGCAGGGGCCGAAGATCCGGGTCGAGCGTTTCGCCGAGGGCGCGGTATTCCTGGAACCCGGACAGGCGTTCACACTGGATTGCCGCCAGGACGCACCGCCCGGTGATCGCACGCGCATCGGCGTCAGCTATCTAGGATTGCCGCACGACGTGTCCGCCGGCGACGTATTGTTGCTGGACGACGGCCTGATCGCCCTGCAGGTACGCGAGGTCGCCGGCGACCAGGTGCATTGCGTCGTATCGGTCGGCGGCCGGCTCTCGGACCGCAAGGGCCTCAATCGCCAGGGCGGCGGCTTGTCGGTGTCCGCGCTGTCGGACAAGGATCGCGCCGACATCGAACTGGCCGCGAAGCTGCAGGCGGATTTCCTGGCGGTGTCGTTCGTGCGTTCGGCGGCCGACATCGAGGAAGCGCGCAGGCTGCTGCGCGCGGCGGGCGGCAATGCCTCGCTGGTCGCCAAGATCGAGCGTGCCGAGGCGATCGACGCGCTCGAGGAAATCGTCGACGCCGCCGATGCGGTGATGGTCGCGCGCGGCGACCTCGGCGTGGAAATCGGCGATGCGGAATTGCCAGGCCTGCAGAAGAAGATCATCCGCGAGGCGCTCATCCGCAACCGCGCGGTGATCACCGCCACCCAGATGCTGCAATCGATGGTGGAGGCGCCGATCCCGACGCGCGCGGAAGTGCTGGACGTCGCCAATGCGGTGATCGACGGCACCGACGCGGTGATGCTGTCGCAGGAAAGCGCGGCGGGCAAGCACCCGGACAAGGCCGTCGCCGCGATGCGCCGCGTGTGCCTCGGCGCGGAGCGGCAATTCGAACCTACCGAGGACATGTCGCCGGCCGCGCACCGCATCGACCGCAGCGACCAGGCGATCGCGATGTCGGCGATGTTCCTGGCCGCGCGCGTTGGCGTGCGCGCGATCATCGCGCTGACCGAATCCGGCAGCACCGCGCAATGGTTGTCGCGCTTCCGTTCCAAGGTGCCGATCTACGCGCTCTCGCGCAGCGCCGCGGCGCGCCGCCGCATGCTGCTGCTGCGCGACGTCACGCCGGTGGCATTCGATCGCACCGAAGGTGATCCCGCGCATGTCGCGCGCGCCGCCGTGCAACTGCTGTTCTCGCAGGGCGTGCTCGCGGAAGGCGACCTGGTGCTGCTGACCCACGGCGACCACACCGGCCGCGGCGGCGGCACGAATACCTTGAAACTGCTGCACGTGGGAGCCGATGGAATCGCCGAGAGCTTGCGGGATTTGTAGATCGCGCGAAGGGGAACGAAATGTCGAACAAGACGATTCGATCGACCGTACTGGCCGCGATTGCGGTGTTTCTTTTCAGCAACCAATTGCAAGCTGCTAATGAACAGGTTCGCGTGGTTCCTGCTTCGGAACTGGAGCAATGGTGGAAAGTCGTCCCTGGGCACGATCCAGAACTCTCGATTGATATAGCGCAAGCGGGCGTGGAAGGCTGCGTCGCCGTCGCCTTCGAGATACATGGCGACGGCCGTGTTTCCAACGAGCGCGTGTGGCGTAGGGCACTGACCAATATTCCCGAGAGCAAGCAATTCGAACAGTTCGCGTTGCAAACCATGCATCAGCGGCATTTCATCCCAGCGCCAACCAACACGAACCACGATGCCGTTTACACCTATCAAGTCTTTACGAACACATTGAGTCTGCTTGCTGACCCCATGCCGGGGGCCCCTCCGATGCCTACCGCATCCGATCGTCATCGTGCCGAACGTCAGGGAGAACAAGATGAGGCTCCATGCAAAATGTCCGATTTCCCGCAACAGGTCCAGGCCATGATCAACGGCGGGAAAACTGGCGGTCAACCGTGAGGCGCAGCAGCTTGCAGTCTTTGTCAGGCTCCCCGGCATAGCGCGTCTGGCCCGCTGGTGGAAGGTGATGTGGTGCAGAAAGTTTGTGAGATTTCCAGATCGCGCGAAGGGGAACGAAATGTCGAACAAGACGATTCCGGTGAGCATTCTGTTGGCAGTTTTGGCATTGGCGATCTTTCGATCATCTTTCGCCGCTGGTGATGACGTACATGTAATTTCCGAATCCGATATGAAGTCTTGGTGGTTGCCGACCCATTCCAACTCGCTACCGCAATACCCGATCAATGCGCTGAAAAGCGGGGCTGATGGTTGTGTCGCCGTAGCGTTTGAGATCCATTCCGACGGCAGCGTCTCAAATGAACGCGTGTGGCATAGCGATTTGACGAATGTGTGGGCGAGCAAACAAATCGAACAGTCTGCGTTGTTGGCAGTCCATCAATGGCAGTTTGTTCCGGCACCGGCCAATACAGGATGAATTCCTGTGTATACCTACATCGTGCACACTTTCACTATTGATAATTTGCGGGACGCCGATTACAGGTCGAAATGCGAGATGACAGATTTCCCGCAGCAAGTGCAGAGCATGATCAATGCGGGAGCCAACGCGAAAGGCGCCACACAATGAATAGGGTGGCGCTAATCGGGTCCAGTATTCTGCTTGGCGAAGTCTGCTTACCCGTGGCGATCACACCGGCAGCGACGGTATTGCGGGGAGCCTGCGGGGCTTGTAGCGAATAGGGAGGACCGGAAGATGAGCAGACTAAATATTTCGCTGTGCTTGTCGATCACTGTCCTCGTGATGGCGGTGTGCGACCCGCTTCGGGCCGCGGACGATCAGGTTCGCGTGGTTCAAGCTTCAGCACTCGGTCAGTGGTGGCAAGCTGTGCCCGGACATCCCAATCCACTACCTCAATACCCGGTTGATGCACTTCAGGAAGGCGTGACGGGCTGTGTTGCCGTTGCGTTCGAGATCCACGGCGACGGCAGCGTTTCCAACGAGCGCATCTGGAACAGTGCATTGACCCACGCACATTCGAGCAAGCAGCTCGAACAGGCCATATTGCAGACCGTGCATCAGTGGCGCTTCGACCCCACGACAACCAACATGGGGCATGACCCCGTATATACCTATCAGACGCTCACGTTCACCATAACTGAGCCCTCTCCATCTCATTGGACTGTGAATATCTTCATCAATAAACCGACCACCGTGGATAACCGTCGCATAGAACCGCAGACAGACGAACTTCAGGCCAAATGCGAGATGCCGGACTTCGCACAGCAAGTTCAAGCCACGATCAACGCGGGTGCTCAAGCGCATCCATCGAGCGGAAGTTCATGAAACGCGCGCGCGTAGCGACCTCCGCCATGATCGTTCTGGCGTTCACCTGGATGTCTGCGCTTGCCGCGATTAGTCCCGATCTCCGCGCCGTCCCGCCCGATCAACTCGACCACTACTGGGTGCGGACCAATACCGAACTCGATGTGGACGTGCCGAACTTCGGCAAGAACCTCGACAAGCCGACGTGCTCCGCCGTGACGTACGTCATCGGTGCGGATGGCGTCACGCGCGACATCACGGTCCGGCGCACAGTGCCGGCCGGCGATCTGTCGCTGGTCGCCAAGAGCGCGGTTGCCGACCTGCATTACGAGGCGGCTTCCGGCAACGACGGCAACGAGCCGGTGTTCACCTACATCGTGATGCCCTTCAACCTGCCCGCCGATCCCGCCGGGCGCAAGCGCATCACGGCAGCCTGCCGGCTGCCCGCTTTCCCGCGCGGCTATCGCTGAACGGACGGCCGGGGGCGGCCGGTCCGCGCCTCGTCTATAATTGTCGGGTTTCCGCCCGGGGCAGAACCACCATGAGCATCGACCAACTGGAAGCCGTCGCGCAGGCGATGGTGGCGCCCGGCAAGGGCATCATCGCGATCGACGAATCCACCGGCACCATCCAGAAGCGCTTCGATTCGGTCAACATCCCGAATACCGAGGAAAACCGCCGCGCCTACCGCGAAATGCTGCTGACCGCGCCGGGCCTGGGCGAGCACATTTCCGGCGCGATCCTGTACGACGAGACCCTGCGCCAGTCCACCCGCGCGGGCGAACCCTTCACCAAGGTGATGCGCGCGGCCGGGGTGATCCCCGGCATCAAGGTGGACCTCGGCGCCAAACCGCTGGCGGGTTTCCCCGGCGAACTGGTCACGGAAGGGCTGGACGGCCTGCGCGAGCGCCTTGCCGAATACGCCAGGCTGGGTGCCGAATTCGCCAAGTGGCGCGCGGTGATCACCATCGGCGAAGACATGCCCAGTTCCACCTGCATCGACACCAATAGCCATGCGTTGGCGCGTTACGCCGCGTTGTGCCAGGAAGCGGGCCTGGTGCCGATGGTCGAACCGGAAGTGTTGATGGACGGCGACCACGACATCGACACCTGCTACGACGTGACCGAAGCCACGCTGCGCTCGTTGTTCGCGTCGCTGTACGAGCACAACGTGATGCTGGAAGGCGCGATCCTGAAAGCCAGCATGGTGCTGTCCGGCAAGGATTGCCGCGAGCAGGCCGACGTCGAGGAAGTCGCCGAGTCCACCATCATGTGCCTGAAGTCGGCGGTGCCGGCGGTGATGCCCGGCATCGTGTTCCTGTCCGGCGGCCAGAGCGACGAGGACGCCACCGCGCATTTGAACGCGATGAACCAGATGGGCCCGCACCCGTGGCCGCTGTCGTTCTCCTACGGCCGCGCGATGCAGTCCGCCGCGCTGGCGCTGTGGGCCAAGGATCCTGCCGGCAACTTCGCCGCCGCGCAGAAGATCGTGGTCGAGCGCGCACGCGACAACGGCCTGGCGGCGCTGGGCCAATGGAAGAAAGCCGCTTGACGGCTCGCCATCAGGCGAGGCTCGCGCTCGGCACGTTCGTTGTTCGGTTCTGCGTTGCCGCTGTCACGCAGCGGCTGGCGCGTCCACTTGCGCCTCCGGCGCGGCGGCCTTGAAGGCTTGCAGCGAATCGCATGTCGCGCCGATGCGCGCGATGACGGGATACGGCGCCATGTCGACACCGAAGCGGCGCGCGTTGTAGATCTGCGGCACCAGGCAGCAATCGGCGAGGGTCGGTGCGTCGCCTTCGCAGAACGTGCCCGTGCCGGGATGCCCCGTCAAGACTGCTTCCAGCGCATCGAAGCCCGCGACGATCCAGTGCTGCGTCCAGGCCTGGCGTTGCGCTTCGTTCGCGGCCAACTCCGCTTCCAGGTATTGCTGCACGCGCAGGTTGCCCAGCGGATGGATGTCGCAGGCGATCATCTGCGCGATCGCGCGCACCCGCGCGCGCGAGCGGTTGTCGATGGGCAGCAGCCGCGGCGTTTCTGGGTAGGCTTCCTCGAGGTATTCGATGATCGCCAGCGACTGGCGGATCACGCGATCGCCGTCCAGCAGTATCGGGATCAGGGCCTGCGGATTGAGCTCGCGGAATATCGCGCTGCGTTGCTCGCCGCCGTCGCGCAATAGGTGCACGGGCGTGAGCGCGTGATCCATGCCTTTCAGGTTCAGCGCGATGCGCACGCGCCACGCGGCGCTGGATCGCCAGTAACTGTAGAGCGTCAGTTCGTCGGACATGCCGGCTCCGATTTGCGCGGGTGGACGGGGGGCCGGACAATGATCGTTTCCCCGGCACGTCCAGGCAACCATATGGCTTTCTTGCGAATGACCGACCTCGATCTTTGCGGCAGGCGCATGTTGATCGGCGAAGGCGAGCCGGGATTTGACGCGAACTGCTACGGATAGCAGTTCGCGTCGGCGAGCGCCCGCACATGGAGGTGCGGGCGGTGAAAGCGCACCAGGGATGGATGCTTGCTGCTACTCACGCGCCCACCACTTTATGAAAGGCTTGAGCATGACTTTCCTTCGAATGAGCAATCTTGATTTGCGGAACAGGCGCGTGCTGATCCGCGAGGACCTCAACGTGCCGATCAAGGACGGTACGATCACTTCCGCGCAGCGGCTGGAGGCCGCGCTGCCGACCCTGCGCGAGGCGCTGCAAAAGGGCGCGGCGGTGATGGTGATGTCGCACCTGGGTCGCCCGAAGGAAGGCGTGTTTTCCGAAGCCGACTCATTGCAGCCGATCGCGGAATGGCTGTCGCGCGCGCTCGGCAAGCCGGTTCGCTTGATGCGCGATTATCTGGACGGCGTGTCCGTGGCGCCGGGGGAGATCGTGT
Source organism: Rhodanobacteraceae bacterium (assembly GCA_035552915.1). Lineage (GTDB taxonomy): Bacteria > Pseudomonadota > Gammaproteobacteria > Xanthomonadales > Rhodanobacteraceae > 66-474. The sequence continues at coordinate 8,976 of DATNEQ010000017.1, forward strand.
TGCTGGAGAACTGCCGCATGAATGCCGGGGAGGGCAAGGACGACGAAGTCTTGGCGAAGCAATACGCCGCGTTGTGCGACGTGTTCGTGATGGACGCCTTCGGCACCGCGCATCGCGCGCAGGCTTCCACACATGGCGTCGCGCGTTTCGCCACGACCGCTTGCGCGGGCCCGTTGCTGGCGGCCGAACTGGATGCGCTGGGTCGCGCGTTGAAAAATCCGCAACGGCCATTGCTGGCGATCGTGGCGGGCTCCAAGGTTTCCACCAAGCTGACCCTGCTGGAAAACCTGGTACAGAAGGTCGACCAGTTGATCGTCGGCGGCGGCATCGCCAACACCTTCATCGCCGCGGCCGGCTTCAAGGTCGGCACCTCACTGTACGAAGCAGGTTTGCTGGATGCGGCTCGCAAGGTGATGGCGGACGCCAGGGCGCGCGGCGCGGAAGTGCCGGTTCCCGACGACGTGGTGGTGGCGCCCGCGTTCGCGGCCGATGCGCCGGCCAGCATCAAGCGGGTGGATCAGATCGAGGACAACGAGATGATCCTGGACATCGGCCCGGAAACCGCTGCACGCTACGCCCGCATGGTGCAGGCTGCCGGCACTGTGGTGTGGAACGGCCCGGTCGGCGTGTTCGAGTTCGACGCCTTCGGTCATGGCACCGAAACCCTGGCGCAAGCGATCGCGGCATCGAAGGCGTTCTCCATCGCCGGTGGCGGCGACACCCTGGCTGCCGTGGACAAATACGGTGTGCAGAACGGCATTTCCTATATCTCCACCGGTGGCGGCGCGTTCCTGGAATTCCTGGAAGGCAAGGCCTTGCCGGCCGTCGTCGCCTTGGAAGCGCGCGCCGAAGGCTGAGTTGCAAACTCCTTCGCGAACGCACGCCTCGCGCGCCGCGCCGTTCATTGCACCAAATATCGCGCCAGCGCGAACTGTGCCGATCTGGCGGTTGCGGTCGTCTGGAAACCCGCGGCCACGATCTTGCCATCGGGCTGCAGCACGGCGCCCTTCGCGCCGCCGTTCAGATCGCCGAAGGAGGTTCGTACGCGTCCGCCACGGCCAAACGTGGTGTCGAGCGAACCGTCGGGATCAAGACGCGCGAGCGTGAAGTCGGAGTCCGAGGATTCGCTGTCGGGATAGCCGGCCAGGATGATCTTGCCGTCGGATTGCAACAGCACGCTGTTGGCCGATTGGCAACAACTGCCGAAACTCACTTGCCTCAGGCCCGTGCCACCAAAGCTGCTGTCGAGCGCGCCATTGGCGTTATAACGAACGACGGCAAAATTCTGGTGACCGCCATTGAGAGTGGTGGCGAAACCTGCCGCGACGATTCGACCATCGGGCTGCAATGCAGCCGCCCGCGCGCGATCGAAACCGTCGTTCCCGAAATCGGTGCTGACCTTGCCGCCATTGCCGAACGAGGCATCCAGACGGCCGTCACCGAGATAGCGTGTGGCTGCGAAATCGTAATCCGTCAAATTGTCGCGTGCAGAACCCGTCGCGATGATGCGGCCGTCGGGTTGCACCAGCACGGCAAAGATATCGTCGTTCAATCGCTCGAAGTCGGTGAGGACCTGGCCGCCATTGCCGAAGCCGATATCGGGCGAGCCATCGGGGTTGTAACGCGCCAGCGCGAAGTCGGTGTTGGACGAGGCTTCGCTGGAGAAATCCACGTAGTCGGTGCCGGCCGCGATGATCTTGCCGTCCGGCTGCAATGCCAGCGCGGACGCGTAGCTGCCTTGCGGGAAGTGCGTCGTGACGATGCCCCCGGAGCCAAAGCTCGCATCCAGAGAGCCGTCCGGGTTGTAGCGCGCGAGTTCGAAATTGCCGAGGAAGACGAACAACGGAAATGCGCCGCCTGCGACGAGAATCTTGCCGTCCGGCTGCACGGTTACCGCCGAGGCTTCGGCGGCGAGGCCCGGGAAATCGGTCGTCACGCGGCCACGGGTTCCGAAGCTCGCATCGAGTGAACCGTCCGGGTTGTAACGCGCCAGCGCGAAATCTTCGTCGGAAAAATCGTTGTCGACATAAGTGGTGCCGACGACGATGAGCTTTCCATCGGCCTGCAGCGCGACGGCGTTGGCGATGTCCGTGCTGCGGTCGAAATCGGTCAGAACCCTGCCGCCGCGGCCGAAAGAGGGATCCAGGCCGCCGGGCGCCGCGAGTGCGGGGCCGGCGCAGACAAGGCATCCGAGTGCGACAGACAACCCGGCCCGGCAGGCAGTGGCTACGGCACGAAATGCGAAGGGATGCATGGCAGGTTTCCTTGGAAACACGTCGAGGAGCGTCGATCGAGCAAGCGGGATGCGATGCCGACCCCGGTCAGTACCCGTCCAGGCAGGAAAAGTTCGAGCCAGCGATACGACGCCATTGCGGGTCGTCTTGGGCAAATGTGCCGGTCGGAAAGCGTTCCCGCACTCTCACCGCCGGTCGCAACCGGTGACCCTGGAATTCCTCGATGACAAGACCTTGCAGGCCGTCACCGCCAGGAAGAGCATCCGGGCACAGGTTCATTTCCGCTTGGCCGGACCTTGCCAAAAACCCTGCGGGATTCATGTTGCAGTGCTTTTGCAAATTCTTATGAAAACGTTTACATTCGGCCGCGTTTGCGGTGTGGGAAGGGGAAACGGGACGTGGTGACGATCAAAGACGTCGCCCGGGAGGCTGGGGTGTCGGTGGCTACGGTATCGCGCGCGCTCAATGGCAGCGCCAGCGTCACCGCCCAGACGCGGCGGCGCATCGCCGGCGTGGCCGCGCGCCTGCGTTACGTTCCGCATGCCACGGCACGCAGCCTGGTCACGCGGCGCACCCACACCATCGGCGCGCTGCTGCCGGACCTGTTCGGTGAATTCTTCTCGGAGCTGATCCGCGGCATCGACCTGGCCGCGCGCGCGCGCGGGTTGCAGCTGCTGGTGTCCAGTTCGCATGGCGATGCGGCGGAAGCCGCGACGGCGCTGCGCGCGATGCAGGGTCGCGTGGACGGCCTGCTGGTCATGTCGCCGCACGTGGACACGCGTTTCCTGCGCGAACACCTGGTCCCGGCGTTGCCCACCGTGCTGATGAACACGTCGGTCGAGAAGGGTTACGCCTCGCTCAATGTCGACAATTACGGCGGCGCGCAGGCGATGACGCGCCACTTGCTTGAACTGGGTCATCGCGACATTGCCTTCATCACCGGCCCGGCCGACAACTTCGACGCGGCCGAGCGCCTGAAAGGGTTCCGCGATGCAATGGCGGCGCCGGCGCGCGCGCGTCAGTTGCAGGGCGATTTCTCGGAAGAATCCGGCTATCGCGCGGGCAGGCAACTGGCGGCCATGCGGGACAGGCCGCAAGCGGTGTTCGCCGCCAACGACATGATGGCGGTCGGCTGTCTTTATGCGTTGATCGAAGCGGGCGTGCGCGTGCCCGACGACATCGCGCTCGCCGGTTTCGACGACATCCCCATCGCCCGTTACATCAATCCGCCGCTGACGACGGTGCGCGTGCGCATCGCGGACCTCGGCCAGGGTGCGCTCGAACATCTGGTCGCGCGCATGGAAACCGCGGACCTGCCGTCGCAGCGGCGCACGCTCGCTTGCGAAGTGGTGCCCCGTGCATCGTCGGGCACGCGCACGGCGCCCCCCGTCCCATCGTCAATACACCACCGGCCGAAGAGCCGGAGCCATCGTTCCCCGGGAGAGAAGCAATGAACACCTTGATCAACCGGCACCTGCATTTGAAGAAGAAGCTGCTTGCATCGCTGATCGGCGCAGGCGTGGTCTCGGCGGTGGCACTGCCGGGGGTCAGCTGGGCGCAGAGCGCCAACGCCACGCTGCAGGGCAGTGCGCCGCCGAACGCGCAGATCACCGCGCGCAACGTCGCCACGGGCGCGGTGCGCGTCACCACCTCGGCGGGCAACGGCACCTACACGCTGGTAGGCCTGCCACCGGGGACCTATGCCGTCAGCGCGGCAGGCGGTTCGCAGCACAACGTGACCTTGGCGGTCGCGGCGACTTCTTCGCTGGACCTTACCGCCAATGCCGCGCCGCCGGCGGGTCCGACGACCACGCTGGCCGCGGTCAACGTCAGCGCGGCAGCGCTGTTGGACGTGAAGACCTCGGAAGTCGGCAACACCGTGTCGTTGCACCAGATCCAGACGGTGCCGCAGATCACCCGCAACTTCCTCGAGTTCGCGGACATGGTGCCGGGCATGATCTTCAGCGTCGACAACCAGGGACACGCGTCGCTGCAGGGCGGCGCGATGACCACCAGCACGGTGAACGTCTACATCGACGGCGTGGGCCAGAAAAGCTACGTCAAGGAAGGCGGCGTCAGCGGCCAGTTCGCCAGCCAGGGCAACCCGTTCCCGCAATTGGCGATCGGCCAGTACAAGGTGATCACTTCCAACTACAAGGCCGAGTACGACCAGATTTCCAGCGCCGCGGTCACGGCAGTCACCAAGTCGGGCACCAACGAATTCCATGGCGAGGTGTACGCCGACTACACCGACGACAGCTATCGCGCGGATACGCCGTCCGAGCTCGCCGCCGGTGTGAAGACCCCTTCGTTCAACAAGGACTACGGCTTCTCGCTGGGCGGTCCGTTGATCCAGGACAAGCTGCACTTCTTCATCACCAACGAAGTGAAGCGTTACGACACGCCGGTCGCCGTCACGCCGGGCGTGACCGGCCTCAATGACCTGCTGCCCACCAGCGCGCAGGAAGCGTTGGGGCCGGCGAACCTGCCGTTCTTCGAAAACCTCTTCTTCGGCAAGCTGGACTGGGAGCCCACCGACTACGATCGCATCGAATTGCGCGCGCAGGTTCGCAACGAAAACGAGATCGACAACGTCGGCAACACGACGGCGGCTTCGGCGGGCATCCAGACCAAGAACACCGACAAGCGCTACGAGTTGTACTGGTCGCACAGCGCCGACGCGTGGTTCAACGAGGCGATGATCACCTACGAGAACGCGTTCAACATCCCGCAGCAGCTCACCGACGGCGTCGGCCAGTTCTACACCTACGGCGCGAACAACGACGGGATCGTGCAGGTAGGCGCTCCCGATCCGCGCGCCGAGCAGAACAAGGGCCAGAAGGGTCCGGGTTTCAAGGATGACCTGACCTTCAACGAGCTGCACTGGCTGGGCGACCACACGGTCAAGCTGGGCATCAAGTACAAGGACGTCAAGCTGGTGTCGCAGGACGCCGGCAATGCCACCGCGCAGGCGTATTACAACGTGTGCGACGGCACCGACAATGAGTCCTCGTTCTGTCCACCAGGCTTCGTTGGCACCGATTCGATTCCGTACAAGGCCGTGTTCGCGGTGACCAACCCCGGCTTCAGCCCGGTCGTCACCTCCGACGACAAGCAGTTCGGCGCGTACATCCAGGACGACTGGAACGTCAACGAACACCTCACGTTGAACCTCGGCGTGCGCTGGGACATCGAGCACAACCCGTCGTATCTCAACTGGGTGACGCCGGCCAATGTCGTGGATGCCCTGCTCAACGGGCACGATCCGAATGCCCCGGCAGGTGAAACCTATGCGCAACAACTCGCCATGGGCGGCATCAACATCAACGATTACATCAGCAACGGCCACAACCGCAGTGCGTACAAGAACGAATGGCAGCCGCGGGTCGGTTTCTCTTACGACATCAACGGCGATTCGCAGCACGTGATCTTCGGCGGCGCCGGCCGCGCCTACGACCGCGACTTGTACGACTACCTGCAGCTCGAACAGACCAAGTTCGCGCTGGAGGAGCCGACGGTGTATTTCAGCCAGGACGGCATCACGAACTGCGCCGGTACGCCTTGCTTCCCGTGGGATCCCTCGTATGCCAACAGCGTATCCGCGTTGCAGGGCCTCGTGACAGGCAGCACCGCCGGCTACGAAGTCGACATGTTCACCAACAACCTCAAGGTACCGTACTCCGACCAGTTCAGCATCGGCATGCGCAATACCCTGGGCCAGTGGAACACCAGCGCCACCATCGCGCGCGTGCTCAGCTACGACGGCATCGTCGCCACCCTGGGCAATCGGTATCCGAATGGTTCGTTCTGGATGAATGGTGGACAGCCATGGGGCGACGGTGTGCCGGGCTTCGGTTCATTGATCCTGTGGAGCAACGGCATCGAGACGCGCAACACGCAAGTGCTGCTGTCCCTTGAGAAGCCGTACACGCATGAATCGCCGTGGGGCGTCACGGTCGCTTACACCTACACCAACGCCGACCAGAACCGCGACATCGACGAGCATTATTCGTTCGACCAGGCGACCATCAAGGATTATCCCTTCATCACGTCGAATGCCGCGCCCAAGCACCGGCTGGTCGCCACCGGCACGATCGACGGCCCGTGGGGCATGACCTACTCGGCCAAGCTGACGCTGGCCACGCCCACGCCCAACAACGGTTTCATCAACTACAACTATCCGGTCACCGCGCCGAACGGCGCCAACAACCTGCCGGTCGCGGGCACGCCGTCCGGCAAGAAATTCCTGTTCGGCGGCGACATCTTCGGTTATCGCTCCGTGGATCTCGACATCACCAAGGACTGGCACGTGGCGGGCAGCACGCATATCCAGTTGCGCGGCGACCTGCTCAACGTGTTCAACTACAAGAACCTCGTGGATGTGATCTCGACCTATCCGACCTATTACCCGATCAGCTACGACAAGAACGGCAACATCGTCAACACGCCGCGCACCTTCAAGATGTCCATGCGCGTGATCTGGTAGGCGTGCGGGCGGAGGTCGTGAAAAGCTTCAGGTGTGGACCGGCGGGTTTGGCGAAACATCCAGGCCCGCCGTCTTTTTTCCGCGCCGCGATGCAGATGGCCGGAAACGCATGAGCAACGAATCGCGCGTACGCAACATCGTGATCGTCGGTGGCGGCACCGCCGGCTGGATGGCCGCCGCCGCCCTTGGCAAGGTGCTGGAGGGCCGCTATCCGATCCGCCTGGTGGAATCGGAAGAGATCGGCACGGTCGGCGTCGGCGAAGCCACGGTGCCGCACCTGAAGTTGTTCAACCAGATCCTGGAAATCGACGAGATCGAGTTCGTCAAGCAGACCCAGGGCACCTTCAAGCTCGGCATCCAGTTCCTCGACTGGGCGCGCATCGGCGACCGCTACGTGCACGGTTTCGGCAGCATCGGCCGCGATTACGGCCTGATGCCGTTCCACCAGTACTGGTTGAAGGCGCATCACCTCGGACGTGCGAAGGCGCTGGACGAATACACGCTCAATACGCTGGCGGCGGAGCATGGCAAGTTCATGGCCTCGCCCAGCGATGTACCCGCGAACTCGCCGTTGGCCAACATCGCCTATGCCTACCATTTCGACGCGGGCTTGTACGCGAAATACCTGCGCCGCTACGCCGAGGCGCGTGGCGTGCGCCGCACCGAGGGCAAGGTCGTGCAGGTCGTGCAGCGGCCGGACGACGGTTTCATCGAAGCCGTCGTGCTGGAAAGCGGCGAGCGCATCGAGGGCGACCTGTTCATCGATTGCTCCGGCTTCCGCGGCCTGCTGATCGAACAGACCCTGCACGCCGGCTACGAGGACTGGTCGCACTGGTTGCCGTGCGACCGCGCGGTCGCGGTGCCTTGCGAGAACGTCGGGCCGCCCACGCCGTACGTGCGCTGCACCGCGCGCGAGGCCGGCTGGACCTGGCGCATCCCGTTGCAGCACCGCACCGGCAACGGCTATGTCTATTCGAGCAAGCACATCGGCGACGACGAGGCCGCCGCGAACGTGCTGAAGTGGCTGGACGGCCGCGCGCTGGCCGAACCGCGCGTGCTGCGCTTCACCGCCGGCCAGCGGAAAAAGGTCTGGGACAAGAACGTGGTCGCGATCGGCCTCGCCGGCGGATTCCTGGAACCTTTGGAATCCACCAGCATCTATCTGATCCAGTCGGGCGTGGCGCGCCTGGTCAATCTCTTCCCGGACGGGGAATTCAGCCAGGTGGTGATCGACCGCTACAACGCGCAGGCGGCATTCGAGATCGAGCGCATCCGTGATTTCATCATCCTGCATTTTTGCGCGACCGAGCGCGATGATTCTCCGTTCTGGAACTACTGCCGCACGATGGACATCCCGCAACCGCTGGCGGAAACCATCCGCCTGTTCCGCGACAGCGGGCGTTTCTATCGCAATGCCGAAGAGATGTTCGCGCTGACCAGCTGGATCGAGGTGCTCATCGGGCAGCGCATCATCCCGCGCGCCTGGCATCCGGTGGTGGATCTGCTGCCCGACGACAAGCTCGACCAACTGGTGGAAGGCGTGCGGCAGGTGATCGCTCATTGCGTCGACGTCATGCCGCGGCACGAACAATTCATCGCGCGCTATTGCGCGGCGCCGAAATGAACGCGTCGGACTTCCTGCGCGCGTCGTCGGTCGCATGCGTGCTCGCGTACGCGTCCATCGCCGGCGGCGCGGACTCCGCCGCCGCGCCCGCAACGCATGAGCGGCCGGTGCACGCGATCGGCACGCTGCAGGGCGCGTCCTACCGCATCGACGTGCCGGCCGGGTGGAACCGCAAACTGGTGGTGTACTACCACGGCACCAACGAAAGCCCGGTGGTGTTTTCGCCGAAAGACGCGCTGTCGCCGATGTTCGATCCGTTGCTGGCGCGCGGCTACGCCGTGATCCAGTCCGGTTACTCGGAAGGCGGCTGGGCGATCGAGGCCGGCGCGCGCGATACCGAACGCCTGCGCCGCTATTTCATCGCGCATTACGGCCAGCCCGCGCAGACCTTGCTGATGGGCATGTCGATGGGCGGCACGCTGATCGCGCAGAACACCGAAGCACAGCCCGGGATTTACGCAGGCGCCTTGTCGCTGTGCGGCGCGGTGCAACCGTCCGACGCGTTGTTGGATCGGGGCTTCGCGTTGCGCGCGGCATTCGACTATTACTTCCCCGGCGTGCTCGGCCCGCTGGTACCGGTGCCGGACGACTATCGCGACGACGACCGGACCGTCGCGAAAATCCAGGCGGCGCTGGATTCCAGGCCGAAGGCGACGCAGGCTTTGCTGCGTTGGTACGGCGCGGCCGGCAGGACAAATCTGGCCGCGATCATCGCGGACGCAGGCAGCGATGCGAAAGGATTGCAACATCGCCTGCACGGCAATCCTTTCGACAACGCCGGTTTGATCTACGTCGGCTCCGGCGACGACTATGCCCTGAACGACGGTGTGCATCGCTACAGCGCCGATCCGCATGCGGCGGCGTGGCTTTCGCGCTGGTACACGCCGAGCGGCCGCTTGCTGGTGCCAATGCTGGAATTGCACGATGTCGCCGACCCACTGGTGCCGGCCGGCGGCGTGTTCGATTACGCGCTGCTGGTGCAGCGCGCGGGGCATTCCGACCACTTCGTGCAGCAGTACGTCAACCGCGAAGGCCATTGCGTGTTCACGCCGCAGGAAATCGGCAAGGCCTTCGGGGAACTGGTCGAGTGGGTGGACGCGGGCAGACGCCCCGTCCCGGGCAAGCTGGACTGAGCAGGTGGTTTGGGCAGGGGAGTCGTGGATGCGACGTTTGCGTGGTACCCGTTTTTTCTTCGTCTCGCTGCTGCTGGTGCTGGCATCGGGGTTCACCGCGCCGCCACTGCGCGCCGCCGCGCTGCAGAACGATGCAACGCAGGCCATCGAACAGGGCGCGATAGAGGCGATGCCGGCGACGCCGCCGCTCGATCTCGATGACCTGGAACACCGCACCTTCGAATATTTCTGGAAGACGGCCAATCCGCAGAATGGTCTGGTGCCGGACCACTGGCCGCTGGGCAAGGAGCCGTTCGCCAGCATCGCCGCGGTGGGATTCGCGTTGACGGCGTATCCGATCGGCGTCGAACGCGGCTGGGTCACGCGCGAACAGGCGCGCGTGCGCGTGTTGGCCACGCTGCGCTTCTTCGCCAATGCGCCGCAGGGCGACAGCGAGGACGACGATTCCGGTTACCACGGTTTCTTCTATCACTTCCTCGACATGCAGACCGGCAAGCGCTACGGCCGCTGGATCGAGCTTTCCACCATCGACACCTCGTTGCTGATGGCGGGCGTGCTGTTCGACCAGTCGTACTTCGACGGCGACGACCCGCAGGAAAAGGAAATCCGTGATCTCGCCGACAAGCTCTATCGCGGCATGGACTGGAACTGGATGCAGGTACGACCGCCTCGCGTCAGCATGGGCTGGACGCCGGGCGGCAAGTTCATTCCCGCCGACTGGGATGGCTACGACGAGGGCATGATCCTGTACGTGCTGGCGCTGGGATCGCCGACGCATCCGGTCGCACCGGACGCGTGGAAGGCCTGGGCTTCCACCTACGACCGCAGTTGGGGCAGTTTCATGGGAGGAAAACCGCACATCGGTTTCGCGCCGTTGTTCGGCCACCAGTTCAGCCAGTCCTGGATCGACTTCCGCGGCATCCGCGACGCCTACATGCGCCGCCGCGGGCTCGACTATTTCGAGAACAGCGCGCGCGCCACCATCGGCCAGCGCGCCTACGCGATCGCCAATCCGTTGCACTTCAAGGGCTACGGTGAAAACGTGTGGGGCCTGACCGCCTGCAATGGCCCCGGCGAAATCCTGTGGGAGCACGATGGCGAACAGACCCAGTTCTCCGGCTACAGCGCGCGCGGCGCGGACGTGGACCGCGTGTTCGACGACGGCACGCTGGCGCCCACCGCCGCGATTTCCTCGATCGTGTTCACGCCGGAGATTTCGCAGAGGGCCATGCAGGAGATGTATCGTCGCTACGGGCCCTGGTTGTATTCGGATTATGGATTCAAGGACGCGTTCAACCCCAGCTTCGAATTGAACGCACCCTTGCGCAGCGGTCGTCTGGTGCCCGGCGAAGGCTGGTTCGACGACGAATACCTCGGCATCGACCAGGGACCGATCCTGCTGATGCTGGAGAATTACCGCAGCGGTTTCGTATGGAAGGTGATGCGTTCCAATCCGTACATCCGCAAGGGCCTGCAACGCGCGGGTTTCAAGGGTGGATGGCTGGGCGGCGACAGCCAGGCGGCGAATGTTCCGCGCAAGCGCACGGAGCAGCGCGCGCTTGCCGCGGCGCGATGAGGGTCGCGCGCGCAATCGTCCCGGCGTTGCTCGCGGCGTGCACGCTGCTCGCCGCATGCGGATCGCATCCGGAGGATTCGCGCACGCTCGAATTCTGGACCATCGGCCGCGAAGGCGAGGCGGTGGTCAAGCTGCTGCCGGAATTCGAGCGCGAACATCCCGGCATCCATGTCCGCGTGCAGCAGATCCCGCTGACCGCGGCGCACGAGAAACTGCTGACGGCCTACGCGGGCGATTCGTTGCCGGACGTGACCCAGATCGGGAATACCTGGATTCCGGAATTCGCCGCGCTGCACGCGCTGGAACCACTGGATGCGCTCGCGGCGGCTTCGCGCGATGTGCGCGAGCCGGATTATTTTCCCGCGGTCTGGGCGACCAACCGCTTCGACGGCGCGCTCTACGGCGTCCCGTGGTATGTCGATACCCGCCTGCTGTTTTATCGCGTCGACCTCTTGCGCGACGCCGGTTTCGACGCACCGCCGCGCGACTGGGCGGAATGGCGGCGGCAGATGGATGCGATCCGCGCGCACAGCGGCGGCAAGCGCTGGGGTGCGCTGCTGCCCACCAATGAATACGACCAGTTGCTGGCGCTGGCGCTGCAACAGCACGAACCGCTGCTGCGCGACGGCGCGCGCTACGGCAATTTCCGCAGCGCCGGATTCAAACGTGCGCTGGCGTTTTACGTCGATCTGTACCGGCGCGGCGACGTGCCGCCCTACACCAACATCCAGGTCAGCAATCCGTGGGAGGAATTCGGGCGCGGCGCATTCGTGTTCTATCTCTCGGGCCCTTGGAACATCGGCGAATTCCGCAAGCGCCTGCCACCGTCGCAGCAGGACGCGTGGTCCACCGCGCCGCTGCCGGGGCCGGATGGCCCGGGCGACTCGGTGGCCTACGGTTCCAGCGTGGCCATTCCGGTCGCCTCGCACGACAAGCGTGCTGCGTGGCTGCTGATCGAATATCTCTCGCGCCCGCTGGTGCAGCAGCGCTTCTATGAATTGCTGGGCGACCTGCCGCCGCGTCGCTCGGTATGGGAAAGCCCCGCGCTGAAACAGGACCCGAAACTGCATGCGTTCCGCGACCAGCTCGAACGCATGCAACCGGCGCCGCCGGTGCCGGAGTGGGAGCAGATCGTCAACATGATGCAGGACATCGCGGCGCGCGCCGTCGCCGGCCAGTTGACGATCGACCAGGCCGCCGCGCAGATGGATGTGCAGGCCGATACCATCCTGGCGAAGCGTCGCTGGGTGCTGCAGAACCAGGCTCGATGAGGAAGATATCCGCTGCGTGGTGGTTCCTCGCGCCGGCCTTGCTGGTGCTGGGCGTGTTCTTCCTGCTGCCGGTGCTGGCCGGTCTCGCGCTCAGCCTGACCGACTATGACCTCTACGCGCTCGCCGATCTGCGCAACCTGCGTTTCGTCGGCCTGCACAATTACTGGGAACTGTTGCACCGGCCGGAATTCTGGGCGGCGCTCGGGCACACGCTGTATTTCGTGATCGTGGGCGTGCCGCTGTCGCTGCTGGCTTCACTCGGTGCGGCATTGCTGCTCAACTCTCCGCTGTCGAAGGCGCGTGCATTCTTCCGCACCGCGCTGTTCGCGCCGGTGGTCACCACCGTGGTCGCGGTCGCGGTGATCTGGCGTTACCTGTTCAACCCGAAATACGGCATGGTGAATTTCGTGCTCGGCCATTTCGGCATCGCGCCGGTCGACTGGCTGGGCGATCCGCACTGGGCGATGCCGATGATCATCCTGTTCGCGGTGTGGAAAAACTTCGGCTACAACATGATCATCCTGCTGGCCGGACTGCAGGCGATTCCGCAGGAGCTGTACGAAGCCGCGCGCATCGATGGCGCTTCGGTGTGGCGGCAGTTCCGCCACATCACGTTGCCGAGCCTCGCGCCGATCCTGCTGATGGTCGGCATCCTCACGGTGTCGGGCTATTTCCAGTTGTTCGCCGAGCCCTACGTGATCACCGAAGGCGGCCCGCTGCAAAGCACGGAAAGCGTGCTGTACCTGATGTATGACGAGGGCTTCAAGTGGTGGAACATGGGCACGGCTTCGGCCGTGGCCTTCCTGCTGTTCGTGCTGATGTTCGCCGTCACCGCGGCGATGTGGCGTGCCGGCGAAGCGCGCGAGAGCCTGACGTGAGCGCGCGCGCGGCTGCGTGGTGGATCAATGGCGCGCTGGTCGTGGCGACCGCGCTGGCCCTGTTTCCGCTGGCATGGATGCTCTCGGTTTCCTTCATGCAGCCGGGAACGGCCAGTTCGCTGCCGCCGCCGTTGCTGCCCGCGCACCCCACGCTAGGCAATTACCACGAGTTGTTCGCGCACGCGGGCATGGGCCGGTATTTCCTCAACAGCGTCTTCATCGCCACTTCGATCACGCTGCTGTCGCTGGCCTGCAACACGCTGGCGGGTTACGCGTTCGCCAAGCTGCGTTTCGCCGGGCGCGAGAAGCTCTTCGGCATGCTGGTCGGCGGGCTGGTGATTCCCGCGCAGGTGGCGATGCTGCCGCTGTTCCTGCTTCTGAAATACGTGGGCTTGGTGAATACCTACGCGGGCGTGATCCTGCCCGGCACCGCGACGGTGTTCGGCATCGTCGGCATCTTCCTGGTGCGCCAGTACGCGCGCACGATCCCGGACGACCTGCTGGAAGCCGCGCGCGTGGACGGCGCGGGCGAGGCGCGCATCTTCCTGCAGATCGTGCTGCCACTGCTGAAGCCGATCCTGGTGACTCTGGCGGTGCTGACCTTCCTGACCGCGTGGAACGATTTCATGTGGCCACTAATCGTGCTGACCGGGCAGCAGCACTACACCTTGCCGGTCGGCCTGGCCTCGCTCTCGCGCGAACACGTGCAGGACTTCGAACTGATGATGGCGGGCGCCGTGATCACCGTGCTGCCGGTGCTGCTGCTGTTCCTGGCGCTGCAGCGCTATTACCTGCGCGGCCTGTTGCTGGGAAGCGTGAAAGGCTGAAATGTCGGACCGTACATTATTTCCCGGAACGACCATCGCGCTGTTCGCTTTCGCGGCGGTACAGACGTGTGCGGCGGCCCAGCCGGTACACGTGCTGGACGATTTCCGGAATCCATCCGTCTGGCAGGTTTCCGCTTCCGACGACGTCCGGGCGTCGCTGCGCGCGGATGATGACCCGCATGGCAACGCCCTGTGCCTGGACTACGACCTGCGCGGCACGGCGGGGTATGCGTCGATGCGGCGCGCGCTTCCGCTTTCGTTGCCGGCCAACTATGCATTCGAGCTCGGCGTGCGCGGCTCGGCCCCGTCGAATGCGTTGCAGTTCAAACTGATCGACGCCAGTGGTGACAACGTGTGGTGGCGCCAGTGGCCGGACTTCTCGCCGCCATCGCGATGGAGCGCGTTGCAGATTCCCGCGGACGCCATCGGTTTCGCCTGGGGTCCGCGCAAGGACCACGCACTGACGCAAAGCGCCGCGCTGGAATTGACGATCGCCGCGGGCAAGGGCGGTGGCCGCGGCAGCGTGTGCTTCGATCGCCTGGCATTGCGCGAGCTTCCGGTGTCCGGTACGCGCGCGGCAAACGTCCTGCCGCCGGATCCGAATGCCGAAGTGGAAGCCGCGGCGAAGCATGCGCCGCGAGGGTTTTATCCACGCGGATTTTCAGGCGAACAGGCGTACTGGACCCTGGTCGGCATCGACGGCGGCAGCGATTCCGGCCTGCTGTCGGAAGACGGCGCGCTGGAAGTCGGCAAGGGCGGCTTCAGCCTGGAGCCTTTCCTGCTGGACGGCGGCAAGCTTGTCACCTGGGCGGACGTCGCGACGACGCACTCGCTGCGCGATGGTTACTTGCCGATCCCGAGCGTGCAGTGGAAGCACGGCGACATCTCGCTGCGCGTGACCGCGTTCGGCGCAGGCACGCGTGAACGTTCGCAACTGGTCGCGCGTTACGAATTGCGCAACGACGGCGATCGCGCGCGCGACGTGACGCTCGCGCTCGCCGTGCGGCCCTTGCAGGTCGATCCGCCCACGCAATTCCTCAACGGCGCAGGCGGCGTGAGTCCGATCCACGATCTCGCGTGGAAAGGGCGCACTCTGGAAGTCGACGGCGAGCCGCGCGTATGGCTGCTGCGACAGGCCGACCGCACTTTCGCCAGCGCATCACCGGACACATCGCCGGCGCAATGGCTGCAGACGGATGACACCTCCGAAGCGGAACCGGCGCACGACGATCACGGCCGCGCTTCCGGCGCGGCGCTGTACCGCTTCCACCTCGCACCGCATGCCATGGCGACCCTCGGCGTGGTGGCGCCGCTATCCGGTTCTGCGGTTGCATTGCCGCCGAACGGCAACGATGCGGCCGCATGGCTGGGAGATCGGGAGCGCGCGGTCGCAGCGCAATGGCATGGCAAGCTCGATCGCGTAGTCCTGCGTCTGCCGCCATCGCAGCAGCGCCTGGAGGACACGCTGCGCAGCTCGCTGGCGTGGATCCTGATGTCGCGTGACGGCGTCGAATTGCGTCCGGGCACGCGTTCGTATGCGCGTTCGTGGATCCGCGATGGTGCGATGATGGCCGACGGGCTGCTGCGCCTCGGCGACGTCGATGCGGCGCGCGACTACGCACTGTGGTACGCGCCGCACCAGTTCTCCACCGGCAAGGTGCCCTGCTGTGTGGACGCGCGGGGCGCGGACCCGACGCCGGAGAACGACAGTCCCGGTGAATTGCTGCACCTGATCGCACAGGTATATCGCTACGGTGGCGATCGCGGATTCCTGCGCACGCTGTGGCCGCACGTGACGGCGACGATGGCATATCTCCAGAAATTGCAGGACAGCGAACGTGCCTCGGCCACCCCGATGTTCCGCGGTTTGCTGCCGGCCTCGATCAGCCACGAAGGCTATTCCGCGAAACCCGAGCATTCCTGCTGGGACGACTTCTGGGCGCTGCGCGGACAGGACGATGCCGTGGCCATGGCGCAGGCGCTGGGGGATCGCGCCGCGGCGGCGAAGTGGACGCAACAGCGCGACCGTTTCCGCGATGATCTCTACGCCTCGATCCGCATCAGCGTCGCCTCGCACCACATCGATTTCATTCCCGGCAGCGCGGAGCTGGGCGATTTCGATCCGACATCGACCACGATCGCCCTCGCGCCCGGCGGCCAGCAGGAAAACCTGCGCACGTTGCTGCCGCCTTCGCTGCTCGACGACACGTTCCAGCGTTACTGGAACGATTCACTGTCGCGCGCCGACGGCGGCAAGGACTGGGATGCCTACACGCCGTACGAGTGGCGCAACCTCGGCGTGTTCGCGCGGCTCGGTTGGCGCGAGCGCGTACCCGCGCTGCTCGATTTCTTCTTCGAGGGGCAACGCCCCGCGGGCTGGAACCAGTGGGCTGAAGTCGTGGGCCGCGACCCGCGCAAGCCGCGCTTCATCGGTGATCTTCCGCACGCATGGGTGGCGTCCGACTACATCCGTTCGGTGCTCGACTTGTTTGCCTACGAGCGAGACGACGACCGATCCCTGGTGCTGGGCGCCGGCGTGCCGGCGCGATGGTTGGGGCAGGGCGGCATCGCACTGCACGGATTGCGCACTCAGTGGGGCGCGCTGGGTTATTCGCTGCGACGCGAGGGTTCGCGCGTGATCTGGACCATCGATGCGGGCAGCGCGTTGCCGCCGGGCGGACTGGTGTTGACCTGGCCGTTCTCCGGGATGCCGGGCGCAACCACTGTCGACGGCAAACCCGCGCAATGGTCGGACGGCGAACTGCGCCTGCGCGGCGCACCCGCGCGCATCGAGGCGAGCTTCTGAATCGCGATGCCGGCGCACAAGCCGGCGTGCTCACGCCGTGGCGGCGTCGAGCGCCGCGCCGTGCGTGGCGATCACTTTCGAATAGAAGCGCGCGCTGGCCTTGGGCGTGCGTTTCTGCGTCACGTAGTCCACGTGCACCACGCCGAAGCGCTTGGAGTACCCGTGCGCCCATTCGAAGTTGTCCAGCAGCGACCACACGAAATAGCCGCGCAGGTCCACGCCGCGCGCCAGCGCCGCGTGCGCGGCACGCAGGTGGTCGCGCAGGTATTCGACGCGCAGCGGATCCTCGATGCCCTGTTCCGGCGAGGTAGGTGGATCGTAGAAGGCCGCGCCGTTCTCGGTGATGTAGATCGGGGGATTGCCGTAACGCTCGGCCACCCACTCCAGCACGTCGGTCAGTCCGCGCGGATAAACCTCCCAGCGTGTGTGCGTGTGGGTCGCGTGTCTCTGCGGCACGCCGGAAGTGCGCAGCGGCCACGCGCGCGCGTCGGCGGTCGTGACATTGCGCGTGTAGTAGTTCACGCCGATGAAGTCGATGCCATGGTTGATGCTTTCGAAATCCTCCGCGGGCCATTCCGGCCACGCGTCGCCGAAGATTCCCGCGAGCTCGTCCGGATAACGACCGAGGAAGACCGGGTCCAGGAATTGGCGGTTCATGTAGGCGTCGGCGCGCGCAGTGGCGGCGAGATCGGCCTCGCTCTGCGAGGCCGGGTATTTCGGCTCGAGGTTCACCACCAGCCCGATTTCGTGTTTGCCGATGGCGCGATAGGCCTGCACCGCGGCGCCATGCGCGCGCAGCAGGTTGTGTGCAGCGATCGGCGGTTCGTACATGCTGCGATGCCCGGGTGCGAGCACGCCGTGCAGGTAGCCCGCATCGGTCACCACCCATGGTTCGTTGAGCGTCGCCCACAGGCGCACGCGATCGTCGAGCTTGCGGAACAGCACCTGGGCGTACTCGGCGAACCAGTCGGCGATGTCCGGGTTCAGCCAGCCGCCGCGGTCGTCCAGCGCGGCCGGCAGGTCCCAATGGTAAAGCGTGGCCATCGGCGAGATGCCGTGTTCCAGCAATGCATCCACCAGCCGGTCGTAGAACGCCAGGCCTTCCGGGTTGACGCGGCCGCGACCTTCCGGCAACACGCGGCTCCAGGCGATGCTGAAGCGGTAGGCGTTCATGCCGAGCGCGCGCATCAGGGTCACGTCCTCGCGCCAGCGCCGATAGTGGTCGCAGGCCATATCGCCGGTGTCGCCGTTGCGCACGTTGCCGGGCGTGTGCGCGAAACGCTGCCAGTTGCTCGGCCCGGCGCCGTCGGCCAGTGGCGACCCCTCGATCTGGTACGCCGAGGTGGCGCTGCCCCACACGAAGGCATCCGGAAACATGCAACGCGACGGATTGCTGGCGTCGGCCATCTGCTGTCCCATGTAAACGATTACATCGGCATGATAACGTGCTGTGATCGCGCGGGCGAGCCGCGCGAAAACCCGCGGGAATCATGGCCACCGTCCGTCTCGACAACGTGCGCAAGGAGTTCGATCAGGGCAAGGTCGCCGTGGCCGATGCAAGCTTCGAGGTGGCCGGCGGCGAACTGCTGGTGCTGGTCGGACCCTCCGGTTGCGGCAAGACCACGTTGCTGCGGATCATCGCCGGATTGGAGACGGCGAGTTCCGGCACCATCCGCATCGACGGCCGCACGGTCAACGACGTGCCGCCGCGCGAGCGCGACATCGCCATGGTGTTCCAGAACTACGCGCTGTATCCGCACATGAGCGTGGCGGAGAACCTCGCGTTCGGCTTGAAGCTGCGCGGCACCGTGCGTGCGGAGATCGCGCGCCGCGTGCAGGTCGCGGCGGACATGCTGGGATTGGGCGACATGCTGGAGCGTCGTCCGCGCCAGTTGTCCGGTGGCCAGCGCCAGCGCGTCGCGCTGGGGCGCGCGCTGGTGCGCGAACCGAAGGTATTCCTGCTGGACGAGCCGCTGTCCAACCTCGATGCCAGGCTGAGGCTGTCGACGCGGGTGGAAATCGCGCGCCTGCATCGCCGGCTCAAGGCGACGATGATTTACGTGACCCACGACCAGATCGAAGCGATGACGCTGGGCCAGCGCATCGTGGTCATGCAGGGCGGCGAGATCCAGCAGATCGACACGCCGATGCGCTTGTACGAACAACCGGCCAATCTGTTCGTCGCGGGTTTCCTCGGCAGCCCGGCGATGAATTTCCTGCGTGGTCGCCTGCGCAGCGACAACGTCGCACGTCTGGAGATGGAGTCGATTGCGTTGCCGCTGGGCGATCTTTTGCGGATGCGTCCGGAACTCGCGGCATACGAAGGGCGCGAACTGGTGCTGGGTCTGCGCCCGGAACACCTGCGCCCTGTGGCACCGGGTGATGCATCGCAGCCCGTGTTGCAGGCGCAACTGGAGGTCATCGAACCGGTCGGCAACGAGGTGTTCCTCAACCTGCGTTTCGGCGGCAATGAAATCGTCGCGCGCGTGCCTCCGCAGGATTTGCCGGAACACGGAGCAGCCGTCGCGTTGTCGTACTCCCCGCAAACACTGCACGCTTTCGATCCGCAAACCGGATTGCGGATTGCGCGGGAAAAATGAATCGCGCCTGATCGATCGCGCGTGTCGACGGAACTGATTCGATGAACTGCGCCTGAGTTCCGCGCTTACGAAAAAGCAACAATTGATCACCGCAGTGGTCTTAATTCTGCGCGCGACACATCGCGCGTGCGCCGGCAAATCCAAGTTCATGTATCCGGCACACCATGTTTCCCGCAGGAGAAAGATAATGCGCAAGACCCTGACTGCCCTCAGCATCGCCGCGGTATTCGCGACGGCGCCTGCCTTTGCGCAGGACGGCAACGTCAATTCCGGCAACAACAGCCAGTTCTTCATCAACGGCAACGTCGGACACAGCAACGTCATCAGCGGCCCGAACAGCGGCAGCGACACCGGTTATGCCCTCGATGGCGGCTATCGCTGGGGCGTGACGCCCAATTTCGCGCTGGGCGCGGAAGTGGGCTACAACGATCTCGGCAACATGCAGATCAAGAACGTGTTCAACAACCAGCCCGTGCTCGCCAACGACAAGGCATCGCTGCACGGCTGGACCGCAGGCGTGAACGGCCGCTACAACCTCGACACGAACTGGTACATCTCCGGGCGCACCGGGTTGTACGCATGGAAGGGCGCGGGTGAAACCAGCGACACGTTCCCGCTGTTCGAGCACCACAACGACAACGGCTATTACGCAGGCGCGGGTTTCGGCTATGACTTCAACCGGAATTTCGGCCTGGGATTGGCCTACGACTATTACCATGCCGACAAGAACAATCTGAACTTGTCGACCAATCTGATGTCTGTGAATGCGGAGTACCGGTTCTAGTCTCCGCCGGTACACTCCAACGTCGACGGGCGCCCTCGGCAGGGCGCCCGTTTCTTTTTGAAGAGGCATCGCCGCGCGGAATCAGCGACGAAAATTCGTGCAGGCTAGAACGCCGTCATGTCGTAGGGATCGTTCTGGGGCAGGTCGCTGCCGGAAGCACCTTCGGCCAGGCGGATCTTCAGCGCGAGACCGTCGCGCGAGTCGGCCTTCGACAATGCTTCCTCCAGTTCGATGATGCCTTCCTTGTAGAGCTTGAACAGCGACTGGTCGAAAGTCTGCATGCCGTCTTGCAGGCTACGGTCCATCGCTTCCTTGATCTGGTGCACTTCGCCGCGACGGAGCAGGTCGCGGATGTGAGGCGTATTGATCAGCACTTCCACCGCGGGCCGGCGACGGCCGTCCTTGCCGACCACCAGTCGCTGCGAGATCACCGCGCGCAGGTTGAGCGCCAGGTTCATCAGGATGTTCTTGTGCGCGGCTTCGGGGAAGAAGTTGAGGATGCGCTCGATGGTCTGGTCGGCATTGTTGGAATGCAGCGTGGCCAGGCACAGGTGGCCGGTTTCCGAGAACGCGATCGCCGCGTCCATGGTTTCGGTGTCGCGGATTTCGCCGATCAGGATCACGTCCGGCGCCTCGCGCATCGCGTTCTTCAGCGCGTTGTGGAAACCGTGCGTGTCCAGCCCGACTTCGCGCTGGTTGACGATCGACTTCTTGTGCCGGTGCAGGTATTCGATCGGATCCTCGATGGTGAGGATGTGGCCGGACGTGTTGCTGTTGCGGTAGTCGATCATCGAAGCCAGCGTGGTCGACTTGCCGGAACCGGTGGAACCGACCACCAGGATCAGGCCGCGCGGCTCCATGATCAATTGCTTGTAGATCTGCGGCAGCAGCAACTGTTCGATGGACGGGATTTCGCTCTTGATCGAGCGGATCACCAGGCCGACTTCGCCACGCTGCTTGAACACGTTGACGCGGAAACGGCCGACGTCCTTGATCGCGATCGCCATGTTCAATTCCAGTTCGCGTTCGAACTGCGGCACCTGGCCTTCGTCCATGAGCGAGTAGGCGATCTTCTTGGCCATGCCGGACGGCAGGCCGGTATTGCCGAGCGCATAGAGCTTGCCTTCGACCTTGATATGCACCGGCGCGCCGCTGGACAGGAACATGTCCGAAGCGCCCTTGTCCATCATCAGTTTCAGGAAATACCCGATGTCCATGAGGCAGTACCGCTGCGAATGGTGAGATGGTCGAAGCAAGAGCGGGGCCAGCGCGCCGCGCGTTGCAATGCCGCGACCCGCGCCGGACAATAGATCATGTCCCCATGGGCAACCTTATGGCACGCACCCGCATGAAAATCCATCGGCTGGTTCCGTTTTTTGCGATGGGGTTGGCAGTCGGCTGCGCCACCACGCCACCGCCCACGGGGTTGCTGGACCAGGCCGATGCGCAAATCCGGGCCGCGTCGGCGGCGGGTGCCGTGACCCGGGCGCCGGATTCCTTCGCCGAGGCACAACGTCGTTATGCCTTCGCCCAACAGGCCTTGGCCAAGGGCGACAATGATCAGGCCGCGGCGAGTGCCCAGGAAGCCGCGGCAGCGGCCGAAGCCGCCACCGCGAGGGCCCGTGCGGTCGAGCTGGAGGCGCGCATCCAGAACCAGCGCGATGAGAATTCCAATCTTCAGGCCGATCTGGAACAGAAGCAGGCCGAAGCGGCCGCGGCACAGCAGGCCGCTTCGCAGCCGGCGAGCGGTGGTTCTTCCGAGGAGTTGCCGCCGATTCAATTGGGCGCGCCCCAGCTCGGCGCGCCTCCGCCTGCGCCGGGTGGGTCGACCGCTCCGGCTCCCGCCGGAACGAGCGCAACCCCGCAAGACGAATCCTGGCCACCGTCCGCCAACAGCAGTGGCCCCGCCGATCAAGGGAGCACGGGCTGATGCGCGCAGCACGAACGATTGCCGTTGGTCTTCTCGGGCTTTGCCTGGCGCTGCCGCAGCTTTCACATGCCGCGTCCGACGATGCCGAAGTGCAAAGCCTGAATGCGCAACTGGATCAGCTGAGCGCAGATCCCGTGCTGGGCAATCTGGCGTTGGGCGAGCAGGCGCGCGCGCGCGATGCGATTGCCGCCGTCGGCAATGCCGGCCGGCACGAACGGCCGCACTACCTGTTCATCGCGGAGCAACGCGTCGAGCTGGCGCGCGCCGCCGCCCAAGTCGAAGCCGACCAGAACCAGCTCGACCAGCTACAGCGTGATCACGACCACATCATGCTGGAGGCCTCGCAGGCCGACGCCGACGCCGCGCGCGCCGAACTCGCGAAACAGCGCCTGCAATATCAGGCCGCGGTCGAACAGGCGCAGATGCTGCAGCAGCAGGGCGCGGCTTATTCGCAACAGGCCCAGCAGGCGCAGGCCGAAGCCGACCAGGCCAAGAAGCTTGCCTCCGCGCAAGCGCGAGCCGCGGCGCTTGCACGCAAGGAAGCCGATCTCGCCGAAGCTGCCACCCGCGCGTTGCGTGGACCCGGCAGCGACAACACGGCCTCGGGTAGCAGCACCCCCGCGGCCAGCCTCGTCCTCTCCGATGCCTCTTTCCCGGGCGGCGGTGACGTGCTTTCGGCGTCGCGTTCGCGCCGGCTGGCTGCTTTCGCCCAAGCCCACGCGGGCCAAACCATCCGGATCGTGCCGCGCGCGGCTTCCGGCCAACGGGTGCTGGCGGGACGACGTGCCGTATCGGTGCGTGATGCCTTGGTGGCGGGAGGCGCCGATGCTTCGCGCATCCATATCCGCGCGATCCAGGATGGGGGCACGGGTGCGAGCGTCGAGGTCAGCGCCGGGCCTTGATATCGTCGAGTGGCAAGCTGGATTTCTGGATAAAAATATCAATAAAACAGTCGATTGCAAGATTCCATCCCGCTGCGGCGCGGGTTTGCCGGCGGTTGCGGCGCCGGGCGGATCAGAGTAGCGTCGAGCTTGGAACCGGCCTTGCGCCGTTCCGCCAGAATCGAATGAAGCCCGTACTTTCAATGACCCCTGCGCACCGCTCCAGCGGCGCGCGGGCGGTGTGGTTTTGCCTGGCACGTGGCAGGTGCCGTTGACTGGAAGGAGGTTCTGCAATGTTCGAATTCGTGCAGAAGGATGACGTCGAAGCACTCATG
This sequence comes from Rhodanobacteraceae bacterium, assembly GCA_035552915.1. Classification (GTDB taxonomy): domain Bacteria; phylum Pseudomonadota; class Gammaproteobacteria; order Xanthomonadales; family Rhodanobacteraceae; genus 66-474. Next base: position 32,341 of record DATNEQ010000017.1, read on the forward strand.
AAGGCGGACCCCGAGTTCCGCCGTCTTTACCAGCATCATCAGGAGCTGGACACCAAAGTCCGCGATGCGGAACTAGGCGTGTTGCCGCTGGACGATACGTCCCTGGCCGGCATGAAGCGCGAGAAGCTGCATCTGAAAGACCGACTCACCCGAATGTGGGACCAACGCGTTCCCGCGCATTGATCGATCGCGCTACCTCCGGCCCGCCAAAGCGGGCCGGTTGCTTTCCGGAGGAGGAAATGGCGCGGATTTCCGGACGAGGATCGACCAAGACGCCATTCTTCCACCGCTGGCCGGCTTGAAGTATGCGGCGGCATGCCGACAATGCGTGCCATGGCGTTGACTTCTTCCGTGGTGGTTTGCACTTTCAACGGCATTCGTTATTTGCCATCCCTGTGGGAAAGCGTGTTGGCGCAGTCGCGGCTGCCCGACGAGATCGTCGTGCGCGACGATGCCTCCATGGATGGCACGCCTGCCATGCTCGGGGAGTTGCGCGACCGCGCAACGGTTCGTGGCATACAGGTCCGCCTTCTGTTCGGCGACACCAACGTCGGGTACGTCGCGAATTTCGAGACGGCGCTGAAGGCCGCTTCGGGCGACGTGCTGTTCCTGTGCGATCAGGACGACGTCTGGCACGCCAGCAAGTTGGCGACGCAAATGCATGAATTCGACTGCCGTCCGGAACTGCGGTTTCTCTGCAGCGATGCCAGACGCGTGGATGCCGCGGGAGTCGGCCTGCGACGTTCCCTCTTCGACGTGCTGAAGGTTACTTCTTCCGAATTTCGCAGGATCCACGCATCGCGCGGTTTCGAAGTGCTGTTGCGGCGCAGCCTGGCGACGGGCGCGACCGTGGCGCTGCGACGCTCGCTGGCGATCGAGGCGATGCCGTTTGCCCCGGGTTGGGTGCACGACGAATGGCTCGCGATCCTGGCCGCGGCCCGTGACGGCTTCGATTGCCTGGAAGAGGCCTTGATCGACTATCGGCAGCACGATGCGAATCAGATCGGCATGCCCGACCGCAATCTGCGACAGAAGTGGAATGATCTCGTGGATCCGCGCGCGGCCAAAGTCGATGCGCTGGTACGGCGTTCCGAAGTCCTGTTGCAGCGCCTTCGCGACATGCCGGGCGTGAAGCCGGATTACCTTGAAATGGCATTGCAGAAACTCGAACACCTGCGGATCAGGCAAAGGTTCCGCGGGCCGCCATGGCGGCGCGCGCGCGGCGTGGTGCGCGAATCCCTCGGCGGCCGTTATCGGCTTTACTCCTCGGGATGGCGATCGGCCTTGCGGGATTTGCTGAGGCACGCCTGAAGGGTTCGCTCGGCCCTGGAAACACTTCCGGAACGGGCGCGTCGCCACTGCAGCTAAAGGCGGGGATCGGCATCGGTTATCATGGCCGGCCGTGACGAAACGCCCCTCGTCGATGCTCCTCCCATTCCCGCCGTGTCGGCAGCCTGATGATCGTCAACAGCGTTCTTGAACTGATCGGCCGGACCCCGATGGTGCGCGCGCAGCATCTGGATGCCGGGCGTTGCGAGCTGTTCCTGAAACTGGAAAGCGCCAATCCCGGTGGCTCGATCAAGGACCGCATCGGGCTGTCGATGATCGAAGGCGCGGAACGCGCGGGCAAGTTGCAGCCCGGTGCCATCCTGGTCGAAGGCACTGCGGGCAACACCGGCCTGGGGCTGGCGCTGGTCGCGCAGCAGAAGGGTTACCGGCTGATCCTGGTCGTGCCCGACAAGATGAGCCGCGAGAAGATCTTCAACCTCAAGGCGATGGGCGCGGAGGTGCTGCTGACGCGTTCGGATGTCGCCAAGGGCCACCCCGAGTACTACCAGGATCTTGCCGAGCGCATCGCGCGCGAAACGCCGGGCGCCTATTTCATCAACCAGTTCGGCAATCCGGACAATCCCGCTGCGCACGAAGCAACCACGGGCCCGGAGATCTTCGAGCAGATGGACGGGCGCGCGGACGCGATCGTGTTCGGCTGCGGATCGTCCGGCACCATGACGGGCTTGTCGCGCTATTTCGCGCGCGTTTCGCCGCAGACGGAATTCATCCTCGCCGACCCGGTCGGCTCGATCCTCGCGCAGTACATCAACGAAGGCACGTTGTCGACGAAGTCCGCGAGCTGGATGGTGGAAGGCATCGGCGAGGATTTCCTGCCCGGCATCAGCGATTTTTCGCGGGTGAAGAAGGCCTACGCGATCAGCGACAAGGAAAGTTTCCTCGCCGCGCGCGAGCTGCTGAAGAAGGAAGGCGTCCTCGGCGGCTCATCCACCGGGACGTTGCTGGCCGCGGCGCTGAAATATTGCCGCGAGCAGGCCCAGCCGAAGCGCGTGGTTACGCTGGTGTGCGACACCGGCAACAAATACCTGTCCAAGCTCTACAACGATTACTGGATGCTGGACAACGGATTCCTCGACCGCCAGCCCACCGGCGACCTGCGCGACCTGATCCTGCGCCCCTACGCGCAACACGACACCGTGGTGGTCGGCCCGCAAGAATTGCTGGTCGCCGCGTACAACCGCATGAAGCTGTACGACGTCTCGCAACTGCCGGTGATGGACCGCGATCGCATCGTCGGCCTGATCGACGAGTCGGATCTGCTGATCCACGTCTACGGCGACGAGGCGAAATTCCGCGATCCCGTGTCTACCGCGATGGTCAGCCGTCTCGACGTGTTGCCGGTGGATTCGCCGATCGAATCGCTGTTGCCGGTGTTCGAGCGCGGCCATGTCGCGATCGTGGTGGAGGGCGAGAAATTCCTCGGTTTGATCACCCGCATCGACCTGCTGAACTACCTGCGCCGGCGCGTGGCGTAATTGCGCTGCCCATACGGAATTATCGCAATGCATACGTCTCATCCGCCCTTGGATCAGGTGCCTGCGACCGAAGACGCCGCGGTTTGGGCCTATCGCCTGATTCTGGGGCGAGAACCCGAAAGCGCGGCGATCGCGCGCGACCATGCGCTGCAAAGCCGATCGCTCAAGGAGCTGCGCGAGCGCTTCCTGGAGAGCTCCGAGTTTACACAGCGTTATCGCGTAGTCGAGCGCGAGCGCGGACGCAATGTCAGCGTATTCCCCCCGTGCTCGATCCAGACCCGCGTAGATGATGAGACCGCCGCGCGTTTGTTCGAGCGGGTTGCGCGCAGCTGGACCCGGTTTGGCAACAGTGAACCGTATTGGTCGGTGTTGTCCGAACCACAGTACCTGATGGAACGCATTGGGGAAACCCGTGAAGCTTTCCTCGAGTCGGGCCGCGAGAACATGGAGCGGTTGTTCGCCACCTTGCGGCGAAACGATATCGCAATCGATCCCGCTTGGGAGGTGTTGGAACTGGGTTGCGGATTGGGTCGCACCACCCGTTGGCTGACCGAGCACTTCCATCGGGTCTTTGCAGTGGATGTTTCCAGTTCGCACCTGAAGCTTGCGCAACAGCTCAATGTCGATGCACTACACGCCGAACGGATTGTCTGGACGCAGCTTGGCTCCAGGGATGAGCTTGCGTCGCTTCCGGTATTCGACCTCTTCTTCAGTATGATCGTGCTGCAACACAATCCACCGCCCGTCATCGGCAAGGTGTTGGAAACCGTTGCGGAGAAGCTCCGGCCCGGTGGCTTTGCATTCTTCCAGGTGCCGACTTACCAGCGTGGCTATTCATTTGATGTGGATTCGTATCTGGCGCTTTCCCCGCATGAGCCCGACATCGAAATGCACGCGTTTCCCCAAGGCGAGGTGTTCCGCATTTTTCGCGAACGCGGCTGCATCCCGCTCGAGGTTTTCGAGGACGGGTTGGCCGGTCATCGCGACAACCATCGTTCCAACTCATTCCTGTTCCGCAAGCTGACGACCGACGAGAATCCCGCGCAAGTGCTTGCACGGTCCGAAGCCTATGCAGAATCGCTGGAAGAGCAAATCGCCCGCATGGATGCGGCTGCGCGTTCGGAGCACGCCAGGGCGCAGACTGCGCTGGCGGACGCCGCACGTTATGCGGCGACGCTCGAAGCGGAGCGGGAAGGGCTCAAGCGCTCGCTCGCATCCGTGCAACACCCCGTCGATCCGAAACCCGAATCCGGAAATCCATGAGCACCAACAAAACTCCCGGTAACAAGCAGGCCCTGGCAACCCGCGCGATCCATGCAGGGCAGACGCCCGATCCGTCGACCGGCGCGATCATGACGCCCATCTACGCGACGTCCACCTACGTGCAGAAAAGCCCGGGCGTGCACCAGGGCTACGAATATTCGCGCACGCAGAATCCGACGCGCATGGCGTGGGAACGCTGTGTCGCCGATCTCGAGGGCGGCGTGGCGGGCTTTGCCTTCGCCTCGGGCATGGCGACGACGGCGACCGTGCTCGACCTGCTCGATTCCGGCAGCCACGTGATCGCGATGGACGATCTGTACGGCGGCAGCTATCGCCTGTTCGAACGCGTGCGTCGGCGCAGCGCGGGATTGGATTTCAGTTTCATCGATTTGAACGATGCGAACACATTGAAGGCGGCGTTGAAACCGAACACGCGCATGATCTGGGCGGAGACGCCGACCAATCCCATGCTGAAGCTGGTCGACCTGAAAAAGGTTTCCGCATTCGCGAAGAAGCACGGCCTGCTGCTGGTGGTCGACAACACCTTCTGCTCGCCGATGCTGCAGCGGCCGATCGAACACGGCGCGGACATCGTGGTGCATTCGGCGACCAAATACCTCAATGGTCATTCCGACATGGTCGGCGGTGTCGCCATTGCCGCGAACAAGGAACTGGCGGAACGCATGGCTTTCCTGCAGAACTCGGTCGGCGCGATCGCGGGCCCGTTCGATGCCTTCCTGGCGTTGCGCGGCGTCAAGACGCTGGCGTTGCGCATGCGCGCGCATTGCGAGAATGCACTGGAGCTGGCGCGCTGGCTGGAGAAACGCCCGGCGGTCGAACGCGTGATCTATCCGGGCCTGAAATCGCATCCGCAACACGCGTTGGCGAAACGCCAGATGGACGGCTACGGCGGCATCGTCAGCATCGTGGTCAAGGGCGGCATGAAAAAAACGCGCAGCATGCTCGAGCGCTGCGAACTGTTTGCGCTGGCCGAATCGCTTGGCGGCGTGGAGAGCCTGATCGAGCATCCCGCGATCATGACCCACGCTTCCGTGCCACCGGAAAACCGCAAGCGGCTGGGGATCAGCGATGGTCTGGTCCGGCTTTCGGTGGGTGTGGAAGACGTGCAGGATCTCGAGCGCGAACTGGAGCGCGCGCTGGCGTGAATACGGCCGTGCCTCGCGATGTCTTGCAGCCGGTGATCCTTTCCGGCGGTTCGGGCACGCGCCTGTGGCCCGCATCGCGCGAACATTATCCGAAGCAACTGTTGCCTCTGACCGGCGAGCGTTCAATGCTGCAGGCGACGGCGCGGCGGCTGGACGGCTTCACCGCGGCGGCGCTGAGAGCGCCGCTGGTGGTCGGCAACGAGGAATACCGCTTCATCGTGGCCGAACAACTGCGCAACGTGGGCATCGAGGATGCCCTGCAGGTGCTGGAACCGGCGGGAAGGAATACCGCGCCGGCGCTCACGCTGGCGGCGGCCGTGGCCGACAGCGACGGTGCCGACCCGATCTTGTTGGTGATGCCTGCGGATCACGCGATCGGCGACGAAGGCCGGTTCCGCGATGCGATCACCAAGGCGTTGCCGTATGCACGCGACGGCGCCTTCGTCACTTTCGGCGTGATTCCCGCTCGTGCGGAGACCGGCTACGGCTATCTCCGGCGCGGCGATGCTGCATTGGGCGGCAATGACGGTTTCGCGCTGGACGCCTTCGTGGAAAAACCGGACGCGGCGACAGCGCGGAAATATGTCGACAGCGGCGAATATTTGTGGAACGCGGGCATCTTCATGATGCGCGCCTCGGTGTGGTCGCGCGCCGTCGGCTTGTTGCAGCCGGCCATGCTCGACGCCTGCGGGCAGGCACTCGTCGGGGCGAAACGCGAAGGCGGTTTCTTGCGCGTGACGCGCGAGGCCTTCCTGGCATGCCCTTCGGATTCCATCGACTACGCGGTGATGGAGAAGCTGGCGGTGCATCCGCAGCTCGGGCGGGCCGTGGTGATCCCGCTGGATGCGTGCTGGTCGGATGTCGGTTCATGGGAGGGTCTGTGGCAGGTTTCCGACCACGATGCGGACGGCAACGTGTCGCAGGGCGACGTTCTGGCGCAGGACACGCGCGATTCCCTGCTGTTCTCCGGGTCGCGGCTGGTAGTGGCCATCGGTTGCCGGGACATGGTGGTGGTGGAGACTCCCGATGCCGTGCTGGTCGCCGACAAGCGCGCCACCCAGAAAGTGCGCGAGGCGGTCGCCGTGCTGAAGCAGCGCGACCGCGAGGAAGTGAAGGCGCACCGCAAGGTGTATCGCCCGTGGGGGTGGTACGACTCGATCGAGCACCAGCCCGGTTTCCAGGTGAAGCGCATCGGCGTCAATCCCGGAGCCAGCCTGTCGCTGCAGATGCATCACCGCCGTGCGGAGCACTGGGTGGTGGTGCGCGGCACCGCGCGTGTGACGCGCGACGACGAGGTGTTCGACCTGCAAGTCAACGAATCCGTGTTCATCCCGCTGGGAGCCAGACACCGCTTGCAGAACATCACCGATTCTCCGGTCGAGATCATCGAAGTGCAGTGCGGCGATTATCTTGGCGAGGACGACATCGTGCGCTTCGAAGACGTGTACGCGCGGACATGAACGAAGCGATCGCGCTGGCGCGTCGCGTGCCGCCGTTGCGGTTGTTGCTGCGACCGTTGGCCCTGATCTGGCGCCAACGGGCCTTGCTGAAGCGCATGACGTGGCGCGAAATCTCTTCGCGCTATCGCGAGTCGGTGCTGGGATCGGTGTGGGCGGCGATCAATCCCTTGTTGATGCTGGGGATCTATACCTTCGTGTTCGGTTTCATCATGAAATCCCGTTGGCCGGGGCAGGGCGACAACAAGCTGCTGTTCTCGCTCACGCTGTTCGCGGGCCTGATCGTGAACACCCTGTTCGCCGAAACGGTCAACCGTTGCACGACGGTGATTGCCGAGAACGCCAACTACGTGAAGAAAGTGGTTTTCCCGCTGGAGATGCTGCCGCTGGTGGTGCTGGGCAGCGCCCTGTTCCATGCGGCAGTGAGCCTGGCGATTCTTGTCGTGGCGAATGCGTTTGTGGGCACCGGTTTGCACTGGAGCATGTTGTTGTTGCCGGTAGTGATCGTGCCGATCCTCCTGACCAGTGCCGGCGTCGGCTGGATCCTGGCCTCGCTCGGCGTGTTCCTGCGCGATGCCAGCCAGATAGTCGGTTTCCTGACGGCGTTGCTGATGTTCCTGAGTCCGATTTTCTATCCCATCACTGTGTTTCCCCAGCAGGTGCGCAACCTTCTCTTTCTCAATCCGCTGACGTTGCCGGTGCTGGAGGTGCGGCAAGTGGCGATAGAAGGCCTGTCGCCGCACTGGACTTCGGTGCTGACTGCCTATGGCATCGGACTGCTCGTGGCCGCCATCGGCTTGTGGTTCTTCGAGCGCACGCGGCGGGGATTCGCCGATGTCCTGTGACCCGATCATCACGGCATCCGGCCTGGGCAAGTGCTATCAGATCTACGAAAGCCCGGCCGAGCGGCTGAAGCAGATGCTGTATCCGCGCGCGGCGCGCCTGGTTGGGCGCAGCGTGAGTCCGCGTTTCAGGGAATTCTGGGCGCTGCGCGGCGTGGATTTCCGGATTGCGCGCGGCGAAACGGTGGGCATCCTCGGCCGCAACGGTTCGGGCAAGACCACGCTGCTGCAAGTGTTGTGCGGGACCTTGCCGCACAGTGAAGGCCATTGCGAAGTGCGTGGCCGCGTCGCGGCGCTGCTGGAACTGGGCGCCGGTTTCAAGCCGGAGTTCACCGGCCGCGAGAACGTGCTGATCAACAGCGCGATCGTCGGCATTCCGGAGGACGTGGCGCGCGCACGGATGCAGCAGGTGATCGAATTCTCCGAACTCGCCGACGTGATCGATCGCCCGGTGAAGACGTACTCCAGCGGCATGTACGTGCGGCTGGCGTTCTCCGCGGCGATCCACGTCAGCCCGGACATCCTCGTGGTGGACGAAGCGCTGGCGGTCGGCGACGCGCGTTTCCAGGCCAAGTGCTTCCGGCGCATCAATGAAATGAAAGAACAGGGCGTCACCATCCTGTTCGTGACGCACGCCACCGAGCAGGTGGCGATGCATTGCTCGCGCGCCTTGCTGCTGGATGGCGGGCGATTGCTCGACGACGGCCATCCGCGCGAGGTCAGCAACCGCTATCTCGACCTGCTGTTCGGACGCAGCACGCCGGAGCGCGAGCGTGCGCAAGCTTCCGGCAACGTGGCCGAAAAAAAGGCGCGCGCCGTCGAGCACGATCTGGCGGCGCAGTCCGGCGATGATGCGATCGCACGCGCGATCTCGGCATTCGCCGCCGGGCGCGACGACGCGGGTTATGCCGCGCGCGCCAGCTACCACGACGCGGAATATCGCTGGGGCGACGGCAGCGCGGAAATCCTCGACTATCTGCTGGTCTCCGACGGCCGCGTCGATCCGCCCAATCTCGCGGCCGACGAAGAAGCGGAACTGCTGGTGCGCGTGCGTTTTCGCGACGCGGTGAACACGCCGGTATTCGGCTTCTACATCAAGACGATCGAAGGGTTGATGTTGACGGGCTGCAATTCGCGCGACGCCGGCGAGGACTGGGGCGAGCGCTACCGGCCCGTGCGGGCCGGCGAAACGGTGGTGTGCCGGTTCCGTTTCCGCCCGCGCTTCGAATCGAACAATTACCTGTTGTCACTGGGCGTCGCCGCCGACGATGGTGGAGAATTGCGTCCGCTCGACCGGCGCTACGATTCGATCCTGGTGAAGGTCGAGAGCAGTGAGCCCTATTACGGGCTGGTCGGAATCGGCGCCAGCTGCGAGCTGGTCCACAACATCCCCTGAAATGATGGGCGAGACGCGCGAACAATTGCTCGAATCCTACGCCGCGTTGCCGGAGGCGTACCAGCCCGCGTGGGGGTTCGTCGAAACGGCGGAGCAGGCGCGGCGTGGCAGCGCCGACCGTTTCGCGCTGGTGTTGCGGAATATCGCGGCATTGCCTGGCGATGGCATCTTGCGTGTGCTCGACATCGGTTGTGCGCAGGGTTACTTCAGCCTGGGCTTGTACGCGGAATTGAAAAAACTCGGTCGAGCCGTCGAGGTGATCGGAGTGGATTCGCTCGAATCCAACGTGCGTTTTTGCGGGCGATTGGCCGAATACCACGGGATCGAGGCTCGTTTCATCCATGACCGCTTCGACGAGGGATTTTTCACGCGGCATCAGCTCGCGCGATTCGACGCAATCCTGGCGTTGAACGTGTTGCACCACATCCGCCAGCTTCAGGGCGGCGGTGCTGCCGAGCAGGCGGCGGTCGCGGCTATGCGCGCACATTCGCGCGTCCTGCTATGCGAGGTCGCGCAGGCGGACGAATCGCTGGACTGGATCAGCGACTGGCACGCTTCCGATCACGGGTTGCTCCGCGCCTATGGGTTCCGTCGCAAGCTCGGCGAATTCGAAACGCACCTCACCGAAATCCGGCGGCCGCTGTATGCGTGCAGCGACGAACTTGCGTGCGTCGATGGTCGCTGGTTCGGATTCGCGCGGATACTGGATCGCGCCCACTCCGGGGTGTCGGAGCATTTCGCGGGGCAGCGCCGTTTCTTCATCGGTGCGGACACGCTCGTCAAGGCGTATCGGGCGGACGGCGATTTCGGCGAATTCAATCGAACCGAACTGGCCGCGGAAGCGGAAGCTCTGGAGGCGCTCGCCGGCGAGCCACAACGCTATCCCGCGTTGCTCGCGCAAACTGACGATGGCGATACGATTTGGCTGGTGCGTGGCTTGTTGCCTGGGCGCCTGTTGTCGGAATCGATCGAGGCGGGCGATGAACTCGACCCCGTGGCGTCTACACGCGCGCTGCTTGTCGAGCTCGCCCATCTGGAGCAACGGGGTTTCCACCATGCCGACCTGCGTGCATGGAACGTGTTGCGCGACGGCAACTGGTTGCGACTGATCGACTTCGGTTCAATGACGCGTACACCGCATCCCTTGCACCGCGTCGCATTGGCTGCGGTAATCCGCGAACTGGCAGGGCGCGATTGCGCGCACCCGCAGCCTTGGTACGAAGCGGTGCATCCACTGGAGAATGCTCCGGCGAATCTTGTGCCGTTGCTGCGCTATCTCTATGGCGCGCCGCAAGCCGGCTTCAGTCATGCGGAAGCATTGCATTTGCTGGATCGCGGCGGATCTGACCCGAACGATGCGCCGCTTGTGGTCGCGCCGGAGGTGTTGCAAGCCTGCGCCGAAAACCAGTGCGAGGCATTCGCACGTCTTTCCAGACATGCGGAGAAGTTGCAGGCGGAAGCAACGGCTTATACGGAATCGCTCCATGCCGAACTCGAAAAGGTCACTTCGGATGCGGCGGCTGAACACGCGGGAGCGCAGGCTGCGCTGGCGGATGCCGCCCGTCATGCGGAATCGCTCCATGCCGAACTCGAAAAAGTCACTCGTGATGCGCTCGCCGAACGCGCCGCGGCGAAAGCCGCGCTGGCGGACGCCGCGAACTACAATGTGACACTCGAACAACGCCTGAAAGAAAGCGAGTTGGTACTGGCGCGCATGCAGGCGCGGTTCCGTGCGCTCAAGGCATTCTGGCCGCGCGAACAATTGCATGGCGACGGGAACGAAGGATCATGACCGGGCCGGTTTTCTTCACCATCGTTTCGCGCAACTACCTCGCGTACGCATTGACGCTGATGCAGTCGGTGGCGGAATGCTATCCGGATGCGCCACGCTACCTGTGCCTTGCCGACCGGCGCGAGGATGATCCAGCCCTCGACACCGGCCTGTTCGAAACGGTGACCATCGACCAGCTGCGGCTGCCCGATTTCCAGGCGTTCGTGTTCCGCTACGACATCATGGAACTGAACACCGCGGTCAAGCCGTACATGTTCGCATGGCTGTGCGAACGGCATCCGCATAGCGGCATCGTCTATCTCGACCCTGACATTGTCGTGTTGCGCAGGCTGGAAAAGGTGGAGCGTGCCTTCGCGGAGGGTGCATCGGCCGTGCTCACGCCGCACCTCGCCGCGCCGATCGAGGACGACAAGTTCCCCGACGAATTGGCGATCATGCGCAGCGGCGTGTACAACTGCGGTTTCGTCGCGATCAACGCGGCGCACGCGCGGTCCGGCGACCTGATCGCCTGGTGGGAAGCCAAGCTGGAGTTCGGCTGTTTCGTCGACCTGGAAGGCGGCCTGTTCACCGACCAGAAGTGGATGGACCTGGTGCCAGGCATGTTCCCGGACGTGGCGATCCTGCGCGACGACGGTTACAACGTCGCCTACTGGAACCTGGCGCAGCGTCCGGTCGCGCGCAATGCGGACGACGGCTACACCGCCAATGGCGTACCGCTGGTGTTCGTGCATTTCTCGGGCGTGGTGCTGTCGGATCCGGCGGCGTTTTCGAAGCACCAGAATCGTTTCACGGCCGCAGGACTCGGTGGTTTGCGGCCGTTGTACGACCACTATCTCGCCTCGTTGCGCAAGAACGGCCATCCGGAACACGCGCGCAAGCCCTACGCCTACGGCCACTTCAGCGATGGGGAAAAAATCGCACCGTCGATGCGGCGTGTGTATCGCCGGCTGTTTGACATGCGTTGCGAGTACCCGGTGCGCGAACCCTTGCGGATGGATCGCGAGCTGTTCAACCAGTCTTGTTCGGAGTTGCCCGAGGAACCGTCCCTGCCGGTCAGCCGGTTGATGTACGAGATATGGGACATGCGCCCCGATCTGCAGGAGGCGTTCAATCTCAACACGCGCGAAGGGCGCGAGGGCTTCATCCGCTGGTATCTCGCGGTCGCTTCGTCGGAGATGTCCATCGCCGCGCGCTACATCGATCCGATACGGGAACAGTTTACCCACGCCTTGATCCATGCGCGGCAGCAGCAAGTGTATGGTGTCGCCCGTGGCAACATGCGTCCGGATTCGCAGGATGGGCCGGCGCCCACGCCCGTGCCGGCGGATGCCCCGCGCAGTGGCGTGCTGCCGCGCGGGCCGCGCTATCACGCGGGACGCTTGCTGTTGCGAGCGCTGGCGTGGGGCAGGCGACAGACGACATTGCTGCGCTGGTACCAGCAGGTGCCGCAACGGTGGCGCATGGCGGTACGTCGCCGCGCGTACGCGTACGCGGGCGTGCCGCTGCCGCCGAGCGCATTGCCGCGCACGCCGCGCACCCGGCGCGAACCGGCAGTCGCCGCGGCGCCGATGGCGCAGGGCGTGAATCTCGTCGGTTATGCGCGCGGCGAATTCGGCGTGGCCGAGAACGTGCGTTCCTATGCGCGCGCACTGGAGTCGGCGCAGTATCCATTCCTGATCCGCAACTTCGATGTCGGCGTCGCCAGCCGTCAGCTCGATCAGTCGATGGAGCGGCACTTTTCGGAATCCCTGCGTTACGACACCAACGTCTTTTTCATCAACGCCGACCAGATGCACGTTGCGCGCGAAACGCTGGGCGACGAAGCCTTCCAGGGGCGCCGCAACATCGGCTACTGGTTGTGGGAACTGGAGCAATTCCCGCATGCATGGGACACTGCGTTCGACCTGGTGGACGAGGTGTGGGCGCCGACCGGATTCGTGCGGGAGGCGATCGCGGCGAATACGCACAAGCCGGTGGTGAAGATTCCCAAGGCCATCGAGTTCGCCTTGCCTACGGGCATGGACCGCGCGCACTTCGGCCTGGACCATGACGCCTTCGTGTTCCTCTTCAGCTACGACTTCCACGGTTACTCGGCGCGCAAGAATCCGCAGGCCGTGCTGGCCGCGTTCCGCCGCGCATTCCCGAAGGAGCGCAAGGACGTGCGGCTGTTGTTGAAATCGATCAACGGCCATCATTTCCCGGAAAAACTCGAGGAACTCGCGCGCAGCGTCGCCGACGATCCGCGCATCGAAATACGCGATGGTTTCCTGTCGCGGCAGGAGATGTTCGGACTGCAGGGTGCGATCGATTGCTACGTCTCGCTGCATCGCTCGGAAGGCTTCGGACTCGGACTCGCGGAATGCATGTACCTGGGCAAGCCGGTGATCGCGACGGCCTATTCGGGCAACATGGAATTCATGACGTCCGAGAACAGTTGCCTCGTCGACTATCGTCTGGTGCCGGTGCGGGAGGGTGACTACCCGTACTGGCAGGGTCAGCAATGGGCCGACCCGGACACCGTGCATGCGGCGCGGCTGATGCGACAGGTGTTCGATGACCGCGAATTCGCGCGTCGCCTCGGTGTGAACGCCGCCGCTTCGATCCGCGGCGCCCATTCGCGCGAAGGGTGCGCGGCGGCGGTCACCGCGCGCTTGCAGGAAGGCCGGCGACGGCCGATGGCACGTGGCTAGCGATCGGCGACTAGCGGCTTCCATCCAGGCGCGGGGGCAAAGGCCGCCCTCGCCACAGAGGTGGGCGTGTTGATTCCCCCGGTTGCGGGCGGAGATGCGACGACCGCGGTCGTCAAAAGCGGCCAGAATGCGTAGGGGTCGATACGGGAGGCACATTGGGTGAAGGGGATTGTCACGGGGAAATGGGGAACGGCCGCCGCGGTAGTCGTGCTGGTACTGCCCGCGATCCTGATCCAGGCATGGCTGGTATTCGGGTTCTCGGGCTTCGATCGCTATCGTTTCATGGCCGGCGCGCTGTTCGCGCTGTGCTTCTGCACGCTGCTGGTGCTGGGCACGCGCTGGAGGCTGCTCGGCCGCATTACGTGGCTGCCTGCGGCAGTGCAGTATGTCGCCTGGATCGTGCTGGTGCTGTGCGAGGCAGTGTCGTATTCGCTGCAGGATGACACGTTCAACGATCGTTTTTTCGCGCACCTTGATCCACGCAACCTGGACACAGGATTGCATGGATTCCCGCTGCTGATCGGGGGTGGCCTCGCTGTAATGGCGGTCGTCACGCTGCTGGCGGCCTGGTTGCTGTTGCGGTTGCCCGCAAGGGCGCTGCCTCGCGAAAAGGCTCGGCCAGTCGCGATCAGGTTGGGGATTGCCGTCGGCTTGGTCCTGGTCCTGCTGCTGGCGGATTCGACGCCGGCGCGGCTCGCGGATTACTTCGTCCAATACCAGCGGTCGTTCGGCTTCGCCGGCACGCCGGAAGGGCAGCGCGTCTATCGGGAAATCGACCCCGACCCGCCGAGCCGCCATTCCGTGCTGGCGTCGCCGGGGCGCAACGTGGTGTGGATTTACATGGAATCGCTGGAGCGCGCGTATACCGATCCGGGAATTTTTCCGGGCCTGACACCCAATCTCGACCGGTTGCGGGCGAATGCCCTGGATTTTTCGGGTTTCGAGCAATTCCACAATACCGGCTACACCATGGCGGGCATTTTCGCCTCGCAATGCGGCGTGCCGTTTTTCTCCAGCCCCTTCGCCGGGCTCGACCCCGTCAATGGCAACAACGCGGACGAAACCAACTTCCAGCGCAAGCTCGCATGTTTTGGAGACGTGCTGCATCGCGCGGGTTACACGCAGATTTTCCTGGGCGGCGCGCCGATCGGTTTTTCCAACAAGGGGCTGTTCTTCCATATCCACGGCTACGACGAAGCGCTGGGGCAGCAGCAACTTGAAGAGCAATATCACAACGAGCTTGCGCATTCCGGATGGGGTCTGTACGACTCCGACTTGTTTCGCATCGCCGTCGTGCGTTACCGCGCACTCGCGAACTCAGGGCGCCCGTTCAATCTCACGTTGCTGACGCTGGACACCCATCCGCCGCATGCGCGACCTTCGCCGGGCTGCCCGCATTATCAGCCGGACGACAATGCGGTGCTCCAGGGTGTGCACTGCACCGACTACCTGGTGGGCAAGTTCATCGACGATATTTCCCGCGACCCGGCCTGGAAAAACACCGTGGTGGTGGTCATGAGCGACCACTTGCGAATGGTCACCGAAGGCGAGATACCTTCCGCCTATCGGCGTCATCCGTTGTTGTTCGTGCTGAATGCAGGCGCCACGGGCACGCGTGCTGCCCGCATCTATCACATGGACATTGCTCCCAGCATTTTGCACTTGTTGGGAGTAAGCACCAATGCACGTTTCATCGCCGGCGAGGATCGCAGTGTTCCGAACGAACTCGACAATCAGCTGTCCATCGGCAAAGTGGCCGATGCAGTCTTGCGCGACGTCTTGTGGCAGCGCGTGGGCAAGTTCCGCCTCTGCAGAGGCGACACATTGCTGGCCGGACTGCCGCAAGCACGGTTCGACATGGGTGGAATCGACATGGGGATGGCGAATCGCGGCGAGCAGCAAATCTCGCTCATGAGCAATCAGGTGCTTGGCTTCGTCACTATGGACAGCAATGCAACGCCCGTGGTGCTTCCGCGCACGAACTTGTCCAATTTGGCATCGTGGCGCGGCAAGGCCAGCCTGTTGCTTGTACGGCCGATGCAAGATGCGCCCGAACAGGCGCGCTTCTCGATCGATTGGCAAGGACGCAACGGCGCGGTCGCGCACCTCGCCGACACCCCGCGACTGCAGGGGTTGGCGTTGCGCTCGCCCGAATGCGCCACGCTGCTAAAGCAGGCGGATCAGGCATCATCGGGCCAGTTGCTGGATTTCAGCCATCGTTTCACCGTCAGTTCCGATGCGTTTCCGGAAATCCCCGCATCCGGGCGGATCGACTTCACCTCGCGCGATGTTTCTGCATACGAAGGGATGGTCGGCTGGCAGCCCGCCTTCTCGTGGGGTTCCTTCACCCAGGGGGACTTTGCCGAATTCGGATTCCGAATGGCCGCAGCGCAATGCCGGGGCGGTGTCCTGGGCATGACCGTGCGTCCGTTCCTGGTGGCCTCGCGACCGAAACTGGATGTGGACGTGCTGGTCAACGGCAGGGTTGCAACCACGTGGCATTTTTCGGGGGATGCCAAGGCCAGGCGGGAGGTCAGCGTGCCCATCCATCCCGATGCGGGCTGCCGGGTCATCATCCGTTTTGCCTATCGGCGCCCGGACGCCGCGCCGCCACCCTATCCGGTCGGGGAAGATCCGCGCGCGTTGCAACTGGTCATTTACGATGCCCAGCTGGATCCCACACCGGGTCATGCCGCCGAAAGTACCGTATCATCGCGATGAGCCGCATGAGAATTCGTACACGCCAGCGTCATCTCCCTCGACTTTTTCAAAGAGCGGCGTGCCTCGCAATCGCCTTTTTTTGCGCCGCCTTCGCGCCACGCGGAATGACGGCGCCGCAGACAGAGAAGGGCGGGGAAGGCATCGTTCATTCCGCACCTGTCGCGCCGGAGCCCCCTGAGCCATCGGTGCAGGAATTCGTCGAACTGACAGCCGTGGAAACACCCGTGCCCACAACTTCGCTGCACTGCGGCCTCGACTTGATCGACGGGCATCCTGCGCCTCTGGCGATGGTGCTGGATCATCGCGTGGCAACGACGTTCGTGGGCTGGATCGCCGATGACAAGTCAGGCGTGCCGCAAAACATCGCCGTCATCCTGGCAGGAGACAAGACCTACCGAATCGTCGGGACCACCGGGCTCGCGCGCCCGGACGTGGCAGCGGCCAAGCACAATTCCGCTTTCATTTCCGCCGGCTTTTCGATGGCCGGCCGGCCGTCCGCGTTGCCGCAAGGCGAATATCGCCTGGCAATGGCGGCGCAACTCGGGACGGTACGAGAGCTTTGCCCGCTGGGCCGTATCATCGCGATCAAGTAATCGGATTGCCAAGGCTCATGCGCGATCGCGATACAAACGAATTCCTGAGGAGCGCATCGTGACGCGACAGTGGATGCGTCCGGTCCTGATCATCATCGTCGGGTTGATGTTGATCTACGCAGTGCTCGCGAGGACAGGGTACCTGCAGAAAAGATTCCTGGACCAGCCGTTCGGCTACGGCGCAGACGCGCCCGCCGTGTACGGCTGGAATGGCGTCGAGTATGTTTACAACGACTACAAAGCGCGTACCGGCGCGCCGCTGCAGATGCCGGGCCGCCCGGCTCTCGATCGTGCGGGTTGCATCCTGTTCCAGCCGGACTGCACCCTGATCTGGATCATCGGGAGAGCCACCGGTTCCATCGTTACGGGCGTCAACGTCTATTTCTATCTGAGTTACGCACTGTGTTTCGTGTTCGCGTTGTTCGGCTTGCGTTTCTTCGGCGCGAGCTGGCCGGCCTCGGCGGTGATGGCCGCGCTGTACGCGTTATTGCCGTATCACCAGATGCGCAACATCAATCATCTGCACGAAAACAGTTATTTCATCGTGCCTGCGTATGCCGTGATCTTTTATCTGATCTATCGCGGCGGCACGATGCCGGCGCTCCAGCCGTCGCAACCCCCGGCCCCGCGCGATCGCTGGATCAGCCATCGCTGGGCATTGCCGGTGGCGCTGCTGTTCGTGTTTTTCCCCGCCTCCCTGCAGAATTACCACCAGTTCTTCTTTGCGTTGCTTGCCTTCTTCGCCGGGGTGCTGGGCAGCGTCGACGCGCGCAAGCCACGCCCGTTGCTGGTCGGGTTGTTGTTCGCGGTGGTCGCCTGTGCGGGTCTGATGGCCAGCAACAAACTGGACAGCGCTTCCTGGGGGGACCCCGAGCACATCGTGCATGCCACCAGCCAGGTCACCACTTACGGCGAAGACGAACAGTACCCGCTCAAGCTGGTGCAGATGATCCTGCCCATTCCCGGGCATCGCGTCGGTGCGCTCGCCGCCATGCGCGCGGGCTACGATGCCGGGCACCCCATGGTCAGCTACGAAACCGGCACCGTTTCGCTGGGGCTGGTGGGCGCGCTGGGTTTGCTGGGTCTGATCTGGCTGTTCCTGACATTGAGCTCGCGCGTGCAGCCGTTGCCGCGATTGATCGCGCGGCTGACGCTGCTTGCCATCCTGCTGGGCGCGATGGGCGGTCTTGGCGGCATGCTCAGCGATTTGTCCTGGTCGATCCTCGGTCCGAAGTTTCCGCTGTCTCAGGCGCGTGGCTGGGATCGGGTGGTGATTTTCGTCGCCTTCTTCGCGCTGCTGGCGAGCGCCTGGGGCATGGATCGTTCGATGGGCTGGCTCGCAAGGCGCGGCAAGTTGTCTTCCGCCACGCGCGGGACACTGGTGTGGTGCTGTGCGTTCGGGATATTCGCGATCGGCGTCTACGATCAGGTCGAGGGCGTGCCCCGCAGGATTTTCTCCAACGACGATGCAACTTATCTGTCCGACCAAGAGTTCTTCACGTCGATCGACGCGCTGTACCGCGGCTCGTATCAGGTATTCCAGTGGCCGGTGATGTTCCCGTGGGGCGGTTCCTACAATGGCATTTATTACACGGATGCTTACCGCCCGCTGCTCAATTCCAGGCGCATGGATTTGAGCTTCGGCGGCGATCCGGACAGCAAGCAGGGCCAATGGCTGACTTCGCTTTCCAGGATGCCGCCGGAGCGGATCTTCGCCCAACTCTGTGCCACCGGTTTCGAGGGCGTGGTGGTGCATAGCGCCGCGGTGTCGCCTGGCCAGCACGCATTCGTGTCGTTGCTGGAACAAAAGACGAAGGTAATGAATTCCGGCAGTGGACTGCTTTACTTCGACATCCGGCACGCTTGTGGCATCCCGCCGTCCGTCGCCGATGAATGCCTGGGTCGCTTGCGCGCCAGATTGCTCGATGGGAGCGACCGCAAACAGTGGATCGGCGGCGAGGATTTCGCCGGAACCACGGGCGCCACCAAACCGGGCTACTGCGGAGGGCAGGAGCGCGTGTCCGTGCTGGGCGAGGCCGGGTGGCTGACCTTGGGCCCGTACATTCCGCTCAAGCCGCATGCCTATACGGCGCGTTTCGAATTCGCCGGACCGGCCAAGCCGGTCGAACTGACCATCGGCTGGAACGACGGCCAGCAAACCCATCCCATTGCGAGTTTGAAGCCTGATGCCGCGGCCACGAATTTCGAGATTCCGTTTTCGGTCACGGGACCGGATGACAAGCTGGTGGAGTTCCGTGTGCGCGTGGATGGCAGCTCGGCAATGGTTCTGCGGGGCGTGCAGTTGAATCGACGTTGACCTGGTCCTGTCTTCAGGCGAGTGCTTCGGCCGCGACCGCTTCCACGCGTCGCTGATCCATGTCCGGCAACCACAAGGGTAGCCGCACCAGCCTGTCGGTGACAGCATCGGTAACGGGAAGTTCTCCAGACGCGCGACCAAAACGGAGTCCGGCCGGTGCGGAGTGCAGCGGGATGTAGTGAAACACGGCCTGGACTGCATTTTCCTTGAGCCCCGCGATGAAGGCGGTGCGGTGTTCCAGGTTGCGAAGAAGCAGGTAGAACATGTGCGCGTTGTTCGCGCATTGTCCGGGAATGATGGGGCGCCGCACGGCCCCGGCCTCTTCGAATGGTTTCGCCCAGTCGAAATACCGGCGCCAGATTTCCAGTCGCCGCGCGGTGATCTCGTCGGCCTGTTCGAGTTGGGCCGCCAGGAACGCCGCGTTCAATTCGCCGGGAAGCCAGGAGGAGCCGAGATCCACCCAGGTGTACTTGTCCACCTGGCCGCGGAAGAACTTGCTGCGGTTGGTGCCTTTCTCGCGGATCACCTCGGCGCGTTCCATGAAACGCTCGTCATTGATCAGCAGCGCGCCGCCTTCGCCGCAAATCACGTTCTTGGTCTCGTGGAAGCTCAGTGCGGCCAGATGCCCGATGCTTCCAAGTGGCCGGCCCCTGTACGAGGAAAGAATGCCCTGCGCGGCATCTTCCACCACGAACAGGCCGTGCCTTTCCGCGATCGACATGATCGCGTCCATCTCGCAACCGACACCGGCATAGTGCACCACGCAGATCGCCCTGGTGCGCGGCGTGATCGCGGCCTCCATCAGGGATTCGTCGAGATTGAGCGTATCGGTGCGGATGTCCACGAACACGGGCACGGCGCCGCGCAGCACGAACGCATTGGCCGTCGAGACGAAGGTGAACGAAGGCATGATCACCTCGTCGCCGGGCTGCAGGTCCAGCAGCATCGCGGCCATTTCGAGCGCGCCCGTGCAGGAATGCGTCAGCAGCGCCTTTCGGCAACCGATGCGCTGTTCCAGCCATGCGTGGCAGCGCCTGGTGAACGGCCCGTCGCCCGACAAATGCCCGTTCGCGTGCGCCTGCGCGATGTACTCGAGTTCGCGGCCGGTCATGTAAGGCTTGTTGAAGGGGATTTTCATCGCTCGATTGCCGTTTTCAAAGGTTGTAGATGACGACGCCGGCCACGATCAGGCCCAGTGCGGCGTAGTGGCCACCGTCGAGATGTTCGCCGAACAGGTGGCGCGCGGCCAGCGGCGTGATCACGTAGGTGAGGGCCGCGCCGACATACACGCGCCCGATGCCGAGTTCGCGCACGGCGAAATAGGTGCACACCACCGCCAGACAGAACAGCGCCACCGCGGACGAAAGGAACAGCCGCCGCAATCGTTGCGAAAGGAAATACTGCTTGAAAGCCAGTTGCGCGGCGATCGTCGCGAGGATCGTGACGGCCAGGAAAAGCCATCCGCTCATGCCAGCGATTCATCCTGCCCGGATCGCGAGGGACGCAACAGCAAGATCACGCCCAAAGTGACGAGGCAGGCGCCTGAGACTTGCGCGAACGACACGTGTTCCCCGTATGCGGCGGCGATCGCCACCAGGCATGGGAAGAACAGGGCTGTTGCGGGATAGGCGACGCTGACGGGAAAGCGTTTGTGCATCGCACCCCAGACCATGAAACGCCCGAGATTCAGCACACATACCAGCCCCAGCAAAAACAAGATAAAGCCGAGTGGCATAGTTTGTGTGCTGGACGAGAGCTTTATCAGGGACGCGCTGACCAGCTGCAGCAAGATATTGAGAATTACCAACCAAAGCAACAAGCCGGTGCGAGATTTGGGCTGTATGAATGGCATCAGTTTGACGATGAGTGCTCGGATTTCATTGGAAGGACTTTTCTATTCAAGCGGCTTGCGTAGGCAATCTCCGTCTCGCTCAGAAATTCGCTTGATACTTACCTCTACTGGAAGCTTTCCCCAATTTTGCGCGTGGCTTTTGACAATTTTCCCCTGGCAGTTTTCCATATGAACAGATTGTCCATTGCGCTCATATGATCGCTGCATTCCTCAAGGGTTCGCAATCGCAAAAGCTCACGTTGGCGTTCGGCGTCGTTCAGTGTGTAATCGTCCAGATAATTCTTGCGCAGGCCCTCGGGATTTTCTACGAAGTTTTCGATGACACGTGCGCAGTCGCGAATGTCTAGCCGCGGCGTGTATCCCATGGCGAGCATCTCCGGATAGCACAAAGCTTCGATAACATCGATCACGGGAGCGGTAAGGTATTTCATCCAAGCTGTCATTGATATATCGTCGACCACTGCTTTGTCGCCGAAGGACGAGTTGCCCAGCCAAGTGTGCCCTGCGTGCGTCAAAAGATGTTCCTGCGAGAAGGCACTCTCGGTGAAAGGCTCCACCGAGAGAAACCGGGCGATCGAATCCAATGTCACCTTTGTGGATTGCACTAGATCCTCATAACGGATTACGAGAAATTGCGGTGATCCTTCAAGCTCAAGGGCGTAGGCGACACTTTTTCGCCATATGCGCGCAAGCATGAGAATGGGGTAGCAGTCGCCCACTGTATTTTTATAGCGTCCGTTATTGGCCGAAGCGATCATGGCCCGCGGATCGCGCACAACAAGAACACAACGCCTGCCTTGATCGAGTAAATGCGGAAGATACTCCTCGCAGAGAATTTCCTTGCTACCACGCCAAGTGGCACCAGACTTTCCGAAATGCCGCGCCAAGGCTTCGTGCAGGTCGCGTTGGATATCGATGAATCGTCGGCCTACGGCAGGCAATTCGGGTGCCCATTCAGTGGCGCCCCCACCCTTACCCGTCACGCTGCGGCGAATTAGCTGTATCGCGTCTTCACGTTCGAATTCTGTAATTCGGAGCCATTGTTGAAATCGTTCTGCCTCATGGACCGGACCGCTGATTCCGTCTCCAAGCGGTAATAGGCGTTTGATCCCTGCACTGTCAAGGAAGCGCTCCTTGACGTCGACATAGAGTTGATTGAAGGGCTGATAGGCAACGAATAGCTCCGGATGATTTGTGAGAAGGATTTGCAACAGGCTGGTGCCGGAGCGGAGCATCCCGGTCACAAACAGCTGACCGAGTGGAGCCATCATAGATGCTCCTCGAAAATGGGAAATTGCCGGGCTCGGGAATTTTCCTCGACGAGCCGTCCGACATACTCACCCAAAATGCCCATACACATGAGGGTGTTGCCGGAAAGGAAGGCGACCAGGATGGCCAATGAAGGCCACCCGGACACGCTGGAACCAATGAGGATCACTTTGCAGAGAACCCACACCGCATATAGCAGCGACATCACGCTGAGCAAAAAGCCCCAGGCGGTCACGAACCGCAGCGGGAGGTAGGAATGATTGATCAACAGATAGGACGCCAGCTTGACCAGTTTTGCCATCGTGTAGGTGCTTTGCCCATGTGCCCGCGCATCATGGGTAACCGTCACATTGACGATGCGCTCGATGGGGACAGCATTGAGCATCAGAGCGGGTAGATAGGGATGAGCGCCCGTGAAGGAGATTATTCCCATGAGCGCCCTGCGCGTCATGCATCTGTAGCTGGAAAGTTCGAGATTCTTCGGCTTTCCAAGCAGAATCGTGACCAGCCATTGCACAAGACGCGATGAAAGATTGCGCACGGGCGAATGCTTCTTGTCGCTTCCGATGCGCCCTATGACCAGATCGTGACTCTCTCCTATGGCATCGAGCAGCTTCGGCATTTCCTCCGGAGGTGTCTGAAGATCGTCGTCAAGCGTGTAAATGATCTCGCCCGATGCCCGTTGCAGGCCACATAGCGTCGCATGGTGTTGTCCCATGTTGCGGGCAAATCGGATGAGTTTCACGCGATGATCCTTCTCGCGCAATGAGAGCATGCGCGTGAAGGTTCCGTCATTGCTTGCGTCATCGACAAGGATGACCTCCCATTCATCGGACATCCCTTCGAGCACCGTGCGAAGCCGTTCGTAGAGCGTTCCGAGGATCTTCCCGCTGCGATAGACGGGAATCACGACGCTTATGGACGGGCGATTCACTGGCGATTCCCGGCAAGCAGACAAGACATCGCATCGTGACCCATGCAAGCGAGCAAGTCCACGATACTCACTTGATGGTCAAAGGGCGGATACGGTTGTGGATACTCTCGATAGCCACGGTAATCCATCCACTTTATTTCTACGCCGGCGTCTTCGAATGCTTTGACGTCGAGATAGGAGCTGGCGGAAGGGCCGGAGACATAACGTTCGGCGCCAGCGCGTTTGCAGATTGAAATCAGCCTTTCGTTGCGGTCGCCGGCCACATCGTAGGCCCTGCTGTCGATGATCGTTGTACGAATGCCGAGCATTATGCATAGGGAGCGAATCAGGCGCGCGTTCATTTGGGAGAGAAGATCCGGAACGTCGTCCATGCACAGGATCGGCTGCAGATGTTCTTCTAAATAACCCCGGTTCTTGGCTTTGGCATAGCTTTGCCAGATGGTATTCCAATGCTTGCGGAAGCACCGCTTGTCGGCAATTTCGGTTTCTTCGATCAACTGATCGGTGGTGGAGTGTCTTACCGGCACGGTAAGCCAAGCCTTGCCATTGGCTGTTTTGACCTGATTCCGATTTCTCCAATCATTCTTGGTGTATTGCACGGAGTCATAAAGTACGAATTCGTCCACGGATGCAATGATGTCGAAATAACCTTTCCATGGAAGATAATTCGATTGGAGTATTGCGATGCTTTTCATTCGATCGAAGCAATTCCGTCATTGAACAGATGGCTGGTAAATATCCGGCGCCGCCCGAAATGGCATTTGCGTACCTCATTCGGAGCCAAGACGCTATCAGTCGTTCGCTTGCAAATCATGACGACCGCATAGCTACAACAAGGCGAGTGCCCCCGAGCGGGAAACGGATACCCACGCGGATCAGGAACAACTCGAGACGCAGCACATGGTAAAGGATGTTGTTGACGAGTGCGCCAGGATTCAGTTCAGTATTTATTTCGCGAGCACGGGAGGCATTTCGCTTGCGCATTCGCGAAACGGCGAGCAAGGGCAGCAGCAGGCTCACGAAGGAACTGGAGAAAACAATCGAAAGACCCGCTGCCTTCAGCTTGCCATGCAGGTCAGAGCACCGATAGCGACGCACGTGGCATGCGTTTTCGTCTTGTTTGCTCCATAGCCATGGATGTTGCGGCACCGTGATGGCGACTCCGCCGCGTGGCTTGAGCGCGCGGCGGATTTCGCGCAATACCCGTTCGTCTTCCTCGATGTGCTCGATCACGTCGAACGCGCCGATCACGTCGAACTCGTTGTCATACGGAATTTCGCGCGCATCCATCTGGAACAAGTCCGCCGTTGGCAGGCGCCGCGAGGCGAAGCCCAATCCTTCGAGGAAGATCTCGCTGCCGCTGGCTTGCAGATCCGGGAGCGCCCGGGTTATGCCACGCAACACGTAACCCGTGCCGCAGCCGATTTCCAGCATGTTTTGCGCGTTCGGGAAATATTTGCGCAGTACCTGCACGATCAGTTCGTTTCTGGCACGAAACCAGAAATTTTTTCCTTCGAGTGCCGCAAGCTTGGCAAAATGTTCGGAGCGGAAGCCCGGAGATTCATGGGCGAGCGCAGGCGCATAGCAAGGAACGCCTTGCTCGTATGCCACCTTCCCCCCGCAAGCCGGGCACGGAATGGCATGCGATGCCGCGTCGAACGCCTGGTGGCAGGAAAGACAAAGCCGCATGATCGATCCGTCACCGCGTCGCCGACGCGGCGAATCCTGTGAATTCCATAAGCGCCTGCGGGTCGGCGAGCGCGTCGGTGTCCTTCACTTCCTCGCCGTGGATCACGGCGCGGCGGGTCAAACGGAAATTGCTCAACATCAGCGCAGGTCGCTTGGGGTCTTGGACGACCATTCTAACCGCTGATACCGGCTGCGTGGTCGGATGCCGGATACGCCCGCGCCGAAGTCGGGTTCTCGCCCATTTCGATTGTTCCTTCCAGGCGCAAAAGGGACAAGATGCAGACGGATTTCGAGGCACCCGTTGCGTTGCGATGGCGCCACTCATTTTCAGGAGTCGAAACCGCTGCAACGCCGGCCCGGGAATTGGGGGTGCGGGAGCATTTAATTCATTTCGAAATCCGGCATTCCGTGCGTACGATTCAATTCGATCGGATAAAGCTTCATCGGCGAATCCACCTTGAATACAGGTTGTCCGAGAAAATAGGACTGCCTCAATTGCATTGAAATGACTCGATTGTGCGAGGAATCCTTGAGCCACCGCAGGTAGTTCTTGCTGGGTCCCAGCAATGGGGAGAGGATGATTCCCGATTCGGCCACCGCACGGACCACCCTGTAGTTGAGTGAGTGCAGCGTGGGCGTCGCCACTTTTGCTCGCAATATCGGTTCGCGGAAAAGCAGCGTTTGCAATCTGCCGGCCCAGGTCAAGCCGACGTCGAAAGTCGCGAAAATTATCTTGTCGTGGGCGTTCGGTATCGATACGGGATGATCGAAGGACAGGGTCTCCGTCTCGTAATTCTGTCCGCCCGTCAACGGCGATGGTTGAGGTGCGTCACCTTTCCGCATCAACAACAAGTTGTTCTCCAGCAGGACAGGTCGATAAGTCTGAAGAATACGCACCAAGGCTCTTGCGTCTTCGCTCGCGGGATAATGTCCGTCGATGGTTTGCATGTCCAGGATCACCCAGTCTGGCGCGCGTTCGGAAAGATAGAAGCGTTCGTTGGCTTTGGCCAAACCCGGGGAATAGGCCGAGTAGCTCTGGAATATGGGGCGTGGCCTGTAGTTGAAACCATTCACGGTCACCAGATCCTGATCGTTCGACAACATGTCCACAGAACCATTGCCGATTACCGAGGCCGTCTTGGGAAGAGCGAGCGATTTCTGCAGGGATTCCCAATCGGCAAGATTGTTGTCGTAAGTCTCGATGGGATGGAATATCTGTTGCAACGCCCGGGATGTTATGGAGCGCGCCATAATTCCGTGGAACATGATGCGCCGGTTCCACCCGGTATACATGCGGCTGCTCCAGACGAGGACAAGCGGAAAGAGCATCAGCAGGAGGATCAACGCGGAGCGATACCAGCGTTTCTTCGCAGGGAGGGCGATGTTTCCGAGCGTCAGGGTCACGACCAGTCCTGCACTGGCGAAAAAGACAAGAATGTGGCCGCCATCGACGCGGGTCATTCCTGCCTTGTAGGCAAGCACGACTGTCCCGGCAGCCAAGCTCGCGTAGGCCCAGGTCGCGAGATGTCGAGGGCGCTTTGCAACCACATACGCAGAGCAGGCCAAAGCGACCAGCAAACCGCACATCGCATAGGCGTCGAGGTGGCGAGGGATGGGCCCCGCCTGCATCGCGCCGCCGTAGTAGGCGGCTATCTCCAGGGATCTGTGCAGATATATCGGATAGTTGGCGAGATGCTGGCCGCTTGCCACCCATGCGGTGAGGGGCACGATGAAGCTTGCCGCTGCGAAGACGACCCTCAGCCGCGCATTGCGTGCGCCTGACAGGGTGAACAATGCGGTCGGGATCCACAGCAACCAGAGCGGGAAAGCGCTGAACTTCATCAACGGAAACAGCGCTTCGAATCCCGCGAGGCCTGCAATTGCAATGTAATCCTTGAGCGAGGGACTTGCCTTGTCTTCCTGAGCGATTCTCCCGATCAAAATCAAGGCAAGAGGGTAGGAAACCAGCCCTTCAACCCAATCGACCCCCGCTGCAAGAACGATGCAGGTAAGCAGAAAAGCCACGCCGGCCGTCCAGGGCATGCGTGCGAGTGCTGTGGCAGCCATCCATGCAAATATGGCCGCTGCGCAAAGATGCAGGGGCAGCCATACCGCGTAAGTGCCCGGGTTGAATGACATGTCTGACCCCAGGAAACCCAGCGGTCCATACGTGAAAGCCAGGTCGCGCCCCCACTGTGCGTGGTGCATGGCGGCCCATGCCAGCACCGTGGTCCATGAATAATCGAGATTGCCGGCGTGGGATACGCGCCACAGACGCGCCGATACCAGGAAGAGGAAAAGCCCGTTGGCAATGGCCAGCACTCGTGCGAGCCAAGTACGGGGGTATTTGGAATTTGTTTCCATTGCTTGAATCCCGATCTTGGAATGCGGTTGGCGGCCATTCGCGGGACAAGCGCGTACGGACAACAAGCGATTCATTCCTTTATTTTGCGGGTAGCGAAGGCGCCTGTCTGAAGCGGGTCTATGGTATGCCGGTCAAAGCAGAAAGCGGTCACCTGAATGTGAGATACCGGTGTCCCAGGTAGCTTGTGACGACGGGTATCAGGACACCAACCACGTGCGACGTGGTCTCGACGTGCCAGTGCATGTCGAATGACGGAAACAACCACCGCGCCAGCAGCAGGCTCACCACAAGTGTCTGCAGTAACGCGGCGATGTTCACAATGACAAACCACGATACTTGGTGGTGAAGGCTGTTTCGGGGAGTCGTGAAGACGAACAAGCGGTTGAGCATGAATGCGACAATCATCCCGACGATGTAAGCCAGCACGATCGACATCGCATACGTTGACCAATATCCGAAGATGATGCGGGAACCGACGTTCGCCAGGGCCGCGATACCACCTGCGACCAGGAACAAGGCGAATTGCCGTGAGGTGCGGATGCTCACCCGCCGACGGCCTCGCGCACCAACCTGCGCGCGACCTGCACGCTCTCGGAAATCGAGCGGTCCTCCGGGTAGTAATACGCGGTGTCGGCCATGAACAGGCCTTCGATCGGTGTCTTCATGGGAGGGAGCACGTCATGGAAGCCGGGGGGGCAGATGGTCTGCGCGAAATCGTAGCGGTGACAGTGGCGCGCCAGAACCCACTCCGCGTGGAATGCCGGATTGAGCTTCGGCAGGTAACCGATCACTTCGTCGATCAGCGATTCGTTGCTTTGCGCCCATTTGGGGTGGGTCTTGGGCATGTAGAACGGCGCATAGACGATCGTCTTGCCGGTTTCCGGGTTGAGGTTGGAGTATTCGATCACGCCGGGTATCGCAATGGCCGGATCATTGATGTTGGTCCAGAAGTTCTCGCTGAGCGGGCGGTCCAGCTTCAGGATCACGCAAGCCACCGGGATATTCCTGATGGCATGGATGCGTTCCACGAACTCAGGCGGAAGATCGGGCGCGAGGCGTGGCAAGTACTGGATGGGCGCGGTGGAGATCATCGCGTCGCATGGCAGGGTTTCGCCGTTGACCACGGCGCCGGACACATGGCCGTCGCGCACGACCACGCGTTCGATCCCCGATTTCAGGTGGATACGGCCGCCATGAGCTTCGATGAAAGATCGCATTGCATGCAGCAAGGTTGCGGAACCACCTGCCAGGTAGCCGAGCGATTCCTGGAACATGTTGCGGCGTGACAGGCCGATGCGCTTGATGCGTGTTCCGATCCACGCCGCGGAAAGCCGGTTGGCGTACTCGAAGAACTTCAGGTCGAACAGGCTCTTCCACAGCACGTCGTAAGCGTGCGTGCCGATCCACTTGCGTATCCAACTCGTTGCTTCGATCCTGTCCAGTGCGTCCCAATTGCGGATGCGCGTAGTCAGGAGCGCATGCAATGCGTAGCGGAATTTGCCGACGATGCCCAGCCCGCGAAAAGACAATAATGCACCGGGCGTGCCCCAACGCTGCAGACGGCCATCGTAGTAATAGCCCATGCGGGTATCGACCCAACGCAGCGCATCGCGCAAGCCAAGTTCATCCAGCAGATCGAACATGGGCTGATCGGTCTTGCAGATGAAGTGGTAATAGCGTTCGATTTCCAATCCATCGAAATCGAAGCTCGCGGACATGCCGCCGATGCGATCGTCGCGTTCGTACAGATCGACCTCGTGGCCGGCCTTCAGCAATTCCATGGCGCACATCAGCCCCATCGGCCCCGCGCCCAGCACCACGAATTTCCGTGACGTCACGATCTCTTCCTTCAACGCTTCAGCACGATATGCGAATACCGCGGGTCGCAATAACTCTCGCGTATCGCTTCCTCGAACGGAGTCTGCTTCACCCCGAACACGGCAGCCGTGTCCACGCCGCGGAAATCGTCTCCGGCCGTCAGCGCCTTCAATTGGGCGGCGGTGAACGGAGGTTTGCGGCTGAATACCGCATAAGCCCGCAACAGGAAATTGAACAGTCCGTAGGGGATGCGGAGGACCAAGGTATGCAATCCCTTCACGCGCTTGATCGTGCGGATGATGTCGATGTAGTCGATCCGTGTGTCGCCGACAATGTCATAGACATTCCCGTCGGGCTCGCGCTGCAGGCACACCGCGATGCA
This sequence comes from Rhodanobacteraceae bacterium, assembly GCA_035552915.1. GTDB lineage: Bacteria > Pseudomonadota > Gammaproteobacteria > Xanthomonadales > Rhodanobacteraceae > 66-474. Next base: position 61,712 of record DATNEQ010000017.1, read on the forward strand.
GCGACAGAAGTCGCGTTCGTAAAGAGGTTGACGCATGTAACGCCCATCACCCGGAATCGGGAACACCGGCGTCTTCTCCATGAAGCGCGACAGCCAGCCGAGGTGCTTGGGGTCGAACCATCCGAACATCAGGGTGGGGCGTAGCACGCAATGGCGGATGCGGCTGGCGACCACCAGTTTTTCCTGGGCCCTCTTGGTGTTGGTGTAGTCGTCATCGGCCACCGAATTCACCACCGAGGAACTGATGTGCACCAGATAGGGAATCGCATGTGTGCGTACCGCGTCCAGCACATGTCGAGTGGCGTCGAGGTTGTTGCGGACGAACGGTTCCGGATGCTTTCCGGTGATCTGTGCGTGCAACTGGATGACTGCCGCCGCGCCCGTGAATTCGGATTCCCATTTGCCGGGTTCGGCAAGATCCGCCAGCACGCAACGCACTTCGGGATGCAGATCGCGCAGCACGCCAAGGTTGTATTCATGCTTGTCGATGGCGACGAGGTTGTAATAGCCCTGTGCCTTCATTTCCACCACGAGGTTCTGGCCGACCAGTCCGGCCGCACCCGTGAGAACGATCTTGGCACGTTTGTCGAGCATGCCTTCAGAGCTTGATGCGACGGAACAGGAATTCCGGGATGGCGCGGATCACGGCCATGATCGCCCACCAGAAGGCGGGCAGGTAGACGACACTGCGTCTGTGGTCGATCGCACCTACGATGCCGTGCGCGACCTGTTCCGGCTTCGCCCATAACGCGCCCTTCTTGAACGTTGCGGTCATGGGCGTGTCGACGAAACCGGGCTTGATCGTGAGCACGTTGATGCCGCTCGCGTTCAGACGCTGGCGCAACCCGCTGGCGTAGGCACTGACAGCGGCCTTGGCGGCGCCGTAGAGATAGTTGCTGGCGCGTCCACGTTCGCCCGCCACCGAGGAAATGATCGCCAGCGTTCCGTGACCTTGCGCCCGAAGCTTCTGCGCGATCAGGTCGGCAAGTGCGATCGTGGCACTGCCGTTGATCATGAATTCGTGCAATGCGTATTCCACATCCGTGTCGCAACGATCCTGGTCGGGCAGCGTGCCATGCGCGATCAACGCGACGTCCAACTCGCCCAATACTGCGAAGGCGCGGTCGATCGCGACAGAATGCGCGTGGAAATCGGCGACGTCGAGTACGGCTGCATCCGCCGCGGCGGCGCCGCGCACACGCAGATCCTCGACGATCGCATCCGCGTGTGCGGCGTTCCGCGCAAGCAGGAAAAGCGCGTCACCGCGCGCCGCAAACTTGCGTGCGACTGCTTCCGCTATGGCCGAGGTGGCGCCTATGATCAATATCTTCTGCATGTCATTCCATGACGCGTCGCCGGAAGCCGGAAGAGAAACGGGGATCGACGTATTGTTCGAAGGCTTGCCAGGCGGGAAAGGAATGCCGGAACATCGCCGCCGACATGCGCGCGTCCTTGGCCGGATAAACGGCTCCGCCGGCGGCAGTCACGACATCGTCCAATTCCGTCAACAGGGTGAACGTCGACTCTCCGCGCAGCGCGAAATCGATGGCCAGCGTGGTTCCTTGGCGCGGAAAGGATAGCAGCCCTGGCGATGCGATCGCCCCGAATTGCTTGAGCACGGTCAGGAACGAGCCGGCACCGCTGGCGGCGATGCGCGCAAGCAATTCTGCTACCCCGTCGCGCGCGTTTTCGGGGGGCAGCACGCATTGATATTGCAGAAATCCGCGGGGGCCGTACATGCGGTTCCATTCGCGGACGCCGTCCAGCGGAAACAGCCAGGGACGATAGTGCTGCAGCGATCTTCGAGGCTGATGCGGCGCCCTCGCAAAGTACAGCGCATTGAAGACGCGCAGGCTGAGCCCGTTCACCAGCGAAAAGGGAGGAGTGACGGGGATCCGCAACTTCCCTTCGCGCGGGACACGTAGATCGCCCGTATCCGGTGAATGATTGCCCCGTGAGAAGACGCCGCGGCCCAGCGTGCGTCCCTTGGCGGTGCAATCCAGCCAGGCCACGGTATAGGCCCAACGGGGTTCCGAATCAGCCGACAGCTCGAAAAAATCGTCGAGTCGGCTGTAACAGTGGGTCTCGGTTTCGAACCACGCGCCGGGCACCGGCAGCAATTGCAGTTCGGCCCAGGTAACGAATCCGGTCAGCCCCAGGCCGCCGATAGTGGCTGCGAACCAGTCCGGGTTGTCGTCGACGGTGCAGTGCATGCGCGAGCCGTCGCTGCGAAGCAATTCGAACGCACGCAGGTGGCAACCGAAACTGCCGACCCGATGGTGGTTTTTGCCGTGCACGTCGTTGGCGATGGCTCCGCCGATGGAGACGTAGCGCGTGCCCGGCGCTACCGGCAAAAACCAGCCGCGGGGCACGGCCAGATCGAGTATGTCGCCCAGCAGCACACCGCTCTCGCACCGCAGGACGCCGGATCGCGCGTCGAAGGCAATGAATCGATCGAGACCGTGCGAGTCCAGCAGCGTGCCGCCATCGTCGAGGCAGACATCGCCATAACTGCGACCGTTCCCGCGCGGCAGCGCATGACCCTCGAAACCGGGCAACGGCGCAGACCGATCGTTGATGCGCAATACACGCTGGTTGGCGTGCGGGTAGCGTCCCCAGGATGCAACCGCAGCGTTCATCGGATCGCGAGCACGGCGACCAGCGTCCCCAGCACCACCACGAATCGACTGACGCGATCAGTCACGGCGAATACCACAGGGTCGTCGTGCATGGCTCCCCGGTGGGCGATGATCCAGGCGCGGCTGATCCAGTAGAGCAACAGCGGGCATAGCAGCCAAAGCCATTGCGGATGCCGATACAGCATCGCGCTGGCAGTGCTGTTGATGTAAAGCGCCAGCACCAGAACGCTCAGGTAGCCGCTGGCGCCCCCGAGCGAAGCAAGCAGCTCGTAATCGCTCGTCTGATAGCCGCGGCCGTGGGCATGCTCACTGCCCGCATCGCGTTGCGCCCCGAGTTCGGTGTAACGCTTGAGGATGGCAAGGCTCAAAAACAGGAACATCGAAAAAGCCAGCAGCCAGAACGACAAGCCGCTGCCTATTGCTGCAGCCCCGGCGACAATCCGTACGGTATACAGGGCGGCGAGCACCACTACGTCCAGCATTGCAATCTGTTTCAGTCGCAGGGAATAGGCGAGCGTCAGGACGAAGTAGCCGGACAGCACCAACGCGAACTCTCCTGAGAGCACGACTGCGGCAACGAAAGACACTGCTGTGAGCAGCGGAGCGACGACAAGCCCGATCGAGAGCGGAAGAGCGCCGGATGCGAACGGACGTTTTCGCTTGCGGGGATGTTTGCGATCCACGCGGAGGTCGAGCAGGTCGTTCAGTACGTATACGCCGGAAGCGCACATGCCGAAGATGACGAAAGCAGCCAGCGCGCGCGCGAGCGGGGTCGCCTGCAGCACCATATGCGCAGCCAGGAGCGGCACGAACACGAGCACGTTCTTCAACCATTGGTGAAGGCGCAATGCCTTGAACCATGTGCGCAAGCCCGCGCGCTGTCGCGGGACCACCATGGCGACCTCGCAAATCTTGCGCACGCGCGAAGTCAGGCTGGCGCTGCCGTTCGCCACATAGGCCGCACGCGCATGCCGCCATATGGCCAGGTCACGCGCTTCGTTGCCGACATAATCGAATCCGCGCTCACCATGAAGTTCGCACAATGCTTCGGCCTTGGCATGTCCGGAAAAGTTGTGCTCGCCGTCGCTTGCCATCACTGCGTCGAAACCGCCCACACGTGCCGCGACCGCCTGTGCAAGCCCGTCGTCTGCGGCAGTGCAGAGCACCACGCGGCGGTGTTTCGATTCTTCGTGGATCAGCTCGATTATGCGTGTATCCCAGGGCAGGGTGGCGACATCCATGTCTGTGCGCCGGGCGATTTCGCGTTTCAGGCGAGCCCGGCCACGCAACAGCCAGGGAACGAAGGCAAACAGATAGAACGGATTGCGCTTGAGCAGTGCAAGCGCGGATTCGAGCAACAGGTCCGAATGGATCAGGGTCCCGTCGAGATCCACGTACAACGGAACTGCCGAGGGCTCCATGGTCACGCGGAATTCAGACCCATGCCCAGGGTCGAAAAAGCCCCCAGCGCCTGCGGGTTGGCGAGCGCGTCGGTGTTCTTCACTTCCTCGCCATGGATCACTGCGCGCACGGCCAGTTCCGAGATCTTGCCCGAGATGGTGCGCGGGATATCCGGCACCTGTTCGATCACCGCCGGCACGTGGCGCGGGGTGGTGTTGTCGCGGATCTGGACCTTGATCTTCGCGCGCAGCGCGTCGTCGAGCTGCAGTCCGTCGCGGAGGCGCACGAACAACACGATGCGCTCGTCGCCCTGCCAGCGCTGGCCGACCGCCACCGATTCCAGTATTTCGGGCAGTTGCTCGACCTGGCGATAGATTTCCGCGGTGCCGATGCGCACGCCGCCCGGGTTGAGCGTCGCGTCCGAACGTCCGTAAATGATGATTCCGTCGTGCCGGGTCAGCTCGGCGCGGTCGCCATGGCACCACACGCCCGGCACCTTGGAGAAATACGCATTGCGGTATTTCTCGCTGTCGGGATCGTTCCAGAACGCGACAGGCATCGACGGGAATGGCGCGGTGCACGCGAGTTCGCCCGGTTGGCCGCGCACCGGCTGGCCTTGCTCGTCGAGGATTTCCACTTTCATCCCGAGTCCGCGGCATTGCAGTTCGCCGCGGTACACCGGCAACACGGGGTTGCCGAGCGCGAAGCAGGAAATGATGTCGGTGCCGCCGGAAATCGACGACAGCAGCACGCGCTCCTTCACTTCGCGGTAGACGTAGTCGAAGCTTTCCGGGGCCAGCGGCGAGCCGGTCGAGAGGATGGTCTTGAGTGCCTGCAGCTTGTGGGTCTCGCGCGGCTTCACGCCCATCTTGGCGGTGGCGTCGATCCACTTGGCGCTGGTGCCGAACACGCTGATGCCGACCTCGTCGGCAAGATCCCAAAGCACGTTGCCGTCCGGATGCGTGGGCGAACCGTCGTACAGCACCACGGTCGCGCCTACCGCCAGCGACGACATCAGCCAGTTCCACATCATCCAGCCGCAGGTGGTGTAGTAGAAGATGCGGTCCTCGCGCTTGAGGTCCGTATGCAGCACCAGCTCCTTGAGGTGTTGCAGCAGCGTGCCGCCGGCGCCGTGCACGATGCACTTGGGCACGCCAGTGGTGCCGGAGGAATACATGATGTACAGCGGGTGCGCGAACGGCGTCTGCACGAAATCGATCTGCGCATCGGCGGGCTGTTCCAGATCGTTCCAGGAAACCGTGTCGCGCAGGCCGTCCAGGCGCAAAGGTTCGCCGGAATAGGGGATGACGATGCAGCATTCGATCGAAGGAATCGCGATCAGCACCTCGCGCAGCTTGGCGAGGCAATCGTGGCGCTTGCCCCCGTAGGGATAGGCGTCCGCGCAGAACAACACCTTGGGCTCGATCTGGCCGAAACGGTCGACCACGCCCTTCACGCCGAAATCCGGTGAGCACGACGACCAGATCGCGCCCAGCGAGGTGGTCGCCAGCATGGCGATCACGGTTTCCGGGGTGTTGGGCATGAAGCCGGCCACGCGATCGCCCGACCCCACCCCGGCCGCCTTGAGCGCAAGCGCAACGCGGGCGACCTCGACGTGCAGTTGCGCATAACTGATTTCGCGCGCGTGGCCCCATTCGTTGCGGAAGACCAGCGCGGGACGCTCGTCGTTGAAGCGCAGCAGGTTCTGCGCGAAGTTCAAACGCACATTGGGAAACCAGTGCGCACCCGGCATGCGGTTGCCGTCGACCAGCACGGGTTCATGCTCGCCGCTGGCGCGGATGCCGCAGAACTCCCACACCAGCGGCCAGAACTTCTCCGGATAGCGCACCGAGAAGTCGTACAACGGCGCATACCGGCGGATGTCCTCATTGCCTGTCGCTTCGCGCGCGTAGCGCACGAAACGATCGAGGTTCGCGCGTTCGGCGCGCTCGGGACTCGGTTGCCAGAGCGGCAGGTCCGCAGGGGTGGAGGGCATGTTCATGTTCATGAAGTGCGCGAATTGTAACGGAATGCTGCCCGGGGCCGCCTTGCGCCACGGGCGTGAGCCCTGTCACGCGTTCCGGCACGGGGAATGGTATAAAGACGTCCCGTCGTTTGTTCCGGTATTCCTCTCATGTTGCAACGTTCTGTCGCCGCTGCACTGTTTGTGCTGGCCGCCATCACGCTTTCCGCATCGGCTGCCGCGCCCGCCAATAAAGGCGGCTCCACTTCCAGTTCTGATATTCCCACTTTGTTTGCCGTGGAAGGCACCCCCCGAAGTCTGGCGGGAGGTGCGCAGCAGGTCTGGCAGGTGCGGATCGACGAAAACAGCGCCATGGACGCGGTATTCAAGGGCGGCATGTGGCTGCCGGACGGAGTCGGTGGCCGAGTCCATTTGCGTTATGTGAGGCATATCCTGCATGGCGACGGCACCTGGACCTGGATCGGCAAAGTCGCGACAGCGCATGGCGAACAATCGGCGGTGATTACCTTCGGCAAGGGCGCGGTATTCGGCCGGATTCCGCAGTCGAATGGTTATCCCTTGCGGCTGCTGACGCGACACGGTGAAGTTTCGTTGTTGCGGACTGCGGGCGATGTCATCAGTCATTCCGCCACGGCCATCGCGATGCGTGCAGGCACCGATGCGCGCGCCCTTCCGCGTCGCCTACCAGCCACCGGTTCCGCGCCTGCTGCGGCGAATACGCAGAAACAGCAGGCAATCGCGGCCGCTTCCATGACCGCCAATCCCGTCATTGACGTGATGGTGGCCTACACCCCCGGCATCGTCAGCGAATACGGCAGCACTTCGGCGGCGGTCACCCGCATCAACAATCTTGTGGATATCACCAATCAGGCCTATGTGGACAGCAAGGTCAACCAGAGTATCCGTCTGGTGGACACGGTGCAGGTGAATTATCCCGACAACACTTCCAACGACAGCGCACTGGATGACATTACCGGGTACGACAGCAACGGCAACCCGGTGAAGATTCCTGCCTCACTGCAGGGCATTGCCGACTTGCGCACGCAGCATGGCGCCGATCTGGTCAGCCTCTTGCGGTCTTACGACAATGCCACCGACGGCGGCTGCGGTCTGGCCTGGATCATCGGCGGCAATGAGACCCCGATCGTCCCGGCCCAGGACAACATCTACGGTTACTCGGTCGTCGGCGATGGCGAGGATGGAGGGTATTTCTGTCTCGATACCAGCTTCGCGCACGAGCTCGGCCACAACATGGGCGACGCGCACGATCGCGCGAACGCCGACAATCCGGGCGCCTATCCGTATTCCTACGGGTACATCGGCAACGGCACCAACGGGTTTGCCACCATCATGGCGTACGGGAGCCCTACCCAGACCCCACTCGCGGTATTCTCCAACCCCGACATCTCGATTTGCCAGAATACGCCCTGCGGAGTAGCGGACTCTGCCAGCAATTCCGCAGACAACGCTCACAGCATGAACAACACGGCGGCGCTGATCGCGCAGTTCAAAACCGCAGCGTTCTTGCCGTACGTCCACAACGACGTCAACGGGGACGGCAAATCGGATTTGTTCTGGTACAGCCAGAACCTCAATCAGCTGACCTATTGGCTGATGAACGGCGCCACCATGACTTCATGGAAGGGATTCACCGTCCCGAGCGGCTATCGTCCGGTTGCTTATGGCGACTTCAACGGCGACGGACACGCCGACATCCTGTGGAGCGCGCCGAACAACAGCTTTTACATGTGGCTGAGTGATGGGTCGGGAGGGTTCGCCAGCCAGTTCCTGACGACCGTTGCGTCCGGCACCTTCGTCGCCGGTACCGGCGACGTCAATCACGATGGCCTCACCGACATTTTTTGGCGCAGTCCGAGCAAACACCAAGCCATTTATTGGCTCATGAATGGCGCGACCATGTTGTCGTGGCGCGGATTCGCAGTCCCCGACGACTACACGGCGGTTGGCACGGGCGATTTCAACGGCGACGGTTATGCAGACATCCTGTGGCAGGATTCGTCGCGTCACGTCTACATGTGGCTGAACGATAGCAACGGCGCGTTTGGTTCGACTCTCATCAACACACCCCAGCCGGGCTGGATCGTCGCCGGCGTCGGCGACGTCAATGGCGACGGAAAGTCCGACATCTTCTGGTACAACCAGAGTATCGGTCAGATGACCTATTGGCTGATGAACGGCAACACGAGGACCTCGTGGAGCGGATTCTCGATCAATCCACAGAATGTCCCGGCTGGCATCGGGGACTTTGATGGCAATGGCCGCGCCGATATTCTCTGGAACCAGCCGAATAATCGTGCCCTGTGGGTGTGGCTTGGCAACAGTTCCGGCACCTTCAGTTACTATTTGATCTACAACTACACCAGCAATTACGTGCCAGTAAACTTCTGAGCGACCACCGAAGCGGCGTGCGAGAAATCACACCGCCGCTTCCAGCTCCGGCACGATCTTGAACAGGTCGCCGACCAGACCATAGTCGGCGATCTCGAAGATCGGTGCGTCCGGATCTTTGTTGATCGCCACGATGGTGCCGGCGTCCTTGATGCCGGTGAGGTGCTGGATCGCACCGGAAATGCCGATCGCCATGTACAGCTCCGGGGCGATGATCTTGCCGGTCTGGCCGACCTGCAGGTCGTTCGGCACGTAGCCCGCGTCCACCGCGGCACGCGAGGCGCCGATCGCGGCGCGCAATTTGTCCGCCAGCCTGTAGATGATCTCGAAGTTCTCCTTCGAACCCACGCCGCGGCCGCCGGACACCACGCGCGGTGCGCTTTGCAGGTCGGGGCGGTCGCTGGAAGCTTGCTTCAGTTCGATGAAGCGCGTATGCGCCGGCAGCGCGATGTCGGTGTTCGCGGCTTCGACGGGAGCTGCATTGGCGGATTCACCGATCATCGGCCACGACGCCGTGCGCACGGTGCCGACCACGATCGTGCCCGCGGGCACTTCCACGTCGACGATGGCATTGCCGGCATACATCGGGCGTTTGAACCGGTGCGCGCCGTCCACCGCCATGATGTCGCTGATCTGGCCGACGCCCAAGAGTGCCGCCGCGCGCGGCGCGACGTCCTTGCCGAACGTGGTGGAGGGCAGCAGCAGGTGGGTGTAGCCATGTTTCGCGATGGCAGCGATCTGCGGCGCGAGGATGGCGGCGAGTGCATGCGCATTTCCAGTGCGTGCGAGCGTCAATACCTTCGACACGCCGTCCAGTCTTGCGGCGGCGGCGGCGATCGCGTCGGGCGCGTCGGAAAGCACCAGCACGTCAATGGCGTCCGGCTTGATTTCGCGCGCGCAGGTCACGCAGCGCGCGGTCGCGGCGTTGAGCTGCCCGTTGAGGTGTTCGGCGACTATCAGGACTTTGCTCATTACACCAATCCTTTCTGCTTCAGCGCCGCGACCAGTTCCACCACGTCCTTCACCATCACGCCGCGCGAGCGCTTGGCCGGTGCAGAGAAATGCATCGATTTGATCTCGCCGGCGTGTTCGATGCCGAGAGACGCCAGTTCGATCGTCTCGATCGGCTTGGACTTGGCCTTCATGATGTCGGGCAGCTTGATGAAGCGCGGCTCGTTGAGACGAAGGTCGGTGGTGACGACGGCGGGCAGGTCCACTTCGATGGTTTCGAGGCCTGCGTCCACTTCGCGCGTCACGCGCGCAGTCTTGCCATCCGTCTCCAGTTTGGAAGCGAAGGTCGCCTGAGGGCGATCCCACAGCGCGGCCAGCATCTGCCCGGTCTGGTTGCAGTCATCGTCGATCGCCTGCTTGCCGAGAATCACCAACCCCGGCTGTTCCTTCTGGATCAGTTTCAGGAACGCGCGCGCGGCGGCCAGCGGCTGCACCGGATCGGCGCTGACCACGTGGATCGCGCGATTCGCGCCCATCGCCAGACCGTTGCGCAGGTGCGGCTGCGCGTCGGCGGGTGCAATGGTCGCGATCACCACTTCGGTGGCTATGCCCTTTTCGCGCAGGCGCAACGCCTCCTCCAGCGCGATGTCGTCGAACGGATTGGCGGACAGTTTCACGCCATCGGTGACCACGCCGGAACCATCCGGCTTCACCTGGATGCGCACGTTGTAATCCACCACGCGCTTGTAGCCGACCAGAATCTTCATCGTCCTTTCCCGGGCGATTGGCGAAAGGGCATTCTAACCCACGCCGGGATTCCGCTCAGGCGAGGCGCAGGATGGCGGCAGCGAAGCGTTCCGCGGCGCCGTCGGCGTGTGCGAGGAACACCGAAGGCTCGGTCAATTCCAGCTCCAGCAGGCGCGGCGAATCGTCACCGCGGATCAAGTCCACGCGTGCGTACAGCAGTGGCTGTGCGAAGGGCATCGCGGCAAGCGCGCGACGTGCGACGTCGATCTCGTCATCCGACGGCCGGCGTGGCGTGATGTGTTCGGCGGCGAACAGCGCGCGCGTGGCTTCGGCGTTGCGCTGCAGCAGCGGGCCCTTGCGGATGGCGTGACTGAACTCACCGTCGAAGAACAGCAGTGCCGTTTCGCCCTCGGTGTCCACGCATGGAAGATAGGGTTGCAGCAGAACGCTGCGGCGTGCATCGAGCAGTCGCCGCACATGCGCGATCGCAGCAACGCGTTCCGCGCGCCCGTGCCGCTGCGCGTCACGCGAACCGGCGCCGATACAAGGCTTGACCACGAAATCTTCTGCATCCGGATGCGCTTCCAGAAATGCCGTGAGTGCGGGTTCCGCGTCCTCGCCCGGTTCCACGAACGTGCTGGGCACCACCGGCACGCCGGCGCGCGCCAGTTCGCCGAGGTAGTGCTTGTCGGTATTCCAGCGCACCACATCGAACGGATTGAGCAGGCGCACCCGATGCGAAATGCGTTGCGCCCAGTCGAGGAATTCCGGCAGGCGTTGCGAGTAGTCCCAGGTGGAGCGCAGCAGCGCGAGATCGAAGCGCGCCCAGTCGACTTCCGGATCGTCCCAGGCAGCGATGGCCAACTGTGCGCCGGCTTCGTGCAGCGCACGTTCCAGCGGCGGCAGGTCCTCGTCGAGATCGCGCGCCGCGCGTGCCGTCACCAATGCGACATGCGGATTCACGTCGCCGCGCTCACAGATTCTGGTAGTTCGGCCCTGAGCCGCCTTCCGGCGTGGTCCAGTCGATGATCTGGTAAGGATCCTTGATGTCGCAGGTCTTGCAATGCACGCAGTTGGCGGCGTTGATCTGCAGCCGCTTGCCGGCATCGTCCTGCACGATCTCGTATACCGCGGCCGGACAGAAACGTGTGCACGGGTTGGCGTATTCGGCGACGCAGCGATCGATGCAGATCGAGGTGTCGGCGACATGCAGATGCACCGGCTGGTCCTCGTCGTGCTCGGTGGCGGCGAAATACACGCCGGCGAGGCGGTCGCGCGGCGGCAGGTCGCGCTGAATGTAATCGCGCTTCGGAGACTCCTGCGCGCCCAGTTTCTGCAGCGACGACCAGTCGGCGTGGTTCTTCAGCGTCCATGGCGACAGTCCGGCGGTTGCGGTTTCCCACGCCGCGTTGGCGAGGCCGCGCCACAGCCCGCCGTGGAAACCGGGGCGGATGTTGCGCACCTTCTTCAGTTCTGCCGCGACGGCCGAACCACGCAGGTGCGCATCGAAACCTTCCGGGGAACGCTTCTCCGCATAGTGCTCGGCGGCGAGCATGCCGGAGCGCATCGCCTGATGGGTGCCCTTGATCTTCGGGACGTTCATCAGGCCGGCGGCATCGCCGATCAGGATCGCGCCGGGCATTTCCATTTTCGGCAGCGACTGCCAGCCGCCTTCGATCAGCGCGCGCGCGCCTGCGGAAACGATCTGGCCGCCTTCCAGCAGCGGCTTGATCGCGGCGTGGTGCTTCAACTGCTGGAACGCTTCGTACGGCTGGAACATCGGATCGGGATAGTCGAGTCCGGCGACGAAGCCGATCGCTACGCGATCCTTGTCCAGGTGGTAGAGGAAGCTGCCGCCATAGGTCTTGCTGTCCAGCGGCCAGCCCAGCGTGTGCGTGATCTTCCCGGGTTGCACGCGACCCGGCGGCAGTTGCCACAGTTCCTTGATGCCGATGCCGTAGGTCTGCGGATCGCAATCTTTGTCCAGCGCGAATTTCTTGATCAGCGTCTTGCTGATGCTGCCGCGGCAGCCTTCGGCCAGCACGGTCAGCGACGCATGGATGTCGATGCCCTGCGTGTAGCCGGGTTTGTGCGAACCGTCCTTGGCGATACCCATGTCGCCGATGCGCACACCGCGCACCGCACCGTTGTCGTCGAACACCGCTTCGCTCGCCGCGTAGCCCGGGAAGATGTCCACGCCCAGCGCTTCCGCCTGCGGCGCTAGCCACGCGCACAACGCGCCCAGCGAGACGATGAAGTTGCCCTTGTTGTGCATTTGCGGCGGCGTGGGCAATTTCGTCGCACGCGTGGCATCACGCAGCCACAGGAATTCGTCGTGCGAAGCCGGAACGCAAATCGGTGGCGGACGGTCCCGCCAGCCCGGCAGCAGCCTGTCCAGCGGCGCGGGTTCGATCACGGCGCCGGACAAAATCTGCGCGCCGATGGCCGAGGCCTTTTCCAGCACGCATACGCGGACATCGGCATCGAGCTGCTTCAGGCGGATCGCGAACGCCAGCCCGGCAGGGCCGGCGCCGACCACTACCACGTCGTATTCCATCACCTCGCGTTCGCTCATGGGTCGGATTGTCGTGGTTCGCGGCGATGGCGGCAACGTTCATTCGTGCGGTTTCAATGCGGGTTCGCCATAATCGGGGCGGATTTCGAGGAGCAGCGATGGACGCACTGGATTCGATTCCGCCGTGGACCGTGCGCGGCGCGGGCCTGTGCCGCAACCTGCACTGGCTGGCCAGTGGCCAGGTGACGCCACGCGCATTGAGCGAAATCCACCTCGATGCGATCGCCAGACTCGATCCGCGGTTGAATGCCTTCCTGGATGTGCGGCCGGCGCTGGTGTTCGAGCAGGCCGATGCAGCCGAACGCCGCCGGCGCGAGGGCCCTCTGGGGCGCCTCGATGGCATCCCGATCGCGGTCAAGGACAACCTCGACATCGCGGGCGTGCCGACCACGGCGGGGCTCGCGTCGCGCCGCGAACGCGTCGCGCAACACGATGCGCATGCAGTCGCGAGGCTGCGCGCCGCCGGCGCAGTGCTGATCGGCAAGACCAACCTCGACGAAGGCGCGTTGGGTGCAGCTACCGACAATCCGCATTTCGACGCGACCCACAACCCGCATCGCCATGGCTACACCGCCGGCGGTTCGTCGGGCGGTTCCGCGGCGGCCGTCGCCGCCGGGCTCGCGATCGCCGCCATCGGTTCCGACACCCTGGGTTCGGTGCGCATTCCGGCCAGCTATTGCGGCGTGTGCGCGTTGAAGCCGACCCACGGCGAAATTTCTGCGCGCGGGCTGGTGCCTGCCGCACGCAGGCTGGATGCGGTCGGCATACTGGCGCGCGAGGTCGGCGATCTCTCCGTGCTGCTGCACGTGCTTGCGGGTTACGACGCCGACGATCCGCGTTCGCGCCGCCGCCGCGTCGCGCTGAGTCCGCCGGACTGGGAGCCGGGCGCGTTGCGCACCGGTTTGCTGCCCGACCTCGCCGCTGCGGGCGTGCAACGCGACGTGGCCGAAGTATTCGACGGGGCGATCGCGAAACTGGAGCACGAACTCGGCGACCGCCGTGCGCTGGATTTTTCCGACTGGCACTGGCAGCGCATGCGTCGCGCCGGCTTGCTGCTGATGGAAGCGGAAATGCTGCGCACGTTCGCCGAAGACCTGGAAGATCAGGCGCAGCCGGTGTCACCCGCGTTCCGCGGCATGCTCGGTTACGCGGCGCGCAAGTCGGCGTCGGACTACGTTTTCGCCGACCGCATGCTGGACACCGCGGTGCTGAAGGCACGGCGCGTGTTCGCGCAGGTGGACGTGCTGGTGATGCCGAGCACGCCGCAGGGCGCGTTTCCACTGGAAGCACCGGTGCCGGATTCGCAGGCCGACCTCACCGCGTTCGCCAGCCTCGCCGCGTGTCCCGCGGTGAGCATTCCGATGGGCACGCTGCCCGACGCCATGCCGATCGGCATGCAGTTCGTCGGTGCGCCGGGTTCCGATCTGCGCCTGCTGGAGCTCGCGGAAGTGTGCGCCGCCGCACTGGATGCCGCGCCGGCGTATCCGGTCGGCGCAGCCTGAGCGCGCGTCATTCGCTGCCGGGATTCTTTGGCGGCACCCAATACTGTTGTCCCTGTGCCAGCGTCCAGGCCACCACTTGCGCGCTGAGCTGGTCGCTCGCCTGCCCGAATGCCTGCACGACCTGCGGCACCGTCACGCCTGCCGGCTGCGCGGTCGCCTCGAAGCTGCGCGAAGCCAGTACCTGGCGGTTGCTTCCGCGGCGCAGTTGCGCGTCGTAGCGCACGACCACCACCGGCGATCCGTTGCGGTATTCCGACTGGAATGCGCGCAGGTCGCCGGACAGCGCGAAGTCCGCGGCGAGGGCATCGTCGTCACTGGTGACGGCGGCGAGGCGATGGGTGGCGAGGAAGGCGTCGATTAGACGCTCGCGCACCAGCAACGGCGCGTTGTCGCTCCAGGTCGCATCCTTGTAGTAGGTGATGCGATCCGGTGCCGGCATCACCACGATGCCCTGGTTGCCGATCAGGCCGATGCCCCCTGGCGTTTCCACGCGCAACTGCCACGGCAAGGGCGGCCCCGCCTCCCGGGAAGGTGCGGAAGAGCGCGGCAACACGTAGATAGTCGGCGATTGCTGCGGCGGCAACAGCGAGCAGGAAACGATCAACGCCAGCACCATGCACACGGCGACCACTGCCGGCAGGCGTGCACCGATTTTCCACGATGCTCCCGTTGACGTGCGCATGATCATTGCCCCTTCCCCGGGTCGAATGTCTTGGGCCGGTCGCGCCCCAGAAGGTAGCCGGCCGGATTGCCTTGCAGTTTCTGCGTCAGCGCGCGCACATCGCGCAACGTGACGCGCAGTTCGCGCAGCGCCGGGCCGATCTCGCCCACGCCCTGCAGGCCGGATTGCAGCGAGCCGCGATTTTCGGCCAGCAGCTTGTCGAGCGTCTCCGATGTCTGCTGCAGCGAGGCGAGCGCGGCGCGTGCGCTGTCGAGCGTGGCCTTGCCCTGGTTGTTCACCAGCGCGCTGGTATTGCGCAGGGTCTCGTTCAATTCCTTGGAAGCCAGCGTCGCCTGCTGCAGCAGTGTGCGGATATCGTCGCGCTCGTCGGCGATCGCGCCGGTCGTCTTGTCCAGGTGATCCAGCGTGCGGTTGATGCGATCGACGTTCTCCTGTGACAGGATCGCGCTGGCCTTGTTCAAGATGCCGTTGAGGGTGGTGACCATGTCGGCGCCGGAATTCAGCAGTTGCGAGAGGGCCGAACTTTCCGACGGGATCTTTGGCACCGGATTGTCGGGTGTGGGCGACAGCAGCGGCGTATCGGGCTTGCCGCCGGTCAACTGGATGAAGGCCACGCCTGTCAGTCCCAGCAGACCCAGCTTGGCGCGCGTGTCGACTTTCACCGGCGTGTCGGAATCCACGCGGATGCGCGCCACCACCTTGCGCGGGTCGCGCGGATCCAGCCGCAGCGCCGACACCTCGCCGACCTGGATGCCGTTGTATTGCACCGCGCCGCCCTTCGAAAGCCCGGTCACCGATTCGGTGAACACGATGTCGTAGTAGTGGTATTGGCGGTTGACGCTGGTCTTGGCCAGCCACAGCGCGAAGATCACGCCTGCGGCCACCACCACCAGGGTGAAGGCGCCGATCAATACGTGGTGGGCCTTGGTTTCCATTGCGGTGCCAATCCTAGCAGTGAGACCAGTGGACAACGCCTGGCGTCATTGAAACGTGGTGACGCGAATGCCGCCTTCAGGCGAGGGGCAGCGCATCCTTGTGCGCGTCTTCCGCGGCACGGCCGCGCGGGCCGCGGAAATACTCGCGTACCCAGTCGTCATCGTACTGCTCCACTTTCTCCAATGTGTCGACGACGACCACGCGCTTGTGCGCCAGCAC
Source organism: Rhodanobacteraceae bacterium (assembly GCA_035552915.1). Taxonomy (GTDB): domain Bacteria; phylum Pseudomonadota; class Gammaproteobacteria; order Xanthomonadales; family Rhodanobacteraceae; genus 66-474. The sequence continues at coordinate 77,757 of DATNEQ010000017.1, forward strand.
GGCCACGCGGTCGCAGATGGTGTGCAGCGAATCCAGGTCGTGCGTATTCATCATCACGGTCAGGCCCAGCGCGTCGCGCAGGGTCTTGATGAGCGTGTCGAAACCCGCCGCGGAGATCGGATCGAGGCCCGAGGTGGGTTCGTCCAGGAACAGGATCTCCGGATCCAGCGCGAGCGCGCGCGCCAGCGCCGCGCGCTTGCGAGTGCCGCCCGAGAGTTCGCTGGGATATTTGTGGCGCACGTCGGCAGGCAAGCCCACCAGCGCCACCTTCAGGGCAGCTACCCGCTGTGCGTCGTGGAAGGAGAGATCGGTATGTTCCAGCAGCGGTACGCGGATGTTTTCGCTCACCGTCAAGGAGGAGAACAGCGCGCCGTCCTGGAACAGCACGCCCATGCGGCGTTCCACCGCCACGCGGCGCGGACCGGCGAGCGCGTGCAGGTCTTGCCCAAGCACACGCACCGTGCCGGCGTCCGGCCGGCGCAGGCCGAGGATGGTGCGCATCAACACCGACTTGCCGGTGCCGGAACCGCCGACCACGCCGAGGATGTCGCCGCGATAGACGTCGAGGTCCAGGTTCTCGTGCACGACCTGATCGCCGAACTGGCTGCGCAGGCCGCGCACCTCGATCACGACCTCGCGTTGCGCCTGCTGGCCGGTCGTGGCGTTCACCAGCCCATCTCCATGAAGAACATCGCCGCCAGCGCATCGATCACGATCACCATGAAGATCGATTGCACCACGCTCGAAGTGGTGCGCTGCCCGACCGATTCCGCGCTGCCGGCCACCTTGAAGCCTTCGAGGCAACCGATGGTGCCGATCAGGAAGGCGAAGATCGGCGCTTTCGAGAGGCCCACCCAGAAATGCCGCATTTCGGTATCGGCTTGGAAGGTCGAGATGAACATGGTCGGGCTGATGTCCAGCGAGAGTCCGCACACCGCCATGCCGCCCAGCAGGCCCGCCATCATCGACAGGAAGGTCAGCAGCGGAAGCATCGCGATCAGGGCCAGCACGCGCGGCAGCACCAGTTGCTCGATCGGGTCGAGGCCCATGGTGCGCATCGCGTCGATTTCCTCGTTGACCTTCATGGAGCCGATCTGTGCGGTGAAGGCGCTGGCGGTGCGGCCGGCGATCAGGATGGCCGTGAGCAGCACCGCGAGTTCGCGCAGGATCGAATACGACACCAGGTCCACGGTGAAGACGGTGGCGCCGTATTGGCGCAGGGCGGTCGCGCCGAGGAAGGCGATCACCGCACCGATCAGGAAGGACAGCAGGGCGACGATCGGCACCGCGTCCAGGCCGGTCTGCTCCATGTGGTGCACCAGCGAAGTCACCCGCCAATGCCGCGGGCGCAACAGGTTGTGCGCGAAGGTCTCCAGGGTAAGGCCGATGAAGCCCAGCAGTTCCAGAGTCAATGCCCACATCTGCTCCACGCTGGCGCCGATGCGCGCGAGCATGTCGACGAAACCGAAATCGCGTTGTGGTTTGGGCGGATGCGCATAGATTTCCGCGACCGCTTCGCTGACGGTATCCAGCAGCGCGCGCAACTCGCGCGGCACATCGCGGTCGTGCTCGGCCAGCCACTGCAACGTCTTCGGTCCCAGTGCGACCGCGATCAGGCCGGCGCCGGCGGTGTCGATGCGCGCGACGTCATTGAAATCCACGTCCGGGGTTTCCGGCAGGCGTGGCTTCAACGCGTCCAGTTGCGCTTCCAGTTCGGCGAAGTGCGCCAGCGTCCAGTCGCCGCTGAACTTCAGCACGCCTTCCTGGCCCACGCCGGACACCACCCACTCCGCGCTGCCGACGGGGGAATCGCCTTTCGCCATGCGCGCAATCTAGCAGCTTGGAACCCGAATCGCGCGCGGCGATAATGCCGGACTTCTCCATCGCGCGACGCCGCCTCGATGACCAAGCAGACCATCTTGAACACCACCCACCGCGCCGCCGGCGCGAAGATGGTGGATTTCGGCGGCTGGGACATGCCGTTGCATTACGGCTCGCAACTGGAAGAGCACCATGCGGTGCGCCGCGATGCCGGGATGTTCGACGTCTCGCACATGACGGTGGTGGATCTGCACGGCGCGCATACCCGCGAGTTCCTGCGCCATTTGCTGGCCAACAGCGTCGACAAGCTGAAGGCGCCGGGCAAGGCGCTGTATTCGTGCATGTTGAACGAGCGCGGCGGCGTGATCGACGACCTGATCGTGTATTTCCTCGGCGAGGACTTCTTCCGCGTGGTGGTCAACGCCGCCACCCGCGACAAGGACCTGGCCTGGATACGAAAACAGGCGCCCGCGTTCGATGTGTCGGTGACCGAGCGCGCCGAGCTGGCGATGATCGCGGTGCAGGGCCCGAACGCGCGCACCAAGGCGCTCGGCCTGCTGCACGCGGACGATCGCGGGCGCATCGAGAAGCTCGGCAAGTTCGTGGCGGGTGAAGCGCGCGGCCCGGGCGACATGCCGCTGTTCGTCGCGCGCACCGGCTACACCGGCGAGGACGGTTTCGAGATCATCGTGCCGGAAACCGATGCCGTCGCGCTTTGGAATGCGCTCGCTGCCGCGGGCGTCGCGCCTGCAGGCCTCGGCGCGCGCGATACCTTGCGGCTGGAAGCCGGCATGAATCTCTACGGCCAGGACATGGACGAGGACATCACGCCCTGGGAAGCGGGGCTGGCCTGGACGGTGTCGCTGGACGCCGGCCGCGATTTCGTCGGCCGCTCCGCGCTGGAAAAACAAAAAGAAGGCGGCGTGCCGCGCGAGCTGGTCGGGCTCGTGCTTGAAGACAAGGGCGTGCTGCGCCACGGCCAACGCGTCCTCGCCGTTGTCGGCGAGGGTGAAATCCTGTCCGGGATTTTTTCGCCCACGCTCGGCAAGTCGATCGCGTTCGCGCGCGTTCCCGCGGGCGCGCGCGACAATCTGCGGGTCGACATCCGCGGCCGCGAACTGCCGTTGCGCGTAGTGAAATATCCCTTCGTGCGCGATGGCAAGCCCGTCTCTTGACCGGATTGGCCGACGCGGCCCGCGCTTATAGAATCCCCTGACTGGACCACGAGGGACCAAGCCATGAGCGAGATACCCGGCGACCTGAAGTTCCGCAAATCGCACGAATGGGCGCGCGTCGAAGACGCCGACCAGGTGCGCATAGGCATTTCCGATCACGCCCAGGCGCAGCTCGGCGACCTGGTGTACGTGGAGTTGCCGAATGTCGGCGACCGCATCGAGGCGGGCAATGCCTGCGCCGTGGTCGAATCGGTCAAGGCGGCATCCGATGTGTATGCGCCTGTCAGCGGCGAAGTGGTGGCGGTCAACGAAGCACTGGCCGACAAGCCGGAAACCATCAACGAGGATGCCTACGGGGACGGCTGGTTGTTCGTCGTGAAGCCGGATGCGGAAGCCAAGGACGAGCTGGAGGAATTGCTCGATCCGGACGCCTACGCCGAGTTGATCGAAAACGAAGAACACTGAGCCCGACATGCGGCGCGCGTTTGCGTGCTGCACATCACACAAGCCGACGCATCCGGAAAACATTCGCGCATCATTTCGATGCGATGGATGAGGGTGATTCGGGCATCAGGTCAGGCATCCCTGATTTGCTTCGCGACCTCCCGTCGGTCGCCGATCGGATGTTTTTCGGGCGCGGCCGAGCTGTTTCAGGCGACGATGCGATCGCCCGCGTTCAGTGTCCGTTGCCGTCGCTCCGCCGCGCGTTTGCGCCAACTCGTGCGAATGCGGCGAGCGCATGCCGATGCCTGTGCAATCGCGTGGCCTCATCCCTTCGAAAGCCAATGCCGATGCGGCCTGCGTGGCATCGGCATGTCCCGGCTGCCCCGTTTCATTTGGACGTCTATACGTTCCGAGGCGATGTCCGCAGGATGTTTTCGAACGCTGCGTCGATCATTTCCCGATACCGCGAAGTGTGCGCAAGGGCTTCATCCGTCGCGAAAAATCCATTGACAGCACGTTTCGACGGGTCTAGTTTCTGCGCCCGACGACATGCGTCGAAGGAAATATGCCGGCTGCCAAGTACATTGAACCGTACATCGAGCACGGCCACAAAAGTGGTCAGGTGATGAAAGTCACCGTCTCGATTCCAGTGCATGTACTCCGGTTGCTTTCCGACGAACGTACCCGTCGTCAGGTGTCGAACTTGCGGCACGCCAGCAACAGCGATCTTCTCTGCGAGGCGTTCCTGCATGCGTTTACTGGGCAACCACTGCCAACTGATGAGGAGCTGAGACGAACCATGGCTATGAAGAAAGCTGCAAAGAAATCCGCCAAGAAGGCGGCGAAGAAGTCCACGAAACGGGCCAAGGCCCGCAAGCCGGCCAAGGCGCGCAAGACGGTACGCAAGGCCGCGAAGAAGCCGGCGCGCAAGCGCGCGGCCAAGAAGGGCGGTCGCAAGACTGCCGCGAAGAAGGCCGTGATGGCGAAAGCCACGCGCGCCAGCAAGGCCTCCAAGGCCAAGCCGAAGTCGAAGAAGAAGTAAGCAACGGTCCACTGTCAAGCAACACAAGCAGACGCACATAACAACAAGCCGAACTCTCCCCGCGGCGCCCAGCGTGGGGAGAGCCAAGCAAAGGCAGAACCTCGAGCCCCGGCCCCGCGCCGGGGTTTTGCTTTTCCGGCCACGTGAAAAATCGTGAGAGGCTTCACAATTGCCGGCTTTGATGTAGGGCGACGGCAGCAATCCCGTATCCCGGCGCCACTGACGTGCTGGAGTGGAACGTTTCGTGCTAGAAATCCCGCATGGCGCGCATCGCGCAGCAGCCAGTGAGTTTTGGCCATGTACGCATCGACCCGCATTCGTCGGACCCTTACCGTGGCGATCGCCACTTCGCTGCTGCTTGGACTGAGCGCGTGCGGCAACAACAATGCGCCCGCCGGCAACGGCGCTCCAGGCCAACCGCCCGCGGCAACGAGCGCAGCGAAGAAAGCCGGTTCCGCGCCGGCCAGCAGTTCGACAAGGGCACAAGCGCAGAACGCCGCGCAGGCACGGATCGAGACGATGGGCGTCAACGACCTGCTCGCCGCCGGCAATGCCGCGATCAACCAGCAGAAGCTGGTGGCGCCCAAGGGTGACAACGCCTTCGAATACTACGAGAAGGCGTTGCAGAAGGATCCCAAGAATCAGGCGGCGCAGGATGCATTGCGCGAGCAATTCCCGTTTGGTGCTAACGCCGTCGAACAGGCCATCGTCCAGAACAATTTCGACGAGGCGCAACGCGAGATCGGGTTGCTGGCCACGGCGGATCCCGGCAATTACACCCTGAAGATTCTCAATTCAAAGCTGGACGCGGCGAAGGCCCAGCAACAGCGGCTTGCCGACCAGAAAGCCAAACAGGCGGCCGACCTGGCCGCCAAGCAGGCGGCCGCGAAAGCGGAAGCGGCGAAAGCCGCCGCCGCACCGCCTCCGCTGCCGCCGCCGGTGGTGCAGAAGCCGGTGGCGCAACAGACACAACCCGCGCCGGCGCAGGCAACGCCCAAAGCACCGCCGGCCGCACCGAAACCGGCCGGCGAGACGCGCGAAGCCCAGGTCGTGAGCGTCGCACAACCGGAATATCCGCTGCAGGCAGCGCGCAGCAACCTGTCCGGTTCCGTCACCGTGGGTTTCACCGTCGATCCGGATGGCTCGGTAAGCAACGTGCACGTGATCAGCTCGAGCGGGCACGTGTTCGAAGCCCCGGCCATGCAGGCCGTGTCGCGCTCGAAGTTCAAACCGGCGCTGAAGGATGGACAGCCGGTATCGAGCGTGTTGCAGCGTCGCATGGATTTCAGCCTGGGAGGGTGAGAAGCGGCGTTTGCGACATGCCTTGAATGGCATGTCGCGCCGCTTCGAACGGGCGCACAAGGATGTCCGCAGCGGCGCCACGCTCCATGGATGGCTGCTTGCCAGGAATTGCTTTTGCAGCGGTGGCGCATGCGTTGCTTGCACACGCATTTGTCCGTCGTGCAAAAAACCTCAATGCTTTTGGGTGTGTTTGCCGTGCGTGCGTTTGTGCGGTTTCTGCGGTGCCGGCCGTGCGGCCCGCACGGGCGTGTTGAGCCCGGCCCAGTCCACTTCCGGCAAGCCCAGCAGTTTGTCGAACACCATCGGCATCAAACCCGCCGGTTCCGCGCATTCGCAGTTCCACATCACCACCATGCCGATGTGGTATTCCGGAAAAAATCCGATTTCCGCGCGATAGCCTTGCACTGCACCTGCGTGGAAGATCAGGGTGTGGCCGGCGTAGTCGTAGACCCGCCAGCCCAGCGCATAGTGCGCGCTGAGCACGCGCTCCCGTCGCCACGGTGAAGCGAAGCGCTCACTGGGCGTGTCGATGCCGGGAGCATGCAACACGTCCAGCAACGATTCCGGCAATACCATCGGCCGCCCACCCATCTGCGCGATCAGCCATTGCTCCATGTCGCGCACACTGGCATTCACGCCGGCCGCGGGCGGCACGTAGAAATTGTCGTTGGGTTCGAACGGCACCCAGGCATTGCCGCCACGGTAGTGCGGGCGCGCCCAGCTCTTGCTCGATTCCAGCCCGTCGCGACCGTAGGTGGCGTCGGTCATGCCGAGCGGCAGGAAGATCTGCTTGTCCACCAGGTGGTAGAAGAAATCACCGGTCTCGGCGTAGATGACGTCGCCTATCAGGGAGAACGCGACGTTCTGGTAGCCGTAGCAATCGCCCACGCCGCAACTCATGTCGACTTCGTCCAATCGGCGCGCCAGTTCCTGGTAAGACACGCCGCTGGACAACATGTTGTCGTACGCGTTGCGCGGCAGGCCGAGACGCTGGCCCAGGATGTCGCGCACCGTGGCCTGTTCGGTGGCGTGCGCATCCTTGAGCTTGAAGAACGGCAATACCTCGGACAGCCGCGTGTCCCAGCTCAGCATGCCTTGGCGCACGAGGATGCCGGTCAGCGCCGTGGCGAACGCCTTGGACAGAGAGGCCAGCCGGAACGCCGTATCCGGTTGCACCTTCTCGCCGGTGCGCGCGTCCGCGTAGCCGAGCGTGTGCTCGAAACGCACCCGGTCGTCCACGATTACCGCGGTGGCCAGCCCGGATACACGGTTGGAAGCGGCGAGCTGGTCCAGCCAGCCGGAGTAACTCTTGAGCGTGTCGTCGATGCGTACTGCGGGCAGACGCGCCTGGTGCGGATCCGTGTGGATCACTTCCGGTTCGCGCGGTGGCGTGTCGGCGGCCCGGACGGGCAAGGCGCACGTGGCGAGGAAAGCAGCCACGAGCACGCCGAGCGAACATGCGCGAACCCGCATGCAGCGCGTGCTAAGCTCGCCAGCGGCAAATCGAAACCGTGCGCGATGCGCACGCAAACGCGAGGAAAAAAGCATGATTGGCTTCATCGTACTGCTGATCATCATCGCGGTGATTGTCGTGTACTTCGTTGGCATCTACAACGGACTCGTCACCGCACGCAACGGTTACAAAAACGCCTTCGCACAGATCGATGTTCAGCTCACGCGGCGTCACGACTTGATTCCGAATCTGGTCGAGACCGCGAAAGGCTATCTCGCGCATGAACGGGAAACGCTCGAGGCGGTGACCGCCGCGCGCACCGCCGCCGTCAACGGTCTGGCCGCGGCCAAGGCGCAACCGGGCGATGCCGCGGCGATGCAACAGCTGTCGGGCAGCGAAAATCAATTGACCCAGGCGCTGGGCCGTTTGTTCGCGGTCAGCGAAGCGTACCCCGACCTCAAGGCCAACCAGAACATGATGCAGTTGTCCGAGGAACTCACCTCCACGGAAAACCGCGTGGCCTTCGCGCGCCAGGCATTCAATGACGCGGTGATGAACTACAACAACCGGCGCGAAGTGTTTCCCGCATCGCTGATCGCATCGGGTTTTGCGGCGGCCGAGCCGCTGGCGATCGACGATCCGGCCAAACGCGAGGCACCGAAAGTCTCGTTCACCTGAACCGCTGAACGCCCCCGCGATGGACTTCTTTGCGCAGCAGGAGCGTGTGCGCCGCGGCGGACGCCGGCTGGTGGTGTTGTTCGCGCTCGCGGTGTTGTCGATCATGATCGCGGTCGACCTGGTCTGCGTGTTCGCCCTGCGCGTCGCGCCGCGTCCCGGCCCGCTGCTCGGAATTTCCGCGCTGGTGCTGGTGGTGATCGGGTTGTGTTCGGCCTATCGCGTCGCCAGCCTTGCCGGTGGTGGCGCGTCGGTGGCGCGCGGCATGGACGCCACGCCGGTGCCGGCGGACACCAGCAATCCCGCGTGGAAGCGCCTGCGCAACGTGATCGAGGAGGTGGCGATCGCTTCGGGCGTGCCGGTGCCGGAAATCTTCGTGATGGAGAACGAGGTCGGAATCAACGCCTTCGCTGCCGGCTACACACCCGCGGACGCGGCGATCTGCGTGACCCAGGGTTGCCTCGACAAATTGAACCGCGACGAATTGCAGGGCGTGATCGCGCACGAATTCAGCCACGTGCTCAACGGCGACATGCGGCTGAACATCCGCCTGATCGGCCTGCTGTTCGGCATCGTGGCGCTCGCCATCATCGGCCGCTTCCTGATGTATTCCGGCGGTGGCCGCCGCCGCGATGGCGGCAATATCGCGCTGGTCGGCATCGGATTGTTCGTGATCGGCTATCTCGGGCTGTTCTTCGGCAAGCTGATCCAGGCCGCCGTGGCGCGTTCGCGCGAATCGCTGGCCGATGCCTCCGCGGTGCAGTTCACCCGCCAGACCACCGGCATCGCCGGCGCGCTCAAGAAGATCGCGGCGCTCGTCGACGGCTCGCAACTGCAGTCATCTGGCCGTGACGAAGTGCGGCACATGCTGTTCGGCGATGCCGATGCGTCCTCAATGTTTGCGACGCATCCGCCGATCCTGGAGCGCATCAAGGCACTGGAGCCGCAGTTCGATCCGGACGAATTGCAAGAAATCGTGCGCACGTGGGCGCAATCGGGCGGCGACCCCGAATCGATCCAGCCGGCGCATCCCGATCACCCGTTTCAGCGTGCCGCGCACGATTTCGCCAAGGCGGATGGCGACGTGGACATCACCGATCTGCTGTTTCCGAAACCCGCGGGTGCCGCATCGGCGGGCAGAGCATCATCGCCGCTGCCGGGTGCCGGATTGCCGAATCCGGCGGCGACGCTCGCGATCGCGGCAGCCTCCGTGGCCGCACAAGTCGGCACGCCGGGTGCGGACGATTATCGGCTCGCCACCGGCCTGCATGCGCGCATTCCCGATGTCCTGGCGGCGCAGGCGCGCGACGCGCGCGGCGCGATGGCGGTGGTGTTCGCGCTCGCGTTGTCGGATCAATCCGATTTGCGACAACGCCAGTTGCAGGCGATCGGGAAAGCCTTCGATGCCTCGCTGGTCGATGCCGCGCGCAATGCCGTCACGCAGATGCCGGACCTGCATCCGATGCTGCGGCTGCCGCTGGCGCAATTGGCGTTTCCGGCCTTGAAGAAACGCCCGCGCCCGGAACTGGAGCGTTTCGTCGCCACGCTCGACGCGTTGATCCACGCCGACGATCGCGTCGATCTCGACGAGTATTGCCTCGCCAAGCTGGTCCACATCCAGGTGATCGCGGCGCTGGATCCGGCGGCGAATTTCAGGCCGGGTTCCGTGCGTCTGATCGACGCGCGGGAAGCGTTGCGCGACCTGTGCGCGCTGGTCGCGCATTTCGGCGACGACGACGAGGACGCGGCGCGCCGCGCCTTCGCGGCGGCAATGCAGGAGGCGCTGCCGGGCGCGACGCTGCTTTACGCGATCCCGGACGACTGGCAGGCGGCGCTGGATGCAGCGCTGGAGCAACTGGCGCGATTGAATCCGGAAGGAAAGGAGTTGTGCGTGCGCGCGCTGACCCGCGCGATCGCCGCCGACGGCAAGGTCAGCCTTGCGGAATCCGAATTGCTGCGCGTGGTCTGTGCCGCGCTGGGTTGCCCGTTGCCGCCGATGCTTGCGAATGACTGAGACGGACAAGCATGGGACATGGATCGTGCGCACCGGCGAGTGGCGCGCGCTGAGTTTCGCCAGCCTCTCGTTTTTCTGCCTGTTGACCGCGTATTACGTGATCCGCCCGGTGCGCGACCAGCTCGCCGGCGCGACCGGTTCGATCGCGTTGCCCTTGTTCTATGCCGGTACGTTCATCGCCATGCTGGCCATCGCGCCGTTGTTCGGCTGGCTCACCGCGCGCCTGTCGCGGCGCGCGCTGCTGTCATGGAGCTACGGGTTCTTCATCGTCTGCCTGTTCGCTTTCATTCCCTTGTTCGCGCGGCAGGGCGCGATCGGCGCACGCGCGCTGGGCGTCGCGTTCTTCATCTGGGTCAGCGTGTTCAACTTGTTCGTGGTGTCGCTGTTCTGGAGCGTGATGGCGGATGTGTTCGACAGCGTGCAGGCGCGTCGGCTGTTCCCGTTGATCTGCATCGGCGGCGCGATCGGCGCACTGGCCGGGCCGACGCTGACTTCGCTGCTGGTGTTGCGCATCGGGGTGGCGCCGCTATTGGGTGTTTCGGCCGTGTTGCTGTGCGGCGCGCTCGTGCTGCTCTGGTGCGCATCGGCGACACGAGTGGCGCGCGCGGGAGCCGATCAGGACGGCCCGATCGGCGGCTCCATCCTCGCGGGCCTGCGCGCGGTATTCACGATCCCGTTCGTGCGCGACATGGCGCTGCTGATGCTGTTGTCGGACGGCGTGGGCACGCTGGCCTACGCGCTGGTCGCCGACTTCGCCAAGGCGCATTACGCGAATGCCGCGCTGCGAACGGCGTTCTACGGGCACATCGATCTTGCGGTCAACATCCTGCAGATCCTGCTGCAGGTCAGCCTGACACGCTGGATGCTGGTGCGGCTCGGTTATGCCGCGGGACTGGTGGTGCCGGCGGTGGTGAACGTCGCGCTGCTGATCGCGGTGTTCGCGTTCGGCGCCGTCCAGTTCGGCGTGCTGGGTTACAGCCTGTCGGTCGTGACCCTGATGCTGATCGTGACGCGCAGTTTCGCCTATGGCGTCACCAAGCCGGCCTACGACGGTTTGTATACGCGTGTCAGCCGCGAGATCCGCTACAAGGGCAAGAACTTCGTCGACACCGCGGTATGGCGCTTCGGCGACCTGGGCGTGACCAGCGGCCTCAACCTGCTGCGTGCCGCCGGCGTGGGGTTCGGATCCATCGTGCTGCTGTCCGCGATGGCGGCGGGTTGTGCGGGCTGGTTCGGCTGGCGCGCGGCGCGCGAAAGCCGAACAGTGGAAACCGCGGAAGAACACCTCGAGCAGACGATGTAGCGTCGCCGGCATGCCGGCGACGCCATTGGCCGGGCTTCAACTGCTGATGTAGCGCTGCAACTGGTCGATCTCGTCGGCCTGGTCGTCGATCACGGCCTTCACCAAGTCGCCGATCGAAACCAGCCCGCTGACGCGGCCGCCTTCGACCACCGGCAGGTGCCGGATGCGGCGGTCGGTGCAAAGACGCATGCATTCGTCGACGGTTGCGAGTGGATCCACGCTGATCGGCAGCGCGGTCATGATTTCCGAGACGGCGGTGTCGCGCGACGAACGGCCCTTGAGGATCACCTTCCGGGCGTAATCGCGCTCGGTGATGATGCCGGCCAGTTCCGCATTGCGCATGACCAGCAGCGCGCCGATGCCGCGTTCGGCCATTTGCTTGATCGCTTCCAGCACCGGTACGTCGGGCGCGATCGTGTACACCGCGTTGCCCTTGCTCTCGAGCAGATGTTTCACCTGGCGCATGGCGATCCTCCTTTGCGATCCTCCTTGATCGCGAGAGTCAAAAAGCGGGCACCCATGCCCGCACTTTCCACTTGCGGCGATGAAGGATGATTTTAGCGCGCCTCAGCGGCGAGGGTGGAGGGCCGCACGCGACCGCGGAGGATTTGCCGCCTGAACGTAGGACACGCCACCGAGCTGCGCCATCTGCCGTTCTATCCATGCCGCGCGGCGTTGCACGTAAGCCGAAGGACGATTCGCGTGCAGCCGGCGCGGATCAGGCAATACCGCTGCGAGCAAGGCAGCCTGATGTCCGGTGAGCTGCGAGGCTGGTCTGCCGAAATAGGCTTGCGAAGCCGCTTCCACGCCGTAGATGCCGTCGCCAAGTTCGGCGATGTTGGCGTAGACCTCGAGGATGCGCCGCTTCGGCCAGGTCGCCTCGATCAGCACGGTGAAATAGGCCTCGATGCCCTTGCGCACGAAGCTGCGGCCGTTCCACAGGAACAGATTCTTGGCGGTCTGCTGGCTGATCGTGCTCGCGCCGCGCAGGCGCTCGCCATCGTCCGCGCCGTGGATGGCATCGTGGATGGATTCGAAATCGAACCCGTGGTGGAACGGGAATTTCTGGTCCTCGCCCGCGACCATCGCCAGCGGCGCGACCGGCGCGATCCGCGACCACGGCACCCACCGGTAATGCAGCGAGAAATCGTGTTCGCCGTGCAACATGGCACCGAGTCGTCGTTCGAGCATGAATGCGCTGGTGACGGGCGGAACGAAGCGCAGCAGCAGCACCGGCAGCCACGTGAGCAGAAACAGGACCAGCAGGATCATTACCACGCGGCGCCACCAGCGCCTGCGTGGCCGTACCGCTTCTGCCGTCACGCCTTGACCTTCAGCCAGGTTTCCGCGGATTGCGCGCGGGCGAACAGGAAACCCTGGCCGTACTTGCAGCCCAGCCTTGTCAGCGCGTTCAACTGCGTTGGCGTTTCGATGCCCTCGGCGATCACCAGCATCGACAGCGTTTCCGCCAGCGCGAGGATCGCGCGGATCACCGGCTCGCTGCCGCCCTCGCCGGTTTCGATCATGCTGCTCACGAACGACTTGTCGATCTTGAGCGCCTTCAGGGGGTACTGATGCAGGTAACTCAGCGACGAGTAGCCGGTGCCGAAATCGTCCAGCACGATGCCCGCGCCGGCGTCGCGCAATGTCCTCAGGATGCGCTGCACTTCCAGGGAATTATCCAGCAACGCACGCTCGGTTACCTCGATGCGGATAATGCTTGGTGGCACGTTGTGCTTGCCCATGAGCGTGAGCAGGTCGCGATCCAGATTGGGATTGCGGAAATGCCGTCCCGACAGGTTGATGCAGATGAAACGGGTGTCCGTGGTGAGCGCGACCGCATCCCGGAACACCTGCTCGAAAACCTGCCAGTCGAGCGCTTCGGAAATGCCGCTTTCTTCCGCGACGGTGAGAAAATCGACGGGCGTGAGCAGGCCGCGTTCGGGATGCCGCCAGCGCATCAACGCTTCGTAACCCACCACCTTGTTGTCGGCCAGCCGCACGATCGGCTGGTAGTGCGGCTCGAATTCGCCGCGCGTCAACGCGCGACGCAAGTCGTTTTCCACTTCCAGCAGGGTCAGCGCTTCCTGGCGCAGGCCATCGTCGAACATCGACCAGCGATGCCGACCTTCGGCCTTGGCGCGGTACATCGCGGAATCCGCGTCGCGCAACAGTTCCTCCGGCTGCCGGTATTGCGGACTGGCGACCGCGATGCCGATCGACGTGGAGGTGAACAATTCCTTGGCGGCAAGGCGGAACGGAGCGTTCAATTCGTTGATGATGCGCTGCGCGATATGGCACGCGGATTCTGCGGTGCCGATGTCTTCCAGCAGCACACCGAATTCATCGCCGCCGAGCCTTGCCACCACGTCCTGCGACTTCAGGCACGCACGCACGCGCCCGCCGGCTTGGAAAAGCAGGTCGTCGCCGATCAGGTGACCGACCGAGTCGTTGATCACCTTGAAACGGTCGAGGTCGAGGAACAACACGGCGAACAGTCTGGAAGGATCGGCTTGATAGCGCTCGAGCGCCTGTTCCAGCCGCTGCGTCAGCAAGCTGCGGTTGGGCAGGCCGGTGAGCGAGTCGTGCAGGGTTTCGTATTTGAGCCGCGCTTCGACGCGTTCGCGTTCGGCGATTTGCTCCCTCAGGTCGCGATTGGCCAGCGCGAGCGCACGGGTGCGCTCGCCGACCCGCCGTTCCAGTCCCGTATAGGCCTGCTTGAGGGATTCCCCCGCGCGCACGCGTTCCAGCGCATTGGCGATGTGGTAGGAGACGAAGGTCAGCAGCTCCTGATCGCGCAAGCTGTAGCGGTGCTCGGGGGTATAGCTTTGCACCACCAGCGCGCCGACCGTGCGTTCCGCGCACACCAGCGGCACGCCCAGCCAGCAGACCGAATCGTGGCCGCTCTGCACGACGTCGCCGGATTCGCGCATGTGTGTAATGTCGTCGGTATTGGCCAGCAGCGCCGCACCGTTGTTGAGTACGTATTCCGTCATGCCCTTGCCCAGCTTGCGCGGGAGTCGGGAGGCGTCGCGTTCGTCCACCGAATACGGGAAAGTCAGCTCGTCGCGGCTTTCCGAAAGCAAGGCGATGTAGAAATTGCGCGCGTACAGCAAGCCGCCCACCACGCGATGCACGGCGGCGTAAAACTCGTCGATGCTTTCTGTGGTATTGGCCAGTTCCGCGATGCGGAACAATGCCGCCTGCAATCGTTCGCCGCGTTGGCGTTCCAGCACTTGCTGTTGCAGGACACGATTGGCTTCCCGCAACGCCTCGGTGCGTTCCTCCACACGCTGCTCGAGTTCCGCGTGCGCGAAGCGGCGTTCCAGCGCTGTCTGGATGTGCTGGGCGACGTAGGTCAGCAACGCCTTGTCGCGTTCGTCGTAGCGCGCGCTTTCCGTATAGCTTTGCACGACCACGCCCCCGACCACCTGCTGGCCGCGCAGGAGGGGTACGCCCAGCCAGCATACGCAATCGGGACCGGTGCCCAGATAGGGGCCGCCGACGTGCGCCGCGATCTCTTCCATCGAACCCATCAGCGGCGCGCCTTGCCGGATCAGATACCAGGTCGGACCGTACTGGATTTCCTCCATCGGCTGGTCGAGGCTCGGATCCGGTGGTTCGGGATCGGCCACGTCGGCGAAATACGCGAAGCGGATAGTGTCCCGCTGCGCGTCATACAGCACGATGTAGAGATTCTCCGCATACATCAGGCTGCACACGATGTCGTGCAATGCGCGCAGGGTGTCGTTGACGTCCTGATTCGCGCTGGCCTGGTCCGCGATCGCGTACAAGGCGCGCTGCAGGCGTTCCGCCTGTTCCAGGCGCTCCACGGAAGCCGTCAGGGCAGTGCGCTGGAAAAGTTCCTGCAGGCGCAGATCGATCAATCGGACCGCGGTTTGCAACAGACCGTGATCCTCCGATGTCGGCCGAGGGCACGTCTCGATCGCGCCGCCATTTTGCAGGAGCAGCCGTTCGGCGTTGTCCTGGTGCGGAGATCTGGCCGCTTCCTCCGGGTCGAGGATGCGCACTTGGGTGCCGGGCAACAACCGTTCGACCAATTCCGCAGCAAAGCGTTCGATCGCTGAAGCGTCTTGGGCCGACCACAATTGCCGGCACAGCTCCAGCAAACCCGTCGCAGAGCTGCCGTGCGGGCGGGCGTGGGGGAAAGCAGTCAATGAGTGAACGCGACTCACGTCTGGCGGTCTAAGTGATTGAAGGTCGGGATACTCTAGCCACGAGCTGCCTGCATGAATCGTGCCCTTTGTCAGGGGATTTCGGCGATGACAAAGGTTCATTGTGATTGTTAGCAAAATGTAAGGAAACCGCGCTATACTGATGCCCAATCGGGGCATTCGGCGCGCTGCGCTTGACCATGCGATCTTCCTGCATCCTATTGACGGCATTGATGGCCACTGCTTTCCCGCTGTTCGCCAGTGGGCAGAGTCTGCCGTCCGTGAAATCGGGTGCGGACAAGCCGCCGATCATGGCGGCCGGGAAAGGCGAGGCCCAGCCGCTTTGGCAAGACAATGGCGGGCACGCGGTCAGTCTCGTGACCGGAGGGGAAACCGCCTCGGCCGCTGCCCCTGCCTCGGATAGGGCCGTTCTGGCGCCGCGGGTAGCGAAGGTCAATACCGGGTTGCAGCTCAATGTGTCGCAAAGCTTGTATGCGCGAGCCGGCGTTTCCCAGCGCGAGTGGTTGGGTACGTCTTCATGTCAGCCGGCGCAGCCGGGCGTATCGAATGCCGTCTGCCTGAACGATCAGGCGTTGACTTCCGCGGCGGCGGGGGAAGTCGGCGCGGGCTATGCGAACAATTCGTTCCGGCTCGACCTCTCGGTAGGCCAATCGCGTACGGACAGCGCGGGTACCTCGGCTTTGCGCACGGCGGCCGATCTTCCGCGCGTTCTGCCCGCCGATGGCGGCGCTTCAGCCTCCGAGCCGCTGCTGTTTCCCGAGAGCACCAGTACCAATATCAATGCACGCAGCCAACTGCGGGTATTGCCAGGCACCAAGCTGGATCTCGGCGCCAGCCAAGGCCGCGTGCACTTCCTGCCGGGCTCGGGCACTGCGGTCGCGGATGATCTGAACCAGACCACGTTGAGCTTCGGCGTCGAACACGGGCGCGTCAGCGGAACCATCGTGGGGCGCATGCTCGAACCCGCTTTGCCAGGTTCGCCCAATGACGGGGTGCAGCGCTGGACAGGTGTGGACCTCGGCGTCAGTGTTCGTCTTCCGTGGCAGGGCGAACTCAGCTTCGGCGCACAAAATGTCTGGTCGTCCGGCAGGCAGCCATTGCTCAATCCGCAGGACGTCACGCCTGAACAGGCACGCGTGCCTTACGTGCAATATCACCAGGATCTTTAATTGTTTATCTTGATCTGATTGCAGGTCTGTTCTGCAATAATGGCTGAACATGGGCTGTCCAACCTCGGACTCCGTTCACGCACCGAAGTTTCTCTCCTTGCAATTAACGTTGTTTTCACGTATTGATGCTCCGTCTGCAGCGAGAGGGTATGCCTGTCGCTGGACGATAAAACAAATGAGAGGGCAAACAGCGGCTTGATCTTGAGGAGGCCTTTTTTTGAAGGCGTGCCCTTGGCTTCATGAGTTACAAGGGGATTCCCAAAGGGTTAGGAAGTTGTTAGCATCCGTTACTGCCGAGGGTTTAGGTGGCGGCTCTGGCGTTTCCAGAGCGCAGCGCTTGTCCCGAAAACTGTGTCACATCTGACGTTGGAGAGTGTAATGAAACTTGACCGCAACGAGCTTTCCAAGGCCGTGCGCATGGCTCTTTCGATGAGCGCTGTAGCCGCCGTGGGTGCGGTGGGAACTGCCTACGCACAGGACCAAGGCGCTACTCAAGGACAGGGCAACAACCAGCAGCCGCAAACGTTGCAGACCATCGTGGTGACGGGTTCGCATATCCGTCGCGTGGATCTGGAAACATCTAATCCAGTCGTTGCCGTGAGCGCACAGCAAATCCAGGCGACGGGCAAAGCGACGATTGGTGACATTGTCCAGCAACTGCCGGTAATCACTGGTGGCGTGGAAAATCCCAACGTCAACAACGGCGGCGGCAGCGGTTCGACCAATGTCGGTTTGCGTGGCCTCGGCGCCAGCCGCACCCTGATCCTGGTCGATGGCCAACGCCTCGTCGGTTTCCAGGGCCTCGTCGATCTCAACTTCATCCCGACTTCCGCTGTTGAGCGCATCGAGGTGCTGACCGATGGTGCTTCGGCGGTCTATGGCTCCGACGCCATCGGCGGCGTCATCAACATCATCCTGAAAGACAATTACCAAGGCGCCGAGTTCACCGGCAACTATGGTATTTCCGATCATGACGATGCGGGTCGCGAGGGTGGCACCTTCATGTTCGGCGAGAGCTCGGACAAGGGCAGCATCCTGGCGGGCGTGGAGTATCAGAAGTCCGACGACCTGCTGCAGTCGAGCCGCGATTTCTCCAAGGATTCGGTGTCGCTGTCGACTTCCGGTGGTGTTCCGTTTGCATCCGTCGGTGGGTCCACCTTCGCCGCGCGCGACAGAATTGACGTTCCAGACCAAAACGCAGCGTTTGGCTGCGCGGGCGGCGGAGCGTTGTCGTTGAACCAGGGCACGGCCAGCTCTGGCACCAGCCCCACCGGTCCCGGCGACTACCACTGCTTCGGCAACTCCGACAAGTACAACTACGCGTCCGTCAATCTGATCATGACGCCTGCGGAGCGCACCAATGCGTTCTTCAAGGGCACCTATCACCTGACCGACAACATCGATTTCTCGGCCACGTTCCTGCATCAGAAGGCCGTCACCGAGGCCCAACTGGCTCCTGCGGTCCTGGGTACTTTGACCGGGTTGAACATTTCGGCGGACAGTTATTACAACCCGTTCCACGAGAACTTTGCCTATGGATCCAGCAAGGGCAATGATTTCCGTACACGTCTGTTCCCCGTCGGCAACCGTCAATTCCACAATGCCACTACCAAGGATCAGGTCAACACGTTGCTGAAGGGCAACTTCAATATCGGGGATCAGAACTGGACGTGGGACGTGGGCTACAACTATGGCCATATTTCCCGCATCCTGACCAACCTCGGGTTCCCGAACCTGGCGCAGTTGAATGCGGGAACGGGACCGTCGATGCTGGATCCTTCGACGGGACAAGTGGTCTGCGTAGGCACTCCGGGTGACCTCAGCACCGAGATCGCTGGCTGCACGCCGTTCGACGTATTCAACCAGTTCAATCCGGCCACCCAGGCCGCCGAGGCGGCTACGGCGGCGGCGACGACGGTCAACACCTACTACATCTCCAAGACGTCCCACGCCGACATCAGCGGCGGCCTTTTCGATCTGCCGGCAGGCACGGTGCAGTTGGCGGCTGGCGTCGACTACAACAAGCAATACACCAACAACACGGTCGATCCGGAGGTCCTGATCGAGGACTTCCCGCCCTATTCCTGCTCGTTGGGCAGCGCCTGCGCTTCGCATCTGCAGGGCGGCTTCAACGTGAAGGAAGCCTATGCGGAAATGTTCATTCCGATCCTCAAGGACATGCCGGCTTTCCAATCGCTGAACATCACCTTGGGCGATCGTTATTCCAAGTACAACACGGTCGGCGGCACCAACAACTGGAAAGTCGGTCTGGAGTGGAAGCCGATCGACGACCTGTTGCTGCGCGGCACGGCCACCAGCGTGTTCCGCGCGCCCAGCATCAACCAGCTTTATGGATCGCCGGTCAGCAGCGCACCGAGGCTGAGCTACGACCCCTGCACTGGATACACAGGAGCGCCGGCCGGGAGCGGTCCTGCTACGGCATGTCAGAACGTGCCGACCGACGGCTCGTATGTGGATTACTACACCTACACGGGGCAGCAGCTTACCGCGATCAATGGTGGCGCCCAATTCTTTGGCGTCAACCTGAAACCGGAGTCCGGCAAGACCTTTGACCTCGGTGCGGTGTATTCGCCGCATTACGTGCCCGGCCTGTCCCTGAGTGCGGATCTCTGGCGTGTCTACATCAACAACACGATCGCCACGGTGGGGGTGCAGACATCGCTGCTGGAGTGCTACAACGGCGTTATGTCGTTCTGCCCGAATGTTGACAATCGCACGGCGGGCGGCGACCCCGGCGTGTGGACGCAGCCGATCGCGAACCTGGGCCGGATCGATGTGAAGGGCATCGACTTTGCAGCCAATTACAAACTGCCGCAGTTCTCGTTCGGGCAGTTCGACGTCGGCTTGCAGGGTACCTACCTCGATCACTACACCATCAACACGGCGCCAGGTACCGCAGGAACGTTGGTATTGAACGGCGTGGGCAACATGGGCACCTTCGGGTCGGCGCTGGGCAGTTCCTGCCCGTTCCCGGCCGGTGGTCTGTGCTTCTTCCCGCGTGTCCGTGCCACCGCCACCCTGGGTTGGCAGCTTGGTCCTTGGGATGCCCAGTGGACCATGCGTTACATGAGCGGATTCAACGGCGGCTCGGCTGACCCGTCCCAGTACTCCACCATGTGCCTTGGATTCGGGCAGGGCTCCCTGACCGAGCCGCCTTGCGTGATCCACTATGGCGCCACGACGTACAACAACCTGCAGCTCGGCTACAACATCGAACCGATCAACACCCGCATCGACGTGGGCGTGGACAACGTGTTCGACAAGCAGCCTCCTTTCCTGTACGCCAACAACAGCTTGAATGCCAATACCGATCCGGAAGATTTCGATGTCATCGGTCGTTATTACTGGGGTCGCGTGACAGTCAAGTTCTGATCCGGGTCCATTCAAGCGATTTGGCTGCATCTTTGGAGCCGCACGAGTATTCTCGTGCGGCTCTTTCTTTTCATGTTTTCACATGACTCACAGCGCCGCCTCGATCATTGAAGCGATCAATGCGGGTGCCTTGGTCGATGCCGAGCACATGTGCAGGGATCGATTGCAACGGCAACCGGATTCATCCGACGTTCTTGTGCTGCTGGGTGTGAGCCTGCAACGACAAGGCAGGCTTGACGATGCGATAGACGTATTTGCGCGCCTGACGCGATTGCATCCGGAAGATGCGACGCACTGGGGCAACTATGCGACCGGGTTGCGCATGACCGGCGATCTGGTTCTGGCCGAACAGGCCGCAGAAACCGCCGTGCGACTGCAACCAAATGACCCTCAGCGGCTCGATCAGCTCGGGATGTTGCAGTTGCAGCTTGTCAAGCCGCTGATCGCGCGCGACACCATGCTGCGAGCATTCGGCAATGCGCCGGAATCACCGATGATACGTATCGATGCAGCGCGCGCATGCGCCGCTTGCCGTGACTACCGCGCTGAAGACCTGGTGCGCCCCTGGCGGCAATGGGTGCCTCTGGACGATTTGCTGCAGTTCGATCTCGCTACCTTGTTGGCGCAGCTCGGCGAGGCGAATGACGCGCTGGAATTGGTGGAAGATCTTGTGGCGCGCGCGCCTTTGCATATCGAAGCGCAGTTATTGCGCGCAGCCATGTACGAGCGAGTCAATCGGCTCGAGGAGGCTGAGGCGCTGCTGGGGTGGATCAAAAGCAACAGCGACGAGGAAGATTCTTATTCGCACCAGAGGATAGTTCATCAACAGGCGCAGTTGGCCATGCGCAAACGCGACTATGCGGCCGCACGACTGTTGCTGGAGCGCGTCGGCCCGCATGACGAGGCGGACTATGTCCACTGGTTCACGTTGGGAAACGTTTGCGACAAATTGGGCGACAACCGGGCTGCCATGCAGGCATTGGAAATAGCCCATGCCAGGCAGATTGCAGAGTTGCGAATCGCGGCGCCGAAACGATTCGAGGCGGGTGCGGATATCTTCCCGGGTGCGAAATGGCGCGTGAGCGAGGGAGACTATCAATCATGGTCTGCGCTCAAAACGCCGGATGCCTCACAATCGCCGGTTTTTGTTGTGGGTTTTCCGCGCTCCGGCACCACGTTGCTGGAGCAGATGCTGGACGCGCATCCCAATCTGCAATCGATGGACGAAAGACCGTTTTTCAACATGCTTTCCAACAGGCTTGAGGATGTCGGCATCGAAATACCACGGGATCTCGGCAAGCTTACGCAGCGCGATTGCGATGAGCTGCGAAAAGGCTATCTCCTCATGGCATGCTCGAAAGTGCCGCGTCGATGGGATGCGCGGCTGGTCGACAAGAATCCCATGAACATGCTGTGGTTGCCCATGATCCATCGCCTGTTTCCGCGCGCCAAGTTCATCCTTGCCATTCGCCATCCCTGCGATGTGATCTTGAGTTGCTACATGCAGAACTTCCGCGCTGCGTTGCTGGCTGCCGCCGGGCAATCGCTCGAGCGTCTTGCGCGCGCCTATGTCGAAGCGATGGAGAGCTGGTTATATCACGTCGAAATATTCAAGCCTGAGGTTTTCGTGTCGCGTTACGAGGATCTGGTCGCGGATACACCGGGACAGACATGCCGAATTGCGGAATTTCTTGGGCTCGATGATGCAGAAAGGATGCTGGATTTTTCCCATCGTGCGCGCGAGAAGGGCTACATCAAGACGCCAAGCTATACCCAGGTGATTGAGCCCATCAATAGCAGGGGCATAAATCGTTGGCAGCGATACCAAGAATATTTCAAACCGGTTTTGCCCATCATGCAGCCCATGCTCGACCATTGGGGTTATGCGATTGATGCCAGTCCGGTCGCCGGGGAGCATTGATATGGCCGTAAATGACCGGTTGTTCGAAGCTCCCGAATTCGACGCCGCGAAAATCAAGGTTCGTCAAATGGCGTTGCCCGTGCGTATCCAGATGCTGATTCAGCAACTGAGCGATGCATTGGTACGGAAGGACCTGCGTACCGCACAGCAAATATCAACAGAGGCGCTGGCACTTGCGCCCCATCAGCCGGACGTGTTGCGTTTGCGGGGATTGTTGTTGGCTGGTCTCGGCAATTTCGACGGAGCGGTTGCGAGTTTTGAATCCGCTTTGCTTGCGGGAGACGATGATTCGTTGATCTATTGTCAATATGCTCGTATCTGCGAAGAGCATGGCAACACCCATGCAGCATTGCGACTGCGGCGACTCGCAGTCGAACGTCTGCCGGATTCACCCTTGGCGTGGGCGGATCTGGGAGAGCATTTGTATCAGCATGAAAGCGTGGAAGCGGCGCTGATGCCTCTGGAACGCGCGACTCACCTGGCGCCGGATTATGCCCCGTCCCAGCTCAAATACGGCAGCGCGCTGGTTGTCTGCGGGCGCGTCGAGGAAGGTGCTGTCGCGGTGCGGCGGGCATTGAAGGCGGAGCCGGCATTTGGAGCCGCGTGGCTGGAGCTTTCCGACATCAAGACGGTGTCCATTACGCCTGAAGAAGCCGAACAAATGCGCGAATTGTTGCGCGGGAACAAGTTGGACGACAGTGAGCGTATTGCAGTCGAGTTCGCACTGGCGCGCGTATATGAGGATACCGGTTCGTACCAGCAAGCCTTCGATCTGCTCATTCATGCCAACGCACGCCGGCGCCGCGAATTGCCGCCTTGGTCGGCCGAACAATTTCGCGTGCAAATGGAACGATCGGAACGCGCATTCGATACCTTGCTTGCTTCGGCGAGGGATTCCCAACTCGGCAAGGAAGTG
Source organism: Rhodanobacteraceae bacterium (assembly GCA_035552915.1). Taxonomy (GTDB): domain Bacteria; phylum Pseudomonadota; class Gammaproteobacteria; order Xanthomonadales; family Rhodanobacteraceae; genus 66-474. The sequence continues at coordinate 100,581 of DATNEQ010000017.1, forward strand.
ATCTTCATCGTCGGCATGCCCCGTTCCGGAACGACTTTGGTCGAGCAAATTCTTTCTTCGCATCACGACGTGACCGGCGCCGGCGAGTTGGGCGACATTGCGCAGGTACTGACCGAGGAAGCAACACGACGTCGAAAGCGTTATCCCGAATGGGTAACCGAGGCGACGCCGCAGGACTGGCAACGTTTGGGCAGCCGTTATCTTGATTTGACCGCGAAATGGCGAACGAATCGGCCGCGCTTTACCGACAAGATGCCGGGCAACTGGCAGGCGCTCGGAGCCATCCGGGCCATGTTGCCGGGCGCACGCATCGTGATTTGCCGGCGCGATCCTCTGGAGAACGCCTGGTCATGTTTCAAGCAATTCTTCACGCCCGGCGTGGGGTACCTCTACGACATGGAGCAGATCGGGATGTTCTGGCAGGCGTTCGATCGCGCTGCGTCGTGGTGGTCAACGCATGACACTCAACATGTCCGCGAACAGCGCTACGAAGTCTTGACCGAAAACCCCGAAAGAGAGATACGCGCATTGTTGGAGTTCTGCGAACTGTCATTCGACCCGGCCTGCCTCATATTCCACGAATCGCGTCGCAACGTGCATACCTTGAGTGCGGCACAAGTGCGGCAACCAATGCGAAGACACGAGAGCAAGGCGGCGAATTACGGCTCCCTGCTCGATCCCTTGCGAAAGGCGCTGGGCATGCCAATTGTGGCTACCGCAGCGCATGACTACGCGGAAAACCCCGGCAACTCGGGAATATACGGTGCGTAATATTTCCAGCGTCCGATCGAGCGCGTGCTGATCGGTTGCCGCGCCTGCCACAGGCTTGCAGTGCTGATCACGCTAACCGGTTTCTCCGGAGCGGCAGTGGAAGGTGGAATGTTTGCCGGCAGGCCGATCCATGCTGCCAGCGCGTGGATGTTCGCGTGAGTCGCTGTGATGAGTTCTTCATACCGGACGGTCCGTATCGAATCCGGGAATCGTTCACGCCAATGCTCCATCAGTCGGCCGCAGTCGCGCGTCACCAGGGCAATGTCATCGAAGTCGTAGGCGTAGCCTTGCACTTCTTCCTTGAACGATTGCATCCAAAGCGAGAGCGCCGTATCGGAGGGATCGCGCAGGCAATGGATGATTCTTGCGTTCGGGAACATCGCCAGGATCAGGTCGACGTAACGGAAGTTCAGCGGCTGCTTGTCGATGAACCAGCGCGCATCCCCGGCATCGTCCCGCACGGTCTGCACACGGTAGTTTTTGGAGTGCCGCTCGAGGGCCTGGTACTCGGGAATGCCGGCCAGGTCCGGCTGTTGCGCCGATCTCGCTATCCATGGCATTTCTCCGCGGTTGCAAACCTCCGGGCGGCGCGCCAGCAGTTCGGCCAGAAGCGTCGTGCCGGAGCGAGGCATGCCGACGATGAATACCGGAATGAAGTCGTCTCGACCCGCAAGGGGATGCGCGATGGCCGGCGCGGACAGGCGCGCTTCGACGGCACGACGCCAATCCTTGCGTGACCAGCGTGTCATTCCATGTGCCAGCGCGTTGGCTTGCCGGAAATAATCGGCGGCCTGCGGATAATCGCCGATGTCGTCATGCGCCTTGCCGAGGCTGAACAGCAATCCGGACCTTGCTTTGGAGGTGAGATCCTGGCGTTGCAGACAGGCGTGCAACAGGGCGAAATCGGGATGGGTCGAATCGCCGTAACGCTGCGCATTTGCCAAGCCGAGTGGCGCATCCCATTCGCATGCCTGCGCGCCGTATTGCATGACGTACAGATAACGACGGCGAGCGAGATCGAAATCTCCGATTTGGAGCTGCAACATTCCGGCATAGGCGTGCAACCGGACGTCGTCCGGGGCTGCCACGATCGCCTGTTCCGCGATCACCGCGGCATCCCCCTTGCGATCGATTTCGTCGAGCAGCTCGATGGCCTTGATGGCGGCTTCGGGATCGCGCGGCGAAACCTCGAAGAAGGCGCGGATCACGTGTGCGGCCGCTGCAGTACGGGCCTGTCCGACGAGCAATTGCGCCAGGGCAAATGCGCTGCCGACGTCGCCGGGATTCTCGCGCAGCAATTCGCGCAGCAACGCCTCGGCGTCCGGCAAGCGTCGTGCCTGGCGGTGTGAATTCGCCAGGATGCGGCGCAATTCGAAAGACTGTGGAAACGCCTGCAGGGCATGCGCCAGAGCGACCCCTGTGGAAACAGAATCCCCGCGGAGAATCTGCGCGCGCACGAGTTCCAGCCACTGCTGCTCCGTGCGCGCGGGGGAGGGCGGAGGAGTCATGGTTTCACGGGGCAAGTCGCGCGAGACCGAGTGCATCGCGCAGCGGATCGAGCAGCACGCCGTAGTCCGCGGCCCTCGCCGTGTCGTTCCGCAACGGACGCGTCACCTGCGTCGCGCTCGGCGAACGCACCTGTCGCCGCGTCAGATGGAAGTCCAGGCATGCAGGTTCGAATGGCAGACCGCAACGTTCCAGCAACGCGCGGATGCTCCGTTCCGGGTCCGAAAGCAGGGATTCGTATGCATGCGTGATGACGCGATCGGGATATTGCCTCGACCAATCCAAGGCGGCGTGGTCGAAGTCGCGCCAGTATGCGGCGAGATCGTCGTAGGTGCGCTGGTATTCGTTGTTCTCGAGGAAGTGCCGGTAACAGGAGAAACAGGTTTCCAGCGGATCACGCCGACAGACGATGATCCGCGCGGCGGGAAGCATCGCGTGGATCGCGCCCGTGTACATCCAGTTTCCGGGGAGCTTGTCGGTGAGAAAGCGCCTGCCGGTACGCCAATGCCGGATTCGTTGCAGATAGTCCTCGCCGAGGCGCTGCCAGTCGGCGCCCGTCGCATCGGCCACCCAGAGCGGAAACGGCGAGTTGCGGCGGCGGGATTCGGCCGCGAGGACCAGCGGCAAATCGGGCAGTTCTCCCGATGCTTCCACTTGCGAATGGCTTGCCAGGATTTGCTCGACCAGGGTGGAACCCGAGCGCGGCAGGCCGACGATGAAAATGTTTCCGTCGCCCAGCGTGGCCTGCGACGCGACGCTTCCCGAGGTAGTGAATGCCCCCAGGATTGCAGTGATGCCGCGCGAGAACGCCTGCCGGTTCCAGTGACGATTGCGACGAGCCACCGCATTCGCGCGTGCCAGCGCCGACAATGATTCCGCATAACGGCCCTGGTCGTCGAGCGCCTTGGCCAGCGCAAAGCCGGTCGTGACCAGATCGAATTCGTTGCGGCGTGGATCGCGCAGTACGAGACGCATCCGGTCGATGTCCCCCTCGTCCAGTCGCTCCGTTTTCAATTCCGCGAGCCCCCACCATGCCCGCCCGTTGCCGGGATCCTGCGCGATGACGCGACGGTATTCGGCAGAGGCTTCCGGTATGTCGCCTTGCATGCGCAACATGTCGCCCAGCAGCGCGCGTGCGGTTCCGTGGGAAGGATCGAGCGACAAGGTTCGCCGCAGCGCCTCGGCAGCCTCGGAATGACGCACGCAGCGCACCAGCATCACGCCGATGTTGAACCAGGAAACCGGGAGACCGGGCTGCAAAGCGCACGCGTGTCGCAGCGCATCGATCGCACCATCGTAATCGCCGGCATTGCCCAGGATGCTTCCCAGCGTGTTGTAGTAGAGCGCATCGTCCGGGCGCTTCGCGATCGCCGCGCGCGCCGCCTGGATCGCATCGGCCCAGTGCCCGCGCAGGCCGAGAACTCCGGCATGAAGCCTCAGTATTTCCGGGTGATCGGGATGGGAGCGCAGCAAACCCGCAAGGTGCCTGGCGGCTTCATCCGCACGCCCGAGTTCCAGCGCCCGCGCCGTTGCCATCACCTGCTGGATCGAGGCGCGATCGATTCCCTCAAGCCGTGAACGTGGAGTCATTTGCGAAAGCAGGTGGCGTCGGAGTGGAGTCGCTGCAAGGAGAGGATGGCTACCCGGCTCATATACCATATCGGCGATAGCCGTTTGCGATTTGCGACCCGGCGCCCCGGGCGCCGTTGTGCTGGAACCCGCATGCAACCCGATTCGCGTGACCAGGACAATGCACGGTTCCGTCTGGCTTCGGCGCTCTGGCAGCGCGGGGAAATCGCCGGCGCCGAATCGCTTCTGCGCAGCCTGACGGCGGACGCCCCGCGGCGCGAAGACGCAGCGATGCTGCTGGCGGAAGTGCTGCGTAATCAGGGCAAGCTGGATGCCGCGGCACATGCCGTATTCGAATTATGTCGTGCGCGCGAATTCGATTCGTCGACGAGCCTGCGGGTCGGCCGTTTCATCCAGGAATGCCACCGGCAATTCGTTGCGGATGAACTGTGTCGGGTGGCGCTCGCGCGAGATGGCACCGACCCCGAGCTGTGGGCGCTCGCGGGCCATGTCGCGCGCGAGATCGGGGACTTCGCGCGTGCGCGCGATTGCTACGAGGCGGCACTTGCCGCGGGTATCGATCTCGACAGACATGCGGTGTTCGGCGCGCTCGCGCGTACGCGCCGTTACGAGGATGCCGCGGACCCGGACTTTGCCAGGTTCGAAAGTCATTTCCGCAATGCCTCGGTGCCAGTTCGTGCACGCGCGGCCACCGGGTTCGGCCTGGCCAAGGCCCATGATGACATCGGCGACTTCCGGGCTGCCGCCGGCATATTGGCGGAGGCCAATGCCATGGTGAAAGCCGCGCAGCCTTGGCAGGCCGGGGCATGGTCGGTTTTCGTTGGGTCGCGGCGAACGGACAAGGTGGCGATTCCCGGCAACGACGCCGGGGCGGATTTCGTGCCGGTATTCATCGTCGGCCTGCCCCGCAGCGGCACCACGCTGACGGCGACGCGGCTGGCCGGATGCACGACGGCGCGTGATCGCGGGGAACTTCGCGCGCTGCGTTTCATCGCGGACACGCTCATCGCGGGAAAGCACCTCGGCAGCGCGAGCGCGCTCAGCGAAGCGGCGCGGTTGTATCGCGCGCACTCGGTGCAGGACGACGCGCCCGCGCGCTGGTACATCGATCAGGATCCGCTGAATTTCCGCTATCTCGACATCGCCGCGGCGATGTTTCCGCAGGCGCGCATCATCCATTGCCGGCGCAGCCGGCGCGATACGGCGCTGTCGCTGTGGGCACAGGATTTCGCCCATCCGGACGCCGGTTTCGCCTACGACTTTTCCGACATCGCCGGTTATGCCGAGGGCCACGATGCATTGATGGCACACTGGCGGGAGACATTGCCCGTACCCATCCACGAACTCGACTACGAGGCGCTGGTCGCGGATACGGACACGACACTGCGAGAGCTTGCCGCGTTCATCGGCGCGCCGTTCGCGCCACAGGCGCAGGCCGGAGTGCCGATCAATTCGTCGAGCGTGTGGCAGGCTCGCCAGCCGATCTATTCCACATCGGTGGGGCGCTGGCGTGCGTATCTTCCGTGGATTCCGGAATTGGCGCGCTTCCCGGAATGACACGCGGCGTCAGTGCGCGGCACCCTGGATGTGCACGTCGCCGCTGAAACTGTTGACGGCGATGTTACCGCCGCCCTTTCCGACGCCCGTGTCGAGGTGCGAGCCCGGCCCGTGTTCACTGGTGACCGGCTTGCCGAAGTCGCTGTGCAGATCGCCCGAGAACGTATCGGCCTTGATCCGCGCGACCGTGTCGACCGGCAGGCCCACGCGCACGTCGCCGCTCATGGTATTGATCTTCCATGCGGCGTCGTTGGCGGCGGCCGCATCCAGCTGGATGCGTCCAGACACGGTCTCCAGGTTCACGTTGTCCAGCGCAGAACCCCGCAACAACACCGCGCCGGACACGGTTTGCGCATTGGCGTTGCCGCCGAGGGTGGCGGCTTGCACGTCGCCGGACACGGTCTGCGCATCGAAGCTGCGCGTGGTGCCTGCGAGGTCGACGTCGCCGCTCACACTGTCGATCTTGACGCTGCCCGCATGGACGCCCAGGTGCACGCGGCCGCTGACCGTGTTGACGGAGATGTCGCGGCTGTCCATGCCATCGATGTCCACTGGGGCGCTCACCACGTGGACCTGAAGCACGGCGGCGTGCGGCACACGCACGTCCAGCGAAGTCGGACCCACGTTGTCGCTGCCGCCGAGTTTGAACCAGCTGGAACCGCCGTTGCTCTCGACCTGGATCACAAGCGAACTTGGCATGCCGGTGATCTGCAGCGGCTTGGCGCCCGAACCCAGGCTGCCTTCCACCTGCACGCGGTTTTCGTTCCAGCCGGTGACACGCACGTCGCCCTTGACGTTGCGGATGACCACCTGCGCATCCGGGGTCGCGTCGTGGCTCAAATGCAGGGGCGTGTCGGCATGTGTGCTCGTTGCGACGCCGAACAACACGGCGGTTGCGAAGGTGATTTGCACGAGGGACGGGAGGCGGACGGGTTTCATGGTGGAATCCTCAACCTGCGTCGCGTTCCAGACGCTGCAGGCGTGATTGTTGTCGTTCAGTGTGTTGCAGCAGTTGTTGCAGGTAGTCGGCATGCGGCGCCATCGCCATCGCCTGTTGCAATTCGCCTTGCGCGGCGCGCAACTCGATCGCCGCGCCGCGCAGGCGCGGATCGGCCGGCTTCCATCCGCCCGCAGCATGGACATCGGCGAGCGGCGCAGTGGAATGGAAAGTCGTCGATTGCATCGGGCGATCGTGCACGAGGCGAATGCCGATGATGCCAGCCAGCACCGCCACGCCCGCGACCGAAGCGGCGAGCGCCAGCCATCGCATCCGACGATGCGGCGATCGTGCGGACGACGCGATGCGCGCGGCGACCTGCGGCCACAGGTCGTGTGCCGGGTCCGCCGGCTGCGCCAGCGCGCGCAGCTTCTGGCGATCTTCAAGATGCAGCATGATTTGCTCCCAGCGCGCGCCGCAACAACTGGCGCGCGCGATGCAGTTGCGCTTTCGACGAGCCCACCGCCATGCCGAGTTCGGCGGCGATCTCTTCGTGTTTCCAGCCTTCGACGTCGTGCAGCACCAGCACCGCGCGGGTGCGCGGAGAAAGCGCCGACACGGCGCGTTCGAGTTCCTCGCGTTCGGCCGGGCAGAACGGATGCGCACCGCTTTCGGGCAGGGCATCTTCCTCGACGCCTTGCTCCACCGGGTCGTGTTTCAGCGAACGCAGATCCATCAAGGCCACGTTGACGGCGAGCCGGTACAGCCAGGTGCCGAATGCGCTTTCGAAGCGGAAGCCCGGCAACCTCTGCCACGCACGCACGAAGGCTTCCTGCGTCAGTTCTTCCGCACGCGCATGGCGACCACCGGCAAGACGCAGGACCGCGCCGTGCACGCGGCCGACATGGCGGCGATACAGGGACTCGAACGCGGACATGTCGCCACCAGCGGCCGCGCGCGCCAGCGCTGCGTCGTCGTCACGCTCTTGCGGCGGGCTTTCCGCCACGGTGGCGGGTGCGCTACGCGCGGGTTGCATGAAGGTTCCGGTGGCGAGGCAGGCGGCATCCATCTCGGAGGATTGGATGCGCCTGCATGGCGAAAGGTTTAGCGCGTCGGCCCGGGATCGTTTTCGCGGCCACGGGCCGGCCGCGGAATCAGGAAGCCGCCGCGACCTTGCGCGAGGCGGCAGCGGATTCCCCGGCCGGTTCCAGCGCGTCCGTCACGCGCCGGTGTTCCGCGCGCAACGCCTCCGGCAGATGGTCTCCGAATCCGGCGAGGTAGTCGCCGATCCCGGTCATTTCCTCGCGCCAGCCGTCGAGGTCGACGTCGAGCAGGGCATCCAGCGCGCCGTCGGGAAGCTGCAGGCCGGCGGTATTCAAATCCTCCGCGACGGGCAGCAGCCCGATCGGGGTTTCGGCCGCATCGCATTCGCCGGTGACGCGCTTGAGCATCCACTCCAGCACGCGCAGGTTGTCGCCGAAACCGGGCCACAGGAACTTGCCATTGGCATCCTTGCGGAACCAGTTGACGTGGAAGATCTTCGGCAGTTGCGCGCCGGGACGATCGAACGACATCCAGTGCGCGAAATAGTCGCCGTAGTTGTAACCGCAGAAAGGCTTCATCGCCATCGGATCGCGCCTCACCACGCCGACCTTTCCGGTGGCGGCAGCGGTGGTTTCCGAAGCCATGCCGGCGCCGACCAGCACGCCGTGGGTCCAGTCGCGCGCTTCGAATACCAGCGGCACCAGCGATGCGCGCCGGCCGCCGAACACGATCACGCTGAGCGGCACGCCCTGCGGGTTCTCGGCTTCCGGCGACCAGCTCGGGCATTGCGATGCGCGCACCGTGAAGCGCGAATTCGGATGTGCGGCAGGCCCGTTCTTCGGGTCGCTGCCGTAATTCGTGATGGTGCGGCCTTGCCAATCCTTAACCGGCTTGCGGTCATCCAGGCCTTCCCACCAGGGATCATTGTCGGCGGTCAGCGCGACGTTGGTGAAGATCGCGTCGTGGTCGAGCATCTTCAGCGCATTGGGGTTGGTCTTGTTCGAGGTGCCCGGGGCCACGCCGAAGTAGCCGGCTTCCGGATTGATCGCATACAACCGTCCGTCCTTGCCGGGCGACATCCAGCAGATGTCGTCGCCCACCGTCCAGACCTTCCAGCCATCATGGCGATAGCCTTCCGGAGGAATCAGCATGGCGAGGTTGGTCTTCCCGCAGGCCGAGGGAAATGCCGCGGCGACGTAATGGATTTCGCCACGCGGATTCTCGATGCCCACGATCAGCATGTGCTCCGCCAGCCAGCCTTCCGAGCGCGCCTGCCATGAGGCGATGCGGAGCGCATGGCACTTCTTGCCGAGCAACGCATTGCCGCCGTAGCCGGAACCGTAGGACTTGATGCTGAGTTCTTCTGGAAAGTGCATGATCCAGCGGCGTTCGGGATCGAGCTCGCCGATGGAGTGCTGGCCCTTGACGAAGCGGCCTTCGCGCTCGATGCGCTCCAGCGCCGCGGTGCCCATGCGGGTCATGATCCGCATGTTGGCCGCCACGTACGGCGAATCGGTGATCTCCACGCCGCAGCGCGCGTAGGGCGAGCCCAGCGGTCCCATGCAATAGGGAATCACGTACATCGTGCGGCCACGCATGCAGCCGTCGAACAGCGCGTCGATCTTGGCGTGCGCCTCGGCCGGCGCCATCCAGTGGTTGTTCGGGCCGGCGTCTTCCTGTTCGCGGGTGCAGATCAGGGTGACGTGCTCGACGCGCGCAACGTCGTTGGGATTGGAACGATGCAGGTAGCAATCGGGGTGCGTCTGTGCATTCAAGGCCAGCAGGTCGCCGCTTTCCAGCATCTGCGCGGTCAGCGCCCGCGACTCCGCCTCGGAACCGTCGCACCAGTGCACGTGATCAGGCCGTGTACGTTGCGCCACTTCCTCGACCCAGCGATTGAGCGCGTCCAGTTTGCTCGGCATGACAACCTCGCCAAAAACGGGCAGAAAAGCACGGTAATCCCGGCCGGAAGGGATTGCAAGGAAAGGGTGGACGCGTGCCCGGGAGCAGGCGGATGAAGACGGAATGGGTTATCCGCGCGGTTTGCGCCGCGTCGTGCAGCGATCGTCTAAGCCGGCACCAGCGTGGTGATCACGTGGTCCACGTAGGCCTCGAACTGCTCGTGCGACAGCCGCGGCAGGTCGGGGATCAGGTTCAATTGCAGGAATCCCACGTAGGCCGCATAGGCCAGCCTGGCCCGGTGCAACGCCTCATCCTCGGCCATGCCGGCTTCGCGGTAGGTGCGTTCCAGGAAGTCCATGCGCCGCTGCGAAACCCGGCCCATCACCTCGACCACCGCAGGCTGGTCCATCGCCTGCAGCAGCGCTGCATAGGCGCGATGCGGCTGGGATTCGCGGGCCACCCATTGGAACAATTCCCGCAACCGCGCGCGCGGTTCACCGAGGGGCGCGATGCGGGCTTCCAGCTCGTGCGCGTCGCCGGTTTCCCAACGCTGCAGCGCGGCCTTCAGCAAGGCCTCGCGGGTAGGGAAATGCCAATAGAAGCTGCCCTTGGTGACGCCGAGGCGACGCGCCAAGGCTTCCACCGCGAGCGCGTTCACGCCTTGCTCGGCGATCATCTCGAGCGCGCCGGCTTCCCAGTCCGCGGCGCTCAGGCGGCTTCGTTCGTTACGCAATGTCATGACAGACGTGGACATTTGGAATCACCTGATGCGCAATGCGAGCCTTATGCCAGCCGCTTGTACTGTTAGACGTGACAAACTGCTAAAATAGACCGTACGTATGCGTATGGTAAAAACTCTTTCCCACGATTTGGAGGCCTCCGTCACATTGGCGGAGGACACGCCCGCATATCTGGCCAGCGAGTGCCATGGCCGTTCCGGTGATCCATACCTTCTGCTGGTGCACGGGTTCGGTCAGACGCGTCATGCGTGGGCGAATTGTGCGAAGGCTTTGGCACTCGAGGGATTCCAGGCGATCAGCTTCGACCTGCGCGGTCACGGAGACAGCGCGAGGGCAGCGGACGGAAACTACGAACTGCAGCAATTCCTGGACGACGTGCTGCAGATGGCCCGGTCGCTGGAACGGCCGCCGGTACTGATCGGCGCATCGATGGGCGGATTGCTCGGTCTCGCGCTGGCCGGTGAAGTCTCGCCGTCGCCATTCCGTGCGCTGGTGCTCGTGGACATCACGCCGCGCTGGGAATCGGCAGGAGTCGCACGCATGCTCGATTTCATGCGCGCGCATCCGCTCGGATTCGAGGACTACGCCGAAGCGGCCTCGGCCATCGCGGCCTATCTGCCGCAGCGCGCGCGTGCCAAACCGCGGCACGAACTCGAACGACTCTTGCGCCGCTGCGAGGATGGCAGGCTGCGCTGGCATTGGGATCCTGCGCTGCTGGACACGATCGCGCACGAGGGCGAGAAGCACCAGCAACGCCTGCTGGCGGCGGCGCGCCGGATCGACATTCCCGTCCTGCTGCTGTCGGGCGGCCGTTCCGACGTGGTCTCGCGCGACACCATCGACGAATTCCTGCGGTTGCTGCCGCACGCTCGGCACGTGCAGATCCCGCATGCCACGCACATGCTCGCCGGCGACGCCAACGATGCGTTCACCGGTGCCATCCTGGATTTCATCCGCTCGCTGCCCAAAGGCGGCGTCACGAGCACGAGGCAGGCGTCATGAACACCTTACTGATTCTGATCGCGGCATTGATCGTCACCGGCGCCTGCGCCTATTTCCGCGGACGCCTGTGGCTGTGGACGCTGCTGACCGCCATCTCGATCGTCGCGGTCGGCATGGCGTTGCACGCGTTGCGCGCGACGGAAATCGTGTTCGCGGTCTTCGTGGTGTTGTTCGCGTTGCCGTTGAATGTGGTGCCGCTGCGGCGCGCGCTGATTTCAGGACCGCTGTTGAAAGTGTTCCGGCGCGTGCTGCCGAAACTGTCGGAAACCGAACAGGTGGCGCTGGATGCCGGCACCGTCGGCTTCGAAGGGGAATTGTTCGCCGGCAAGCCGGACTGGTCGAAGCTGCTGGCGCAACCGAAGCCACAGTTGAGCGCGGAAGAGCAGGCGTTCCTCGACGGCCCGTGCGAGCAGCTCTGCCGCATGGTCGACGACTGGCAGATCACCCACGAACTGGCCGACCTGCCGCCGGAGGTGTGGGAATTCACCAAGCGCAACAAATTCTTCGGCATGATCATCCCGAAGCGCTACGGCGGCCTCGGGTTCTCCGCGCTGGCGCATTCCGCGGTGCTGCAGAAACTCTCCAGCATCTCGACCACGCTCGCTTCGACCGTGTCGGTGCCCAACTCGCTGGGTCCGGCGGAGTTGCTGCTGCATTACGGCAGCGAGGAACAGAAAGACCATTACCTGCCGCGTCTCGCCGATGGCCGCGAGATTCCGTGCTTCGCGCTCACCGGTCCTCAGGCTGGTTCGGACGCCACCTCGATTCCCGACTACGGCATCGTCTGCAGGCAACTGGTGAACGGCGTCGACACGCTCGGCATCCGGCTGACGTTCGACAAGCGTTACATCACGCTGGCACCCGTCGCCACCCTCATCGGCCTGGCCTTCCGGATGTACGATCCGGAGCGCCTGCTCGGCGACAAACAGGACATGGGCATCACGCTGGCGCTGATTCCGCGCGAGACGCTGGGCCTGCAGATCGGGCGGCGACATTTCCCGTTGAACATCCCGTTCCAGAACGGGCCGCTCTCCGGCAAGGACATGTTCGTGCCGATGTCCACCCTGATCGGCGGTCAGCACATGGCGGGCCATGGCTGGCGCATGCTGGTCGAAGTGCTGTCGGTGGGACGCGCGATCTCGCTGCCGTCCAATTCCACCGGCTTCGTGCGCATGGCGGTGGCGGCCACCGGCGCCTATGCGCGCATCCGCAAGCAGTTCGGCCTGGCGATCGCGCGTTTCGAAGGCGTGGAGGAAGCGCTCGCGCGCATCGGCGGCCACGCTTACGCGCTCACCGCCCTGTCGCGCGCCTCCGCCGCTGCGGTGGACCGCGGCGAAAAACCCGCGGTGCCTTCGGCCATTGCCAAGTACCACGCCACCGAACTGGGCCGCGAAGTGGTCAAGGATTCGATGGACGTGCACGGCGGCAAGGCCGTGCAGCTCGGGCCTTCCAACTACATGGGCCGCAACTGGCAAGGCGCGCCGATCACCATCACGGTGGAAGGCGCCAACATCATGACGCGCAGCCTGATGATCTTCGGGCAGGGCGCAATCCGCTGCCATCCGTGGGTGCTGAAGGAAATGGAAGCGGCGCGCAATGCGGATCACGCGCAAGGCCTGCGCGATTTCGATGCGGCGCTGTTCGGCCACCTCGGCTTCGGCATTTCCAACGCGGCGCGCAGCTTCGTGCTGGGGTTGGCATTCGGCAAGCTCGGCGTGGTGCCGGGCGATGCCTACACGCGCCGTTATTACCGCAAGCTGGATCGTTACGCGGCTGCACTGGCGCTGGTCGCCGATGTCTCCATGGGCGTGCTCGGCGGCAGGCTGAAGTTCAAGGAGAAACTGTCCGCGCGCCTCGGCGACGTGCTGTCGCATCTCTACATCACTTCGGCGATGCTGAAGCGCTACGAGGACGAGGGCAGGCCGGAAGCAGAACGCCCGCTGCTGGCGTGGGCGTTCCACGAATCGGTGTGGTGCATGCAGATGGCGATCGACGGCGTGATCCGCAATTTCCCCGTGCGGCCGGTGGCATGGATGATGCGGCTGCTGGTATTTCCGTTCGGACGCCGCGAAGTGCCGCCTTCCGATCGCCTCGGGCGCCGCGTCGCCGCGCTGATCACCGCACCGAATGCGGCGCGCGACGCGCTGTTGCGTGGCATCTACCTGACACCGGCGTCGAACAATCCGGTCGGGCGCATGCACGCGCTCCTGGCGGACGTGGTCGCCGCGGAACCGGTCGAACGCAAATTCCTGAAGGCGCTGAAGGGTGGCGCGATCACGGCGCACGATTATTTCGAGCAGTTGCGGCAGGCCGTGGCGTGCGGAGCGATCAGCGAAACCGAACGCGCGCAACTCGAACGCCTGCGCCGCGCGACCGCCGAGTTCATCAACGTCGACGATTTCGATCCCGAGGAATTGCGCGCGGCGGTGCGGCGCGACATTCATGCGCCGCCTTCGCTGCACGTGGCGTAATCGCCCCGGTTCCGGCAGAGGCGGAAATTGCAAAGTGCGGCCATGGATGGCCGCTGTCGATACGAATCGATTGAGGGGAGTGAAGCCACCTTGTTGATCCGGCGGGCAGCGATCACGCACGATCGCAAAGCACACTTGCGTGATGGCGCAGGTGATCCTCGATGAAACTCTGCACGAACCAGTAGCTGTGGTCGTATCCGCGTTGCATGCGCAGGGTCAGCGGCTGCCCGGCATCACGGCAGGCTTGCTCGAACAGTTCCGGACGCAGTTGTTCCCGCAGATAAGGATCATCCTCGCCCTGGTCGATCAGGATCGTGCCGTCGAAACGCGCGCCCGAGCGGACCAGTTCGCTGGCATCGTGGCGTTTCCACTCCCCGCGGTCCGCGCCGAGGTACATGCCGAAGATCCGGCGTTCACCCCACGGCACGCGCGTGGGTGCCGCGATCGGCGACATCGCCGACAGCGAGCGGTAACGGCCGGGATGCCGCAAGGCCAGCGTCAGCGCGCCATGGCCGCCCATCGAATGGCCCATGATGCCGCAGCGTCGCAGGTCGGCGGGGAAGTTCCGGGCGATCAAGGCAGGCAGTTCATCGACGACGTACGTTTCCATGCGGAAACGCGACGCCCATGGCGGCTGTGTGGCATCCACGTAGAAACCCGCGCCCTCGCCGAATTCCCAGTCATCCGTCGCGCCTTCGATGCCGGTGTCGCGCGGACTGGTGTCGGGTGCGACCAGCATCAGGCCGAGTTCCGCTGCCACGCGCTGCGCGCCGGCCTTGATCGGAAAGGTTTCCGGCGTGCAGGTCAGCCCCGCGAGGTAGAACAACACCGGCACCTTGCCGTGTCCGGCCTGCGGAGGCGCGTACACCGCGAACGTCATGGAACCGCCGCACGCGCGCGATTCGTGTCGGTAGAAACCTTGCGTGCCGCCGAAGCAGCGTTGTTCGGAGAGCGTTTCCATGTCGGTCACGATGTCGGCCATGGCGCGAACTCCGAAATCGTTCAATAAACCACCACGCTGCGGATCGCTTCGCCTCGATGCATCAGTTCGAAGCCATGGTTGATCTCGTCGAACTTGAGCGTGTGCGTGATCAGAGGGTCGACCTGGATGCGGCCTTGCATGTACCAGTCCACGATCTTCGGCACGTCGGTACGCCCGCGCGCGCCACCGAACGCGGTGCCGATCCAGCGGCGGCCCCTGATGAGCTGGAACGGGCGCGTGGAGATTTCCTGACCGGCGCCGGCCACGCCGATGACGCAGGACACGCCCCAGCCTGGATGACAGCATTCCAGCGCCTGGCGCATCACCTTGACGTTGCCGATGCACTCGAACGAATAATCGGCGCCACCCTTGGTGAGCGACACCAGATACGGCACCAGGTCGCCCTCGACTTCATCGGGATTGACGAAGTGCGTCATGCCGAAACGCTCGGCCATCGCGCGTCGTGCGGGATTGATGTCCACGCCAATGATCATCGCCGCGCCGGCCAGACGCGCGCCCTGGATCACGTTGTAGCCGATGCCGCCCAACCCGAACACCACGACTTTCGCGCCCGGTTCGACCCTGGCGGTGTTGATCACCGCGCCCACGCCGGTGGTGACGCCGCAGCCGATGTAGCAGACCTTGTCGAACGGCGCGTCCTCGCGGATCTTCGCCACCGCGATCTCCGGCAGCACCGTGTATTGCGCGAAGGTCGAGGTGCCCATGTAGTGGTGGATCATCTCGCCACCGGAAGAGAAGCGGCTGGTGCCATCGGGCATCACGCCGCGGCCCTGGGTGGCGCGGATCGCGGAACAGAGGTTGGTCTTCGGGTTGAGGCAGTATTCGCACTCGCGGCATTCCGGGATGTACAGCGGAATGACGTGGTCGCCCTTGCGCACCGATTTCACGCCAGGCCCGGTTTCGACCACGATGCCCGCGCCTTCGTGTCCGAGGATCGCGGGGAAGCGCGCCTCCGGATCATTGCCGGAAAGCGTGAATGCATCGGTGTGGCAAATGCCGGTGGCCTTCAGCTCGACCAGCACTTCGCCTTCGTGCGGGCCTTCCAGGTCGACCGTTTCGATCGTCAGCGGCGCACCGGCCTTGTGCGCGACGGCGGCTTTCACTTTCATGCGCTGGACTCCCGCGAGAAAAGGCCAGTGTACGACGGGTTTGTCGTGGATCGCCGCGGCTAGAGCGCCACCGCGCTGGCGTGTTCGCGCGTGGCGGAAAATGTCACGGCAGGCGCGCGTTCCTGCGCGAGCTGAAGGTTGACGCGCGTGGGTGCGAGGTAGACCAGTTCACCGGCGCCGTCCATCGCCAGGTTCATCGCGTTCTTTTCGCGGAATTCCTCCATCTTCTTCGCGTCGTCGCAGCGGATCCAGCGCGCCGTGACCACCCCGACGTTCTCGAACGCGCAGTCCACGCCGTATTCGTCCTTCAGCCGGTAGGCGACCACGTCGAACTGCAGCACGCCGACCGCGCCGAGGATCAGGTCGTTGCTCAGCAGCGGACGGAAGAATTGCGTCGCCCCTTCCTCCGACAATTGCGCGAGGCCCTTCTGCAGCGCCTTCATCTTCAATGGATCGCGCAGGCGCGCGCGGCGGAACAATTCCGGCGCGAAATTGGGGATGCCGGTGAACGCCAGCGACTCGCCCTCGCTGAAGGTGTCGCCGATCGAGATCGTGCCGTGGTTATGCAGGCCGATCACGTCGCCGGGCCACGCCACATCCACGATTTCGCGTTCCGAAGACATGAAGGTGAGCGCATTGGCGAGTTTCATCTCCTTGTCGTCGCGCACCTGCAGCGCCTTCATCCCTCTGCGATAGGCGCCGGAACAGACGCGCAGGAAGGCCACGCGGTCGCGATGCTGCGGGTCCATGTTCGCCTGGATCTTGAACACGAATCCGCTGAACTTTTCCTCTTCCGGATCCACTTCACGCGTGGTGGTCGCGCGCGGTCGCGGCGCGGGGGCGTGCCGCACGAAGAAATCCAGCAGCGGCTGCACGCCGAAATTGTTGACCGCGGAACCGAAGAACACCGGCGTCTGCTTGCCGGACAGATAGGCCGATGCATCGAATGGATGCGAAGCGCCTTGCACCAGTTCCAGTTCCTCGCGAAGTTCCGCCAGCGCGTCCGCGCCGATGCGGCGTTCCAGTTCCGGGTCATCCAATCCCTTGAAGATCGCGGAATCCTGACGCGTGAAATTGCGGCCGGATTCGTACAGGTGCACTTCGTCGTCCAGCAGGTGGTACACGCCCTTCAGGCGCGAGCCCATGCCGATCGGCCAGGTGATCGGCGCGCACTGGATTTGCAGCACCGATTCGACTTCGTCCAGCAACTCGATCGGCGAACGACCCTCGCGGTCGAGCTTGTTGATGAAGCTCATGATCGGCGTGTCACGCAGACGGCACACTTCCATCAGCTTGATGGTGCGTTCCTCCACGCCCTTGGCGCAGTCGATCACCATCAGCGCCGAATCCACCGCGGTCAGCACGCGATAGGTGTCTTCCGAGAAATCCGCGTGGCCCGGCGTGTCCAGCAGGTTCACGATGCGGCCCTCGTACGGGAACTGCATCACCGAGCTGGTGACCGAAATGCCGCGCTCCTTTTCCAGTGCCATCCAGTCGGAGGTCGCGTGGCGCGCGGCCTTGCGCGACTTCACCGAACCGGCCATCTGGATCGCACCGCCGAACAGCAGCAGCTTCTCGGTCAGCGTGGTCTTGCCGGCGTCGGGGTGTGCGATGATCGCGAACGTGCGCCGCTTCGCGATCTCATGAGGCAACTCCGACGACATGGCGGGCGCAATCTACGGAATGCAAGCCCCCAACGCAATCA
>DATNEQ010000018.1:0-47862 GCA_035552915.1 Rhodanobacteraceae bacterium
CGTGCTTCGCGGCGATCTCCGCCTTGTTCATGCCGGTCAGCGCGCCGTAGTGGCGCTCGTTCAAGCGCCAGTCGGTGCGTACCGGCAGCCACATCAGATTCATCGCCTGCTGGATCTGCCACAGCGTGCGCACCGCGCGCGTCAGTACCGAAGTGTGCGCGTGGTCGAAGGCGAAGCCTTCGCGCTTGAGTAGTTCCCCGGCTTCCGTCGCTTCCTTGCGGCCGAGTTCCGAAAGATCCACGTCGGCCCAGCCGGTGAAGCGGTTTTCCCGGTTCCACTGCGACTGGCCGTGGCGGATCAGCACGAGGGTCGGCATGACGACATTCCCGCTTGGTAGGATAGAAGTCATTCTAAGCGAGTGACTTCCGGGCATGGCTAAACCTTTTCGCCCGCGGCAGCATCCATGCACGGGATTCCCCACGCCGAGGTGCGCCATGAAACTGCGTCTGTTGCTGCTGTTGCCGCTGCTGGTTTCCACCACCGCCTGCGTCGCCGGCGACGACAGCAATGGCACGTCCAAGATCAACGGTTCGGTGCACGTCGAGGCCGGCCAGGCACCCTCGGATGCCAGCTCCGTCAACGGTTCGATCGAGGTGGCGGCCAATGCCAGGGTCGAGGACGCGTCCACCGTCAACGGCTCCATCTCGCTGGGCGACCACGCCGCGGCGAAATCCGCCGACACGGTCAACGGCGGGGTATCGCTCGACGACGGCGCGCAGGTCAGCGGCAACATCGAATCGGTCAACGGCGCGCTCAAGCTGTCGCCGGGCGCCGCGGTCGGTGGTCACGCGACCAACGTCAACGGCCACATCACGATCGACGGCGCGCATGTCGGCGGCCAGGTCGAAACCGTGGACGGCGACATCGACATCACCGGCAATGCGCGCGTCGACGGCGGACTGCTGGTGCACAAGCCGGACAGCGGCTGGTTCCATTTCGGCATCGACCGCGACCCGGTGGTGACGATCGGCCCCGGCGCCACCGTCAACGGCACGCTGAAATTCGAGCGCCCGGTGAAACTGTACGTGAGCGACCGCGCGACGGTCGGCCAGATCGTCGGCGCCACCCCGGTGAAATTCTCGGGCGACCAGCCGCCCGCCAACTGAAGTCCGCTGCGGCACGGCCATGGAGGGCCGTCGCCGCGAACGGCGGCGCGCATTTTCCCGTCCCGCTGGTTGCCGCGAACGGAACCTCAAGCTTCGAGCGCGATGCCGGGACGCAATCCCCGCAACAGCGCGCGCACTTTCCGTTCTTCTTCGCGCGACAGTTCCTGCAGCAAGGTGATTTCGCCGGCCACGCGGCGTGCCAGCGGCATGCCGTCGCGCAACACGATGCGCGAGCTGGCGAGCGCGGGCACCTTGTCGCCCGCGAGCACGCTGCCGATGAGGTTCAGCGGATCGGTCCCGCTGATCGCGATCAAGGTTTCGTCGTGCGCCTTGCGCGCGTTGCGCAATGCGCCGATCGCTTCCGGCAATGCGAACTGTTCGCCGACCATGCCGGCGACGAAACGGCCGCCGCGGATTTCGCCGCGCGCTTCCAGCCGCTGGTAGACGCGCCGCAATTCGCGCCACGGCGGCAGCCACGGCGCCTCGCGCGCCAGCAACGTCCAGAACACCACGCCCCAGCGACGCAGCAAGGCGCGCGCGATGTGTTCCAGCGTTTCCTGCGGAAGCGCACCGCGTGATGCGGCGCCGGGCCCGGCGCGCCGGATCAGGCTCCAGCGTCCCGCGTCTTCGATGCCGTTGAGCATGTTGCGGCGCAGGCGGCGACGGCGCGCGTCGTTGCGCTTGCCCGACGGCAGCAGCATCGCGCGCAGGCCGGAAAAGCTGTCGGCGCTGGCCAGTCCCGCGCCGACCAGCTCGGCCAGCGCGTCTTCGGTTTCCACGCGCAGCAAATGCGCGCCGGATTCGATTTCATCGAAGAACGACGCGCCGTGTTGCGCCAGCCAGTCCGTCACGCGTTGCGCGCGCGACGACAGCGCGGACGGTTCCTGTGACGCGGCGCCGAGCGCGCTCCAGATCGCCAGCGACTTGCGCGGCAACAACACGATCGGCGAAGCGCGCACCGGCGCGGCATGACCGCCGCCCGAGGCGCGCAAACGCGTCCAGGCGACGCGTCCAGCGCCGCATAGCGCATCCAGCCAGCCGATGTCGTAATCCTGCAGGCGCGCCGGCAGCAGTTGCGATTCCCAGGCGCCGGCCGGCGCCTCGAAACCTTCCAGTTGCGCCAGCACCGCGGACAGCGCTTCCGCGCCGCGCAGGCGCGACTCCGGCGCGACGTGCTGCCAGTGGCACAGGAAGCGCATGAAATCGCGCGGCTCGACCGGCTCGATTTCGCGCCGCAATCGCTGCAAGGTGCGGCGATGGATACGCGCGAGCAGATGGCGTTCGCACCATTCTTCGCTGTCTTGCATTGACGCGTCGGGCATGAACCGCCCGCGCATCGCGAAGCCTTCGCGCTCCAGCGCGGCCAGCGCGAGGGCGATGTCGGTCGGCGGCAGGAAAAAGGTTTCGGCCAGCGACGCGACCCGTGCGGGACCGAGGCAGCCCAGCCGCGCGCGCAGGATTTCCACCAGTGCTTCTTCGCGCGTCCAGGCCTTGTCCGCGAATTCCCGAGGCGCTTCGATCGCGGGATGCAGCGAGGCGTCGGGCAACACCACGCGCCACATCGGCAGCGATTCCGCTGCGGCCCACAACCTGCCATCGAGGCAGGTCGCGCGCCGTGCCGCTGCGAGTTGATCCAGCCATGACTGCCAACCGACATTGCCATGCGCTTCGTCGCCATTGACCGCACCCAGCGACAGCAGCGTTTCGTGCATCTCGTCGGCATCGCGCGGTTGCGGCCACGCTTCCTCGCGCACGCCGGCGATCGCGTCGGCATCGAGCTTGCCCAGGTCTTCCGCGCGTTCGGCACCGCCGAGGCCCCGCGAAGAAACCGCCTGCGTGCGGCGTTCCTCCAGTGGCGCGTCGTCGAGATACGCGTACGGCCGCGCGCCCAGCACTTCCGCCGACAGCGATGACGGCGCGGTGAGGTCGCGTGCGACCACGCGCACCGCGCCGCTTTCGAGTTTTTTCAACAGCGCGATCAGGCCATCCAGATCCATCGCATCGAACAAACAATCCTGCAGGGTCTGGTCGACCAGCGGATGCTCGGGAATCCGGCGTTCGCCGACGATGTTTTCGAGGCACGCGACCTGGTCAGGGAACACCGTCGCCAGCAGGTCTTCCGATTTCATGCGCTGCAGCTGCGGCGCGACCTTGGCACCGCCGACGAAGCGCGGCAACGCCAGCGCGGCGCCGGCGTTCCAGCGGAAGCGCAGCGCGAACATCGGCGCGTCCAGCAGCGCCTGCGTCAGTACATCGCGCACCGTGTTGGAATGCAGATAGCGCGCGACCTCCTCCAGCGGGAAGCTGTGGCTGGTCGAAAGCGACAGGATGATCGCGTCTTCGGTGGCCGCGGCCTGCAGCTCGAAATTGAACTTGCGGCAGAAGCGCTTGCGCAACGCCAGGCCCCAAGCGCGGTTGAGCCGGCTGCCATGCGGCGAATGGATGATCAGTTGCGTGCCGCCGGATTCGTCGAAGAAGCGTTCGAACGCCAGCGTCGACTGCGTCGGCAACAGGCCCAGTTCGGTACGCGCGATCGCGTAGTACTCCACGAGCTGGCGCGCGGCGGCTTCGATCACACCCACTTCGTCGCGCAGCCAAGCCACCACGTCGTCGCCCGCATCGAGCCGCGCGGCGAGTTCCTCGCGCAAGCGCGACACCGCGAACGACAACTCGTCGCCGCGTCCCGGCGCTTCACCCAGCCAGAACGGGATCGTCGGCGGCGCGCCCTGCGCGTCCTCGACGCGAACGCGGCCGCGTTCCACTTTCAAAATGCGGTATGACTGGTTGCCGAGCTGGAAGATGTCGCCGGCGATGCTCTCGACCGCGAAATCCTCGTGCACGCTGCCGATGCGCTGCGCCGCGGGTTCCAGCACCACGTCGTAATCGGCGGTGTCGGGAATCGCGCCGCCGGAAGTGATCGCGGTGATGCGCGCGCCGCGCCGCGCGCGCAGCTTGCCGTTGACCGCATCGCGGTGGATATACGCCGCCCGATTGCCGCGCCGCGTGCTGTAACCCTCCGCCAGCATGCGCAGCACTTCCGCGAATTTTTCGCGCGTCAATTCGCGATACGGATACGCGTGGCGCACCAGCGCGTACAACGCGTCCTCGCCGCATTCGCCGCAGGCGACCTCGGCCACGATCTGCTGGGCCAGTACGTCCAGCGGCGCGAGCGGCACGTGCAGCGTATCCAGTTCGCCGCGCCGCACCGCGTCCAGCAATGCCGAACATTCGGCCAGATCGTCGCGCGACGTCGGGAACAGGCGTGCTTTCGAAACACCGTCCACCGCGTGGCCGGCGCGGCCGGCGCGCTGCAGGAAGGCGGCGATCGAACGCGGCGAACCGAGCTGGCAGACCAGATCGACCTCGCCGATGTCGATGCCCAGCTCCAGCGACGCGGTGGCGGCCAGCGCGCGCAGCGTGCCGGCCTTCAGACGTTGCTCGGCATCGAGGCGTTTCTCCTTCGACAGGCTGCCGTGGTGCGCGGCCACCGCGTCCTTGCCCAGTCTTTCCGCCAGATGTCGCGTCGCGCGCTCCACCGTGCGCCGCGTGTTGGCGAACACCAGCGTGGTGCGATGCTCGCGCACGCGCTCCGCGATGCGGTCGTACACCAGTTGCCACGCGTCGTTGCTCATCACCGGCTGCAGCGGCACGTTGGTGACTTCGATGCCGAGGTCGCGTGCGCGTGCGTGGCCGGCGTCGATGACGGTGCAGGCATCGTCGGCGCACAGGAAGCGCGCGACTTCCTCGATCGGCTTCTGCGTGGCCGACAGGCCGATCCGCACCGGCTTCGCGCCGCACAACGCTTCCAGTCGCGCCAGCGTCAACGCCAAGTGGCTGCCGCGCTTGCTCGGCGTGAGCGCATGGATCTCGTCCACGATCACCGTGCGCGTGGTGCCGAGCATCGCGCGGCCGGATTCCGAGCCCATCAGGATGTACAGCGATTCCGGCGTGGTGACGACGATATGCGGCGGCCGCTTGCGCATCGCGTTGCGCTCGGCCTGCGGCGTGTCGCCGGTGCGCACCGCGGTGCGGATCTCCACGTCCGGCAGGCCGAGTTTTTCCAGTTGCGCGCGGATGCCCTCGATCGGCGCGTCGAGATTGATGCGCACGTCGTTGGACAACGCCTTCAGCGGCGACACGTACACGACGTGGGTCTGGTCGGCGAGTGCGCCTTGCACGCCGCGCCGCACAAGCTCGTCGAGCGCGGCGAGGAACGCGGCCAGCGTCTTGCCGGAACCGGTCGGTGCCGCGATCAGCACGTTCTCGCCACACTGGATTGCCGGCCATGCCTGCGCCTGCGCGGGCGTCGGCGCGGGAAATGCCGAATCGAACCAGGCGGCGACGGCGGGATGGAAAGTGTGCATGAGAATCAGGCGGCGGACGAATTCCCCGCGACAGACTGGGCGGCATCTTCACCGCGGTATCGCTCGAGGATCATCAACTGTCTGACCAGACTGAAACCGATTCCCGCCAGTTCCTGTTGCGAGAAATCGAGGCGACGCAATTTCGCACGGTCGATTTCAAGGACCGGCGAGCCGTAAGCCGCAGCGCCTGATTTCATGGTGCCGGATCGGAAACGCCGGAACAAATTCGCCAAGACTTTCCGGTAAGGAAAGCTGTATTCCACGCGCAGCTTGCCCGGCGGTCCCGCACATAGGGACGCCGTCACGCTGAAGGGATTGGTTTCGTAATCGAACATGGCACTCGCTCCATCGGATGACGACACCCTAGCCTAGAAACTCACAGGTAAAGATTCCGCAATCGACCCGGCGGCGGCTTCGCGCAGACGGTCGGCCAGGCCGTTCCAGCGCAACGTGCGGCACGCGATGCCGGCGCGCAGCAGCCCGGCATCGGCGTGGATTTCCACGAGCGCGCGAGCGCGGGTGATGCCGGTGTAGAGCAATTCGCGCGTCAGCACCGGCGAATCCGCGCCCGGCACCAGTGCCACGCGTTCGAATTCCGAACCCTGCGCCTTGTGCACGGTAAGCGCGAATGCGCCCTCGTGCGGCGGCAGTGCGGCCGGCGCCAGCGCGCGCAGCACGCCGTCGGCGGCTTCGAAACAGACCTTGATTTCGCCCTGCGCATCCGGCCACGCCACGCCGATGTCGCCGTTGAACAGGCCGATGTCCGCGCGATTCGCGGTGACCATCACCAATCGTCCGCGCCACCACGCGCTGTCGGCGCGCACGCCGACGCGGCGTTTCAGGTCCTGTTCGATGGCGCGGTTCAACGCCACGCAGCCGAACGGGCCACGCCGCAACGCGGTCAGCACGCGGAAACGCGAAGCCGCCTGCAGCGCGGCGCGCGCATCGGCCGCATCGACGACGTCGTGGTAAGCCGACGCCGCGCGTTCGATCCAGTGGGCGTGCCGCGCGTCGTCGTCCAGCAAACGGGCGCCACCCTCCTGCGCGAATGTGGCCAGCGCCGCATCGGCATCGCCGCGCACCACCGCCTGCGCCAGCCGGGCCAACGATGAGTGTTCGTCGAAACGGCGGCTGTGCGAGAGTCGCACGTGGCACGCCTCCAGCGACGCCTCGCCTGCGGCCTGCACCAGCGCGCCGAGCACGTCGCCGGCTTCCACCGCGGACAACTGGTCCGGATCGCCGAGCAGGATCAGCACCGCGTCCTCGCGCACCGCCGCGGCGAGCTTCGTCATCAGCGGCAAGTCGACCATCGAGACTTCGTCCACCACCACCACGTCGAACGGCAGCGGCGCGGCGCGATGGAAACCGGCGCGCGCGGCGACCGGCGACAGTCCCAGCAATCGATGCAGCGTCTGCGCCTGATGCGGAATCATGGCGGCGACGGGGCCCGGGAGATCGAGAGCCTCGCGTTGCGTACGCACGCTTTCCGCCAGCCGCGCGGCGGCCTTGCCCGTCGGCGCGGCCAACGCGATGCGCAGGCTGCGCGATTGCGCGTGCGCCGCCCACGCGAGTTCCACCAATCGCTGCAGCACGCCGTGGGTCTTGCCGGTGCCGGGTCCACCGGTGATCAATTCCAGGCGGCGCTGGTGCGCGCGCGCGATCAACGTTCGCGCCAGGCACCGTTCGTATTCGAAATAACGGCGCAGATAGAGGCGACCCTGCGGATCGAGGACCAGCGGCACGTTGCGCGTCGTTGCCGTCGCGTCATCGACGGGTGGAACGGCGACCGCCGCGCTGTCGTGCAATGCCGCTCGCCAGGATGCGAATTCCGGCAACCACGGCGCGGTGCCGGTGCCTTCCAGACTTTCGAACCATGCTTGTGCGGCATCGAGCTGCAACGCGCTGTGTCCGTCGGCGATCGCACGCGCGGCCAGCGCTGCGGCCAATGCGACTTCCGGTGCGCCATCCGGGAACAGCCGTGCCACCAGTTCGCCGAGGGCCACATCGGCGCGGCGCAGGCGACCGCCGCGGACCAGCGCGTGCAGGTCGAGGCTCATGCGCGCGGCTCCATTCCGTCGAACAGCGCATCCATGCCTTCGATCAGCGCGCGCGGCGGACGATCGCGGTGCAGGCCGCCACCATCGCGCAGGTCGCGCACGAACAGGTAATACGCCTCGCCGACGTGCGCTTCGTACTCGTAACCGGGCAGAACCTGGCGCAACCAGCGATGCAGCGCCAGCATGTAGAGCAGCCATTGCAGGTCGTAATCGTGCGCGGCGATGGCTTGTTGCAGCGAGGCCGCGCCGTAATCCGGCAGCAAGTTGGTCTTCCAGTCGATCAAGTGATAACGACCGTCGTGCTCGAACACCAGGTCGATGATGCCAGTGAGCAGGCCATTCAAGCGCGCCATGCCGAAGCCGCTGCGCCCACGCTGGTAGCCGTGCGCATGCATCAGTTCGAACAGCGCATCCACGCGATGCGGCGCGAGCTTCAGATGGAATTCCATCTCGGCGCGCCGCTGTTCCGTGCCCAGATCGCACGGGCGCACGCCGCAGGGCAACGTCACGTTCAGCGCGCCGCGCATGCACTCGCCGACGATGGCCAGTGCGTGGTCCGGCGTCACCTCGCCGGGTTCCGGCAGGCCCTGTTCGCGCAGGCAACGCTGCAGCAACGCGCGTTCCGTTGGCGGAATGTCGCGCGCATCGCGCCAGGCGGCGAAATCGGTGCGCTCCAGCGCGGCATGCACGGCAGTGCCGAAGCGCGGTCCGGCCAGGGTCGGTGCCGCCGGGGTCGCGGCGATTTCGACAGACACGGCCGCCTCGTCACCGCTGCCGGATGCCGGATCGGCGGCGGCATACGGCGTGGCGCCGCGCACCAGCCGCGAGAACGACCAGGTGCGCCAGTCGCGCTCCAGCGACGTGCGCGTGAAGTTGCGCGCGCGCAGCGATTGCGGATCGGTTTCCACGGCCGGCAGCGCGTGCGCGATTTCTTCCGGCATCGGAACGACTGCTGCCGCGCCATCCGCGTGTTTGCACAGCGCCTCCAAGGCTCGGTCGCACCCGGCATCGTCATTCGCGAATGGCGCATCGTTTCCGGCCTCGTGCAGCAACCAGTGCGCGGCCGAGTGTTCAAAGTGCCTGATCCATCCCCATGGCAGCACGCACAACGCGCAGGCACGAGTGACGCCGACATAGAATTTGCGCACGTCTTCGGCGCGCTGTTCCTCCCCCGCGCGATTGATCACCGTCTTGTCCACGCCGTTGCCGATCGCCACGTGGGCTTCGTCGCGATCGCCGTGATACCAGTGCAGCGGCACTGGCGACCGCGCTTTCCCGGGATCGTGCGCCAGCGCCGCGCAGGGCAGCAGCACGATTTCGTATTCCAGTCCCTTGGCGGCGTGCAGCGTCGAAACAGTGATCGCGTCGGCGTCGGTATCGAGGCGCAGGCGCGCGCTGTCGGCATCGTCGACCGCACCGGCGCGAGCCTGCGCGAACGCCTGCGCGAGATCGTCCAGCCCGAAACTGCGCGCGTGCATGGCTTGCAGCAATTCCGCCAGTTGCAGCCAGTTGGCGACGCGGCGCTCGCCATCCGGCAACGCGAGCAGGCGCGGCGCAGCATCCGCGATGCGCGCGTGCAGCCACGCCAGCGGGCCGCGACGTTCGACTTCCTGCGCCCAGGACGCGACGGTTTCCAGCATGCGTGCCTGCGCGTCGGTGTCGCGAACGCTCCGGTCGATCTCCGCGCTGTCGTGACCGAGCAACACGCTCGTCATCGCCGCGCGCGCGCGCCGTGGCTCGGCGGGATCGCGCAGCGCGTCCAGCAGCCATTGCAGTTCCGTCGCCTCGTCGCCGGCGTAGACGCTGGCCTGCAGGTTGGAACACGCCGGCACGCCGGCACGCGCCAGCGCAACCTGCATCGAGGCCGCCTGACGATTGCTGTCGACCAGCACTGCGATGTGCTTCGCGTGCAACGGCTCCGCCACGCCGCGTTTGTCGCGCAAGCACACGCGCCCCGTGCGCGCGTCTGCGAGCAACGCCGCGATGTACGCCACGCAGGCGCGTTCGATCAGCGCCCATGCCTCGCCCTTGCCATGTGCGATTGCCTCGCCCTTGTCGTTGCATTTCCGCGGCAGCCGCCAAAGTTGCAATGCGCGCTCCGGTTCGCCGTCGCGCAGCAGCGCGCGCGGCGCCACGGCCTGCGCCGATGCCACGTCCGCGTAGTCGATGCCCGCCTCGATGAAGCCATCCGGCGCGCCGAACAGCGCGTTGACCGCGGCCATCATGCCTTCGCCTGCGCGATGGCTTTCGTGCAACCGCAGGCGTTCGGCCGCGGCCTCGCCGCAAGCCTGCTTCCATGCGTACACGTCGCCGCCGCGGAAGCCGTAGATCGACTGCTTGGGATCACCGACCAGCACCAGCGTGGAACCGCCGAACAGGCGATGCACGATTTCCCACTGCCGCGCATCGGTATCCTGGAATTCGTCGATCAGCGCCGCGTGCCAGCGTTCGCGGATGCGCGCGAGCGCGGTCCCGCGAGCGTCATCGCGCAATGCCGTGGCCAGCGCATCCACGGCCTGGTCGTGGCTCACCAGGTCGCGCGCGGCGAGCCGCTTCGGCAATTCGGATTCGAGGAAGGCGCGCGCGTCATGCAGCAGATGCGCAACAGGCAGGTCCGCGGCTACGGCTTGCGCGCGCTGGCATGCCGAGAAGGCCTCCAGCAAGGCCGCGATACCGTCGAATATCCGTCCCTGTGGACGCGCTCCCTCCGGCTTGAGGTTTTCGATCACGTCCACGCGCAAGCTCGCCGTCGCCTTGGCATCGAAACGCGCGATGGCATCACCGGGGGAAGCCGTTCGCGCCCATTCGCGCAAGTCATGGAATGCGGCGATGCGGTTGTTCCGGGCACGCGTATCCTTGATGCAACGCTGCAATTCGCCCTCGAACACTTCGGTCTCGCGCTCATCCCATGTGCCCGCGACAACAAGTGCTCTCGCGAACGCCGCCGTGGCGCCTGCAAGATCGGGTTCCGGCACGCGAACCTCGCGTCCACGCCAGCGCGCATCGCATACCTGTCGCACCAAGGCTTCCGGCGAACCCCATGTCTCCGTCAATCTGCGCGCGATTTCCGCATCGCCGCCGCCGCGCCGCCAGAAATCGCGCACGATCTCCAGCTCGAGTTCACGCACGTCGTCGATCAGTTGCGGCCGTCGCAGTGTTTGTCCGGCCTCGAAACCGAATTCGTCCAGCACACGGTGACAGAAGCCATGCAGCGTGCCGATCATGGCCGCATCCATCGCCAGCCGCGCGGCGCGCACGTGCTTGCGAAGCGCGGCGAGATCCTTGCCCTGCAGCACCTTCGCGATGGTCGCGCGCGTCGCTTGCGCGTCTCCCGCATCATCATCGTGCGTCGCCGCGGGATCGTCCTGCGCGAGCAGTTCGTCGGCCAGCAGCAACCGCGCGCGCAGCCGTTCCGACAATTCCGCCGTGGCGGCACGCGTGAAAGTCGCCACCACGATCTGTTCCGGCAGCAGGCCACATTCCAGGATCAGGCGAAGCCACAGCGTGGCGATGGTGAAGGTCTTGCCGGTGCCGGCGCTGGCCTCGACCACGCGGATGCTGTCCAGCGGCAACTGCAGCGGATCGCGCAAGTCGCTCATGGCGCAGCCTTGGCATCGACGTGACGCGGCACCGGAAAGCAAGCGCTCGCCGTTTCGTGCAATGCCACGGCCAGGGCTTCGTCCGGCGCGGAAAGGTTCCGGCCACGCCAGACGATGCGCACCGCGTCGTCATCGAAATCGGACGGACCGCCGAAGCCCGCATCATCCTCGTCGAGGCGAGCGGCTTCCCCGCGCAGGGCTTGCAGGAATTCCTCGCGCGTTGCCTCGCCCCTCGTCTTGCGCAGGCGATTCAATGCGCGCCATGAAGCATCCGGGAACAGCGGCAACGGGGAGCGCAAGCCTTCGCGCCAACGCGCGACGAGCATGCCGAGTTGCGCGCGCGCCATTTCCGCACCCGCGATCGCCAGTTCGCGGGATTCGACGCCTCGCTTGTCCAGCCACAGCAACCGGCAGACCAGGGCTTCTTCGCGATCCGCGAGCGCGGCTGCGAACAAGGTATCGATCCACGCGCGCATGACGCGCTTGCCGGTCAGGCTGCCGCCGGGATCGGCACGCAGCAGCCCCGCGGGATAGACGTTCCCCACGCTGCCCGCGAGGCGCGTGCCGTCCTCGAGTTCCAGCGTTCCCGCGACACCGGGCAACGGCGCGTCGCCGTGCGTGAACGCCGCGCAGGATTCGCGCAATGCGTCGGCGCGTTCGCGCGCCAATGCCAGCGCGACCTCCGCCAATTCGCCGGGCGGCAATTCGCCGCGCGCGCCGAGCACCGTGCGTTCGTGCGCCGCATCGCCGTCGCCCTGCCGCAGCAGTCGCGTCGCCAGGCGATAACGCAGCAGCGGATGATCGGGTTGCAGCGGTTCGAGGTCGGCGTCCTCGTCGGGATCGCGCGGCAACCGCAACGCCAGCGACTGTTCCAGGTAACCGCGCGCCGGGCTGTCGCAGAAGCGCTTCAGCGCCTCCAGCGACAGTTCGACGGAAGGCGTTTCCGGCGCGGGCAGTTCGCCGCGCACGAATGGCGCAAGCGTGGCCGCTAGTCGCAGCGGCGCGCGCGCGGCGGGCAGCCATTCGCCGCGATGCGACTGGCGCTGCGGCTGCGCCGGATCGAACAGTTCCGGATCGAACGGATGCAAGGGCTGCGTCCGCGGCAACGCGGCATCGCGCGCCTTCGCCGCGTTGTCGTCGGCAGGCGACGCCAGATATCCCTCGCGCAACACGTCGATCAGTTCGGCGACGACAATCGACGGTGGCAACGGCTTGTTGCTGCGCGCGTCGCGCCCGACCCAGCTCACATAGAAAGCGTCGCGCGCCGCTGCAATCAACTGCAGGAACAGCAGGCGATCGTCCTCGCGCACGTTGCGGTCGCCACGTTCGGCGGTGCCCGCGCGACGGTCGGCCAGCAGCGGATCGAGGCCGTTCGGATCGCGGCGCGGGAACGCGGCCTCGTCCATGCCGAGCAGGCAGACCACGCGGAACGGCACGACGCGCAGCGGCACCATGCCGCAGAACGTGACTCCGCCGGCGAACAGTTGCTGGCGCGCGTCGGCTTGTTCGAGCTGCTCGCGCAGGAAGGCGCGCACGTCGCTCCACGGCAGCGACGTCGTGACGTGTGCGGCTTCGCTGTCCTCCACCAGTCGCGCCAGCGCCGCGCGCACACGCTCCAGCGCGCGCGTTTCCGCGAGGTCGTCGTGATCGGCCGCGTAGAGGCGATCGAACAACGCATTCCACTCGCGCTGCCACGCCGCCGCGGACATTTCGCGCGACACCAGTTCCCGCGCACGCCGCCAGGTTTCCAGCACCGCAAGCAACGCATCCAGCCGCGCGAACGCGGCGCCTTCCACGCCGGCCAGCGGCGCGACGCCCGCTACCAGCGCATCATCCTCGTCGCCGCAGGCGAAACCGGCGAGCAGGCGATCGATGCCGAAGGCGAACGAGAATTCGCGATAGCCGCCGCACTCCGCGCGCGCGCGTTCATCCTCGCCCCAGCGCACGCCGGCGTCGCGCAGTTGCCGCGCCATCCGCTCCACGGCCTGCGCGTCCAGGTCGAGCCGGCGCATCACGCCGGGCACCGCCAGCACGCCGAGGATCTCGTCCAGTTCCCAGCGCGACGACGGCGCGTCCAGCAAGGACAGGAACAATTGCGCGGCAGGATGCGCGGCGGCGGTCGCGACATCGCCCACGTTGTACGGAATGAAGCGCGGATCGTCGTGCGCCACGCCGCCGAACACCGCCTCGATCGCGGGCCGGTACGCGGCCACGTCCGGCATCATCACCGCGATCTCGCGCGGCTGCAGCGGCGGGTCGAAACGCGCGTCCTCGAACATCGCCAGCAGCCGGTCGTGCAGCGTCTGCACTTCGCGCAGCGGCGTATGGCAGGCGTGGAATTGCAGCGAAGCGTCCGGCAACGCAACGCGCGGTCCGTGCGCATCGTCAACGGGCGCGCGATGCTCCAGCAGGTCGTCGCGCACGCGCCCGAGCAGGCTGCCGCGATCGATGCACTCGTCGAACCGATCGATTTCCTCGTCCGGCTGCACGTGTTCGTAGCCGTACAACAGTTCGACGAACTCCGCCGCCGCGCCACCCAACGAGGCGATCAGCGGATTGCCGCCATCCTTGTCCTGCAAGCGCTCGCGCACGGCCTTGCGCGTTTGCGGCGTGTCGCCGAGGTATTCACGCGACGGCAGCGGCAAGTGGAAATCCAGCTCGCAATGCAACGCGGCCACGCCGAGCATGCGCAACACGTCGGGCGAAATGTTGGCGCAGGCGAAGGCGTGCAGGTGCGCGGGCAGGCCCGGCGGCGCGGGCTTGTCGACGGAAGTTGCCGCGTCGGGCCATGCGGGATCGAACGCGCGCAACCACGCATCGACGCGGCTTGCGCGCGACGCGCCGCCGACGCGCCGCACCAGCCGTCGCCACAATTCCGCCTGCCAGCTTTCGGTGAACGAACCGGAAAACTCCGCGCCGCGTTCCCAGCGCAGCAGTTTTTCGCGGCGATATCCCTGCAGCCGCTCGTACACCTGCGCGAGCTCTTTCGCCAGCGCGAAGCGGCGCAACGGATCCCCGTCACGACCGAGGTAATCGCGCAACGGCGCCAGCGCATCGCCTTCCAGCGGTTCGCCCAGCAAGGCATGCAGATGCCAGCGCAACACGTCCGGCTCGAACGGCGAACGCGACGGCAATTCCGGCTGCGCCGCGCGCAGCAGTTGCCAGGCGAAACGCGCGGGCTCCACGAACTCCACGTTGGCCAGCACGCCCAGCCTTTCCGCCAGATGCATCTGCACCCAGCGCCGCAGGCCCATCTGCGGCACCAGCACCCGCGCGGGAACGAGCGGATTGGAGCGCGCCTGCACGCGCAGGCGATCGCCCAGCGCATCGGCCAGCTTCGCGGCATCGTTGGCGGTGTAGAGGTGGAACACGCCCCGCGCCCCCGCGCGCAATCGAGCGCGCAATCGAATCCGGCAAGTATGCCCGCACGCGTCTCAGGTGGCGCGACAAGCCGCCTAACGAAGAATAGCGTGTTCTGTGCTTAACTTAGGGTGCTTAAAGGGGGCCAAGATTGTGAGTGCAGATACCCAGATTGCTAGACCCATTCTCGACAGTGCAATTGATCTCGCCAGCGATCCGACGATCAGTTATGCGAGCTACCAGAACTCGATTCCACTGATTCACAGAATTTGCGTTAAAAACATTACCGACCGGACACTAGACTCCGTATCGTTGGTGTTGCGGTTTGAGCCAGCTTTTGCGGAAACGGAATTCTTCCGATTCGAGCGATTGGAGGCCGATGAGCTACGGGTTATTACGCCTGTCAAGCTGAGGTTGTTACACCGCTATCTGGCCGATCTCACCGAGGCCGAAAACGGTCGGATCGTGCTGGAGATGCGCGCTGGAGATACGGAGATCGCTACAGCCAATTTCCCGCTTACTGTGCTCGCTTATGACCAATGGGCTGGAACCCGCTGCATTCCTGAACTACTGGCTGCGTTTTCGTGTCCGAACAATCCGCACATCGACCGATTGCTTGGTGAAGCGGCGAGCCTGCTGGTAGCTGGTCGCGGCCGTTTTGTGATGGATGGCTACTCCAGCAAGAATCGCGATGCAGTTTGGTCACAGGCTTCAGCCATTTACAGCGCCATTGCTGCGCATGGTTTGCAGTACAACCTTGCACCCGCGAGCTTTGTTGCCAATGGCCAGAAGATTCGAACGGCGGACCGAATCCTCGATAGTGGCGTCGCAAATTGTCTCGATCTGACAATGCTGCTCGCTTCCTGCCTAGAGCAGTCGGGCTTGCATCCGCTGATCTTGCTCAAAGAAGGTCATGCGTGGCTCGGCCTGTGGCTAGTGAATACCTGCTTTCCAAGTCCCATCGAGGATGACGCGCTGACAGTAAGAAAGCGCATTGATGCTGGCGAAATGGTCACGTTCGAGACAACAGGACTTGCCCAACACCCTTCGATGACGATCAAAGCCGCACAGGAATGCGGATATCGTTACTTGAACGAAGAAGCGGACGCTTTTCGCTGCTGCATTGATATCAAACGCAGTCGCATTGAAAGAATAAATCCGCTGCCATCTCGGGACGTTGCGGTCCTGAATGGCCGAGCCAAAGAGAGCGCGCCTGTGGCTCTTGAGGCGCTGCCGCCGCTTCCTCCACTGATCGACGGCACCGTCCTACTTGATGAAAATCAGGTTCCAGAAACACCGCAAGGACGGCTTAACCGTTGGAAATCGAAGTTGCTGGATCTAACTCTTCGTAACCGATTGCTGAACTTCAAGCGCACCAAGGTGATGATTCGGCTGAAGGTGCCGGATCCGTTTCTGCTTGAAGACACACTTTCTGACGATAGGGAATGGAAATTTTGTGGCATGCCCGCGTTGATGGAAGGGACCGATCCTCGTTCAAGAAGTCTTGCATTACAGCGCGAGGGGGTTGATCCCATAGAGGCCTTAGCGCACTCGGCCATGGCAAGACACGAGTTGCTGGCCGACCTCGAGCAGACCAAGCTCGACAAAGCATTGAACGAAATATTCCTCTCGGTCAAAACCGGCATCGAAGAGAGCGGTGCGAATACGCTTTTTCTAGCGCTGGGTTTCTTGCGTTGGGCCGAAGATGACCGCTCGGAAAAGACCTACTTGGCGCCCTTGGTTCTTGTTCCCGTCACTCTTAAACGCGCTTCGGTACGTAGCGGCTTTTCGCTGGTTCGCCACGATGATGAGACGCTCGTCAATCCTACGCTGCTGCAAGCGCTCCGCGAAAACTACAGCGTCGAAATTCATGGTGTCGAACCACCGCCCAAAGACGCTCATGGCGTAGATGTAGAGAAAATCTGGGCGATATTTCGCCAAGCCGTGGTGCAAATCCCGAGATGGGAAGTGGTACCGGAGGTCTATCTTGGCGTCTTCAGCTTTCAAAAGTACGTAATGTACACGGACCTTAAGAATCGCGCTGACGAACTGCGCAAGAGCCGCATCGTGTCCCATTTAATCGATCGTCCGCAGGAAGCGTTCGACAATTCAGACGATCCCAATTTCCAAAATCATGTGGATCTCGACGACACATATGCGCCGGATCAATTGCTGGTACCACTGTCGGCCGACGCATCCCAACTCAATGCGTTGCGACGTGCCACCGAAGGGCGTGATTTCGTTCTGGAAGGTCCGCCGGGGACCGGAAAGAGCCAGACGATCACCAACTTGGTTGCCGACTTCCTCGCCAAGGGCAAGCGGGTGCTGTTTGTCTCGGAAAAGATGGCCGCGCTTGAGGTTGTCGAACGGCGCTTGCGCGAAATCGGGCTGGGATCATTTTGTCTGCAACTGCATTCGGCCAAGGCGGTCAAAACAGAAGTTCTCGATCAATTGAAGCAGACACTCCAACTTGCAACCGTGCACGCGCCGACGCAATGGCAGATCGAGGTCGAACGATTGTCTCGGCTGCGTAACGAACTCAATGGCATTGCGCGCGCATTGCATCGAGTGCATGAGAATGGCTCGACGGTTTATGACGCTATCAATGTGGCTATCCAACACCGGTCTTGGCCACATGCACCGGTACAACACGATTCTTTGCAAAAGATCAATGCGGCAACGTTGCTGGAGCTTCGAGGACTTGCTGGTCAACTGCAGGCGTTGGCTAAACATCTGGGGAACCCGTCGGACCACCCATTGAGCTCGATCCGACGGATGGAATGGTCGAATGGCTGGCAAGACGATTTGCTCCGGGCCGGTTCTGATCTGGAACACGCTTCTCGGCACCTGCACGAGTGTGCACTCGAGCTGACCAAAGTCTTCGATTTGCCGATGGAGAGCGCTTCAATTCGGCTGCTCGAAGACGTCGAAGGCTTGAGCGGCGTGTTGCTGCAGGCCTCGACAGTGCCGGCGGCATTCGCGCAGCGAGCGGATGATCCGGCGATGCTGGCGCGTGTGGATTTGCTACGCCAGCATGGCGAACAACGTAATCAGGTTTGGCAGACTCTGCAAGAAGCGTTCAAGCCGGAAGTGAAGCGGCTGAGCGGGGCAGAACTCGAACAAGCGTGGCAAATCGCGTCAGCCAAATGGGTTGTCCCGCGCTGGTTCGGGTGGCGAGCACTTGCAAAACAGCTTTCTCTTTACACCACTTCGGGTAAAGCCCCGAAGATTGAAGCAGTACCTGAGTTGCTCTCGAAACTGCATGCACTCAATGCCGAAGATGAGGCACTGCATGACGCGAAAGTAGATGCAGAACGGTTGTTTGGCCCCGCTTACCAAGCCGAAGCGACAGATTGGCAGACGATCTGTTCCTGTGAAAAATGGGCAAGGCGACTGCGCCAGGCTCTCGACAGATTCCCCTACGTGGGTGATCCGGGCCATCGAGATCGGCTAGCCCAACGTATCGCTATTTTGCTCGGCACGCAGCGCAATCTGCTGCAGGAGCACGGAGAATTGACTAGGCGATTGCAGCGTTTCAGAGAAGCGCTGCGTGCCTTTCGCGCAGCCTATCAACAATCGGAGAGTTTGACGGGTAGCCCAGAACTTGCAGATCGACAAGTGACGGCGCTTGATTCCATTCAATCCATCGTCGAGGCGTGGCGCAACAACACCGCTTGGCTGCGACCATGGTGTCAATGGAACGGACTCAAGAACAAGGTGACGCAACTTGGATTCGGTGCAGCCATCGCCAAGATCGAAGCCGAGCTGATCGAGCCATCGCATATTGCGGCTTTTATTGACTATTGCTATCAACTTTCATGGCTCAAGGAAACGATTGATCGTGATGATGTTCTGCGTAACTTCAGCGGCTCGGTTCAGGACAACAGAATCGATCAATTCAGGATTGCCGATCAGCAGTTTCAAGCCCTGACCCGTCACTGGATCAAGGCCCGCTTGTCTGTCAATGCCGCTGCCCGCATTGATTCGCGGCAGGCGCGTGGTGAAATGGGCGTGCTGAATCATCAGCTTCAATTGCAAAAAAGGCACATCGCAATCCGCAAATTGGTGAAGCAGTTGCCAACCGTCTTGCCGATACTCAAACCTTGTTTGTTGATGAGCCCCCTTTCGGTTGCGCAGTACCTGGACCCTTCGTATCCGCCCTTTGACTTGGTGATCTTCGACGAGGCTTCGCAGATTCCGGTTTGGGATGCGGTGGGAGCCATTGCCCGCGGAAGCCAAGTGGTGATCGTTGGCGATCCGAGACAACTGCCGCCAACGGCATTCTTCGAAAGAGGTGACGACGAGCAAGCGGAAGGCGATGATGAGCAAGCCTCGTCCGTCGATCTCGAAAGCATTCTTGATGAAACCATCGCCACGGGGATGCCGCGACTGTCACTCGAATGGCACTACCGCAGCCGGCACGAATCGCTGATCGCCTTTTCGAACTCGCGCTACTACGAATCCCGTTTGATTACTTTCCCTTCGCCGATGACGCGCGATACCGCGGTGCGGCTTGTGAACGTCAACGGCATCTACGATCGGGGCGGCAGCCAAACCAACAAGCAAGAAGCAGAAGCTGTAGTGCGGCGAATCGTCGAGCATTTTGCCCAAGACGATCCAAGCTTGCGTGCGCCGACCATGGGTGTGGTCACGTTCAACGCGAATCAAATGCGATTGATCAATGAGCTGCTGACAAACGAATTGATCAAACGGCCAGAGCTCGAAGAGCGGATTGCAGCACAGGGCGATGAACGCTTATTCGTCAAGAACCTTGAAAATGTGCAAGGCGACGAACGCGACATAATCCTGTTTTCTTTGACGTATGGACGCGATGCGGCTGGCAGATCATCCATGAATTTCGGACCTATCAACAAGATCGGTGGCGAGCGGCGCTTGAACGTTGCCATCACGCGGGCACGGGTCGCGGTGGAAATTTATACATCTCTTCGCCCCGAAGATATTGATCTGTCTAGAACTCGAGCGAAAGGTGTCGTGGATCTGAAGGCATACCTCGAATTCGCATTGCGAGGGCCATCAGCTTTGACAAGGGAAGCGGCACCGACGGGTCGTGATCCCGACAGCCCATTCGAGATTGAAGTGATTTCTGCTCTGCGTGACGCCGGTTGGGAAGTACATCCACAAGTGGGATGCGGCGGCTATCGAGTTGATATAGGCGTCGTTGATCGCGACGCGCCAGGTGTGTATGTTTTGGGTGTTGAATGCGATGGTGCGAGTTATCACTCGATGGCGTGCGCACGTGATCGCGATCGACTAAGACAAGCAGTGCTTGAAGGATTGGGTTGGAAATTGGTGCGCGTCTGGTCTACCGACTGGTGGACCAATCCGACTAAAAGTAAAGCTGTGCTTTTGGAAGCTGTGCAGTGTGCTCAAGATGCTGCAGACAGGCTGAGGCCCAGCGCCCCGCATAGTCGCGCTCCCGAAGACGGCAAAATAGAAATTGCATCCTCCGAAAACGCAAACTCGATTCCAGATTAACTTAGGAGTTGGCGCGCCCGAGAGGATTCGAACCTCCGACCACCGCCTTCGGAGGGCGGTACTCTATCCAGCTGAGCTACGAGCGCGTATCGCGGATTTTCGCATGAAAGCGCCATGCACGGCTAAGCACCTTCGTTCAACCACCCGCCCTCGAACCCCGCGCGACGGAGTCCTTCGCGTATCGGCCAGCATTGGCGCGTGAGGCGCCAGATCAGGTCGCTGCGATAGTTTTCGATCATCAGCACGATCGGGCCCTGGTTGAGCGCGAAGTGCCAGGGCGAAACCCAGGCCGTGCGTTCGCTGCCCTGCAGCTTGTAGCGGAGCCCGCCCCAGGCGCGCCCGTCGGGCCACGACTGGTTGAACGAGGCGTGGAAGCCGTAGCCGGCCGGGCTGTGGCCGATCAGTCTTTCCAGGTGCCGGATTTCTTCCAGCACGATGTCCGGCGCGAACGGCAGCGAGGCGATCGCCGCCCACGGCGAGATCGTGCCGTCGTCCGGCCCGAACGGCGCGCCGCGCGCGATGTAGTCGTAGAACTGGTGCATGCGCCCGCGATATTTCGTGCGCCGGTCGCCCGGCCCGTCGCTGGCGGTGAAACCCCAGCAATTTTTTTCGTAACCCGCGAACTTGCGCGGATTGCGGATGGCGTACTTGCGCTGGATGTGCGTGGCGACCGTGCTGTTGCGGAAATAGTCGGTGTCTTTTTTCCGCATCACGTCGTCGCGGATGTCGCGCAGGTCGATCCACACATGCGGAAACTGGTGGATGAAAAGCGGGCCCGCGTACAACACGGAATGCCCGTACAAGCGCCGCCAGCGGAAATCCGTGGTCCACGCGTCGTAGGCATCGCGCTGCACGTTCGATTCCGGCGCGGCCAGCGCCAGCACGTACAGCAGCAGCGCCTCGTTGTAACCCTCCCAACGCCACGGCAGGAATCCGGATTCCGGTTTCCAGCCCATGCTGATCGAGGCGCCGCCGTTTTGCGCCCAGCGCCAGTCGATGCGCGCATAGATCGCGTACACGCGTTCGCGCACCTCGCGTTCCGCGCCGTCGCCGTCGAAATACAGCGCGGCGACCAGCATGCCGGCCAGCAGCAGCGCAGTGTCGATGGTGGACAGCTCGCTCTGCCATGCGCGCCTGCCGGTGTCGGCGTGCAGGAAGTGATAGAAGAAACCCTTGTAGCCGGTGCTGTCCGCCGCGCCGCTCTGGTCGGCGTTGTGGAAGAAGCGCAACGCGGCCAGGGTGTGCGCGAGCGCGGCCGCGCGCGACATGAAACCGCGCTCGACCGCCACCGGATAGCAGGACAATCCGAAACCCGTGGCGGCGATGCTGCTGGGCGCGTCCGGCTGCGTCGAGTCCAGCACCAGGCCCGTTTGCGGATTGACGTAGTGCTTGAAGAAACGGAATGCCTTCTTCTGCAGTTCGTGCAGGATCGCGTCGTCGCCGCGTTCGCCGCGCCGAATGCTTTTCCGGCGCAAACGCGGGCCCTCCGGACGGTCGCCGATCCGCCGTTTTTCCACGGCCGTCCGCGCGCCGCCGCCGTCCCGGCGGGAGTGTTCCGTTTTCCGCATCGTCAATCCTTGCCGATCCACACGTTCGCCGCGTGCTCGCGGCCGTCGTCATGCAGTTCGATGGCGTCGCCTTCCAGCAGGCAGCCATCCAGTTCGATCCGCGCCACGGCCTCGCCCGCTCCGCCGCGGTAAAAGGCGATGCGGTAGGTCGTGTCGCCGAAGCGGTAGTCCAGCGACCAGTGCTGCCAGTCCGCGGGCACGCAGGGCACGAACGCCAGCCGCGCACCGCGACGCTCCAGGCCGAGCAGCGATTCCACCAGCAGCCGATACATCCATCCCGCCGAGCCGGTGTACCAGGTCCAGCCGCCGCGACCCGCGTGGCCTTCGGCCGTATAGACGTCCGCGGCGAGCACGTAAGGCTCCACGCGGTAATGCTCTGCCCGTACCGGAGTCGGTGCGTGGTTCAACGGATTCAGCAGGCGCGCGACACGCCAGGCTTCCTCGTTCCAGCCCAGTTTCGCCAGCGCCATCGCCACCCACACCGCCGCGTGCGTGTACTGGCCGCCGTTCTCGCGCACGCCCGGCACGTAGCCCTTGATGTAGCCGGGGTCCATTCTCGAATGGTCGAACGGCGGGTCGAACAATTGCACGAGCTGCAGGTCGTCGCGCACCAGCCGGCGCAGTACCGCGTTCATCGCGGACGCCGCGCGCGCGCGATCGGTGGCGCCGGCCAGCACCGCCCAGCTCTGCGGCAGCGAATCGATGCGGCATTCCTCGCTTTGCGCGGAACCCACCGGCGTGCCATCGTCGGCGTAGGCGCGGCGATACCACGCGCCGTCCCATGCGTGTTGTTCGACCGCTTCGGTCAACGTGCGCGCCACGCCTCGCCATGTTCCGGCGCTGGCCGAGTCGCCACGCGATTCGGCGACCGGCGCGAAGCGCGCCAGCACGTCGAGCAGGAAGAACGCCAGCCACACGCTCTCGCCGCGACCCTGCGCGCCCAGCCGGTTCATGCCGTCGTTCCAGTCGCCGCCGCCGATCAGCGGCAGGCCGTGTTCGCCGAAGCGCAGGCCGCGACGGATCGCGCGCACGCAATGTTCGTACAGCGTGCCCGATTCCAGCGACACCTGCGGCAAATCGTAGACCGACTCTTCGTCGGCACCGGGTTCGCGACCCTCGAGGAACGGCAGGATCTCCTCCAGCACGCCGGCATCGCCGGTGGCGTCGAGATATTCCGAAACCGCCCACGGCAACCACAGGTAATCGTCGCTGATGTGCGTGCGCACGCCCTTGCCGGCGGGCGGATGCCACCAGTGCTGCACGTCGCCCTCGCGGAATTGCCGTGCGGCGCAACGCAGCAATTGCGCGCGCACGAGATCCGGCCGCGCGTGCAATAGCGCCGTGACATCCTGCAACTGGTCGCGGAAGCCCCATGCGCCGCCGGACTGGTAATAGCCGCTGCGCGCCTGCACGCGCGCCGACAACACCTGATAAGGCAACCAGCCGTTGACCAGGCGATCGACGGTCGCGTCCGGCGTGTGCACGACCAACTGCCGCATCGACGCGCGCCACGCCTCGCGCACGCGCCGCCACTCCGCGCGCGCGGCCTCGGCGCGGCCGAGTTCGCGCAGGATCGCGCGCGCGCCTTCGACGTCCTCCGCCGCGCCCAGCGCGAACGCCAGTTCCAGCGTCTGGCCCGGCGCCAGCACGAATTCCGTCCGCAGCACGGAACACGGCTCGGGGTGCACCGAATCGTCCGGCAGTTCCGGCGTCGCCATGCCCAGCGGTGCAACCTGCGAACGATTGCGGCCGATGAACGCGCGCGAATCCGTGCAGCGCTGCGACGACTGCAGATCCAGCGCATGGAAGGCCACCCGCGAACCGAATGTGTCGTCGTAGAAATTGGTCGCGAGGTTCGCGCCGGAATCCATGTCCGCACGCACGCGCACGTGCGGCGCGCACGCCGCGCGCTGTTCGCCCAGCACCCATTCCACGTAGCCGGTGACCGAGATGCGGCGCGCGCGCGCGCTCCCGTTGCGCAGCTTCAGCAGCGAGAGCTTGACCGGTTGTGCCTGCGCGACGAACACGTCCAGTTCGCTGTGCAGATCCGCATGCACGTGCTCGTAGCGGCTGCAGCCGAATCCATGGCGCACCCGATAGCCGCCGCTGCCGGGCGTCGGCATCGGCGTGGGCGACCAGAATTCGCCGGTTTCCTCGTCGCGCAGCCAGATCGCCTCGCCGCAGGCATCGGTGAGCGGATCGTTGCGCCATGGCGTCAGCCGGAATTCGTGCGCGTTCTCCGCGAAGGTGTAGGCGCCGCCGGATTCGCTGACCACGCTGCCGAAACGTTCGTTCGACAGCACGTTGCACCAGGGCGCCGGCGTGCGCGCGCCGGGCGGCAGCCAGATCACGTATTCGCCGGTTTCCGCATCGTGTCCGCCGTAGCCGTTGAAGCCTTCCAGGTTGTCCGGCGGCGACAACGCCGCGCCGCCGGCGTGCAGTTTGCGCGCAGGCGGCGACGCGGGCGACGCGGCCTCCTGCGCCGCGGCGCGTTCCACCTGGTCGCGCAGGCGGCCTTCGTCGCCGTTGAAGGTCCAGCGCGCCACGGCTTCCATCAGCGCGCGGTCTTCTCCGGACAGATGTTCGACGCGCCATGCGTACATGCGGCCGGGCCCCTGTTCGCCGCGCGCCTCGGCGGCCGAGGCGATCAGATAGAGAATGTGTTCCTGCAATTCCTGGCGATAGCCGGAATGCTCCTCGTTCCAGATCAGCAGGTCGGTGTGCAGGCCGCGCGTGGTCCACCAGCCGTGCGCCTTGATCAGTTGCCGCACCAGGTCGATCTGCGAGGCGTTGGCGATGCGCACCAGCACGATCGGCAGGTCGCCGGAAACGCCGTGCTTCCACAGCGCGGATTGCCCGGGCAGACCGGGCGCGGCCTTGCCGACGGCGCCGGAATAAAGCAGGCGCGCCGCGATGCGCTCGTACATTTGCGCATCGCGCGTGCCGACATTCAGCTGCTGCATCACCACCTGCTCGTGCGTCCACGCCAGCTCGAACACGCGATCGTGCAAATGCGGTTCGCGATATTTGTGCGCCAGCGCCAGCGCTCCATCGCGCGTGGGCGCGATGCCGGTGACGAGATCCACGCCGACCGCGCGGCCGGGCGGTATCAGCACGCGCCGGCGGATCGCCATGCACGGATCGAGCACCGCGCCTGCGCTGTCGCCCAGAGGTTCGCCGCCGTCCAGCGCGGCGGGATGCTTCGCCGTCCGCAAGCGGCCGAGGAATTTCTCGCGATCGGTTTCGAAGGCGGTGTTGCCGGCAGTGGTGCCGCGCACGTGCATCTGGTGCAGCAGCCACGGTTGCGCCTCGCCGGCCGAACGCGGGCGGCGCGATGCCAGCAGCGCATCCAGTTCC
This sequence comes from Rhodanobacteraceae bacterium, assembly GCA_035552915.1. Taxonomy (GTDB): domain Bacteria; phylum Pseudomonadota; class Gammaproteobacteria; order Xanthomonadales; family Rhodanobacteraceae; genus 66-474. The sequence continues at coordinate 24,908 of DATNEQ010000018.1, forward strand.
GGGATCAATTCGGTCTGCACGAACAATTTGGAAAACGCGGGATGCGCCGCATCGGTGCCGCGCTGGTTCAAGGCCAGCTCCGCGTAGCTGGTCACGTCCAGCGTGCGCGCGCGGCTGGAGCGATTGATCAGGCGGATCCGGCGCAGCTCGATGTCGTCCTCGGCGGAGACCGCGACCAGCGTTTCGCTCTCGATGCCGTGGTCCAAGCAGTGGAACTCGGCGCGCGCCTGCGAAAAGGTCGCCGAATGTTCCGCGGGCGCGGCGCAGGGTTGCCAGGTCGTGGACCAGCATTTGCCCGATTCGACATCGCGCAGATAGCAGAACGTGCCGTCGCCGTCGCTGGCGATGCCGCCGGACCAGCGCGTGATCGCGATGTCGCGCCAGGCGCTGTAGCCCGCGCCGGACTGGTTCAACAACACGTGGTAGCGGCCGTTGGACAACAAGTGCACGCGCGGGATCGCGGTATCCATCTGCGTGATCACGGCCGTGGCCGGACGCGCGCTGGCGCGCGCCGGTTGCGGCGACTCGGTTTCCAGCGCGGTGGTGCGCGCCGGCGTGGCCGCGGGCATCTTTTCCCGCAGCAGCAGGTCGTAGGCCTGGAACACCGGCTCGCGCAGGAAGCGTTTCTGCATCGGCTGGTCCAGCAGCAGCGAACACAGCGCGAGGAAACTCATGCCGTGGTGGTGCGCCATGAACGAACGCACCATGGAGAACGACTGCCCCGGCGCGACGCGGCCTTCGGTGTAATCCAGCGCTTCGTAGAAACCGTAGCGCGTCAACGCCCCCAGCGCCTGCAACGCCTGCAGGTTGCGCACGCCGGCCGCAGGTTCCAGCATCAGCGCCATCGCGCAAGCGTAGGGCGCGACCACGAGATCCTCGCCCAGTCCCTGCTTCAACCCGAGGCCCGGCACGCCGAAGGCGCGGTACTGGTAATTGAGGTGCGCGTCGGTGACGTTGTAGGCGGACTCGGAGATGCCCCACGGCACCTGCGAGCGCACGCCCCATGCGACTTGCGCCGCGACCGCCGCGCGGCAGCTTTCGTCCAGCAGGGTGTCGCCGAACGACGGCATCAGCAGTTGCGGCATCAGGTACTCGAACATCGAGCCGCTCCACGACACCAGCGTGCTGCGGCCGGCGACGCGCGTGAGCGTGCGGCCCAGCGCGAACCAGTGCGATTCCGGCACCTGGTTCTGCGCGATCGCCACGTAACTGGCCAGGCGCGCCTCGGATGCGAGCAGGTCGTAGCGGCCTTCGTCGCGGCGATTGTGTTCGACGTCGAAGCCGATCGTGAATTGCTGCAGCGAACGGTCCCACAGGAAGCCCATGTCCGCCTCGGCGAAGGCGCGGCAGCGCGCGGCCAGCTCGCAACCCTGTTGCTGCCGCGCGATCAGCGCGGTGGCGGTGTCTTCCAGCGCGGCGGCGAGATCGTGGCCGGCGTTGTCCTGCGCGAATTCGCCATCGGGGGCACGCAGCCTTTCGATCGCCTCGCGCAACATCACCAGCGCGCGAGCGCGCGGCGGATTGCTTTCCAGCTCCTTCAGCAACACGCGCACCCGCTGGTCGTCGCACCCGGAATCGCCCAGCGCAAGCCACGGCGCGGCCTCGTCCAGGTCTTCCGTCGCGGCCGTGCATTGCATGCGCAGGCAGCCGATCCATTCGCGCAATTCGTCGAAACCGGTCAATGACGCCGTCAGTTGATCCAGCCGCGCGGCTTCGACTTCGATGCGCGCGAGCAACCCGCGCAGCACCGGCAGCGTGTCGCCGCTCGTCTGCGCATGTTCCAGCAGCGTGTCCAGTTCGGACAGCGTGGCGTTCAATCCGAGCATCGCGTGCGGTTGCGCGGTCACGCCGGCGCGCACGCAGTCGGCGATCACGTGCGCGGTGTGCGCGAGGCCGCGCGGCAACGCGCGCGGGATCAGCGGCCGCTCGTCCATGTGTTCCAACCCGCACGCCAGCACCAGCAGGCAGCCCATCAGGTTGCCGCTGTCGACCGTGGACACGTAATGCGGCGCCAACACCTCCAGCGTTTGCGTGTCGTACCAGTTGTAAAAGTGGCCGCGATGGCGCTCCAGCCGATCCATGCTGTCGAGCGTGGCGCGCGTGCGCTCCAGCAACCCGGCCACGCCGATGTACCCGAAATCGCGCGCCGCCAGATTGGCGAGCAAGGCCATGCCGATGTTGGTGGGCGACGTGCGATGCGCCACCTGCGCGGCCGGGAATTCCTGGTAGTTGTCCGGCGGCAGCCAGTGGTCATCGGCGTTGACGAAGGTCTCGAACCAGTGCCAGGTACGACGCGCCACGCTGCCGAGGAAGCGCAGCTCGCGCGAATCCAGCGTCTGCCCATGATGGCGCGGTTCGCGACTGATCGCCGCGGCCAGCCATGGCGAAGCGAACCACAGCGCCAGCAGCGGCGCGGCGGAAATCAACGCATCCGGCGCGCGCGTCCACAGCGCCAGCGCGCTCACCGCCGCGCATGCCGGGCCGACCCACATCAACGCGAGGAATTCCGTGTAACCGGAAGCGGCCGCGCGATCGGCCTGCTCCATCGGCGTCCATTCCAGCAACCGGCGGCGGCTGAACAGCAGGCGCCACGCACTGCGCAGGATGGCGTCGAGATTGAGGAAGGCTTCGAACGGAATCACCGCCATCGCGAAGCCGGTGCGCAGCAATTGGTCGCCGGCGCCGCGCACGCTCTCGCGCCAATGCCGCGGATGCGCGCGTTGCAAGGCATTGCGCGCCATCTGCGCCAGCGCGATGAACAGCGGCGGCAGCAAGAGGAAGGCCACCACCACCGCGGTCCAGTACACCGGATGCATATCCAGCCACCATGCACGCAACAGCAGCACCATCATCGCCAGCGGCACCAGCCCGCGGCGCAGGTTGTCGAGGATCTTCCAGCGGTGGTGCGCCTTGAGCGTATTTCGCAACTCGCGCCGGCGCGGGCCGGGCACGATCGGCAGCAGCCATTGCACGATCTGCCAGTCGCCACGCGTCCAGCGATGCCGCCGCCGCGCTTCCACCGAATAGCGGTTCGGCTGGTGTTCGATCAGCTCCACGTCGCTGACCAGCCCGGTGCGCGCGTAGGAGCCTTCCAGCAGATCGTGCGAGAGGATCAGGTCGTTCGGGAAACGCGTGCCGACCGAACGCATGAAGGCATCCACGTCGTAGATGCCCTTGCCGACGAACGAGGCTTCGCCGAACAGGTCCTGGTACACGTCCGACACCGCGCGCGTGTACGGGTCCAGCCCGGTATCGTCGGAAAACAATCGCGCGAACTGGCTGGCGTGTTCCGGCCGCGCCACCGACACGCGCGGCTGCAGGATGCCGTAGCCCGCGACCACGCGCCGCGAGTCCTTGTTGAACCACGGCCGGTTCAACGGATGCGCCATCGTCTCGATCAGGCGCCGCGCGGTTTGCGGCGGCAACAGCGTGTCGGCGTCCAGCGTGATCACGTAGCGCGCGCCCTGCAGCGCCTGCAGGTCGCCCGCGATCACGCTGAAACCTTCCGTCGGTCCTCCGCGCAGCACGCGGTTGAGCTCGCCCAGCTTGCCGCGCTTGCGTTCGAAGCCCATCCAGGTCTGTTCGCGTTCGTTCCATTCGCGCGGCCGGTGGAAAAGATGGAAGCGCGTGCTGCCGTTGAGTGGATACTTCGCATTCAGGCGTTCGATGCCTTCGATCGCCGTCGCCAGCAGCGCCTCGTCCTCCGGCATCTCGCGTTGCGGCGCGTCCGGAAAATCCGTGAGCAGGGCGAAATGCAGGTTGGGATCACGATTGCCGAGATAGCGGATTTCCAGCGCGTCGAGTTGCTCGGCCAATCCTTTCGGGCTGCCCAGCAGCCATGGCACCACCACCAGCGTGCGGCAGTCGTCGGGAATGCCGCCACTGAACGACAAGCGCGGCAGCAGCCGCGGCGGCACCAGCACGCTGACCAGCCAGTTGACGATTGCCACGGCCGGCTGGCTGGCGGCGACGAACAGCGCCGCGAGCAGCGTCGCGTCCAGCGGCAGCGACGCGCGGTGCAAGGCCCGCGGTGCAACCAGGAAAGTGATGGCGGCCGTGAGCAAGGCCAGCGACCCGAGGTAGAACGTCGCCGGCCACGCGCGCAAGGCGCTGGCGACGCGTGCACGCGACGGCGGCGAGGCCGCGAGGGCACGTTCGAACGCCGCGCGTCCGTTGCCGATCAGGTGATAACCGACGTGGTGGACGCGCGGATCGCCGCTCGGACTCTCCGCTTGTTGCGCAGCCGCGATCGCGAGCTGCGCGACTTCCGTTTCTTCGAGTCGCGCGCGCTGTGCCAGCGATTCCACCGCATGCCGGTAAAACCCGCGGGTGGGGAAATCCATTTGCGCGTAGCACTGCGCGGGATCGCCGGTGAGAATCCGGTCGACCGCGCTGACCTTCTCGATGATGTCGGCCCAGTTGTGGCGCGAGGCCAACCGCAGCGAATTGATGCAGTTGGCGGTCGACACCTGGTCCGCGGCTTGCGCGCGGCTTTCCTCGTCGATCACGCGCGCCACGCCGAGGCCGCGCTGGTCGAGCTGCTGCTCCGCCCAGCTCAGCGCCAGCCGCAGCGAGGGATGCTTGCCTTCCAGAAGCCGGTAGAACTCGGCCACCCACGCCGGAGTGATCGCCGGCGCCAGTCGCGCCATGTCGGCCACGTGCACCAGCATGTTGCCGGGATCCTCGCCGGCCATGCGGATCAGATAACCGGCCCAGTATTCGGCGCTGGCGTATTCCTCCAGCCGCTGCGCGATCGTGCGCGCGCCTTCGGACAAACGCTCCACCAATGCCAGGCGCAGCAGCGTCGGCAGTGTCCACAATTCGGCGAGGTCAAGGACGATCTCCTGCTGGTAGGCCGCCAGGAAACGTTCGACCTGCTCCGGTTCCACGCGGCCATCGACGTACGCCACGCATTCGCGCGCGAGGTCGAGCACGCGCGGCACGCTGGCGCCCTGCGCCGACAGGACGCGCGGCACGCGGCGCAGCGCTCGGGTCGCCAGCTCCGGTATCAGGGTGCGCAACTGCGCGCGCACCAGATGGAAATTGTCCAGCAGCCACTCGGCCGCGGGTTCGATGCGCCGCTGCTCGCTCACCGCGACGCGCGCCAACGCGTAGGCGCGGCGCAAACTGCGTTCGTGCTGCGGCAGCGCCCTGGCGAAATCGCGGCCTGCATTCGAGATGCGCGTGCCATCCGCCCGCGCGCGATGACGCAGTGCGAGCTCGCGCGCGCAGGATTCGAGGTCGGCCGCGCGCAGCGCGGACGGCCAGGGCGGCGGCATCTGCGGCGCACGCGGGCGCCGCGGACGCAAGCCGCGCCATGGGGGCCAAGCAGGGGCGCCCGGTTTGCGTGCCACGTTTCGTCTTCCTCAGTGCAGCGGGGTTTTGCTGACAGCCACCAGAAATCCTCGGCCTGGCCATGGTGGCCCGCCCGCGCTGCCCTGGAGCGCAGCGAACGCGAAGTCTAAGCCCAAGCGGGTTCAACGGATGTTGACGCCCGCATTGCGGCACGGCGTCCCGCGTCGGCGACTGCGGCTAGAATCACGGGTTTCCCGACCTCGCCGCGCCCTTCCATGTCGAATTCGAGCTGGTTCACCGAAGCCCACGCCGCCTCCGGATCCTCGATCGGATTCCGCACCCGGCGCCTGCTGCACGCGGAAAAGACCCGCTTCCAGACCATCGAGATCCACGAAACCAGCGACTGGGGCAATCTGATGGTCATCGACGGCTGCATCATGCTCACCAGCCGCGACAATTTCCTGTACCACGAAATGATGTCGCATCCGGCGCTGTTCACGCACGCGCGCCCCGGGAACGTGGTGATCATCGGTGGCGGCGACTGCGGCACGTTGCGCGAGGTGCTGCGCCACCCCGAAGTCGAGCGCGCGGTGCAGGTGGAGATCGACGAGCGCGTGACGCGGCTGGCGGAAACCTGGTTCCCCGAATTGTGCGAGGCCAATGCCGACCCGCGCGCACAATTGCTGTTCGACGACGGCATCCGTTACATGGCCGAGTGCCCGCCGGAATCGCTGGACGTGGTGATCGTGGATTCCACCGATCCCGTCGGTCCGGCCGAAGGCCTGTTCAACGCGGCTTTCTATGCGAGCTGCTTCCGTGCGTTGCGACAGGGCGGCATCCTGGTGCAGCAGTCGGAATCGCCGATCGCGCATCTGGATCTGATCAAGTCGATGCGCACCGCCATGCGCAAGGCCGGCTTCGGCGCCGTCCACACCTGCCCCTTCCCGCAGCCGTGCTATCCGACCGGCTGGTGGAGCTGCACGATGGCGCGCAAGGGTGGAGACCTGAGCGACTTTCGCGAGCAAGCCGCCACCGACAAATCCTTCGCCACGCGCTACTACAACGCCGGCATCCACCGCGGCGCATTGGCCACGCCCGAGTTCATACGCGCTGCGCTGAACGAGTGAAGTTCATTGCAAAGCGCAGCCTGGGACGACTGTTTCCCGACCTCGCGATCATGCGCGATGACATAAACGTGAGGTTCATCCCCGCGCCCTTAGTTTCGCCCGACTCACCACGGAATCCTGCCATGCCCCGGCACACCCTGACGATCGCACTCGCTCTCTGCCTGTGCGCTTTCGGCGCGCAGGCCGCCACCAAACACAAGACCAAGGCCGCGACGAAACCCGCCGCCAGCGCACAGTCCGCACCCTCGCCTGGCGAGCAGGCGCGCATCGCCGCGCTGCTGCAATATCAACGCGATCTGGTGACGGTGAATGCCCTGCGTGCCGACGCGGTGCACCTGATCGGCGCCGCCTTGCTGGCGCGCCCGCTGCCGGACCAGAAACCGGAGCTCTCGTTTTCGCGGCTGGCGCAACGCGCCGCCGCCGCGCCCGCCGCGGGACCGGGAATCACCTGGGTCCGGTTGGCCGACTGCGACGCGCAGGCCAGCAAATGCCCCAATGCCGACATGCTGAAGCAGTTGCAGGCGCAGGCTGGCGACAATGCAGCGGTCTGGATGCTGATGATGGACGGCGCGGCGCAGGCCAACGACGCGGCCTCCGAACGCGCCGCATTGGCGAAGGCTGCCGCCGCGAAAAGCTATGACGATTATTTCGGCATCGACCTGCAGGGCGTGGCCAGCGTGGTCGGCATCCTGCCGCCGCTGCCGGACACGATGCAGAACACCCAACAAGGCGACCCGCAGACCGCGCTGGGCGTGGAGCTGCTGATCGCCTTCGGCGTGGCCAACCAGCATCCGCGGCCGTCGCTGAAACCCGTGCTCGATCTCTGCAACGCCGACAACGCCGGCAAGGACGATGCGCTCAAAACCGATTGCCTGAAGGTCGCGCATCTCATGGAGTGGGGCAGCAGCCCGATCGGGCGCGCGGTGGGCCTGCACATCCACGGCGAACTCGACCCCTCCGCCAAGGCCTCCACCGACAGTGATGCGCGCAACCTTGCCTGGCAGATGCAGAATTACGGCGTGATCGGCATCAAGGCCATGAACGACGATGCGCTGGCCGCGCCGCTGCTGCAGGCCGCGCGCAGCGGCGGCACCGAACTGACCCTGGTGCTGTCGACCTTGCGCGCCAACGGCATTCCCGTCGAAGCGCCGGACGGCTGGCAACCGGAACAGCCGCAGGCTGCGCCCGCCTCCTCCAGCACGGGCGGTTGAAGCCTCGTACGATCCGCTCGACCTTTTCACCCGCACAACCTATTTTGGTCCAATCCGATCCATGCGCGACCTGATCCTGCTGCGACACGCCGAAGCCCTGCCCCTCTCGGCCGGCGGCAGCGATCGTGACAGGCCATTGAGTCTGCACGGCGAAGCGGAAGCGCGCGACGCCGGTGCGTGGCTGCGGAGCCAGGGCGTGACGCTGGATGCCGCGTTGTGCTCGCCGGCGCGGCGCGCGCAGATGACCGTCGAGCGCGCCCTCGATGCGTCGGGCGACAGCGTGCTGCCGCGTTTCGTCGCCGGCATCTACGAAGCCACGCCCGGCGATTTGCTGGCGTTGCTCGAGCAGCACGCGGGAGACGCCGGGCGGGTGCTGCTGGTCGGCCACAACCCGGGGCTGGAGCAATTGCTCGCGCTGATGACCGAAGGACTTTCCGATCCGGTGCGCGGCATGCCGCCCGGCAGCGTCGCGTGGCTGCATCTGGACGAAGCGCGCGCGCTGGATCCCGGCGGGGCAAGACTGCGGGCTTTCTGGTCGCCATGATGGTGCGCGCCGCCGTATGGCTGCTGGTGTTGTCCAGCAGTGCGACGGTCGCGGCGGGCACTTGGCCGATCGACCACGCGCGTTCGCAGGCGCGCTTCAGCGTACGCACGCTGTGGTTCACCCACGAGCGCGGCGCCTTCGACGGCGTGCGCGGCGAATTGCGCGAGGTCGATGCCCGGCACGACATCGTCGACGCGTGGATCGATGCCGACAGCCTGAACATGGACGACGAAGACGCGCTGCGCGAAGCGCGAGGCCCGGGCTTCTTCGACGTGGCGAACTTCCCCCACATCCATTTCGTTTCCGCGCCGTTCCCGGCTTCCGCCCTGCGCGACGGCGGCGCCCTCGCGGGCGTGCTGGAGCTGCACGGACAACGCCGCGAGGCGCAGTTCGAATTGCTGCCTTCGCGCTGTCCCGCGCGGCCGCTCGCGTGCCCGGTGCAGGTGAACGGCACGGTCTCGCGCGGCGCGTTCGGCATGCATGGGCGCCGCGCGCTGCTGTCCGACCATGTCTCGCTGGAAATGAACATCATGCTGGACGAACCGGGTTAGGATCATCCCACGCAAGGAGTAGGGGTTTCAGGTGGGAAGCCGTCGCTGGTGGTCGTGTGCACTGATCCTGCTGCTGGCCGGTTGCGCGCCGCTTTCCGTCAAACGCATCCAGCGCGCCGACGCGGTGGTGGCCGCGAGCGTCGACCAGCGACTGGATTGCCATGCGCCGGATGCCTGTGCGCAACCGTCGCCGTTCCTGGAGCAGGCGCAACAGGCCTCCGCGCAATCGGATGCGCAGCATCCGCACAACGTCGCCACGCTGCTGGAAGTGGGCGAGGATGCGCTGGCGGCGCGCATCAACCTGATCCGCGCGGCCCGCAAGTCGATCGACATCCAGACCTACATCTGGGCCAGGGACGACGCCGGGCTGCTGATACTGGATGAATTGATCAATGCGGCCCGGCGCGGCGTGAAGGTGCGCGTCCTCGCCGACCAGCTCGGGTCGTTGAACGATCCCGAATTGCTTTCCCGGCTGGCGCGCGCGAGCGCCAACCTGGAAATCCGGCTGTACAACCCGACTTTCGACAAGGCGCGCAACAACTTCGCCGAATACACCGCCAGCGTGTTGTGCTGCTTCAAGCGCTTCAACCAGCGCATGCACAACAAGCTGTTCCTGGTGGACGATTCGGTCGGCATCACCGGCGGGCGCAATTACGAAGACCGCTACTACGACTGGGATCCGCAGCTGGATTTCCTCGATCGCGATGCGCTGATCGCCGGCCCGGCTGCTCAGCAGATGGCCGAGAGTTTCGACATCTTCTGGGATCATCCGCGCTCGGTGCCGCTGACGCACCTGAAGGACGCCAACGCGCGCATCCTCGACCATCCGCATGATGCGCGACCCTGGGTGGCGCCGGTCTACGGCGACCCCGCCCGCGTCGCACGCGTGCAGGCGGAAGCGGAGGATCCCGCATTCCTGCGCTCGCATTTCACCGATGCCAGCATGCAGGTCGGGCGCGTGGATTACTTCTACGACCTGCCGTCGAAAGCCAAGCCCGTGCACGGACGCGACGCCAAGGAATTGACGCGCGACCTGATGCGGTTGCTGCGCGGCACGCAGCACGAAGTGGTGCTGCAGACGCCCTATCTGGTGCTGACCGGCCGCGCCGGCGACATTTTCGAATCGCTGCAGAAGAAAACCCCGCCGGTGCACGTGCTGGTGTCGACCAATTCGCTGGCGTCCACCGACGCAATGGGCGTGTACGCGCTCTCCTACAAGCACCGCAAGAAATTCCTGGTCGACTATGGTTTCGACCTGCACGAACTGAAACCGCATCCTCTGGATGCACCGCTAATGGTCGCGAATTACCTCGCGCTGTCCAGCGAGAACGCCGCGGCCGCGCTGGGCGGCCGGCGCGGCGCGGTGCCGATCAATCCCGAGGATTTCGGTCCGCGCGTCAGCCTGCACGCCAAGTCGCTGGTGGTGGATGGCAGCGTGGCGATGGTGGGCTCGCACAATTTCGATCCGCGCTCGGCCAACTACAACACCGAGGCCGGCGTGATCGTGTACGACACGAAGTTCGCCGCGGCGGTGCGTGCATCGATCGTCGGCGCCACCCAGCCGCAGAATGCCTGGCTGATCGCGCCGCGCGATCCGATCCCGGTGATCGGCAATGTCAGCAACGCCATCGGCGACGTTTCGCGCAGCCTGCCGATCTTCGACCTGTGGCCGTTCGATTACGCGACCAGCTACGAACTGAAACCCGGATGCAATCCGGTACCGCCCACCGATCCGAACTTCCTGAAGTGCTACCAGTCGGTGGGCGATTTCCCCGAAGTGAACCTCTCGCTCACCTCGATCGTCACGCGCTTCATCACCGCGTTCGGCGCCGGCGTGCAGGGCATCATGTAGCGGCGCGCCAAATCGGGCGCGGCCTCCCGTGGCCCGCGCCATCCCGTGGCGATCGTGCGCCGGGCGGCCGCAATGCCCGTCCACCCGGCGCACGATTGACGCTGCCCGATCCGCTGGTTACGCTGGCGCGCTCATACCGACCGAGGACGCGTCCATGCCTCTGGACATCAACATCCAACTGAGCGACGACGACCTGCAGTTCTTCGTCAAGGGAATGCGCGACGTGGAGGCCAGCATCCAGGGCCGCGACCCCGAGCAGATCATCGACGCTGCCCGCGCCCTGCTGGACAAATCCCGTGGCACGCGCGTGCCGCCGTTCATCGAGGAGCGCCTGATCAGCGTGGACTCGATGATCGCCATGGCCAAGGACGTCGGCTTCGGCCTGCCCGACGAAGATCGCCACCGCGTTTTGGCGGCGCTCGCTTATCTCGCCGATCCGCAGGACGCGATTCCGGATTCGGTGCCGGTGCTCGGCTTCCTCGATGACGCGATCATGATCGAGCTGTGCCGCCAGGACCTGCAGTACGAGATCGAGGCCTACGACGATTTCAGCAAGTGGCGCGACCATGAAGCGAGCCGGCACGGCGAGGATCCCGCCAAACTGATGCTGAAACGCGTGGATTGGGCGGAAGCGCGGCGCCAGCAGGCAATCGAACGGATGCACCGCCGCCAGCGCGAATCCTATGTCAGCGGCGAATGGAAACCGACCTTGTTTTCGGTGCGCTGATCGCGCGGCCGCGAGAAGGAACGCGAAGGGGCGCCGCAAGGCGCCTCTTCTTTTTTGCGAGTCTTGCTACGCCCGTTCCATGATCGCCACCGTGCCCATCCCGCCGGCCGTGCAGATCGAGATCAGCCCGCGTCCGGAACCTTTCTGCACCAGCATCTTCGCCAACGTCGCCACGATGCGCGCGCCGGTGGCGGCGAACGGATGGCCGGTCGCCAGGCTGGAGCCGTGCACGTTGATCTTCGCCGGATCGAGCGAACCCAGCGGCGCGTCCAGGCCGAGCCGGTTCTTGCAGTAGTCGGCAGATTCCCATGCGCGCAACTGGCACAGCACCTGCGCCGCGAAAGCTTCGTGGATTTCGTAGTAATCGAAGTCATGGATGCCGATGCCGGCGCGCGCGAGCATGCGCGGCACCGCGATGGTCGGCGCCATCAGCAAGCCTTCGCCATGCACGTAATCCACCGCCGCCACGTCCGCGTACGTGAGCCAGGCCAGCACCGGCAGGCTGCGTTGCGCGGCCCATGCCTCGCTGGCAAGCAGCACCGCGGCAGCGCCGTCCGACAGTGCCGAGGAATTGCCCGCAGTGAGCGTGCCCTCGCCGGAGCGACGGTCGAACACGGGCTTCAGCGACGCGAGTTTTTCCGCCGTGCTATCCGCGCGCAGCAGGTTGTCGCGCTTCAACCCGCGGAACGGCGTCACCAGATCGTCGAAGAAACCCGCGTCGTAGGCCGCAGCCAGCTTGCGATGGCTTTGCAGCGCCCATGCGTCCTGTTCGGCGCGCGGAATCTTCCACTGTTTCGCCATCAGCTCGCAGTGTTCGCCCATCGACAGCCCGGTGCGCGGCTCGATCACGCCCGGCACCGCGGGTTTCAGCTCGTGCAGCGAGAACCCGCGTGTGGCCGCGCGCCATTTTCCCCCGAATGATCTGGCGCGGTTCAAGTCCAGCAGGCGCTGCAGCAGGCGATCCGAATAAGTGAGCGGCACCTGGCTGGTGGTATCCGAGCCACCGCCAACGCCAGCCTCGATCTGCCCCGTGGCGATCTTCTGCGCGATCAGGATTGCGTTGTCCAGCGAGGTGCCGCAGGCGCGCGCGGTGGTGAACCCCGGCGTGGTCATCGCCAGGCCGGAAGATTGCGCGGCTTCGCGCGCGAGATTCCAGTCGGCAGGATGTTTCATCACCGAGCCGAACGCGACTTCGCCCAACTCGACGCCCTGCAGGCCGAATTTCTCGACCAGCGCGCCCAGTACTTGCACCGACATCCCGAAATTGCCGAGGTCGGCATACACCGTATCGCGCTTGCAGAACGGAATGCGGGTGCCGCCGAGTACGGCGACGCGACGGGTTTGCGGAATCACGGCATGTCTCCTTGCGCAGTGGAATCGACAAACCCGCGATGAAATATCGTGTAGGGCTCCTCTTCCATGCCGAGCGCTGCGTAGGTGTGCTGCGCGCGCGCATTATGGCGTTCCACGTAGAGCCGCAACCCCACCGCGCCCTCTGCGCGGGCGAGTCGTTCGACTTCCGCGTACAGCGCGCGGAATATGCCGCTGCGGCGCGCGCAAGGAACGACGTACACGCTCTGGAACCACCACCAGTTTCCGTTGCGCCAGTCGCTCCATTCGCGGGTGATCAGCAAGCAGCCCACTGGCGCGCCGTCACGCTCGGCAAGCAGATAAAACCCGCGCGCCGGATGATCGAACACCGCGGCCACGCCTCGTGCCAACACGTCGCGATCCAGGGTTTTCCGCTCGGTTTCGAGCGCCATCGCGGCATTGCATTCCACGAGAAAGGGGACGTCAGAGGCAACGGCGGTACGTATCGCAATCGCCATGTTCATTGCCGATCCTTGCGTTTGCCGCGCGAACTGCCCAGCTTGCGGGTGAGCGTGTTGCGGCCGAGGCCGAGCGCCGCGGCGGCACGCTGGCGATGGCCGCCGTGGATTTCCAGCGCGGCGTCGAACAGCGCGCCATCGAAACGTTCGCGTGCCAGCGCGTGCAGGCCCGTTTGTCCTTCCGCGAGGCGTTCGTACGCCCAATCGCGCAGGCGCGCTTCCCAGGCGTCGCTGCTTCCGTGCGAAGCCTTCGCCGCGACTTGTACGTCCAGGTCCTCGCGGCGGATGTTCGCGCCGGGCGCGGTCACCGCCAGGCGGCGGCAGAGATTTTCCAGTTGCCGCACGTTGCCGGGGAATTCGCGCCGCGAGAGCGCTTGCAGTGCCGCGGCGGTGAAGTGCTTGGCCGGCAGATTGAATTCGCGCGCGGCGCGTTCAAGGAAATGCCGCGCCAGTTCGGGAATGTCCTCGCGGCGCTCGCGCAGCGCCGGCAGATGGATGCGCACCACGTCCAGCCGGTGCAGCAAGTCCGCGCGGAATTCGCCGCGCGCGGCCTTGGCGTCCAGATCCTGGTGCGTCGCGGCGAGCACGCGCACGTCGCCGCGGATCAGTTCGCGGCCGCCGACGCGGTAAAACTCGCCGCCCGCCAGCACGCGCAGCAAGCGTGTCTGCAACGTCAGCGGCATGTCGCCGATCTCGTCGAGGAACAGCGTGCCGCCCTGCGCCTGCTCGAAGCGTCCGAAGGTGCGGCGCTGCGCACCGGTGAAGGCGCCGGCTTCGTGACCGAACAGCTCGCTCTCGAGCAATTCCGCGGGAATCGCCGCGGTGTTGAGCGCGACGAACGGCCGCGCGCGACGCGCGCTTTCCTCGTGCAAGGCGCGTGCGACCAACTCCTTGCCCGTGCCGGTTTCGCCGGTGACCAGCACGTCGATGTCGCTGGCGGCGACGCGGCCGATCAGGCGGAACACCCTATGCATCGCAGCGCTGGAGCCGAGCAGTTTCGATGCATCATCTGTCGCCGTGGGCGCGGTACCGGCTTCGGGCGAGCGTTCCAGCGCGCGTTGCACGCCCGCCAGCGCCTGCTGCAGATCGAACGGCTTGGGCAGGTAATCGAATGCGCCGGCGCGAAACGCCGCCGAGGTGCTGCCGACGTCGGTCCACGCGCTCATCACGATCACCGGCACCGAAGGATGCCGTTCGCGCACCGCAGCGAGCAGGCTCAGGCCATCCGCGCCCGGCAGGCGCACGTCACTGATCAGCAGCGCCGGTTCGCCACGCTGCAGCGCGCGTTGCGCATCTTCGGCGCTGCCGAATTCGACCACTTCATGGCCCACGTCGCGCAGCGCGGTAGCCAGCACATAACGCACGCCACGGTCGTCGTCGACGATCCAGATCGCACTCATGCGGGCTCACCTTCCGGCATGCGGCGCGGAAGCAACAGCACGAAACAACTTCCGTCGCCGCGACGGCGCCAGGCCAGTTCGCCGCCGTGCTCGCGCGCGATTTCGCGCGACAGCGCCAGGCCCAGACCGCTGCCGCCGACGCGACCCGAGACCATCGGCTCGAACAACGTCGTCTCGATATCGGGAGGCACGCCGTCGCCGTCGTCCTCGATCTCGATCCGCAACGCGGGGATCGCCTTGCCGTTCGCGCCGCGCAAGCCGGTTTCCGCGCGGCTGCGCAGGACGATTCGGCGCGCGTCCGCTTCCACCGCGTTGCGCGCGAGATTGAGGAGGATCTGCAACAGGCGATCCGGATCGCCGTGCAACGCCGGCAAGCTGGGATCGTAATCCCGCACGATCGCGATGTCCGGACGTTCCGCGCCGAGCATTTGCGCGACGCGTTCCAGCATGGCGTGCACGTTGGCCGCGCGCGGCGACAGCGCGGTGCGCGCGCCCAGCAGTTTGTCCGCGAGCGCAGCGAGGCGCCCGGTTTCCGACAGGATCAGTTGCGCCAGATCGCGGTCCCGCTCATCGCGATCGCGCAACTGCAACAGTTGCGCCGCGCCGGAGATCGCCGCCAACGGGTTCTTCACCTCGTGCGCGAAACCGCGCAGCGATTCCGACAGGCGCGACGGGGATGTCGCGCCTTGACTCGGCCAGGCTTCCAGCACGATGCCCTCCGGATTCGCGCCCAGCAGGAAATCCAGCACGCAATCGCGACCCGGCGTCGCGCACAGCGCCACCGCATCCAGGCGTTGCGTGCCGGCATGCACCGGAACGCGTCGCACCGCCGCATCGAGGCGTTCCGCGTGCAGCATCGATATCGGTTGCTGCAGCAAGCGGCTGGAACCGGCGCCGATCATTTCGCAGAATGCCGGATTGACACGTTGAAAGCGGCCTTCCGCATCCAGCATGGCTACGCCGGTGGCCAGCGCATCCAGGCTGTCCCTTTGTGCCGGTGGATTCATTTCCCCAATCCGGTTCATTGCACCAGTTTAGTGCAACCCGGAAGGATCGACATGGGTTGCCGGATCGACAATGGGACATCGGGTACCGCCCGCCGGGGCTTCACGACGCCGTTTTATACTTGTCGTCTTCCTGCGTTTACCTCCGATGCGCTGCCGGTCGGAACCGGAGCCGAATTTGCGTGCCGCCGAATCCGCCCGCCACAGCCTTCGCGCATGGTTGCGCCGGTTGCATCTGTGGATCGGATTGAGCGGCGGCGTGGTATTCGCGTTGCTCGCGCTGGGCGGTTGCGTGCTGTTGTTCGAAAACGACCTGCTGAAACTGGCGTACCCGCAACTTGCGGCGCAAGCCGCGCGCACTGGCGACGACGGCGCCGCGCTGTCACGCGTGCTCGCCGCAGCGGGTCATGGCGTGCGCAGCGTGCAATTCCCCGATCGCGAGCTACCCGTCTGGCAGGTGACGAAACCGGACGGCACGCGTCTGTACTTCGACGACAACGGCGACTTGTTGTTGCGCCGGACGCCGCACGGCGATCCGCTCGGCATCATTCGCGACTGGCACACGCGGTTGATCGTTGGCCGCGGCCATCAGTGGGTCGGCTGCGTCGGTTTCGCCGCCTTGTTCATGCTGTTGTCCGGCGCCTATGTCTATTGGCCGGGCCGCGCGCGCGCGTTGAAGCATCTGCGCCCGCACCTGCGGCCGCCGACGCTGCGCTGGGCGAGCTAGCATCGCGCACTCGGAATGGCGATGCTGCCGCTGCTGCTGGCGTGGGTTTCGATGGGCATCATGCTCGGCTTCCACCGGCAAGCGCAGGACGTGCTGACGGCGGTATTCGGAGGCCGCGCGCCGGCGCCCATGCAGGGGCAGGAAAGCGTTGCGCGTGGCGCGACCATCGATTGGCCGCGCGTGATGCAAATGGTGCATGCGACGCAACCGACATTCACGCCCGCGCGCCTGCTCCTGCCGGGCCCGCACGGAGGCGATTTCGCATTGCGCGGACGATTTCCCGGCGAATGGTCGGACGCCGCCAGCACCATCGGCATCGATCCCCATGCGGCGCGCGTGCTCAGTGTGGACGATGCACGCAGTGCCGGGCTCGGCATGCGCATCAGCATGGGCCTGTTGCCGGTGCACAGCGCCGCGGTGGGCGGGGCCTGGTGGCGCACGCTCGCGTTGTGCACGGGCCTGACACCCAGCGTGCTGCTGGTCTTCGGAACCCTGTTCTGGTTGCGGCGCCGTCGCCGCGCAGCGATGGTTTGAGCGCCTGGTAGCCGCTCAGACTTCCGCCCACATCCGCAGCAGGTTGTGGTACGTGCCGATCAATGTGGTGCGCGCCTGTTCGTCCGCACCGGCGGCGCCCAGCCGCTGGATCGCATGGTCGAGGTCGAACAACAACGTACGCCGGGCGTCGTCGGCGATCATGCTCTGCACCCAGAAGAAACTCGCCAGCCGCGCGCCACGCGTGACCGGCGCGACGCGATGCAGACTGGTGGCCGGATACAGCACGAGGTCGCCGGCATCGAGCTTCACCGAATGCACGCCGTAGGTGTCCTCGATCAGCAGCTCGCCGCCGTCGTAACTGTCCTTCGGTTCGAGGAACAGGGTCGCCGAAAGGTCGGTGCGCAACTTGATGCCTGTGCCGGGAATCAGCCGCACCGCGCCGTCCACGTGCGCGCCGAATTGCATGCCTTCTTCGTAGCAGTTGAACATCGGCGGATAGACGCGCGCCGGCAGCGCCGCGCTTATGAAGCGCGGATGCCGCTCCAGTGCGGCCAGCACGACCTCTCCCAGCTCGCGCGCCAGCGACGAACGTTCGTCGAGCTGGCGATTGCGCTTCACCGGCTCGCCCTGGAAACCGGCGGTAACGCGTCCGTCGACCCACGCATCGTCTGCGGTTCGCAGCCGCGAGACGATGCCCGCGGCCTGTTCGGCAGACAGCAATCCCGGAATGCGGATCAACATGTGGGAGTTTTCGTTTGCCGAGGATGCTCGTCAGAAATGCCAGGTGGCGGTCACCATTTCGGTACGCCCGATGCCCGGCACGGCGCGACCGCCGTCGGACTGGATCAGGGTATCGAAATACTTCTTGTCGGTGAGATTCCACAAATTCAGGCGCAGATCGTAGCGCGACTGGCGCCACGCGACCGTGGCGTCCCAGCGGGTGTAGCCACCGACCGAAACGAGATTGGTGTTGTTGGCGAAACGCGGGCCGACGTAATTGGCGCCCCCGCCGAACTCCCAGCGCGCGTCGGGCCTGTAGGTGCTCCAGAGGGTGAATGCGTTGTCCGGCGTGTTGGCGGGCACGTTGCCTTGCGTGCCGTCCATCGCCTTGACGATTTCCGCGTTGTAGTGCGTGTAACCGCCGAACACCTGCCACTGGCGGGTCAACTGGCCGACGATGCCGAGCACCGCGCCGTTGACACGTACCGTGCCATCGAGCACGTATTCGCCATCAGAGGTCTGGGTGCGCGCGTTGGTCTTGGTCACCTGGAACAGCGCGGCATTGAGCGACAGTGCGTCGCCCGCGAGATCCCACTTGCCGCCGATCTCGTACGACTTGTTCTTCTCCGGCGGCAACGCCTGCGTGCCGTTGGTGACGGTCAACGCCTCCAGCGAAGGGTCAAACGACGTGCCGTAGGAAACGTAATACGACTGTTCCTCGCTCGGTTGCCAGATCACCCCGGCGCGCACGCTGGTGAAATCGACTACCTGGTGCACGCTGGCCGGCAGGCTGGTGGTATTGACCAGATCGGCATCGAAACGATCCTGGCGCAGGCCGCCGACCAGCTTCCAGTGTTCGCCCAGCGCAGCGGTGTCGTTCGCGTAGATCGCATAGGTGTCGGCGTTCGAACTCGCGTGGTTGGCCGGCGTACTGACGACGCCGGGCGGCTGCGGTTCGTGTTGCGGATCGACCAGTGACAGCATCGGCAACCCGCTGCGGGTATAGCCCTGGTTGGCGTAAGTGTCGCGACCGATCTCGCTTCCGGCGACGAGTGTGTGCGAAACCGGGCCGGTGTCGAACTTGCCGATCAGGTCGAGCTGGTTGAACAGCGACGTGTCGTGGATGCGGCGATCGTGGCTGGCGAGCTGCACGAACAGATCCGACAGCGGCAGGTCGGTGGGGTTGCCGAGATTGCGGTTGAGCGTGACGCCGTCGCTGGTGACCAAGGTGTTGGCCGCCGTTTCGCGCGCATCGATCAGGTAGTTGTTGTACTGGATCTGCTCGCGCAAGGTCAGGCGATCGGAAAACTCGTGTTCCAGGCGCGCCGCCAGCATGCCGACATCCTGCCTGGTGCGGTCCTCGGTCAGGCCGTAGAAATTGTCGTGGCTGACGTCGGCCGGATGGCCGTTGACCGGTGGCAAGCCGTAATCCGGCATGTCGTCGTTGTGCTGCAACAGCGCCGAGAGAGTGAACGTGGTGGCAGTGCCGATCCCGAACTTCAATGTCGGCGCGACACCGGCGTCCTTGCTGTACATCACGTCCCGGGTGGTGTGCACGTCCTGGCCGAAGGCGTTGAGGCGAAACGCCGCGGTCTCCGACAACGGTTCGTTGAGATCGGCGCTGGCGCGATAACGGTCATCGCTGCCGACGGTGACGGACGCCGAACCGAACGGCTGCAGCATCGGCTGCTTGCTGACCTGGTTGATCACGCCGCCGGTGGAACCGCGACCGAACAGCATCGACGCCGGTCCTTCCAGCACGTCCACCGATTGCAGATCAAACGTATCGCGATAGTACTGCCCACGGTCGCGAAAGCCGTCGAGATAGATGTCGGTTCGCGCGGAGAACCCGCGCAGGTTGATGTTGTTGCCGATGGTGCCGCCCTCGGCCGCGGCCAGCGTGATACCGGGCACGTTGCGAAGCGCGTCCTGCAGCGAGGTCGCGCCTTGCGCATCCAACAGGTTGCGGTTGACCTGGACCACCGTTTGCGGAATGTCGCGTGAGGGCGTCGGAACCTTGGCGCCGATGCTGGAGGGGCCGGGGGCATAGCCCTGCAGCGCGACGCCGGTGACTTCCACCGTCGCGAGCGTGTGCGTTCCGTTCTGGTCGTTGCCGGTGTTGTCGGGACGTGCGGTCTTCTTCGGTGGCGTCTGCGGCAAAAGTGCGGACGCGCCGGATTGCGCCATGGCGGGTGCGCTCGCACAACAGACCATCAGGGCCGCGCACAAGGGTTTGATCGCGAATCGCCGAGTACCCATCGTTCTCTCTTTTTCCGTAGGTCGGAATCGCAGTGGTGCAACACTGTATTCCAGACGATTGCTAATAATAATTATTATCATTTGTAACCGCAATACGCAGTGACCATCCCGGCAAAAGTGCTGCGGCATGGTTTGTCGCATCTCTGTTCGATAGTGAACAGACACGGAGATGGGCATGCGCAAAGACCAAGAAGAAGACGAGAAGCTCTGGGGCTTGCGGCCATTACGATGGGTGCTACGCATGTTCAAGCTGGAAGGCCGGGCGCTGGCAGCCTCGCTATCTCTCGACAAGGCACTCCAGATCGCGACATTGCTGGAGCTTGAACTCACTTTCCCGGTCAAGGTCGACGAACTCACCGAAGCCCTGCTGCTCGCCGTGGAGCAGCGTCGCGAATCCCTGCTATGCCAGAGGGAAAGATCCAACCGTTTGCAGCGCAATCTGGCGCTCTTGAAGCGCGCGATAGGGCTCAATGCAGTAGAACTTGACCTCGTGGCTTTTCGTGCGTTGCTGCGTCTGCATCCATGCTTCGAAGAACTTGCGGGCAAATACATCCGCCCTTGTACTGACTTCGTCTTCCATCGACGGCTGGCCGCGCTGTTCGAGGTTTCCCGGCACGCGATCGAACGTGCACTGGACCCGCGGGGACGCTTGGTACAAAGCGGTTTGGCCACGGTAAATCTTGGCACCATGGGACCACTCGAAGATCGTTTTCGCCTCAAGCAGGGATTGATCAGCCCGCTGCTCGGCTGCCACAAGACCCCGGCGGATTTGCTGTCATCTCTCCTGCCGCGAACCCGGCAACCCCAATTGCGGTTGGTTGATTACCCTCACCTATCCCGTGAGGTGAGGCTGCTGCATGATTTCCTTCGTATGGCCGTGGATCAGCGTCGTGCAGGCACCAACGTGCTGCTGCACGGCGCACCGGGAACAGGCAAGAGCGAACTGGTCGCCGCCATGGCGGTTTCACTGCGCTACAAGTTGTATGAAGTCCCCACCATGCACGACTACGGCCCTGCACTGACGCCGCGGGAGCGGCTGAGCGAGATTGGCCAATCACAGCGCATCGTCCGCCTGGTGGGCTCGGGACTGCTTCTGGTGGACGAAGCCGAAGACCTGTTTCCGACGGTTTGGAGCGATTCCGAGAAAACGCCCACCAAGGCCGCAGTCAATGAATGCCTGGAACGCAATCCCACGCCCACCATCTGGATCAGCAACCGCACCCGGCACATGGACGAAGCGTTCCTGCGCCGCTTCGACTTGGTGATCCATGTGCCGCCGCTGCCGAGTCTCGCGAAGGAAACGTTGCTGCGGCGATCCCTGCCCACCGACACGCTGGAGCAATGCGAGTTGCGGCGTTATGCCATGCAGCGGGAGTTGTCTCCTGCGATGATCGCGCGGCTCGCACTCGTCGCAACATCCGGCGCCGACGAGCGGCCCAAACAGGTGCGCGAGAACTTCTCGATGCTGTCGCGTCACTACTTGCATACGCTCGGTGCACGACCTTTGCCGCTGTCCGAATACGCATTCGGGCTCGACCATGACCTCGCGCTGCTCAACACCGATCCGCCGCTGGATTCGCTGCTGGCAGGAATCACGCGGGTGAAGATCGGCGCGCGTCTGCTGCTGCACGGGCCTCCGGGCACAGGCAAGACCGCGTTCGGCAAGGCGCTGGCGGAAAAGCTCGACAAGCCGCTGTTGCAGCATCAGGCGTCGTCACTGCTGTCCTGCTATGTCGGCGAAACCGAAAAGAATTTGCGCGAGATGTTCGACGAGGCCATCCGCGAGAACGGTGTACTGCTGCTGGACGAAGCTGACGGCTTTCTGCGCACGCGCGACGGCGCGCGTACACGCTGGGAAGTCACCCAGGTCAACGAAATGCTGACGCAGATGGAGACTTTCGAAGGCATCTTCGTTTGCACCACCAACCGTCTCGACGATCTCGATCCGGCCGCGCTGCGACGATTCGATTTCAAGGTCGAGTTCAGGCCGTTGCGGCATGACCAGCGCTTTCGTCTGTTCCGGCAATGCGCGAAACTTTTGGGTTTGAACGAACACGATTTGGACGAAGCCGTGCTCACCACGCGTTTACGCCCATTGGATTCACTTACGCCGGGCGATGCGGCAGCCGTTCTGCGTCGGTTGCGTATAAGTGACGAGGCCGTCTCCACCGATGCACTGATCGCCGCGTTGGCCGACGAATGTCGTTACAGGCCTCATTCATCCAAACCGATGGGCTTCGTGCATTGACCCGGCGAGGTTACTTCCAGGCTACGGCTCGATTAAAGTCCGCGCACAAAACAACACGATGGATGCTGCCGATGGCCACGCATCAGGAAACACTGAGCCGGCACTGGTTGATGCTGCAGTGGATTCCGCGCTTTCCGCAAAAGATCACGGCGCGGGAATTGGTCGAGCGACTTCACGCCGAAGGCCACTCTGTAACCAAGGGCACGGTGGAGCGCGATCTCGCCGCATTGTCCGGGGTGTTTCCGCTCGCTTCCGACGAGCGCAACAAACCGTTTGGTTGGAGCTGGCAGAAGGATGCCGCGCAATTTTCCCTGCCCGGCATGTCGCCGCTACAGGCGATGGTGCTGAATCTCGCGCACACGCACCTGCGCCCGTTGCTGCCGGCGCACCTGCTGCAACCTCTGCACCCCTATTTCCAGCAGGCCGACGCCACCTTGCGCAAGGCGCTGGGCAAGCGCGGCGTGGCGGAATGGAACCAGTGCATCGCCGTGGTGCAACCGACCCAACCGCTGCTGCCACCGAAGGTCAACGACAAGGCGCTGGCGGTGGTGCACGAGGCACTGGCGCATTCGCGCCAACTCGGACTGCGCTACCGCAGCCGCAGCGCGGAGAAGACGGTTCGTTATCGCGTGCATCCGCTGGGACTGGTCTATCGCGGCATCCTGGGTTATCTGGTCTGCACGATCGGCGATTACGACGATCCGCGCTCGCTCGCGTTGCATCGCATCGAGGCCGCGCGCATGCTGGACGAGCCGGCGAACGCGCTTGCCGGATTCGACCTGCAAACCTACGCCCACTCTGGCGCATTCGGCTTCCACGAAGGCGAAATGAGCTGCTGCCGGTTTCACAGACACTGGGTTTGGGTGTGATGATGAAGCCGGAGGTGGTCAATGGGAACGAGACGGACGTTCAGTCGGGAGTTCAAGCTTGAAGCGGTGAACCTGGTGAGGAGTCGCGGAGTAAGCG
>DATNEQ010000019.1:0-2830 GCA_035552915.1 Rhodanobacteraceae bacterium
CGGTCGCCCAGCTCAACAACTCGCGATTCGGTCAGCAGATTTCACTAGGCGGCAACGCTGGGTTTGGCAGAGGCGGCGGTGGCGGCGGCGGCAACTCAGTTCGCCAGATCACCCTGCAGGCCAACTTCAGCTTCTAACCGATTCAACAGCACGAGAAAGCGCGGCTATAAAAGGCCGCGCTTTTTTTGCGCTGGTTCGTGCCGAAGGAAACTCTTCTTACTTCGTCGTGGGTGCGCCGGCCAGCAGATGGTCGCGGAAAGACCGGACGCCTGCGTCATCCGGCCCCGTTTCCGATGCGGAGGCGGGTTGCGAAGATGACTTGTCCGAAACACTTGCTGTCGCACCGCCAATCACAACTGTCTTTGCATTCAGGAATTCGCGCATGCCGGCGGCGGACAATTCGCGGCCGTAGCCAGAGCGCTTGACTCCGCCGAAGGGCAGGCGCGGATCGCTGGCGACAATCTCATTGAAAAAGACCGCGCCGCATTCCAGGCTTTGAGCGAATTGCCTCTGCTCCAGTTCGTTACGCGTCCACATAGAGGCCGCCAGGCCGAACGGCGTGTCATTCGCCACCGAGATCGCCTCCTCGATATTGCGCACGCGGAACAGCATCGCCACCGGGCCAAACAGTTCCTCGCGGTAGACCTCGCACTCGCGCGGCACACCGGTGAGCACCGTCGGCTCGTAGTAATTTCCTTTGCCGACCATGGGCGCGCCGCCGGTCAGCAAACGTGCCCCCGCCTTCACAGCCGCCTGCACCTGCGCATCAAGCTCTCGCACCAGCGCCTCAGTTGCAAGCGGGCCGATCTCCGTTGTCTCCTGCATGGGGTCGCCAATTTTGAGCGCGTCCATGCCCGTCACGAATTGCTCCTCGAACTGATCGTAGACCGCGTCCGCAACGAGAAAGCGCTTGGCGCAGATGCAGGACTGGCCGTTGTTGATGGCGCGCGCCTTGACCGCCGCTTTCACTGCCGCATCGAGATCGGCGGATGGCATCACGATGAAGGGATCGCTGCCGCCCAGCTCCAGCACGGACTTCTTGATAAACCACCCTGCCTGCGCGGCGATGGCGCGCCCTGCCGCCTCACTGCCGGTCACCGTCACGGCCGCAACGCGCTCGTCCGCAAGCACGTGCTCCACCTGCGCGGCTTCAATAAGTAATGTCTGGAAGATGCCGCGTGGAAATCCGGCGCGGCGCACCAGCGACTCGATCGCCAGCGCGCACTGCGGCACGTTGGAGGCGTGTTTCAGCAGTCCGGCATTGCCCGCCATCAGCGCCGGCGCCAGAAAGCGGAAGACCTGCCACAGCGGGAAGTTCCACGGCATCACGGCAAGGATCACGCCGAGTGGGTCCCAGCGGACGTGGGCCTCCCGGGCGGCCTCGCCTGATCCGATGTCCACGGGTTCGGGCGCAAGGATGCGCGCCGCGTGTTCGCCGTAGTAGCGACAGCCGATAGCGCACTTCGCAACCTCCGCGCGTGCGGCGACGATCGGCTTGCCCATCTCGGATGTGATCAGCGCGGCTAGCTCGTCCTTCTCTGCATCGAGCAGGCTGGCGAGCTTGTTCATCCATAGCTCGCGATGGCGCAACGGGACGGCGGCGTATGCTTCAAACGCGGACCGCGAGAGCGCAATTTTTTCCTGCACCGTCTCGTCGCTGATCGGCACAAAGCTTTGCAGCAGCACGCCAGTCGCCGGATTGATGGATTGAATAGCCATAATGACTTGGATGCAGGAGTCCTGGTCCTATTCTGATGCAAGCTGGGCCAGTGTCGCCGCCAGCACGCGCGCGCCGTTGGCGATCTCCTCAGGTTTTGCGAATTCGTCCGGTCGATGGCTCACGCCGCCGCGGCACGGGATAAAGATCATCGCAATGGGCGCGATCTGCGCCATGAATAACGAATCGTGATAAGCCCGGCTGACCATGTGCTTCGCAGCGATGCCGTGCGCGCGACAGACCTCGTCGATCACTTGAACGATATGCGGTGAGGAGAGCGCCGGTTCGTCCGCGTTGACCAGCGCCTCGATGATCTTTACCTCGCGGCGCGCTGCAATGTCTTTGATGTCCGCGCGGACAGCCTGCATTACGCCTTCGCGCCGCGAAGGATCGATGTCGCGAATGTCAACCTGCAAGGTGACGCGGCTCGGGACGCTGTTCACCGCGCCGGGAAAGACATCGCAGGTGCCGGCGGTGGCGACCGTATCGATGGCGCGCGTGGCAAGCGCGTGCTTTTCGAGCGACAGAATCACCTCTGCGGCTGCGCACAGCGCGTCGCGACGGTCAGGCATCAACAGCGCGCCGGCGTGGCCGCCGAAACCTTCGATCGTGAAGCGATAGCTCGCGGGCGCGGCGATCGCCGTGACGATGCCGATCGGAATGCCTTCGCGCTCCAGCAGCGGGCCTTGTTCAATGTGCAGCTCTACCCACCCGTGGTAGTGCCCCTTCGGCAGCTTTACGGAAGAGAGTGGTCCCGTGAAACCGACAGCAGCGCGAACCTCGGCCAATGTCTCCTCTTCCGAACCGCGTTGCGCGCCATGCAGAGCATCTGCTTTTTCGGGATCGATGATGCCGCCGAGCAGCCGGCTGCCGATGCAGCCGATACCGAAACGTGTCGGCTCCTCCGAGGTGAGCAGCACCAGTTCGATCGACCGTCTGGCGCGCACACCGGCGCGCTGCAGTGCGCGTATCGCTTCG
Source organism: Rhodanobacteraceae bacterium (assembly GCA_035552915.1). Taxonomy (GTDB): domain Bacteria; phylum Pseudomonadota; class Gammaproteobacteria; order Xanthomonadales; family Rhodanobacteraceae; genus 66-474. Next base: position 2,696 of record DATNEQ010000019.1, read on the forward strand.
AGGCCGCCAATCACTCCCACCGTTCCGTCATACATACCCGCATGGGGAATGGCATCGATGTGCGAGCCCGTCGCGACCCCAGGGAGATCCGGTTCGGTGCCGGCCCAGCGAAAGAACGTATTGCCCACGGCATCT
>DATNEQ010000020.1:0-6619 GCA_035552915.1 Rhodanobacteraceae bacterium
CAGTGCCACCGATTCGCGCGTGCGGTAGTTGATGGGGTTCAGCGGGTCGCAGACATTGACGCGCGCGCCGAGATTCTCGATCAGGTCGCCATAGCCGAACGCGCTGGCGAATACCGGCATCCAGTTCGGTGCGCTGCAACCCGGTTGCTTGAGTGCGGTTTCGATGCGATCGGCCAAACCGTGCCAGTCGTCGCTCAGCATCTGCCGTTCGGCCAGCGCCAGGTCGCGCTGCTGCGGATCGGGGCTGGTGGCACCTGCGCGTTCCAGCGTGTGCAGGGCGGCCCGCTGGGCATCGAGGAGTTCCGCACGGCTGCGGCCATCGGACATCAGCGTGTGTTCGTAAAGATCCGCTTCGGCGTAATAGGCAAAGGAGAAGTTGGGGTCCAGCGCGGTGGCCTTGTCGAACTCGACATTGGCCTGCCGCAGTCCATCGATCAGGTTGACACCGGGTTTGGCATGCGCGTCGATGTACAGCTTCCAGCCCTTCTGATAAGCGATGAAGGCATCCACGTTTTTCACGCCGGCAGCGCGCATGCGCGCGCGCTGCTTGTCGTCCAGCACGACGTTGAGCACGCCGGCGACCTGCTCGGCAATATCCAGTTGCACGGCCAGGCTGTCGGTGACCGTGCGATCGTACGTCTGCGACCACAACTGGATACCGTCGGAGGCGCGGATCAGTTGCGCCGTGATGCGCGCCCGCTCGCCTTCGCGCCGCACGCTGCCTTCCAGCAGGTTGGCCACGCCCAGCCGCCGGCCGATCGCGGACGAATCCACGTCCTTGCCCTTGAACTGGAACGAGGAAGTGCGCCCGATCACGCGCAGGCCGTCGATGCGCGCCAGCGAGTTGAGGATTTCCTCGGACAAGCCGTCGGAGAAGAACACGTTGTCCTTGTCGTCAGACAGGTTTTCGAACGGCAGCACGGCGATGGATTTTTCCGGGATGGCCGCGGCGGCCGATCGGGGTTGCGCGTTGCCGGCGGTTGATGCCGCGGAGGGCGTCCTCGGCATCGCTTGCGCAACAAGTGTGGTCGCGGTTTCCGTGACGTCGCGGTATGCCGACACGCCAGCAAACTTCCACAGCAGACCACCGCCCACCGCCAGCACCAGCGCGATCAGCAGCAACTCGGTGCCGCTGGCGCGCTGGCGACCTTGGTCACCGTGGTACCAGGCCAGCAAGAGCGTGACGAAGAAACCCACGCAGATCGCGATGATCAACAGGCGTTCGACGGTATCGGGCCAACCGAACTTGGCAGCCACGATGTCGATGCCTTGCAAAAATGCGAACGCCGCGGCGATGTACGCCAGCGCCCACTGCACCAGTTTGCGCTGCTTCAACCGGACCAGAAATCCAGTGGCGATTTCGTTCATGGCATCGCCCTCGCATCGGTGGTCGTCGGCAAGCCGACCTTCTTGCAGAACGCCGCGAAGCGCGGGTCGTTCTGGTAACGCAATATCAGGGGATCGAACAGCATCAACTCGACGCCAGCGTCGCGGTTGGCTACAGCACGATCCAGCCACTTGAACATGTTGTCGGGATCTTTCCGCACCGCGTATATCTCGGCGATCTGGTAGCCCGTGGTACTGGCATATTTGTCGATCATGTTCTTCAGCGTGGTGTCCGCGGCGGCGCGATCCGTCCCGACTGACAATGCCAGCGTCACCGCGTAATCGTGCCAATACCCGGGCGGCGTCTTTTGCGCCGCCGACAACGCCGCTGCGGCGTCGCCACGCAGCACCGCAATGACTGCCAGGTAGGCGTAGGGACGGCTCGCACCCGGCGCCAATTTGATGGACTGGCGCAGCGCGGATTCCGCGTCGTCAAGTTGCCCGAGTCCGATAAGCTTCCGGCCCAAGCCAAAATACGCCAAGGCGTTCAACGGCGCGCTGGCCAACGCTTGCCGGTCGAGGTTTACGGCAGACGCAACGCGCCCGAGCCTGGCTTGAATGGCAGCAAGGCCGAATTTTGCCCCGGAATCGCCCGGCGCCAGTTCCACCGCGCGTTTGGACTCGGCCAATGCCCCCGTCCAGTTGAAGTCGAAGGCCTCCATCAATCCGGCAAGCGCCTCATGCGCGGCTGCCAGCTCGGGATCCAATTGCAGCGCCATGTCCGCGGCGGCGCGGGACTGGGCGATGTCGTTGCGCACAGCGACTGCATCGGTATCGAACGTCCCAGCCAAGGCTCCCCATGCCCCCGACGACGCCACATAAGCCCGTGCGTAACGAGGATCCAACCGAATGGCATGATCGAATTGTGCGATGGCCTCGTGCTGACCCGCCTCCGTGCCGAGGGACGCGTACGCAACGCCACGCTGGTAGGCGGTGTAGGCGGCAAGATTGCCGCTGGGTGGTCGGTCGCTTTGTACCACCGCGCCGCCGCCTTCGAGCAACTTTGCCTTCAAAGCGGCAGCGACCGACCTGGTGATGTCGTCCTGCAGCGCGAACAGATCCTTGTAGGGCCGGTCGTAATGCTGCGACCACAGCGTGCTGCCATCTGACACGTTCACCAGTTCCGCACTGACCCGAACTTCGTCGCCGAGCTTCTGCACGCTGCCTTCCAGCAGATGCGCCACGCCGAGTTTCTCGCCAATCGCCTGCACGCTGTCCTTGCTGCCGCGGAACTGGAACGAGGAATCGCGATTGATGACCTTCAGGCCCGCGAATTGCGACAGCGCGGTGATCAGGTCTTCCGATAAACCGTCGGAAAAATACTGCTGGTCCTTGTCGCCGCTTTCGTTGCTGAGCGGCAGCACCGCGACGGATTTGGCGGGAATCGGAATGGCTTGTGCTGCTGCGGTTGCGGATACAGCCCGTAGCCCGGATGGGGTCGCGCCGGCGACGGAATCCGGGGTGGCCTCTCCCGGATTCCGCTGCGCTACATCGGGGCTACCCGGCGCTGGAGTGGCGCGCTCGAACCGCCACAACAACCCTCCGCCAATCGCCAATAGAAGCGCAAGGATCACGATTTCGGTGCCGCTGACTTTCTGCGCGCCGCGTTCGCCGTGATACCACGCCAGCACCAGCACCACGACAAAGCCGATCGCCAGCGCGAGGATCAGCAGCTTCTCGATCTGGTCGGGCCAGCCGAATCTCTGCGCGATGACATCCAGTACCTGGATCACTGCAAACGCGAACGCGACATACGCCAGTGCCCATTGCACCAGCTTGCGCTGTTTCAGGCGGGTGAGAAATCCGGAAGCGGCTTCGTTCACGGCATCGCCTTAAAGGAGTACGCACGCAAGAATTGCATTGCAATGCTGGGGCTCGATGATCAATTTCATGCACGCCTCCACATCATTCGCACACGTAATTACCGGCGGCGTTCCTCTTGCACAGATCGGGTGCGCCGTACTTGTCCCACAACGCGGCGAACCCGACCTTGCGCGCGAACTGCGCGAACTGCGGCAAGCGCCGCGCGGCTTGGCCGTCCGTTCCCCAGAGGCCCATCCAGAGCCCCCCGTCGTCGCTGGTCGGGCCCTGTGCGGCGACCGCAAGGGCGCGCGCCGGTTGTCCGAGATAGATCAATCCGCCCGGAACGATGGCTGGCACGATGGCGGGCTTGTCGGCGAGGCAGGCGTCGAGCACGACGACAGCCCTGGCGCGCGCGGCTGCATCGCCGCCGAGCGCACCGTTGAGATAAACCGGTACATTCACGACCGGATTCTTCGGGCAGTCCACGGATTCCGCTGTCGAGATGAACAGCGGCAGCGTCAGTGCGCGCGCCTGCGCGAAGTCGCCGCGCGCGCGCGCCACGGCGCCCCGTCCGAAGACGGCGAAGGAAAGCCCGAGTTCATCCGCCTTTTTGAACAGCTTTTCGGCGCTATCGGTGTCGCCTGCATACAGGTACTGGCGGCCGCGCCAGTACAACGCGTTCGGCAGCAATGGGTCGATCGCCAGCGCGCGATCGAGATGGGCGATGCCATCCCGCGTGTAGCCGGTGTCAATCAGATTCTGCCCCGCGTACAACTGCACCGAAGCGTCATTCGGCGCCAACGCGAGGGCGCGATCCAGCGCGGCCCGGCTATCGTTGAAGCGGCGTTGCACGCGCGCCAGCAGGCCCAGTGCAACCTGTGCTTCGACGTCCCTCGGATCCAGCGCCAACGCCGCCCGCGCGTTCGGCTCGACCTCCGACAAGGATGCGCCGTAGCGGCGCTGGCCGAGCACATGGATCATGGCCAACAGCGAATGTGCGCGTGCGAAATGCGGATCGAACGCAATCGCCTGTTGCAGCCAGCCGACTGCCTCGCCCATCAATGCGTAGTCGCGCCGGTTGAAGGCGTCGGTCGCATGCAGATACAAGTTGTACGCTGCGGGATTCGTGGTTCCCGCATTCACCAGCCGCGCCTGCTGGCTTCCGCTGAGCACCACGTTCAACTGCTCGGTGATCGCGCGCGCGATGTTTTCCTGCAACTTGAACACGTCGGACAAGTCGCCATCGTAGGCATGCGACCACAGATGCGTGTCGTCGGCCACGCGGACAAGTTGCGCGGTAATGCGCACTTCGTTGCCCTGCTTGCGCACGGAACCTTCAAGGATGTTGGCGACGCCCAACGCCTTGCCGATCGTGCGCAGATCCTCGTTGCGTCCTTTGTAATAAAACGACGAGGTGCGGCCGGCGACCTTCAGATCATTGATCTGCGCAAGTGCGTTGAGGATTTCTTCGGACATGCCGTCCGAGAAATATTCATTCTTCGTGTCACCGCTCATGTTGACGAACGGCAGCACCGCAATGGATTTGGCGGAGATCGGCGCGGCCAGCGTAATCGCAGTCGCTCCCGGATTTCGCTGCGCTGTATTCGGGCTACTCGTCGATGGCAACGACCGCTCGTACCCCCAAAGCAATCCGCCACCGATCGCCAGCAACAGCGCAAGGATCACGATTTCGGTGCCGCTGATGCGCTGCGCGCCGCGCTCGCCGTGATACCACGCAAGTACCAGCACCACGACAAAGCCAATCGCCAGCGCGAGGATCAGCAGCTTCTCGATCTGGTCCGGCCACCCGAATCTTTGCGCGACGACATCCAGTACCTGGATCACTGCAAATGCAAACGCGACGTACGCCAGCGCCCACTGCACCAGCTTGCGTTGCTTGAGTCGGACGATGAATTCGGTCACGTCGAAACTCCGCTTGTTGTCGCAACCGGCTGCGCGTCTGCATATTTCTTCAACAGCACCTGGAAACGCGGATCGTTGCGCAGCGGATCCCAAACCGGGTCGAGCCGCAGCATCGCCGGCGACACCCATAGGCCCGCCGGCATCGCCAGCAATTGTTGCAGCAAGGCAATGGCGTCATCGTTGTCGCCAGCACGCACGTCAATGCGCGCGACATAACTCAAGACTTCAGGCCCGGCGAAGGCATCGCGGCTGATCGGCAACAGTTCGGCGGCTCGGCGCCCTTCGCGCAGTGCCTCGTCTTTCATGCCGAGCCCGGCGGCGGCGAAGCCGAGCGCGAGATGCCGATCCCAATCGTCCGGCCGCTCGCGCACCGCGGCGAGCGCTTCCGCATGCAGATCGCGATAGAGCGCGGCGGCTTTGGCATTTTCGCCCGCGGCAGCCAAGGCCCACGCCAAGTAAAGCCGCCGTGGTAGCGCAGTATTCCCGTTGACCGTTATCCAGGCCGGTGAATGGGATTCCTGTACCGCATTCACAGCTGCGGCATAATCTCGTGAGAACCAAGCTGACTTGAAGTAATACGCCTCACTGTAGAGGCGTTCCTCGCTCGCTGTCGGCAATGTCGCCAGCCACGTCCGCAATGGCGCAAGATCGCCCTTCCAGAGAACGGTGTTCCACGCCCGCCGCCCCAAGCCCAGTGTCGGATTGAGCGACAACTCGGCCGCGTGCGCGTAAGCCCGATCCGCTTCGGGGTAGCGCCGCAGCGCAGCATACGTTTGGCCAGTCTCGAAGACGGGCTGCGCATTGCGCGGATCGTAGACCCGCGACTCTTGAAGCCCGTCCAACGCCTGCTGCCATCGGCCCTGCCGGCGCGCAATCGCCGCGCTGATTTCCTCGACCTCATAATCGTGCGGCAACGCCTTGCGGGCCAGGCCGAGCTCGGCTTGCGCGCGCGCGTAGTCGCGAAAGCCCCAATACCAATAAAACGCTTGCGAAAGATGCGCTTCGCCAAGGTCTGGCTGCAGGCTGAGCGCGCGATCTATTGCAGCCTTTGACGCCGCCAGTCGCGCAGCGGTGCGGTCGGATGCAAAGAAATACATGTACATGTGCGCCCGCCCGAGCAATGCATCAGCCAAGGCAAAATCCGGGTCTTTCGCGAGCGACTGCTGCAACAGGTCAATTGCCTGCGGCATTTCGGACCGGGTCAACGCGTACTGGTCTTTTGCACGGTTCTCGAATGCAAGCGCCCGCAAATACAGATCCCAGGCTTCGGGATTCTGCGTCGGCACCGCTGTCACGCGCGCGGTGTCGGCCGGCGACAGTTTCGCCTTCAATGCCTCGGCCACCTTCTGCGCGACCTCGCCTTCCACGCCGAAGATGTTGTCCAGGTTGCGCTGATAACTTTCGGCCCACAGATGGCTGTCGGTGCGCGCGTCGATCAACTGCACGTTGATCAGCACCTGGTTGCCGGCCTTCTGCACGCTGCCTTCCAGGATCGTCGCCACGCCCA
>DATNEQ010000021.1:0-88059 GCA_035552915.1 Rhodanobacteraceae bacterium
CGGCCTGAAGCTGCAGAACAAGGCCGAATTGGACGCCTATATTGCCAAGCGCGGCTTCAAGCCGCTGACCGGCGCGCAGTTCGTCGCGCGCTATTCGCCGAGTGTGGCGCAGGCGCAGGCGGTGGCGAATTACCTCAAGCAGCAGGGTTTCACCGACGTCAAGATTTCATCCAACCGCATCCTCGTGTCGGGTAATGCCCCGGCAGCGGACGTGAAGCGCGCATTTAGCGTAAACCTTGTGAGTGTCAAGACGCATGATGGTCGCGTGGCCTATGCGAACACCAACAACGCCACGGTGCCTGCATCGATGCAGTCCTACATCAATGGCGTGATGGGCTTGCAGACCGTGCACATCCCGCACCTGTTCTATCGTGAATACACCGGCGGTTCGACCAATGCGGTGACGGGCCACCAGCCGACGGATTTCCCGTCGATCTACGGAGCCGACACCCTGCCGGTCGCGTCCGACATCAACATCGGTATCCTCGCGGAAGGCAATCTCTCCAAGACCATCACCTCGCTCAATACCTTCACGTCTGCGAATGGATTCCCGACGGTGACGACGAGGACGGTCGGCACGCCGACCAGCGATACCAGCGGCACGCTGGAGTGGGAGCTGGACAGCCAGACCATCGTCGGCGCCGCCGGCGGGCAGGTCGGATCGATCACGTTCTACATGATGCCCAACGCCGTGCAGACGTCCGACATCACCGAGGGCGTCAATCAGGCGGTGATGGACAATGGCGCCAAGATCATCAACGGTTCGCTGGGCATCAGCGAGATCGATGCCCAGAACGATGGCACCTACGCTTCCACCGATGCGCTCTTCCAGCAAGGCGCCGCGCAGGGACAGAGTTTCTCGTTCTCGACCGGTGATGACGGCGCGAGCGACTGCTACTCGAACGAAGGCACGACTGCGGCTTGCTGGCCTGCGACGTCCGCCTATGTCGTGGCGACCGGCGGCACCACGCTGGATGCGTCCACGGGCTCCGGCGCGACCTGGAACAACGAAACGGTATGGTCCGGTGCGGGCGGCGCGCAGAGCGCGATCACGCCGAAGCCGAGCTGGCAGACGTTGTGGAGCGGAGCGAATCGTGTCGCGCCGGACATCGCGTTCGATGCCGACCCGAACTCGGGCGCCAAGATCTACAACGGCAGCCGGCAGACGCAGGTGGGCGGCACCAGCCTCTCCTCGCCGATGTTCGTGGGTTTCTGGGCGCGCGTCATGGAAGGCAAGGGCAACCTGGGCTTCCCGGCGCCGCTGCTGTATCCACTGTCGGCATCGGATTTCCACGACATTACCTCGGGCAGCAACGGCAACTCCGCAGGTCCCGGTTTTGACGTCGCCAGCGGTCGTGGCAGCGTGATCTGGAGTGCGGCCTACAGCCAGCTCAGCGGTGGCGGCGGCAACCAGCCGCCGGTGGCGAGCTTCACCTACAAGACCAAGAGTCTGTACGTGCAGGTGACCAGCACTTCCACCGATCCGGACGGCACCATTGCGTCGGTCAAATGGGATTCCGGGGATGGCAGGACTTCGACCAAGACCCCGTTGACCTACAAGTATGCCAAGCCTGGCACGTACACCGTGACGCTGACGGTGACGGACAACGACGGCGCCACCAATAGCACCTCGCAGCAGGTGACAGTGCAGAGAGGCGGTTGAAATCAGGGTCAATCGCTTCCGGATTCGTCTCCCACAAACGGATCCCCTGCAGCGGCCGGCATAATGCCGGCCGCTTTTTTTTGCGCGTTGATGAAGCTTTCGCAGAGAAAGCGGTTTGCGAAAAAGCGGGGCGCGGGAACAGGTCTGTCGCGAAGGCGGGACTGGCGGACGGTCAACTCGATGTGCCGTTGCGGGATGGGATAGCCATTTGATCGCTGTCCGCTATCACCGATCGACTCGACGCATCGCACTACGATCTGAACGCGAGAACGAGCACGCCGATGGCGACCAGGGCAATACCCAACCAATCACGTGGCGAAGGGCGTTCACCCAGGAATACAAAGGCGAATACGGCCACGAGTACAAGGCTGAACTTGTCCACGGGAGCAACCTTCGACGCTTCCCCGAGCTTGAGCGCGCGGAAATAGCAAATCCACGATGCGCCTGTCGCCAACGCAGACAAGGCAAGAAAAACCCATGCGTGCAAGGAGAGTCGCAGCGGGTTGCTCCATTTGCCGGCAACGAGAACGATGACCGCCAGCACGAACACGATGATCGTGGTGCGAATCAGGGTCGCGAAATCGGAATCGACGCCCTGGATGCCGACCTTCGCGAAGATCGCCGTGAGCGCGGCAAAACAGGCCGACAATGCCGCCCAGAAAAACCAGGAGTTCGTTGTCATCGATGACGGACGCGAGTACCACCCGGGAAAAGGATACGCCAGATTTGCCTGGGACTGTCCGTGCACACCCGCGCTGCCTCCCTTGAACAACACCTTTATTCCGTGGTGCGGGGCAGGACATGAATCTGGCTCTGCGCCCCTTACCTGATCGCATTGTGCGTGTTATTGGGATCGAATCTGCCCGTGATCATACGCTGCCCGCGCCCATGCCACGCTCAATGGTGCAGGAATACAGGTTCATCGAATACTTGAGAGAACTGGCCACCGACCGGCAGCAAAAGGATTCCCTTGCCGGCGGAGCGGGGCCAGTCAACTGCGGAGCTGGCACGCGCGTTTCATTGGAGGACGACCACGATTCAACATGGAGGGAACCCAGTGGCCCCATTCGAAGACATCTCGATCCTTGCGATCAACTACGTCCAGACACAACCGATTGAGGGGAGCGGCGCGCTGCAAGTACCCATCGAACTTTCCCCGGTGCCCCCGCCAGACTGGGCGGAACTGTTTTGCCAAAATTGGATGGTTCACGACTACGAAACGAAAGTGGAAGTCGCACTCGCCGGAGATGTCATTTTTGCGAGGTGCTTTCCGGAAGATTTCGATGATCTGTCCGAACGGCATCTGCCCGAAATAAAAAAGGTCATCGCCGAAACCAACCGCGAATATTCGAACCCGTCGCGACAGGGTCTGGGCTGATCACCCGCTTTCTGACCATCGCGTCATCGGGCATGGCGCAAACCGTGACCGACTGGTGACGACTCCAGGCTCGTTCTTGGTTTCCCAAGCAGCGGATGGTCGGTCAGTCGCGCTTGTTCCGGGTCGCAAGTTTCGCTGCGCACCCTGATACTGGTGGCCGGATGCGGCGCTACACTTGTGCGTCGCCTCGAGGGGAACGCCATGAACATCCATTCGCGATGCGTGCTTTTGTTCGTAGCGGGAATGATGCTTGCGGTGGGCCGTGCGAGCATGGCGGCGGGGCCCAATCCGTGGACGATACATTCGTTTTGCGCCCAACGCGCTCACGGAATTTGTCTCGATGGTTCCAATAGTGCGGGCGGCAGTTTGATGCGCGGTCCGAACGGGTCTTATTACGGAATTACATACGCTGGCGGCATCCAGGCAAAGGGCTACGACCAGGGAGGCGGCGAGGTTTACCGCATCGACGGAAGAACCGGACGTTTCAGCGTGCTGTACCAATTCGACCCTGTGCTGGACGGATACGGTCCCACCTCGCTGCAAGTCGGATCGGACGGCAATCTTTACGGAACTCTGGGCGGCAGCCTTCACGGCCTCGGGTGCGTTTTCCGTCTTTCGCCGACAGGAACCTTCACGCTCGTCCATGCTTTTTCTCCAGGAGAGGTCAGCGGCCGTCTCTTCCCCCTTGCCGAGGATTCCCAAGGCAACTGGTATGGCGCGGCGTATGGAGGCAGCTCCGACAATGGGGAGATTTACAAGATCTCGCCGGATGGCTCCTACACCCTGGTACATCAATTCGATGGTTCGGACGCACATCCGGATGCTCGCCTGTTGCTGGCAAGCGACGGCAATTTCTACGGCACCACCGACGCACCACTGGACGCCGGCACCATTTTCCGCATGACGCCCGACGGGTCGATCAAGACAATGCTCGTTTTTGAGCTCATCAGCGAGGGTTATTCCCCCGGGGCGTTGACGGGCGGACCCGATGGGGCGCTCTACGGAGCAACTGCCTACGGTGCAAGCAACGGCGAGGGCACGATCTTCCGAATGACCCTTGATGGACACTTCAGCGTGCTGCACGTCTTTTCCGAACCCGGACAACCCGGTCCCCTCGGCCCCTCCATGTTGACGTTTATGCCTGATGGAAACCTTTATGGCGTCGGCATGCGCGGAGGAAACTCGGGTGCCGGCATGATTTATCGCATCGACCCTTCCGGCACATACACCCGGCTTTATTCCTTCACCAAGCAGCGAGCCAGCGGATTCTCCCCAGGCTCAGCCTTGGTGCCGGGTTTCGACGGTGCTCTCTATGGCATCACCGATGCGGGTGGCCGATTCAAGAACGGGATTGCGTACCGCTACGTTCTGCCCGCCGCGCAGTGATACCTCTGGAAATCACTCCGATGTGCTATTCGCGCAGACTTGCCCGCTTGACTCATCCGCAGCGCCAGATGCTTGGATTCGACCACGCATTTTTGTTTCCACGGCACTGCAGGTTTCGACGGTCGCTCCCGATGGACGGTGAAAGCGGCAAATACACCGAAGCTCCAGCCTGCGCAGTCTGGCTGTACATGCGAATAGTCAACCGGATGCAGGAGTTGCAAATGGCTTCGTCATCAACGGCCTGCGTTGCCTAGCCCACAGCTGGCGCCACCTGTATAACCGGACCACCAATCCGTATATTCAATGGTTAGGCCACATTGGAGAAATTTCGTGTTTGGCATGTTCAATCGCCCTCGCAAGCCACCTCCACCACCTCGGCGGCTTCCGCCTGTGCCGGACTGGCAGCCTGATTTCGTGCAACCGCAAGATGAGGTCATTACAGCACTTCGACACTACACGAACAGCAAAAAAGATTTTGCGATGCTTCGCTTTGGAACGTTTGTCCTCGTCCCAGGTGGGTTGAACGACGCCGATGCGACCGCGCACGCGCTTCGGTCACTTCACAATGTATTTAACGCTCATGTTGACATGCGCAATGCAGACATGGATGACGGGAATGTTCTTGTTACCTATAACCACGGCGTTGGTAATATCGCGCTCGCAAAGACGATTTCGGCTGCCTGGAACGAGATTGAAAAGCAACATCAGCGTGCCCTAGCAACGCATGAGGTACTAATAACGCCGTTGGGCCAGAACGTGTTTGATGCTTGTGGCAAGAAGGCGTTGTTTGCGCGCTGCTACATGTTCATGGATGCGCAGAACCCGGAGGTAGTTCAAATTGTCCGAGTTGTGGCCTAACTACTCATTCCAGCGAACGCCGGTCCATCACTCTCGTTCTTGCAAACGTTGCAGCGCCCGCGTCGCTCTGATGGTTGATCGGCAGAGGAGGGACAGCCATGAAACACTTGAATTGTCGTCGTGCAACGGCCCGCCTGGGACTGGGATTGCTCGGTCTGGCGCTTGCTGCCGCCGGGTTGTCGCAGGCCTCTGCGGCCCCGCTGTTTCCACCGCTCAACACCCTCGCCAACTTTGCCGCCGGCGATAGCGGGCCTTTTCAGCTTTCCGCGCTGATCGAAGGCAGCGACGGCAATTTCTACGGCGTCAGCGCCTTCGGTGGCGCCGGCAGCTATGGCTATGTCTACAAGGTGATACGCCGCACCGGCCGAGTCATCCATCTGCACGACTTTTCCTACACCGATGGCGCCACCCCACGCGGCAAGCTGGTGCAGGGCACGGATGGCGATTTCTACGGCACAACGGAAGCCGGTGGCGCCCATCAGTCGGACTACTGCTATGCCGGCCAGTTCTACCAGAAGGGTGGCTGCGGCGTCGCCTTCAAGGTCAGTCCAAGCGGCAGCTTCACCAAGCTGCACGATTTTTATTCCGCGACGGATAGCTATCTCGCCGATCCCGGCACCGGCATGATCCAGACCAGCGACGGTAACTTCTACGGCATCGCCATGGTGGATTTCCCGCAAGTCAATGTCGCCATTTTCAGGATGACCCCCGACGGCACCGCGACTCCGCTCTACCAAATCCCGTCCGACGTATTCTCCTACACCGGGTTGATCCAGGGTGCCGACGGTTACCTCTATGGCACCACGATCGGCGACGGCGCTGCCTACGGCGCCGGCATGTTCTTCCGCATCAGCCTGGACGGCGTCTTTCAATCCCTGCATATTTTTTCCGGCAGCGACGGCGACCTGCCTGCCGGAACCCTCATGCAGGGCAAGGACGGCGCTTTCTACGGCACCACGCAATACGGCGGCATCACCACCGGCCACTGCATTTACGGCGGCTGCGGCGTCATCTACAAGATGACGACCGATGGCACCGAGACGGTGTTGTATCGCTTCACCGGCAGCGCCCTCGACGGCGAATGGCCGCAGTATTCGGGTTTGGTGCAGACGCATGACGGCAGCCTGTATGGCACCACGGGCGGCAACCCCTACGGCGATTTCGGCGCCACGTATTGCTACATCGGCAAGATCGCCAGCTCGGGCTGCGGCACGATTTACCGGATCACGCCAGCCGGCCAGTTCCAGCAACTGCACACCCTGAGCTACGGCGACAGTGCCCTCGGCATCTGGCCGCTGGCGTCGATGATCCTCGCCAGCGATGGCAATCTCTATGGACCGACCATTTCCGGAGGCGGCTGGGGTGCCGGCACGATTTACCGGCTGCAGTTGAATCCGCTGACACCGGTGGTGGCGATTACCGGCACTTCCCCGGCCTCGGGGCCGCCCGGCACCAACGTGACCATCAACGGCGTCGGCTTCACCGGCACCACCCAGGTGACTTTCCCCACCGGTGCGGCCACCCCCATCAACTTCAGCGTGATTTCCGACACCCAGATCGGCATCGTCGTCCCGGGCAACGGCGTTACCGGGGCTATCGGCGTCAGCGCACCGCGCGGCACCACCTTCAGCCCGACCTTGTTCACCGTAACCACCGCGGGCGCGATGCCTGCCGCTCCGGTGGTCGGTGTTGGCCTCAGGGCAACAGCGGGCGACAAACCGCTCGCATTGTCGAGAAAGGTCGGTATGTAGCACGGCAGGCCTGGATGCAGCGGAGTGGAATCCCTGCCTGTCGTGGGCTCCGAAGGTGGGATGAGATCCCGTTCTGCATTGTCCCGAGGTGCGCACTCATCCATTTTGAATGGAGCCTCTCATTAGCGCGCTTGAGATCAAGCAATCGCTGGCCAGGTGCCCGGAGCCACTGTCTCGAAATCCGATAGTAATTGCGGTATTCGGACCAGATTTGCGCGGCGTAACGTATAAAATGCAACCACAAAGTATCGGTTCAAGCCTTACATCGAGTCTATTTGGATATAGAAGGGGACTGTGGTGCCGGAAGCTGGGTGGCGGTTCCAGATGTTTGAATGCCCATGAAGCGCGCTCCTAAATCCCAAAGTTCGCGTCTCATACTTGGACCTTGATATTTGGGTAAATGTATCGGCAGCTCGTCTAGATGCTGCGCGAGCATTTCAACGGTCATTTCAAATTTCTGCCGGGGGGATTTGAGTATCGCATCTCGAACTGTGTAAACCACTTCGGCGCTGTATTTTCGACGCGGTGCGGTTGCGGCATGCTCTAGCCCATCGGTTATGGATTGCGCCGCGCCGAGCGCATTGCACTTGGTGGCTATCTCCGGATCATCGAATGTGAGTTCGTGGTCGGCTAGGTGCGCAAATACGTTTCGTATTTCTCGCACCTGGTGAAGATCGTAGGCTGCATCTTCATCAATCCAGGCTAACGTCAGCGCCAGTTGAATACGTGCAGCAAAACTTCCAGGCATGGGCAGTGAATTCTTCTGCAAGCAACGCCCGTACACGCTCTTAAGCCGTTCATCCACAAGCGCACCGCCAAGTACCGCGCATCCTCGTGCGGACTCGTTACGAAACGGGCTACTAAAGCCGTTGAGATCAAACTTCGCTGGGGATGGAGAGCGGTTTGGCATGAGAGCTCGTTGCTTGGGTGGACCGAAACGCAGTGCTGCAGTTCCAATGCTATAGCCCTGCGCACCACCGCGCATGTTTCATGCGAGCGATTCCTGGCCTCGGTCCCTTTCACCGCGTACCGGATGCAAGCGGGCGGGTTTGGACGCCAACGCACAAAAAACCCGCTGAGATACGGGCTTCATGGGGATAACTGGATAGATGTGGACAGCTATGAATGAGGCTCTGGTGCCGAAGGTGGGACTCGAACCCACACGCTTTTAAGGGCGGCGGATTTTGAGTCCGCTGCGTCTACCAATTCCGCCACTTCGGCGCACGAACTGACAAGTATGCGGGAGCTGCCGCCCGGTGCCAAGAGCGAAGTGCGCGGACATTCGCGTGCTTCGGGATCGGTTCAAACCGAAGAGTACGCACCGAGCACGTTTCCGCGCCGGGGTGCGAGCTAGTTCGTGTTGTCCTGTGGCAACACGCGCTCGCCACGCGCATACCATTCGCCATCGACCGGCTCGAACACCGCGCAGGTGAGCATGCGATCCTGGTAGATGTGCAGGCTGACGGTGACGTCGTCGCCGGGATTGCGGATGGTGTGGTACTCGTGCGGCGGGATCAGGCTGCCGGCCGAACCTGGGCCGGCCTGGATCGCGCCCGCGGGACGGAAACGGTAGCGGCGTTCGTCGTCGTCGTGTTCCAGCAGTTCGTACTGCACCACTTCCAGTTCGCCGCGCCACACGCCTTCCACGCACCACATGCCGCAATGGTCGTGGATCGGCGTGCCCTGGCCCGGCCCCCAGGTCATCGCCACCACGCAGTAGCCGTGTTCGTCGCTGCGATACAGTTCGCGACGCGCGTAGTGGTCGCCGCAGGGTTCGAACACGCATTCGGGCAGTTCGACCTCGCTGCCGCGGATCATGCGGCAGAGGCCATCGCGCAGAGCGCGCGTGACGCGTTCGGTTTCGTGCTGTGCGACCGCGGCATCGAGCGTGTCGATCAAGGTGCGGCGGCCGGGAAATTCGATGGCGAGCATGATGCGCCCCTGGCGGACGCCGACATTCTAGCAGCGCGTCAGAGCGACGCCATGAAGGCGCCGATGGCCGCGCCGAAACGCGCGGTATCCACCAGGAACGCATCGTGGCCCTGCGGTGAATCCAGCCCGACGAAATCGACCTCGGCGCCGCCCGCGCGCAACCCTTCGGCGATCTCCTCTTGCTGTTCCAGCGGAAACAGGATGTCGGTTTCCACGCCGATCACCAGCGCCCGTTCCAGCTTGATGCGCGTCAGCGCCGCGCGCACGGCTTGCCCCGGATTCGTGCCGGAATCGCCGGGGGCGTATTCGGCGATGTCGAACCAGTCCGAGGCACGCGAGAGATAGAGGTAGCAGTTGGGGTCGAATGCGCGCACGAAGCGGCGCGCATGCGCGTTGAGGTACGACTCGACCTGGAATTCCGCGCCGAACGGATCTTCCTCGCGTTGGTCGGATTCCAGGCGGATGCGGCCGAAGCGCCCGCGCCATTCGATGGCCGAGCGGTAGGTGATCACGCCGAGCTTGCGCGCGAGGCTGATGCCGACTTCCGGGTAATGCGCGTCGTCGTAGTTGCCTTCGTTCCAGTGGGGGTCGAGGCGGATCGCCTCGCGCTGCAGCGAGCGGATGGCGATCGCGAACGGCCTCGCCTGCGGCGCGGTGGACACGCTGACGTGCGCGCGCACCGCGCCGGGGTGATGCATCAGGTAGCCGAGCGCGGCCATGCCGCCCATCGAGCAGCCGACCAGCGCCGCCAGCCGCGCAATGCCGAGGCCGCGCGCCAGTTCGAACGCGGCGTTGCCGATGTCCTCAAGCGTGAGTTCCGGGAAATCCAGGCGATAGGTCTTGCCGCTGTGCGGATCAATCGATGCAGGCCCAGTCGAACCCTTGCTGCTGCCCAGCGAGTTCACGCAGATGACGAACCAGCGGTTCGTGTCCAGCCCCTTGCCCGGGCCGACGATGTCTTCCCACCAGCCAGGCGTGTCGTCGATCGCGTTGCGCGCGGCGTGCGCGCTGGGCGACAGGCCGGTGAGGATCAGCACGGCGTTGTCGCGCGCGGCGTTCAACGTTCCCCACGTTTCGTAGCTGAGCCTGGCGGCGTGCAGCGCGCCGCCGCGCTTCATGCGGAAAGGCGAGGGCAGGTCGAAGTATTGGCGGGCGTCGGCCATCGTGATCGTGGAATGCGAACCGGAGCCGCGCACTTTAATGGCCGCGCGCGGTCGGGCCAAGCCACCGATGGCGCGCCGCAAGCGCCGGCGTCAGCGCACGCGGTCGATCGTCAGCACGACCGGCTCGCGCGAATCGCTCGCGACCGGTTTCGCGGGGGCTTCCATATCGCCCGCCTGCGGCAGCGCATTGCCGGATTTGCTGATCCGCGCGGAGACCTGCACGCGCGGGAACATCGAAAGTTTCAATTGCGGCGCCATCGCCATTGCATCGGTGAGCGTCACCGTCGCCGGCAGTTGCGACGCCTGCAGGCGCGCCACCGCCAGCGGCATCGGCGGGCCGCCGATCGCGCGTGCGAAAACGAACAGGATGTCGCCGGGCGATACTCGGGAGGCGAGTTTCGGATCCAGCGTCACTTCCACTTTCAATGCCACATCCGCTGCCGGCGTCGCGTCGGCGTTGCCGGAAGACGTGGCGCGCGCGGCCTGTGCGGCCACGTCACCAGCGATCGTCTCCGCCTGCGCCTGGGTCTTGCCTTGCGAGCGCGCCTGCGCCATGGCGATCTGCGCGTTCACCGCGACGGCGAGTTTCGATCCCGCCGGCAACAACGGAAGCAGACGGCGCCAGTTCGCGGAAGCGTCGTCGTAATGCCCGAGCTGGTAGTCGCTGATCCCCAGCAGCCACAACCCGCGCTGGTGTTCGGGCTGCAGCGCGACCGCACGTTGCAGCAGGCCGCGCGCTTCGCCGTCGATGCGATGATCGGGCTTCGCCTGCGCGTCGGCTTCGGACCACGCCACCATGATGTCCGGATCGTCCGGCTTGAGCTTCAGCGCGCGACCAAAGGCGTCGAGCGCATCGGCGGGAAGATTCATCGCCGAATACGCCTGGCCCAGCAGCAGCCAGCCGTTGACGTCGCCCGGCGCCTGCAGCAATTTCGCGCGCAGTTGTGCGGTGGCGGCGGCCATGTCGAGTTGCGCATCCGGCGCCTGGGCCAGTGCGCGCGGTGCGCCGTAAAACGCGTACAGCGCGATGGCGGCCGGCGGCAGCGCGAACGCCAACAGCAGCGCCAGCACGAAGATCGCGCGCGGGCGGCCGTTGCGGCGCGCGCTGCGCAACATGGGAATCAGCACGCAAACCAGCGCCGCGGCGAGCATCAACGCAGCAAGGGCGACGAACGTCGTGTTCACCTAAAGATATCCGCAAACCGGAGAAGACAAGATGGGGAAGGGAATCATCGCCACGCTTCGCCCGTCGGCGTTGGCTTCGTCACGCATATGACTGACGCCTGCCGAGTGGCGGCAACGCCGGGGACGACACAATGAGATCACGAGTATAGCCGAGCGGCGCGCGCGGCTTCGCGGGGACGGCAGCGGCGGTCTCGTCAGCGCAGCGGTGCGATCCGCAAGGCGCGATATTCGGCGTCATTGACCGCTCGGTCGCCACCTTCGCCGCCGGTGTAATGCGCGAAGTGCGCGAGCTCGCTCATGTTGAAGCCCTGTTCCAGGGTGAAGTGGCAGATGGCGTTCGAGCCCGCGGTGAACGTGGCGATGGTCGATGCCTGCACGCCCTGGCTGTGCGGCATCACCAGCAATACCCGCTGTGGTCCGGAACCGGCACACGCCACGCGCAGCCATTTGACCGCGGCGGTGATGCCGGTATTGATCGGGCCGTGCGGGTTGGAGTAATCCATCCAGACCTGGAAACGACCCGTCGACGGCGCTTTCCATTCGCGCGGCCACGCGCCGGTGACGCTCGCAACTCCGCCTGCGCAGATCGCCTCGCCGGGCAGCGATTCGATGCCGTCCTCGCCGACGCGCGTGCTGCGGAAACAATGCCGCGCATCCGACCACGGCAGGAACGCGGTGCCGTCGATCTTGCCGTGCCGCTGGCCGTCGACATACAGCATGCCGGGTGCGGCGACGCGTATCTGCCAGCGATTGCCCGCGCGCGTGACCTGCGGCGCGCCGGGGGAAGCGGGCGCGTACAATGATGCGTCGCCGCGCAGGCGCGTCGGCGGCACCGTGATGGACTTCAGCATGACAATGGTCTCGTCGCCGTCGTGTTTCGTCGTGTCCGCGACCAGCAGGTTGCCGTCCAGCTTCATCGGCCGCACAAGCGCGATCCGCTGCCCGGGCAATTGCAGGCTGATGCGATCGCGCGTGCCGAACAGCATCGGCACCAGCGATGCCGGCAATTCGGGATGGATGCCGCCGTCGTTCTCCAGGCCGAACACGCCCTCGGTCACCATCTGCAAATAGGCCGCCACCGACCACAACTGGCGCGGCGAGTCGACCACGGGCCCGCCGAGTTTGCCTGCATCGACACGGATCGATTGCGTCGCGAGATCGAAGTTCTCCATGTTGGAACCGGAGAGCGCCGCGCCGCGCACGAGGGACTGCAGTTCATGCGCGATCAATTCGGGCTGCCGCGTCGCGCGCGCGGCGCGCAGCGCGTAGGCGCTGACGAACGGCCAGATCGCGCGGTTGTGGTAGATCGGCTGGTCGGTGCGCTCGGGCCAGATCACCGGGCTGCCGGCGGGGTATGCGGGGTAATTCGCCAACGTCGCGCGCGCGCGTTGCGGGTCGGCGATCCCGCTGGTCACCGCGAGCGAGATGCCGAGCAGGTCATAGGTATCCACCGGCATGCCATCGCCGCCGATGTAGCTCATGTACATGCCGCGATCGGCACGCCAGAACCGAGCGTTGATCGCGCGTTTCAACGATTCTGCCTGCGCGGAATAATCCCCGGCGCGCGCGTCGCCGCGCTGCGCGGCCATTCGCGCGGCGAGGCGCAATGCGTCGTAGTGCAACACGTTGGTGGAGAGCGCGAAGGATTCCGCGATGAAGACGACGTCCCCGGCTGTCCATGCCGGATAGGTCTGCTCGCGCCAGTCGAGGAAGGAAGTCTCGCCGCGATACAGGCCCGTCGCCGGATCGAAGGCATAGGCGCGATCCTGCGCCAGCGTGTCGTTCAACGCCTGCCAGGCCTTGTCGGCGAAGGATCGGTCGTCGAGCAGGTGGCGCGCGCCGAGGAACCATGCCACGCGGTCGGTGCTGATCGGCCAGCTGCCGCCCGAGCCGGTATCCTGCATCGGATAGAGCCGCGCTGAATCCGCACCCTGCGCAGCGTCGGCGGCGCGCACGCCGGAGAGTTTGTACAGCAGGCCGTTGCGCGCGCGTTCCGGATCGAAGCGCCACAGCCCGAGATCGATCGAGTAGGAAAGATCGCGCGTCCACACATACGGCCACTTCTCGCCGGTCTCGAAACAGTGGCAGGGCATCGGCTGGCCGTGGTCGAACGCGCCGTCCTGGATCGAGGCGACCGAATCGAGCTTGAGGTCGGCCTGCGCCATCGCGAACAGGCCGTCGAACATCGTGCTGGCGGTCCGCACCGATGCGGCGCCGCCAGGAATGCGGCGTGCGCCATTGTCGTCGTGCAGCACGAATCCGCCATCGGGTGCGACAGCCATCGTGGCATGGCGATGCTGCCAAACGATGGTGCCGTCGCTGCCATTCGCGGCAGCGACGGCCGCGAGCGGGAAGCCGCAGGATGCGACGAGCAGGCCGCCGATCAAGCGCGAACGCTTCATTCGTGCAGTTCGACCACGACCAGGCCCTGTGGCGGCACGTCGATCTTCAAATGGCCGTGATCGGGCGTCGCGCTTTCCGGCGTCGGCAACGCGCCGGCGGCGCGCAATTGCGCGATCTGTTCCCGGCTCGGGAAGGGCGGGCGACCCATCGCATCGAAGGCTGCGACCGCGTTGCCGTGCGCGGCGTCCACGCGCCATACCGTCGCGATGGCATTCGCGGGCAAGTGAGCGACCGCGAGATCGAAGTGCTTCATCGTGCCTTGCGGTTCGCCGCCGACATAGCTGCCGGTGTCACCCAGCGGCGGCGCGTAGTTCCACAGCGCAACCACGATGACGCCGCCGGCGTTGCGCGTGGCCAGCGCGCTGTCGCTATCCAGCGGCAGGCGGGTATCGCCCAGCTTGTGCAGCAGCGCGAAGGCATTGAAGGCGGGCTTGGGAATGCGGTCTTCCGCGATCAGGCCGAAGCCGCCGTAAAACGGCGTGTGCACCACGCCCTGTTCGTCGAACACGTCGGAGAACGACCAGTAGCTCATCATCGCCACCTTGTCCGCGCACATGCGGATGGTGTTGGCCATCCACGGGCCCATGAACACGGTGTCGGTGACATCCGGCAGGTTGGCATACGAGGCGTTGTATTCGCTGAAGACCAGCGGCAGTTCCGGATAAGGCGAAGCGGCGATTTCGCGGTCGACCTTGGCGATTGCGCGGCAGACCATGTCCGAGCGCGGAATCTTTTCGTTGGTGTGGAAGACGTTTTTCGCGGTGTCGTCGCCGTAGACATGCGTGCTGACGAAATCCACCGGCACGTCCGCCTGCTTCACGTGCGCGAGGAAATCCGGAACCCACGCGGCCTGCGCGGTGGCCGGGCCGCCGACGCGCAGGCGGGGGCTCGCCGCCTTCAGCGCCCGCGCGGTGTGGTCGTACAGCGTGAAATACGTCGACTGCGCCGGCTTGCCGGCCCAGAAGTCGATGTTCGGTTCGTTCCACACTTCGAAATACCACTGCGACACCTCGTCGATGCCGTAACGGTCGATGAGGTGTTTCGCGAACGCCGTGATCGTGGCGTCCCATTCCCTGTAGTCGCGCGGGGGCGCCACGTTGGGGTGATACCAGAAAGATTGCAGCGCTCCCGGATCGGAAGTCAGCGCGCCCGGCATGAAACCCACTTCCACGAATGGCCGCACCCCGCGTTCCAGCAGCCCGTCGTAGATCTGGTCGACGTAGGAGAAGTTGTAGGACAGCGTGCCGTCCTTGTTGCGGTTCACCAGGCCGACGTCATCGTCCAGGATGTCGTGGAAGCGGATGTAACCGAAGCCGGTCGCGGCGTGCACCGCTTCCAGGTCCTTGCGGTAATCGTCGCGCAACGAGAGCGACGCGCGGCCCGATCCGAACATGTCCTCCCAGGTGTGCGGGAACGGCGTGCCATGCGCCTGGGCATCGATGCGCACATTCACATCCGTGGATGCTTCGCCGGCGGATGCGGCAGGCAAGATCGGCAACAGGAAAAATCCCAGCAATGCGGGAATGCAGGTGCGGCAATTCAAGCGGCGCATGTCGGGTCGTCCTCGCTCGTCGTCCCCGCCATTGTGTACGAACTTGCGCGCACGAGTTACCAGTCTTCGCCGGAATCGCCCTCCGCGACCTGGGCCGCGGGTCGCGCGCGCTTGCGCAGCAACACGATGATCACGATGACGCCGGCCACGACCAGCACGGGCGGCCCGAACCACAGCAGCAGCGTTGCGGGTTTAAGCGGCGGGTCGTAGAGCACGAAATCCGAATAGCGCGCCACCAGGTATTGCTTGATCTGCGCGTCGCTCCTGCCCTGTTGCATCATCTCGAAGATCTGGCCGCGCAACTGCTTGGCCAGGTCGGCGTTCGAGGCGTCCAGGCTTTCGTTCTGGCAGACCATGCAGCGCAGTTGCGAGGTCAGGTCCTGGAAGCGTTCGCGTTCCGCGTCGTTCCTGAAAGGCAGCGGATCGATCGCGAAGGCGGCGAAACTGGCGCAGAGCGCCACCAGGCACAACAACGCGGCGAGGATGCGTTTCAACGCGGCGGCTTCCCGAGCGCGGCAATCGCGGGACCGAGTTCCTGCGCGATCACGTCGGGCGTCAGCGGGCCGATGTGTTTGTAGCGGATCACGCCGCGCGCATCGACCAGGAAAGTTTCCGGCGCGCCGTACACGCCGAAGTCGATGGCGGTGTCGCCGCTTGCGTCCGCGATCACCTGCGCGTAAGGATTGCCGTGTTGCGCCAGCCACGCCTTCGCGTCTGCCGGCTTGTCCTTGTAGTCGTAACCGATCAACGGCACGCCGAATTTGCCGGCATATTCCATCAACACCGGATGCTCGTCGCCGCAAGCGAAGCACCAGCTCGCGAACACGTTGAGCAGGTACGGTTTGCCGAGCAGGTCGGCCTTGCGTATGCGTTGCCCCGGATTGTCCAGCGCAGTCAAGTCGAACGCCGGCGCCGCTTTCCCGATGAGAGGGGAAGGCACGTAGCTGGCGTCGTGGCGCGTGTTCCAGACGATGCCGACGCAAAACAGCGCGACCAGCAACACGAATACCAAAAAGGGAATCAACCTGCGGATCACGCGCCCTGCTCCGCGACGCCGATGCGCGAACCGGCCGCCGTCGCGACATCGTTTTCCTGCGCGGTGTCGCGACGCACGCGGAAGCGGCGATCGGCCGCCGCGCAGAAACCACCCAGCATCATCAGCAGGCCGCCGGCCCAGATCCAGCGCACGAAGGGCTTGTCGTACACACGCAGCGCCCACGCGCCGCCACCGATCGGATCGCCGAGCGAAACGTAGAGATCGCGGAACACGCCCGGATGGATCGATGCTTCGGTCTGCACCTGGCCGCGCGGATAGGTGCGCTTCTGCGGATGCAGGGTGACGATCGGCGCGTCGTCTTTCGACACGGCCACCGTGCCTTGTTGCGCGAACCAGTTCGGACCCTGCGTTTCACCGACGCCGTCGAAACGGAAGTCGTACGCGCCGATGTGCACCGTGTCGCCCGGGCGCATCGCCACGTCCTGCTCGATGCTGAGCGTGCGCGTCAGGATCGCGCCGGCGATGAACACACCGACGCCGACGTGCGCGAACAGCATGCCCGTCATCTCCAGCGGATAGCGCTTGCCGCGTGGCGCTTCCTTCCAGCGTTTGATCACGAACAGCACGGTACCCGTCAGCACATAGGTCGATGCGGTGACGCCGAGCAACGGCAACCATCCGCGCGCGCCCAGCGCCCAGCCGACGACGCCTGCGGCGAGCGACAGCGCGACGATGCGCATCAATGCGCGCTTCCACGTCCCGAGGTCCGCCTTGCCCCAGCGCGACAACGGCGCGAACGGCAGCGCCAGCACCAGCGGCGTCATCAGCAGCATGAACAGGAAACCGAAATACGGTGCACCGACCGAAATGCGCCCGATGTCGAGCGTTTCGCCGATCAGCGGATACAGCGTGCCGAGCAGCACCGTGGCGGCGGACACGCTCAGCATCAGGTTGCCGATGAGGATCAGGGTTTCCCGCGAGGCGAGCGCGAAGGACTTTCCGCCGGCGACCTTGGGTGCGCGCAGTGCGTACAGCAGCAGCGATCCGCCGACCACGACAGCAAGAAATCCGAGGATGAACACGCCGCGCTTCGGATCGGCCGCGAACGAGTGCACCGACGTCAGCACGCCCGAGCGCACCAGGAAGGTGCCGAGCAACGACAACGAGAACGCGAAGATCGACAGCAGCAGCGTCCACGCGCGCAGGCCGCCGCGCTTGTCCGTCACCGCCTGTGCGTGGATCAGCGCGGTGCCGACCAGCCACGGCATGAAGCTCGCGTTCTCCACCGGATCCCAGAACCACCAGCCGCCCCAGCCGAGTTCCGCGTACGCCCACCAGCTTCCGGCGACGATGCCGGCGGAGAGGAAGCCCCACGCGACATTGGTCCACGGTCGCGACCAGCGCACCCAGGTCGATTGCAACTCGCCGCCCAGCAGCGCCGCGATCGCGAAGGCGAAGGCCACGCTGAAGCCGACGTAGCCCATGTACAGCACCGGCGGATGCATGATCAGCCCCGGATCCTGCAGCACCGGATTCAGATCTGCGCCATCGCCGGGCGCAGGCAGCAAGCGCAGGAACGGATTCGACGTGGCCAGCGAGAACAGCAGGAAACCGAACGCGACGAAACCGAGCACGCCCAGTACGCGCGCGTGAAAACGCGGTGGCAACTTGCCGCCGAAGGCAGCCACCGCCAGCGTCCACAGATCAAGGATCAGCACCCATAGCAGCAGCGAGCCCTCGTGCGCGCCCCACACCGCCGGGAAGCGATACCACCACGGCAATTCGAGATTGCTGTTCTGCGCGACGTAGGCGACCGAGAAATCCTGCACGAGGAACGCGTACGTCAGGATTCCGAACGCGATCGCCACGAACACGAATTGCCCTACCGCGAGCGATCGCGCGGTCGCCATCAGCGGCTTGCTGTCGCGCCATGCGCCGATGACCGGCAATGCGCATTGCAACGCGGCCAGCAGCAGCGCGAGGATCAGCGCGAACTGGCCGAGTTCCGGCGTCATTGCGCGGCGTCGCCCTGCGTGCCGGATGGCACGCGATGCGCCGCCTTCGCCTTGGCGATGGCGTCCGCGACTTCCTTCGGCATGTAGGTTTCATCGTGCTTGGCCAGCACTTCGCTGGCGACGAAATGCCCGTCGCTCGCGTGGCCGGTGGCGATCACGCTCTGTCCCTCGCGGAACAGGTCGGGAAGGATGCCGATGTACTGCACGCGCATGTCGTGGAAACGGTCGGTCACGGTGAAGTCGGTCTGCAGGGTGTCGGGCACGCGCCGGATGCTGCCTTCCTTGACCACGCCGCCCAGGCGGAACGGGGTCGAGATCGGCGCGCGGCCGGCAGCCACTTCGCTGGGCGAATACAGGTAGGTCATGTTCTGCTGCAGCGCGAACACGGTGAGCGCGGTGGCGGTGGCAACAGCGGCGACGATCAGGGAAATCGCGACCAGCCGGCGCTTGCGGGCGGGATTCATGCGGCAGCCTTCCCGCGGCGCGCGCGTTCGCGTGCGAGGCGCCCGCGCAATTCCTTCAGCAACTGGCGGCGGCGAAACAACGGCGCGAACCAGTCCCACGCGAACACGATGAAGAACACCGCATACGCCGGCCAGACGTACATCGCATAGCCGCCCATTGCGATCCACTCATGCATGATCGTTCGAAGCTCCAGTCAAGGCGTTCTCTGGCCAACGCAATGGATGCAGGCCTCCATAACCCCCAACGATTCCTTGCGCGCAAGGAATCGTTCGCCCCCTTGACTCAAGGGGCAGCAAGATGTTGCTCGAATGATCCGCAAGGCGATCATCGCGCGCTCTCCATCACCAGTGTGCGCGCCCATTCCTTGCCGCCTTCCACCTCGAGCAGGCCGACGCGCGCGCGATTGAGCACGCTGGCGAAGAAATACAGGTGCGTCGCCAGCGCCATCAGAAGCAGCGGCCACAACATGCCCGGCGCGATCTTCGACGGCCCGAGGAAATTCACCGTGCTGCCCTGGTGCAACGTGTTCCACCACACCACCGAGTAATGCACGATCGGCAGGTTGACGATGCCGACCAGGGCCAGCAGCGAAGCGGCGCGCGCGGCGCGCCGGCGATCCTCGATGGCATTGAACAGGCCGATCACGCCGAGGAACAGGAACAGCAGTACCAGTTCGGAAGTCAGGCGCGCATCCCATGTCCACCACGTGCCCCACATCGGCCGGCCCCAGAGCGAACCCGTGATCAGCGTGACCAGGGTGAAAGCCGCACCGACCGGCGCGCATTCCATCGCGATCACTTCCGCCAGTTTCACCCGCCACACCATCGCGGCCAATGCGGCGACCGCCATGCAGGCGTAGGCGAACAGGCTCATCCATGCGCACGGCACGTGGATGAAGATGATCCGGTAGGCGTCGCCCTGCTGGTAGTCCGTCGGCGCCAGCACCAGGCCGCCATAGATGCCGACGGCGGCGAGCACCAGCGAGGACGCCAGCAGCCACGGCCGCAGCGCGCCCGCGAAGCGATAGAAGGTCGGCGGCGAGCCGAGAAGATGCATCCAGTGTGGCAGGTAACTACGCGACATCTTTAGGCTTCCACCGCGATCCGCAATGCCGCCGCGCACGCGAACGGGGCAAGCGCCAATGCCAGTACCAAGGCCGCGCCCAGCCACAACAGGGGGGCGAGGTACGGCAACCCGGCCTGCGCCGCGGCCACCGCGCCCGCGGCGAAGATCACTACCGGAACTGCCAGCGGCAACAACATCAAGGCCAGAAGTATAGCCGAGCGACGCGCGCCGGCCGTCAGCGCGGACAGGATCGCACCCAGCAGCGCCAGCAGCGGCGTGGCCAGCAGCAGCGCAGCCAACAGTACCGGCAGCACATCCGCGGGAAGCTTCAACAGCAGGGCAAGCAACGGCGCCACCACGATCAACGGCAGCGCGGCGGTTGCCCAATGTGCGAGTACGCGGACCAACACCAGCAGCGCCAGCGGTTGCGGCGCCAGCAGCAGTTGTTCCAGTGAACCGTCTTCCAGGTCGCCGCGGAACATCGATTCCAGCGCAGGCAGCATCGCCAGCAACACGGTGACCAGCAACACGCCGCCACTGATGCGCGCCAGCAGGGCGGCGTCCGGCCCGAGCGCGAATGGAAACAGGGTCGTCACGATCACCGCGTACAGCAACGGCAGCAGCATCTCGCCGCGTCGCCGCCACGCCAACGTGAACTCGCGGCGCAGCAGCGCACGACAAGCGGCGCCGGCGGACGGTGTGCTCATAGGGAAAGTGCGAGGCGCACATGGCGCGCGTCGGGATCGGCAAAACGCACTGCGCCGTGGCTGGTGAGCAGGGTCGCCCCGCCGCGCGCGATGTGCGCGGCAACCAGCGCGTTGACGAGTTCGATGCCATGGCGGTCGAGATTGGCATAGGGCTCGTCGAGCAGCCACAGATCGCCCGGCAGCAGCGCCAGCCGGGCCAGCGCGGCGCGCTTCTTCTGCCCGGCCGAAAGCAAACGCAGCGGCGTATCGGCATAGATCGCCAGATCGACTTCGCGCAGTGCGGATTCGATGCTGGCACCTTCGTGCGTGCCGTACAGCCCGGCCAGGAAAGCCAGATTCTCGCGTGGCGAAAGATCGTTCTTCACGCCGGGATGATGGCCGAGGAAGAGCGCCCGGCCCGCAAGGACTTCGTGCGTCGCCACGCGGCCATCGAAACGGATATCGCCCGCGCTGGCCGCGAGGGTGCCGGTGAGCACGCGCAGCAACGTGGTCTTGCCGGAACCGTTGTCGCCTTCGACCAGCAGGGTTTCGCCGCGGTCGAGCGTGAAATCCAGTGGCCCGAACACCGGCTCGTCGTTGCGGGCGAAGGCGAGGCCGCGCACGCAAAACAGCACGGCATCTGCACGGGCGGGATCGTGGTTCATCGCGGCTCTGCGGAAAAATCGCGACATTGTCCCAGCGCGTGCGCCGCCATGTCCATGCGGGCGCGCGGTGCCTCAGATCAGCGCATGCAATTCGGCTTCGCCGCCGCCGCGCACGATCGCGGCCTGGCGGAAGCGGCGGGACAGTGCATCCAGCGTGTCGAAGTCGATGCCGCAGACGAACAGGCTCGGCTCGCGCCACCCGTCCGGTCCGACGCCTGCGCCGGCGAGGAAGCGGAATCCCTGCGCGCGCAAGACGTCGCGCAGTTCGCGCTGGCGCATGCGATTGGCGAACCGCGGTTGCGCCACACTGACCGGATTCCATGCCGTGACGAAACCCCACGGTTCGTCAGGGCCGTGCAGGAACCCTTGCAATGTCGCCGGGAGCGGCTGGCCCACGCGGATCACCGCGCAACCGCCGCGGGCGAGCCGCACGCGATAGTCGGTTTCGCGCCAGGCGCGCCAGATCGCTTCGGGCAGCGGCATCGTTCGCTCAGGCGGCGGGCAATCGCGGCAACTCGGCGCGCACGCGTTGCGCCGCGGCATCGAGATCCACCTGCGACGCGTCGCCGTGTCCGGCCATCAGCGATTCCAGCAGCGCGTCCTGCTCGCGGCCGCGTTGCAGGCAATACGCATACGGGAAATGCGTGAAACTGACCATGCGGTAGCGCGACATGAAATGTTCCGGCGCGCGCGTGGTCAGCGCGGCGGCGAGCTCGCGCTTCACCAGGTAATGCGGGTCGGACACGCCGTCGCGCATCTCGATGTAGTTCTCCAGCGCCATCCGCGCGATCGCGTCGGCGTTGGGTTTGCGCGCGGCCTGGAAGGCCGCGAACGCGGCAGCCGGATCGCGGTGGTTCTCGGTGAGCAGCGGCGCCAGTGCCGCGGCGTCCTCGAAACCGGCGTTCATGCCCTGGCCGTGGAACGGCACGATCGCATGTGCGGCATCGCCGACCAGCAGTGCGCGCCCGTCGAGGTGCCAGCGGTCGAGGTAGAGGGTGGCCAGTTGCCCCACGGGATGCGCGTTCCAGTCCTCGTCGAATGTCGGCATCAGTTCCAGCGCGTCGGGAAATTCGTGCCCGAAAAACGCGCGCGCCGCTTTTGCATCGGGCAAGCTCGCGAAACTCGGATGCGGCCCTTCGTTCGGCAGGAACAGCGTGACGGTGAAGCTGCCCTGCGCGTTGGGCAACGCGATGCACATATAGATGCCGCGCGGCCAGATATGCAGCGCATTCGGTTCGATGGCAAAAGGATGGGAGCCGGCGGCCGGCGGAATTTCCAGTTCCTTGTACCCGTGTCCCAGCGGTTCCACGCGTTCGCCGAGATCCGCCGCGCGGGCCATCGCCGCGCGCAGCGCGGAACCCGCGCCATCGGCGCCGATCAGCAGCGTCGTTTGATGTTCTCTTGCGCTGTTGCGGTCGTGGCCGATCGAGACGACGTTCGTCCGTCCGTCGAACGACGCATCCAGCAGCGGCGCATCGAAATGCAATGTCGCGCCCGCGCGCTCGGCCGCGCCCATGAGCAGCATGTTGAGTTCGCCGCGCGACACCGACCAGATGACTTCGGAATCGTCCTTGCCGTAGCGTTGCAGGTTGGTGGCACCGCCTAGGTCGTGCACCATGCGGCCGCGCATCATGACTGCCTGCGCCAGCACCGATTCGGTCAATCCGGCCTGCCGCAACGCATTCAATCCGCGTTCGGCCAGCGCCAGGTTGATCGAACGCCCGCCGAGGAAACCATGCAGGCGCGGGTCCGGCCGGCGTTCGAAAACCTCGACCTCGAAACCGCGTTGCGCCAGCAGCGCCGCGAGCAGCGAGCCGACCAGGCCGGCGCCGATGATCGTGATGGCGGGGCGTCCGGAATGCGCGGTCATGTCAACGCGATCGCTTCCATGCGAGCACGGTTTCTGCCAGCGCGAAGCAGTCTTCGAAGCGGTTGTAGAGCGGCGCGGGAGAGAGCCGCAGCACGTCGGGTTCGCGCCAGTCGCCGAGCACGCCGTGCGCTACGAGGTGATCGAACAGCGAGCGTCCGGCTTCGCGTCCGGCGCGCACGCGCACCGACAATTGCGCGCCGCGGCGTCCGGATTCGGCGGGCGTGAGGATTTCCAGCGCGTCGTTCAATTGCGTTTCGATCAGCCACGCCAGATAACCGGTGAGGCGCCGCGATTTCGCGCGCAGCTTGGCGATGCCCGCGCGGCGGAAGATCTCCAGCGACACGCGCAGCGGCGCCAGCGCGAAGATCGGCGGATTGGACAACTGCCAGCCGTCGGCGCCGGGCGCGGGATCGAATTCGGGACGCATCTGGAATCGCGTGGCTTCGCGGTGACCCCACCAGCCTTCGAAGCGTGGCAGCTTCGCCTCGGCGTGGCGCGCATGCACGAAGGCGCCGGCAACGGCGCCAGGACCGGAATTGAGATACTTGTACGAACACCACGCGGCGAAATCGGCGCCGGCGTCGTGCAGATCGCACTCGATGTTGCCGGCGGCGTGCGCGAGGTCGAAGCCGATCGTGCAGCCTTGCGCGTGCGCGAGTTCCGCGATGGCCTTCAGGTCGAAGGCCTGCCCGCTGAGGTATTGCACGCCGGGCCACAACACCAGCGCGACGCGCGGGCCGTGTTCGCGCAGCGCGCGCTCGATCGCCTGCATCGAGATCGTGCCGCCGGGCTCGTCGCCGTCGAGTTCGATCAGCGCGGTTTCGGGATCGAAGCCGTGGAAGGCGATCTGCGAAGCGACCGCATGGCGGTCGGAAGGAAACGCGTTGCGCTCGATCAGGATCGCGTGGCGCTCGCGCGTGGGGCGGTAGAAGCTCACCATCAGGAAATGCAGGTTGGCGGTCAGCGAATTCATCGCCACCACTTCCGATGGTTGCGCGCCGAGCACTTCGGCCAGTGCGTCGCGCACCTCCGCGTGATAGGGCAACCAGGGATGCCGGCCGTGCAGGTGGGCTTCGACGCCGAGCCGCGCCCAATCGTCGAGTTCGTCCAGGAGTGCCTGGCGGGTGGCGCGCGGTTGCAGGCCCAGCGAATTGCCGCACAGATACACCTGCTCGCCGTCGCCATGCGGCGGCATCAGGAATTCATTTCGATAATCACGTAAAGGATCGGCGCGATCCTGTGCGCGCGCCCATTCGCGGTCGAATCGGTAATCGGTCATGTCAATGCTTGAGCACGGATTTGGCGATGGCCGCGCATCCGGCATCGAAGGTGGCCGCCCACGCGGCTTCCGCCGCCACGGGACGGATGCAGCGCACTTGCAGCGCGAGGCCGTCGCGGTAGTCATAGAACTCGGCGTAGGTATTCTTCTGGCCGTTTTCCATCGCGATGTAGCGGCGTGCCTGCGCGATGTCGGCCGCGCCGCCGCCGGAATAGCCGGGCAGGCGCCGCGACTTGCCGATCTGGTCGTCCACGAACTGGCCGTAGCCCGACGCATCCGCGACGTGCTGGGTGGTGACGGTGATGCGCGCCAGCGTGCCGTCCGCGCTGGCGCCGGGGACCTGCAACGCGAGGAACTGCGGATCGCCGTCGTGCTTCTCCATCAACGGCGTCCACGCATCCGGCGCGGAGAACTGCACCGTGCTGTCGTCGAGGTTGTAGTCGGTCGCGTGTGCGGCGAGCGGTGCAGTCGACATTGCCAATGCCACCAGCAATAGTGATTTCATTTCGCAACTCCTACCAGGTGCTCCGGAATCGCCGCAAAGCGTAGCGAGCGAAGGCAAGTTGCGCGACGCCGGAGCGCAGGAACCGGAGTGTACACGTCAGTACATGAGGTCGAAATTCGCGCAAGCGAATTGAGGGAGCACCGCCGGAGTGCAAGCTGCCGAGCGCACTAGTTTTGCGGCGATTCAGGGCGCAAACCGCGACAGCGGCAGACCGAGCCATTCCAGCGCCGTGCCGTGGAACAGCCGCGCGCGCGCCTCGTCGTCGGGGTGCAGCGCTTCGATGCCGCTGCCCGGTTCCTGCTCGCCGAGCGGGAACGGATAATCGGTGCCGAGCATCACGCGCCCACTGCCGACGGCGTCGAGCAGGTAGCGCAGCGCCAGCGGGTCGTGCACGCAGGAGTCGAAGAACATCCGCGCGAGATATTCGCGCGGATTGCGCGCGTTGTCGGTGGCAACCAGGTCGGGGCGCATGCGATAACCGTGCTCGATGCGGCCGATGGTGTAGGGGAACGAGCCGCCGCCGTGCGCGAAGGCCACGCGCAGCGCGGGCAGGCGCTCCAGCACGCCGCCGAAGATCAGGCAGCAGGCCGCGCGCGACTGCTCGGCCGGCATGCCGACCAGCCAGGGCAGCCAGTATTTCGGCATCGACTCCTTTCCCATCATGTCCCAGGGATGCACCAGGATCGCCGCGCCGAGATCGGCCGCGGCCTCGAAGAACGGGAACAGTTCCGGTGCGTCGAGGTTCCAGTCCTCGATGTGCGAGCCGATCTGCACGCCCTGCAGGCCGAGTTGCTCCACGCAGCGTTCCATCTCCTCGATCGCCAGCCGCGGCGATTGCAGCGGCACCGTGCCGATGCCGGCATAGTGCTTCGGGAAATCGCGGCAGATGCCGGCGGTGTGGTCGTTGAGATGGCGGTGCAGCTCCAGCGCCTCGTTGGGCTTCGACCCGTACGAGAACATCACCGGCACGGTGGAAATCACCTGCACGTCCACGCCGTGGCGCGCGTAGTCGGCGATGCGGTATTCGGCGTCGAAGGCGTTTTGCCAGATCTCGCGGAAGAACTTGCCGTCCTTGTAGATGCGGTGGCGGCCGTCCGAGCGCACCATCACCGGAAAGCGGTCGTCACCGTATTTCGCGGCGAGGTCCGGCCACTCGGCGGGAAGGATGTGCGCGTGGGTGTCGATCTTGAGCATCGCCCAAGTATAAGCGTCGAGCTGGTGAAAATCGGGAAAGGCTCGGCGACGGGGCAGGCAACAGGCTCGCGCTTGCGTGGCGCGGCACATGGAAGGACACTTGCCGACGGGAGACCGGCATGCCGCCGGTGGGGCAGGGAAAGATCGTGGCGACGGCCCGATCATTCTTCGCGGAACTCAAGCGCCGCAACGTGCTGCGCGCGGCGGTGCTCTACATCGGTGCGGTGTGGGCGCTGGCGCAGGGCATCGCGCAACTGGGGCCGAGTTTTGGCGCGCCGGAGTGGATCACGCGCGGTTTCGTGATCGCCGCCGCGGTCGGTTTTCCCTTCTGGCTCGCTTTCGCGTGGATCTATCAAGTCACAGCGCACGGCCTGAAGCGCGAAAGCGAAATGGAGCCCGGCGAATCGGCTGTGCGCGGAACCGGCCGCAAGCTCGATTTCGCGATCATCGCCGTGCTCGCGGTCGCGGTGCTCCTGTTGCTGGGTAATCAGTTCCTGTGGCACAAGGGCATCGCGATCGCGCCGGTCGCGTCGGTCCGGACCGGGGTGAAGGTCCCGCAGAAGTCCGTCGCGGTGCTGCCATTCGCCAACGAGAGCGGCAAACCCGGCGAACAATTCTTCTCGGACGGGCTGTCGGAAGACTTGATCACCGCGTTGTCGCAGATCGACGATCTGAAAGTGATCAGCCGTTATTCGGCGTTCCAGTTCCGCGACAGCAAGGACGACGCGAAGACCATCGGCGGCAAGCTCGGCGTCGCGCATCTGCTGGAAGGCAGCGTGCAGCATGCGCAGACTGCAGTGCGGATCACCGTCACGCTGGTCAATGCCGCCGACGGCAGCATCGTGTGGTCGCGGCGTTACGACAAGCCGTACCAGGATCTCTTCGCGTTGCAGGATGAGATCACCAACGCCGTCGCCGATGCGTTGAAGGCGAAGCTGAGCGCGCCCGGCACGGTGGTGCAAAGCGATCGCCCGCCGGGCGGCAATCTCGCCGCCTACGCGGCCTACAAGCACGGACGCGCCTACGGGGCGCTAGGCAATGAAGCCGACATGCGCCGCTCGATCGATGCCTTCGAGGAGGCCATCAGGCTCGATCCGCGCTACGCGGCCGCGTATGCGCGACTGTCCCTCGCATGGAACGCGCTGGCCGCACAGACCCTGGGAGGCAAGGAGGCGGCGGCGGCGAATGCG
Organism: Rhodanobacteraceae bacterium; assembly: GCA_035552915.1. GTDB lineage: Bacteria > Pseudomonadota > Gammaproteobacteria > Xanthomonadales > Rhodanobacteraceae > 66-474. The sequence continues at coordinate 27,203 of DATNEQ010000021.1, forward strand.
CGGGCGCGCGATGCGGTGGATACCGCGCTGAGGCTGGATCCGGATTCTTCGCTTGCGCACCGGTCGCATGCCTATCTGCTGCTCAACGTCGACATGGACTGGCCGGGCGCCGAGGCCGAGATGCGGCGCGCGCTGGCACTCGCACCGAACGATGCGGTGACGCAGTTCGATCACGCTGTCGCACTGGCCTCGCTGGGGCAGGTACGACGGGCCGTGGCGCTGACGCGGCAAGCCTTGGTCACCGATCCCCGCGACGACGATTCGTATTACTGGCTAGGGTTTTATCTGGCCGGATTGGGGCGGCTCGACGAAGCGCGGGAGGCGATCGGCACCGCGATCTCACTGCAACCCGGAACAGATGGCTATCACGGGCAGCTCGCGATCATCGAAGTCCTGCGAGGCGATGCCACGGCTGCGCTCGCCGCCGCGAAGCAGGAATCACCCGGCGGCTTGTGGCACGACGCGGCCGTCGCACTGGCATCGCAGATCGGTTCCGATCGCAACGCGGCGGATGCCGCATTCGACAAACTGCTTGCCGGACACGCCGACGATGGCGCGTATCAGATCGCCCAGGTGCATGCGCTGCGCCGCGATCCGGACAAGATGTTCCAGTGGCTGGAACGCGCCTTGGGCAACCGCGACCCCGGCATCGGCTACCTGCTCTCGGATCCCTTCATCCTGCGCTACCGCGACGACCCGCGCTTCGCCGCGTTCTGCAAGAAAGTCGGATTGCCGACGGCCACCGATGCGGTGGCGATGAAGTGAACAATCGCGAGCCGGGCCAGCCGACGGTTTTCTCCGAGCTCAGGCGCCGGAACGTCGTGCGCGCGACCGTGTTGTACGGGGGTGCGGTGTGGGTGATCTCGCAGGGCATCGCGCAACTATCGCCGGCACTCGGCTTGCCGGATTGGGCGACCCGCGCGTTCCTGGTTGCCGCCGCGCTGGGCCTGCCGTTCTGGATCGCGTTCGCGTGGATTTACGAGCTGACGCCGCAGGGCATCCGTCGCGAAAGCGGTGTCGCAGTGGATCAGTCCGTCACGCGCCGCACCGGCCGCAAGCTGGATTTCGCGATCATCGCGGTGCTGGCGGTGGCCGTGCTGCTGTTGTTGGGCAACCAGTTCCTGTGGCACAAGGGTGTCACGCCGACAACGCCGTCGGTTTCCGCGATGGCGACCGCGTCCGTTGCGCCCGTCGTGTCCGCAGTGCCGGTCATTCCGGCTTCGGCCATTCCCGCCAAATCCGTTGCGGTGCTGCCGTTCGCGAACGAGAGCGGCAAGGCGGACGAACAGTTCTTCTCCGACGGTTTGTCCGAAGATCTGATCACCGCGCTGTCGCAATTCGCGGGTTTGAAGGTCATCAGCCGCAACTCGGCCTTCCAGTTCCGAAACAGCAAGGACACTTCTGCCGAGATCGGCAAGCTGCTCGGCGTGGCGCACCTGCTGGAAGGCAGCGTGCAGCACGCGCAGGACGAAGTGCGCATCACCGCGACATTGGTGAACGCGACCGACGGTACCGTCCTGTGGTCGCAACGCTACGACAAACCGTACAAGGAGCTGTTCGCGCTGCAGGACGACATCACGCAGGCTGTGGCGGATGCATTGAAGGCGAAGCTGCTCGTTGCATCGGGTGCAGTCGTCCAGAGCGATCGTCCGCCCAGCGGCAATCTCGACGCCTATGCCGCATATCAGCACGGCATCGCCTATGACGTGCTCGCTACCGAAGCCAGCGAGCACCAGGCCATCGACGCGTTCGGCGAGGCGATCCACATCGACCCGAAGTACGCGGCGGCATACGCGCGGCTGGCCTTCGCGTGGACCAACCTCGCCGCTTCGTTCCTGAATGACAGCGCGAAAATCGCACAGGCCAAGACTGAGGCGCACAACGCGGCCGACACTGCGCTCAAGCTGGACCCGGGTTCCGCGCTGGCCCATCTGGCGCGCGGGTTTGTGCTCCAGAATGCCGACCTGGACTGGACCGGCGCCGAGACCGAATACCGGCGCGCCCTGCAACTTGCTCCCAATGATGCGGGGGCGCTCTTCAGACTGGGCAACATGCTGGCCATTCAGGGACAACTGCAGACAGCTTCGACGCTGACCCGGCAGGCACTCGCGGCCGATCCTCGCCATGCCGACTGGTACAAGTGGTTGAGCGCCTATCTCGCCGCGTTGGGCAAGCTGGATGATGCCAGACAGGCGATCGGCACCGCGATTGCCCTTCACCCCAACGGAACATTCAACTACGCGCACCTCGCGATCATTGAAATCCTGCGTGGTGATGCCAAGGGCGCGCTGGCCGCGGCACTGCAGGAGCCGGCCGGCGGGTGGCGTGAAACGGCCTTGGCGCTCGCCATGCAGATCGGTTCCGATCGCTCGGCGGCCGATGTCGCGCTCAAGAAACTGATTGCCAACCATGCCGGCGACAGCGCCTACCAGATCGCCGAGGCGTATGCCTTGCGCCGCGACCAGGCTGTGATGTTCCACTGGCTGGATCGCGCCCGCGCCAACCGCGACCCCGGCATCGGTTTTCTGCTCTTCGACCCTATCATCCTGCGTTACCGCGACGACCCGCGTTTTGCCGCGTTTTGCAAGAAAATCGGATTGCCGACGGCCACCGATGCCGTCGCGATGAAGTAGGAAAACTAGTGCGCCGCGCCGGGCTTCCGGAAGTCGTCGAGTCCGAACACGTGGCGCATCGCGGCGATCGCGTCCTGCTGCGTCCACGTGCGCGTCGTGCTTTGTCCGGTCGCGGCGAAATAAGCGCGCATGAATTGCCGGCCGAGCTCCGGCTGGATGCCGGGTGGTCGCGAGCGATCGCCGGAAATGCCGAGCGTCGGGCCGAGTGTTTCGAGCAGGCCGCGCAGCGGCCGTCCGCGCACGACGAGATTGCCGTCCCAGTCGATGAACGGATCGGCGAGCGCGATGGAAGTCAGTCGCGCCTGCGACAGCGTTGGGATATTCATGCCCCACGTCGCATTCATCGTCCGGATGAACGCATTGGCGATCAGGGCATGGCCGATGTCGGACGGATGCACGCCGTCGAGGCTCAGCAGGCCGCCGTTGTAGCGCAGCAGCAGCGGAACGCCGTCGATCACCGGCGGGTGCGCGGCGAACTGGTTCAACAGTCCGTGGATGTCCACCACCGGCATGCCGGCCGCGGCGGCGTCTTCCGCGATCGTCTGGTTGTAGCCGTCGGTGGCGTCCTGCATCTTCGCGATTTCCGTTGCGTCGAGCACCCACGACGGATCACGCAGGATCGTCGGCGGCAGCAGCCCCATGCGGATCATCAGCATCGCGACGATGCTGGTATAGCTGCCTTCCGGGAGGCCGTAAGAATCGCCGAGGAAGAGTTTCAGGTCTTCCGGCGACATCAGGAAGCCGATCCGGGTGACGTCCGGGATGTTGGCGAACACGACCTTGTCGTTCCAGCCGGTCAGGCCGCGCACGATCGACTGATAGTTGTCGGCGAACACGTCCTGCGGCGTGATCTGGCTGGCGTCCATGTGGTCGAACGCGAGCGCGGCGCCGAGCACGTCGTTGTTGCCGATCCAGCACGCGACCAATGGTGCGCGCGATCGCTGCGCGATTTCGATCTGGGTTCCGGTGCGCGGCATCTCGACGAGGTCGATCTCAGCGTCGATGGGCCAGCCGGCGCGGTCGATCAGGATCGAGCTGCTGTCGGCGCCGGAGACCGCCAGGTCGGCCGGCAATGCCATCGGGTCGATGCGGGAACGGCCCGTGGTCGAGCCCACCACGCCCATCGGGCTCGTGCGGATCAGCGGCAGGGTGAACGGATCGCCGAGCTGCGCGGCGACAAGCGCCAGATACGTGTTCGGCTGGGTCGACGCATTCGCATCGGCGGATTGGACGCCTTCGCCGATGCTGTCGCCGAGGCCGATGAATGGCGGGGGAGCTGCGTTCGCGGTCGCGGCTGCGGCGAGGCAAATCGATGCGGCAACGAGTTTGCGGATCATGACAGTCTCCTGATGCGGCCGATCCTGATGGGCTTGCCGAAAAGGTTCCTCCCGACAGTCCCGCATCAAGTATAGGAGGTCGCATGGCTGCCACTCGGCCTCGTCTGCATCGCGCGTTTCCGGGTCGTGTTCCGGATCGCGGGCAGGGAAACGATTGTCCGCCCGTGCTGCCGACGCTCTCCGATCAGTGGCCACCCGCGATCGCGGGATCGGATTGCAGCACGTGCAGCAGGCTGTCGATCGCGTCCACGATGCGGTCGCTGGATTCGCGCAGCGCCGCGGCGAGCGCGGCCGGCGGTGGCTGTGCATCCAACGCGGCGATCAGTTCCAATTGCGCATCGCGCAGGCGGAACGATCGTGCCGGCACGTCGTGGTCGCGCAGGGCGCGCGAAACCTCCGTGAGTGCGGCTGCGCAGCTTTCCGCGAAGGCCTGCACCTGTGGCGGCAGCGGCTGGTCCGGCGAATCCGCGCGCGCGACTTCCAGCGTCATCGCCGCGCGCGCGACGCGATTGGCGTTCGCGACCAGCGCCCCGGCGCGTTCGAGCGGGGCGCTGCCGCGCGGTTCCTGGCGCAGGCGCTCCAGCGATGCCTGGGCATTGCTGCGCGCGGTGCGCATGGCGACGCGGGTTTCGAAACGCGCGCGCGCATCGCCGTGCATCACCGCGCGCAGATAGTCGCGGTAGGCATCCAGCATCGCCGCCAATACCTCGCGCTCCCGTCCGCGTTCCCAGGTCGGCCACAACAGGTAGGCGGCGAGCGCGAGCGCGCTGCCGAGGACGGTATCGACCGCGCGCGCGGCCATCGAGGCTTCGGGCGCCACGCCGTAGAACGAAAGCAGGATCACAACCAGGCCGGTGAGACAGGCCACGCCGATGCCGTAATGCACAGTGGCGAGCAACCGGTACGCGAAGCAGAGCACGGTGAACAGCGCCAGCGCGGACCAGAAATCGGTGAACCCGAAATGCAGCAGCGCGGTGGTCAGCAACAGGCCGCTCAGGGTTCCGGCGATGCGCAGCAGCCCGAAGCGCCAGGTCGCGCCGAAATCCGCGCGCAGCACGATTGCCACCGTCATCGGCATCCAGTAACCGCGCGAAAGCGGCAGGACGTGCGAAAGCAACAGCGCCAACAACAGGCAGGCGCCGGTGCGCACCGCGTGCCGGAAGGCCGCCGAGTGGATGTTGATGTTGGCGCGCAGGGTCGCCAATGGATTCGCCGGTCGCAGTGCCCGCGGCAACGCGAATTCGGCGCGTTGCGCCAGCAGTTCGCCGCGGCTGCCGGCAATGGCGGCATTGCGCGCCGCGGCGCGCAACTGGCCGCCCAGTGCGCTGGCGCGCGCGTCGGCGATCTGCGCGATCCAGTTCTCCGCGCCGTCGGCGTCGCGCCATTCCTCGAGCAGTTCGGCGGCGGCGGCGTAGTGTGCGAGCGCGCTTTCGGCGCGCGGCGACGCGCCTTGCTCCAGTGCGGCTGCGAGCCTGTCCAGCACGGCGGCCGCGGACTGCCGCACCGCCTGCAAGACGTCGCGCTGCGAAGGCGATGAGCAATTCGATTGCAGATCGGCCAGCGCGAGCAGTTCGATGCACATGCGTTCGGCCAGCTCGGTGAGAACCTGGAAGGCCTCGACCGCGCGACCGCGCGCGCGACCGCTGCCGTACAACAAGGCCTGCAGATCATTGAACGAAGGCGGCAACGGCGCGCCCTCGTCGCGCGCCAGTCGTTGGCGGCCGAGCGCGGACAATGCGCGCAACGCATCGGCCACCGCCAGGCGTTCCGGGCGATAGCGTTGCAGTGGCCACGCCGCGATCGCGAACAACGTCTGCAACACGCCGCCGCCGAAAATCAGCAGCGCCGCCGGCAACGCTTGCGCACCCGACAGCGGTTCGGCGCCCATCACCACCAGCAGGATCATGCTGATCAATCCCGCGCGCGTCGCATGCGGTCCCAGCGCGACCAGCAGCGCAGCGGCGAAACCCCACACCGCGACGGCGACCAGCAACGCCAGCGGCCATTCTCCCAGCACCGCGCCGACGAACGCCGCGGCACCGGCTACGAGCGCGGTGAGCAGCAGCCGCAATGCACGCAGCCGATACGGGCCCGGCTGGTCGGCGAACATGGTGTTCAGCGCGCCGGCGGAAATGCCGAGGGCCGCCGCGGGGTGACCGGTGACCGCACCGAGCGCAAGCGGCAGCACGATGGCGGCGGTGTTGCGCGCCGCCACCGGCCAGGGCACGTCCGGCCGCTGCACCTGCAGCAGGGTGTGCACCAGCGGGGATTCGCGCAGCCGCGAGGCCAGGTTCATGCGCGCATTCTGCCGTGCGCGGCCTCCGGCTTCAGCGATATTTCTCCGGCGCCGCGTCGACATGGCCGCAGGCCTTGCAGGTACGCGCGTCGAGCGAGCGGTAGTAGCGTTCGAACACCGGCGGGAAATCCTGCTCGATGCTCTGCAGCACGAAAAACTCCTCGTACAGCTTGCGGTTGCAGCGCTCGCAGAACCACAGCAATCCATCCTGTTCGTGCGGCAGGCGGCGTCGTTCGATCACCAGACCGATCGAATCCGGCATGCGCTGCGGCGAGTGCGGCGTGCGCGGTGGCAGGTAGAACACTTCGCCGGCGTGGATCGGGATGTCGCGGCGTTCGTTGTTGTCCTGCACGCGCAGCAGCATCTCGCCTTCGAGCTGATGGAAGAATTCCGGACCTTCGTCCCAGTGGTAGTCGCTGCGCGCGTTCGGTCCGCCGACGATCATCACGATGAAATCGCCGTCGACGATGCACTTGTTGCCGACCGGCGGCTTCAAAAGGTGCCGGTGCTCCTCGATCCAGCGTTGCAGGTTGATCGGCGGCGTGAGGCTCATGGCGGAAACTTCGCTGGGCGCAGCGCATACCTTAGCGCCGCGGCGGCCGCGGCGGAACCGTCGCGTGGTCTCACTAGGCGTGGTGCGTGAGGCGCAAACGCGAGACGTCGTAGCCGAGATCCGCTGCGCGCCGCAGCAATTGCCGCAGGACATCGGCGCCGGGATGCGCCTCGCGGTGCAGGATCCACAGGTAACAGCCGGAGGGCTCTCCGACGATCGACCAGCGATAGTCCTCGTCGTGATCCAGCACCCAGTAGTCGCCGACGAAAAACGGCCCGAAGAAGGAAACTTTCAGTTTCGCGTTACCGGAATCCGGCACGACTTTCGCCCGACCGCGCGAGACGCGCCGTCGTGCGCGCGGTCCGGCTTCACGACAATGGTTGCTTACGCCGATCGTGCGATCCGCTCGCAATGCATACTCGGCGGCGACATCCTCGCAGCCGCGTTCGAAGCGGTTGTCGTAGCGCGCGAGTTCGAACCATCGTCCCAGATAACGATCGAGTTCCACTGTCCGCGCGGGTTGCGGCACGGCCGGATTGCCGCTGCGCGCGCGCCGGTTCGCCCGCCACGCCAACAGACCGATCGCACCCGCCGCGGCCGTCATTGCCGCGGCGCCGGCAAGCTTCTTCATGCGCGGATCGATTTTCCCTATCATCACGCAAGGGTGAACGCGCGTACGCTAAGCGCGCGTGAAAGCGCGTGCGGGGCGGCATTCACTCATCCGCACGGGATCGAAAAATGCGGACATCCCTGTCCGCATTCTTCTTCAAAGGTCCGAACGGCAGCCCTTCTGGTGCTCGGCGCTGCGGCGAGTACTCAGGGCATCAGCACCTTGTCGATCACGAAAATCACGCCGTTGGATTGCATCACGTCGGGAATGGTGATGTGCGCGACGCCGCCCTTGTCGTCCTTGACCGCCCAACCGCCCATGTCGTCCTTGCCGACCTTGATCGAATCGCCTTCGACGGTTTTCAGACTGACCCATCCCCCGTTCTTCGCGGCATCGGCGGCCAGCTCGCTGCTGGTGTGGCGACCCGCCACCACGTGATACGTCAGGACCTTCACGAGCTGGGCCTTGTTCTCCGGCTTCAGCAGGGTGTTCACCGTGCCCGCGGGCAATGCGGCGAACGCTTCGTTGGTTGGGGCGAACACCGTGAACGGACCCGTGCCTTCCAGTGTGTCCACGAGGCCCGCGGCCTTTACCGCGGCGACCAGCGTGGTGTGATCCTTCGAGTGCATCGCGTTCTGGACGATGTTCTTGGACGGATACATCGCCGCACCGCCCACCATCACTGTCTGCTCATTGCCGCTCATCTGGGCCAACGCCGCCGGCGCGGCTGCACAGGCGAGCGCGATCGACAGGCCAACAGCCAGCGCGCGTGCGGAATGCTTCGAATTCATGATCGGATCTCCTGGTTTCCCGCTTCGCAAGTCGGAAGCGATGGGAGATACGGGCGCAAGCGGCAAACGGATGCAGCACTGTTGCCGCGCGTTCAGCGGATCGGATGCCGTCGATCCCGCACTTGCCGATCGCGGGCGCTGTCGGCTGACCGGTCGGCGCGCCGCCGGGTGGCATCCGAATCAGGGCGTATCGACGGCCTCGGCACCAGGCGCCGATCGCGTTTGCGGTACGCGCCGCAACTTGTCCATGTCGTAGCCCAGCGATCGCAGTTCGGCGGTCAGCGTTTCCCAGTCCGTCGCGTTGACCTCCGGCGCCCGCGCCATGATCCAGGCGTAATCACGCGCATCGCGCGCCACGATCACTTCACTGTAGTCCGGCTTGAGATAAGCAACGACGTACTGCGCCTTGAACGGCCCGAGCACCTGCACGCCCCACACCGCGTTGCCGCGTTCGGCGCGCACGTAGGCGATCGAATGCATCCGCTTCAACGGGCCGTCCGCGCCGCCCTTGTTGAAATGAAAAGTGGTGTAGACGGTATCGTCCTTGCGCAAGTCGTAAGTCTCCACGGCGTTCCATGCGTCGCGTTCGAAGCGCGTGGGGATCGCCGCGATTACGTACCAGCGTCCCATGTAGCGAGGCAGGTCGACGTGCGCCACCGGACGGATCGGCGGCAGATCCGCGGCGCATGCGGAAATCATTCCGGCCATAAGCGTGCATCCCAGCAGTCCGAATGTCTGTTTTCTCATCGAGTTTCTCCCTGGTTTCTTTCAGCGCCGCGCGAAGCGGTAGTGCGCGACCATCCATTCGCTGCCGCCGGCGTAACCGAAAAGCTCGGAGCAGGCCATCCAGAACATCCGCCAGCGCTGGAACCACAATGACGCGTGCTCGCCGTAGGCTTCGCGCAACACCCGCATCACCGCCTCGCGGCCGGCATCCTGGCGCGCCAGCCATTGTTCGGCGCTGCGCCGGTAATGGGTGCCGTCGAGCAGCCAGCGGTGTTCGATGCGCAGTTCGTCCTGGAAGTGCAGCAGGGTATCGGCGGCCGGCATCAACCCGCCGGTGAAGAAGTGCCGTCCCATCCAGTTGTCCTCACCTCCGGTCTCGAATGGGTACATCAGCTCGCGGTGCGCGAAGATGTGCACGAACAATTTGCCGTCGGGCTTGAGCCATTCTGCGATGCGCGCCATCAGTGTCTGGTAGTTGCGCATGTGTTCGAACATCTCGATCGAGACGCAGCGATCGAATTGCGCGGAAGGCAAATCCAGCACGTTGACGTCGCAGGTGATCGCATGGACGTTGGACAGTCCGCGCCAGCGGCATTCGCGCTCGATGTGCAGCCGCTGGCCGTGCGAATGCGACACCGCGGTGATGCGTGCATTCGGGTAGCGTTCCGCCATCCAGAGCGTCAGCGATCCCCAGCCGCAGCCGAGTTCCAGGATCTGCTGCGCGTCGGCAAGCTCGGCGCGTTCGGCGTACAGCGACAGCATCGCTTCCTCGGCTTCTGCCAGCGTCTCGTCGCCGCGCGGATACCAGCAACTCGAATACTTCAGGCGTGGCCCGAGACACAGCTCGAAGAATTCCGGCGGCAGTTCGTAATGCTGGGCATTGGCGGCATCGGTTTCGATCGCCACAGGGCTGCGGCGCAGCATGTCGAGGCGCTGCGCGCATCGTTGCGACTGTGCCGCCGGACCGCCCGCGCGTTCTTCCTGCAGGCGTTGTGTGCATAGCTTGCGCATGCCTGCGCGCAACAGCGTGTCCGGGATCAGCCCGCGCTCGGCCAGGCCGAGCAGTCCCGGCGCGGCGCGGTCCTGCGGCAGAGGTCGCCGCTGTTCCATCGCGATGCTGTTCATGATTCGCTCCCGCGTGCCTGCGAAGGTTTTGGAAACCGGGGGAAGAACATCGGCGTGCTGCGCTGGTAATCGCGGTAGTCCTCGCCGCGGGTGCGCAACGCCTGTGTTTCGGTGAACGGGATGCCACTCAGGAAACGCAGGAACAGGTACATCAAGAGCGGCCCGCTCCACGCCAGCCATGCCAGCGGCGATCCCCATGCAAGCAGCACGTAGGCGAACCAGTGCAGCCATTCGCAGAAATAATTCGGATGCCGCGAATAGCGCCACATACCGATGCGGCAGACCTTGCCGCGATGCGCCGAACCGCTGCGGAAGCGCGCGAGTTGCGCGTCGGCCACCGTCTCGCCGACAACGGCGAGCAGCCACACCAAAATGCCCGCAATCAGCAGCGGCGCTTGCGCGTGCGGATTAGCCGCGACCGCCACGAACGGCAGCGCGAACAGCGGGACCAGCAGCGCCTGGAACTGGAAGAACAGGAAAAAGCTGCGCTGGTAGCCGACCCAACGTTCGCGCAGCGCGCGATAACGGCCGTCCTCGACTTCGTTGCGCACGCGCAACCACAGATGCAGAGCCAATCGCGTGCCCCAGACTCCCCCCAGCGCGGCCAGCGCGATGCGGGGTGCGATCGCGCCGCGTCCGAACCACGCGATCAGCACTGCGGCGCCGGCAAGTTCCGCGGCCCATAACGCGTCCACGATGCCGGCATTCGCATGCCGCCGCTGCCACAGCCAGCCCAGCGTCATCATCGGCACGGCCAACAGCCACACGTACAGGAGCGGGAACCACGGATTCATGCCTGATCTCCTCGCAGTTGGGCATGACCCGAGGATTCGCGCAACCAGAGCTGAGCCAGCGTACACAGCAGCGGCAACGCGATTGCCCAGCCGATCGCCAGCGCTGCCAGCGTTCGCCATGCCGGCAGCGGCAGCAGCACGGCGTGCCAGCCGCGAGCCGCGCCGAGATACGCGAGCGGGCCGCCGATCGCGCCGAACACGGCGGCGAGCCACGGACGCGCGTGCAGATAGCCGAACAGCGGCACGATGGTCAGCGCAAACGCCAGCCACAACGCCATCAGCCATGCGGGCGTTTCCGGCAGCGGCCAAGGCGCGGCGTAACGCACCAGTCCCGCGCCCACCCACAGCGTTTCCAGCACCCCGCCGAGCAGCAGCGCTGCAACCGTTAGCCGCAGCTCGACATCGCGCCGCGGCGATACGACCAGCCGCCATGCGAACAGCAGCGCGCCGAGCACGCCCGGCCATGCCATGCCGTGGCCGGCGCCGATCACGGCCGCGAACCAGACGATCTCGTACGCGATCAGGGCCGCCCAGAAGTTCATGCCATGTGCGCCTGCGTGCGACGCCAACCGGGCTTGGCCAGCAACAGGTGCGCGACGGCGATCGAACGCTCACGGAAGCCGCCCTCGCAATACGCGAGATAGAACTCCCACATGCGCAGAAATCGCTCGTCGAAACCCTGCGCACGCGCTTCCGGCAGATGTGCAAGGAAACGTTCGCGCCAAGCCTGCAGCGTGCGTGCGTAGGAATCGCCGAAGTCTTCGAGTCCGATCATGCCCAAGTCGCTTGCGCGTGTCTTCGCCTCCAGCATTGCGTGCAGCGAAGGGATGAAGCTTCCGGGAAACACGAAGCGTTTGATGAAGTCGACCGATTTCAGCGCATGCCGATAGCGATGATCCTCGATCGTGATCGCCTGCAACAGCGCCAATCCACCCGGTTTCAACAGTCGGCCGATTTGCGCGAAGTAGGCCGGCAAATAGGCTGCGCCGATCGCCTCGACCATCTCGATCGAAACCAGTTTGTCGTAGTTGCCGCGCAGGTCGCGATAGTCCTGCAGCAGCACCTCGACGCGGTCTGAAAGTCCGGCCTGCGCCACGCGCTCCCGCGCGAGCGCGTGCTGTTCGCGCGAGATCGTGGTGGTGGTGACGCGGCAACCGCAATGGCTCGCCGCGTGCAGCGCGAAGCCGCCCCAGCCGGTGCCGATTTCCAGCACATGGTCGTCGCGCGACAGTTGCAGCTTGCGGCAGATCAGGTCGAGCTTGCGGGTGGACGCGGCTTCGAGATCGTCGCCCTCGGCCCAGTACGCGGCCGAGTACATCAGGTCGCGCGACAGGAACAGCCGGAAAAAATCATTGCCGAGGTCGTAGTGTGCCGCGATATTGCGGCGGCTGCCGTTGCGGGTGTTGCGGTTGAACGCATGCCAGCCGCGCAACGCCAGCGAGCCGAGGCGCGCCAGGCCGCCTTCCATGCCGTCCAGCAGGTCGCGGTTGCGCAAGAGCAGGCGCACCAATCCGACCAGATCGTCGCAATGCCACAGGCCGTCCATGTATGCCTCACCTGCGCCGACGCTGCCGCTGGCGGCGAGCGCGCGATAGAACGCCGAATCGAGCACGTCCACATGCACGATTGGATGGCGTTCGTTCCCAACGTCGCCGAATTCGAGCGTGCCGAGCGCGTCGCGCAGCATCAGGCGCCCGTGCGCAAGTCGACGCAGCGCGACGGCGAGCCGCTCGCGCAGCAGACGATCGAGCACCGGAAAAACTTCGCTCGTGGCGCCGAGCTCTTGCTTGACGAAGGCATTCATGTCGGGCCTCGCAGGGTTCGCGGATAGGCGTGGAAAGGCGCGCGTTTCAACCACAGTCGTAGCGCCTGCCAGTAGATCGCGCCGACGACCTGCGCGGTCATCAGCGGATAACGCCACAGCACTCGCGCGAGCGAGGCGCCATCGAGCGCCCGCCGGCGCAGGTGCAGCATCGCGTCGAATTCGCGCGCGCCGTCGCGCAGCACGTCCATGTGCACGACCAGCTCTTCGCCGGGTGCGCCGAAGCGCCAGTCGTAATGGCGATCCATCGGCATGAACGGCGAAACGTGGAAAGCCTTGGCGAATTCCCAGCCGAGCAGGCGCCCATGGCGCGATGCCGTCGCGCACGGCAGCACGTAGGCATGGCGCTGCAGCCAGGGCGTGTTGGTGATCTCGGCGACGATCGTGTCCAGCGTGATGCCATCCGCCGCGAAGCAGTAGTAGAAGCTGACCGGGTTGAAGATCGCACCGGCGTAGCGCAGATGCGTGAGCAATCGGATGGGACCCTGCGGGCGCGCGCCGGTCGCGGCTTGCACGCAATCACGCACCGCTTCCGCCAGCGGCACGTGTGCCGGCCCGAGGTAATCGGCGCGCCGGAATTCGGCGAGGTTGCGGCGATCGACCGACCACAACCAGCGCCGCGCGAACACGCGATCGATTTCGTCGAGATCGAGATACAACTGCGCGATGCGATAACGGAACGCGTGCGGATGCGGAGAAGAGCGCCGGTGTTCGACCGTGCCTTCGTAGACCGCGCTGGAAAGCGCCAGCTCGTGGGTGGCGTGGCGAACGCTCATGCGGGGCGCCTGGCTTGCGTCGACGACATCGAAGGGAGCAGGGTCGCGGCTGCCGCCGGCCAATCCACGCCGAGCATGCGCGCCACTTCCACGGCGCTGCGCATGCCGTCCTCGTGGAAACCGAAGCCCCAGTAAGCACCCGCGTACCAGATGCGATCCATGCCCTGAATCTCGGCCTTGCGGTGTTGTGCCGCGAACGTCGCCTGCGTGTACACCGGATGGGAATAGCGCATGCGCCGCAGCACCCGCGACGGGTCGATTGCGTGCGTGCGGTTGAGCGTCACCACCAGCGCCTCGCGCGAAACGATCCCCTGCAAAAGGTTCATGCAGTAGCTCACCGTGCAGGCATCGCCCGGTTCGAGCGGAATGTGCGCATTCCATGCCGCCCATGCTCTGCGCCGGCGCGGCAGCAGGCTGGCATCGGTGTGCAGCACGATATCGTTGGATTGATACGGGATTGCACCGAGCACGCTGCGTTCCGCCGGACTCGGATTCGCCAGCAGTGCCAGCGCCTGGTCGCTGTGGCATGCGAGTACTGCATGGTCGAAATTTTCGCGGCCGGCCTCGCTCAGTACGTCTATGCCCGTGCGCGCGCGTTGCAGCGCATGAACCTTGCAGCTTGCGCGTTCGCGCACGCGCCAGCGCCGACGCAAAGCTTCGACGTAGCGGGCGCTGCCGCCGCGCACCACGCGCCACTGCGGCCGACCGGATACCTGCAGCATCTGGTGGTTGGCCATGAACTGCACGAGGTAACGTGCCGGAAATTCGAGGATGCGATCCGGTGGCGACGACCACAGCGCCGACGCCATCGGCACCAGGTGCTCGTCGCGGAAGGCGTCGCCGTAAAGATTTTCCGCCAGATAGACGGCCAGCGTCGGACCCGGATCGCGCTGCTGCAAAAGCGCCGGCGCTTCGCGGTAGAAGCGCAGGATGTCGCGCACCATGCCGAGGAAGCGTGGCGACAACAGGTTGCGGCGCTGGCAGAACAGGGCATCGAGCGAAGCCGCGTTGTATTCCAGCCCGCTGGCCTCGCTGCGCACCGAGAAACTCATCGTGGTCGGCCGGCATTCCACGCCGAGTTCGTCGAACAGGCGGGTAAGCAACGGATAGTGCGCCGGGTTGTGCACGATGAAGCCGGTGTCCACCGCATGCGATTCGCCGTGCAGTTCGATCGCATGCGTATAGGTGTGGCCGCCGAAATAATCGTTGGCTTCGAACAGCGTGACCTCGTTTGCGCGCGACAGCAGCCACGCCGAGGCGAGTCCCGCGATGCCGGAGCCGACCACCGCGATGCGCATGTCAGCGCTCCGCCTTGGCGCGCACCCACGCGGGCACGGGTTTCAAGTCATGCACCAGCCCGAACAGAGCCAGGGCTTTCAGCGCATACCAGGTCAAGTCGACTTCCCACCAGCGGAAACCCTGGCGCGCGCTGCCCGGGAAGAAATGATGGTTGTTGTGCCAGCCTTCGCCGAAGGTGATCAGCGCCAGCAGCCAGTTGTTGCGGCTGTCATCGCGCGTGGCATAGCGGCGCTTGCCCCAGCGATGCGCGAGCGAATTGATCGTCACCGTCGCGTGGAACAGCGCCACGGTGGAGACGAAAAACCCCCAGGCCAGCAGCTGCGGGCCATCGGTGTGCAGCGACGGCGCGACGCGCGCGAGCACCGCGCCGAGTACGTACAACGTCGCCGCCAGCGCCACCGGCACCGCCACGTCATAGCGATCCAGCAAGCGCAGTTCCGGGAATTGCGCGAGATCCTTCACGCGTTCGATGTCGGTGCCGAACGCGCGCGGGGTGAGGAACCAGCCCATGTGGCTCCACAGGAATCCGCGTACGCCGGGAGCATGCGGATCCAGCGGCGTGTCGGCGTGGCGATGATGGTTGCGATGGTGGGCAGCCCACCACAGCGGCCCGCGTTGCACGCTGGCGGCGCCGAGCAACGCGAACAGGAACTGCATGGCGCGCGACGTGCGGAAGGTACGGTGCGCGAAGTAGCGGTGATAGAACCCGGTCAGCGCGAACATGCGCAGCGCATACAGCCCCGCCGCGACCGCCAGCGCGAATGCCGAGAAGCCGACCCACAGCACGCCGAGACAGCCCAAGTGCAGGGCGATGAATGGCACCGCGCGCAACCAGTCGATGCGATCGGCGTCCGCGTCCTTAGGCGCGTCGTATTCGGCCGCCATCAACCATTGACGCAAGCAACGTCGAACCGGAACGGCGAAAGCGGCACGGGGCTGCGTGGATGCATGATCGAGAGGCATGGGAGCGCGCGCGGGTCGTCTGCCGAATGGATACGGACGAAACCGGCGAACGGATGCAGCGCGGCTCTATCGGGCCCTTGGACGCGGGTTCAGGCTCGCGGCAGCGACTGCCAGGCCGCGAGCGCGGCCTGGCGCGAGGCCGCCGGATCGGCCATCGGCGGCGGATAGCCGCACGCGGCCAGTGCTTGCGGATCGCGCGCGGGTTCGTGCAACAAGCGCGCGGGCAGCGTGGCCAGTTCCGGCAGCCAGCGTTTCAGATAAGCCGCGTCGGGATCGAATTTCTCGGCCTGGGCGAATGGATTGAATACGCGAAAGTAAGGAGCCGCGTCCGCGCCGCATCCGGCGATCCATTGCCAGCCCAGCGTATTGCTGGCGAGATCGGCGTCGACCAGCGTATCCCAGAACCAGCGCGCGCCGTGCCGCCAATGCTGGCGCAAGTTCTTGCTCAGCCAGCTCGCGGTCACCATGCGCACGCGGTTGTGCATCCAGCCGGTGTGCCACAGCTCGCGCATGCCGGCATCCACCAGTGGCACGCCGGTGCGGCCGCGCTGCCAGCGCCATAGCGCGTCATCGTCGCTCGCCCAGCGGAAGGCATCGAAGCGCGGATTGAAGTTTTCCTCGGACGTGCGCGGGAAGTGGTACAGCAGGTGATGCGCGAATTCGCGCCAACCCAGTTCGCGCAGGAACGGTTCGGCGTCGATATGCCGGCGCCTTGCATCGCGCGACCGCAACGCGTGGGAGATCTGCGCCGGCGTGATCTCGCCGAAGTGCAGGTGCGGCGACAGCCGCGAGGTGCCGTGGCGCCCGGGCAGGTCGCGGCCGCGCGCGTAATCGGATGCGGCATCATCGAGGAACAACGACGACTGCTCGCGCGCCCCCGCTTCGCCGGGCCGCCAGGTTTCGTGCAGGCCTGCATCCCACGGAATGCGCGGCAGCAATGCCAGCGAATCCAGTGCTGCGCCGCCCGACAGTTTCAGCCATTGCCCGGCTTTCGCTGGCGGCAGTGGCGCGCGTTCCGGCAATTGCGCGCGCAGCTTGCGCCAGAACGGCGTGAACACACGGTAGGGCTGTGCTTCCGCGGTAGCCAGCTGCCACGGTTCGCACCACAGATTGCCGGGCAGGCTCTCCGCCGCGATGCCGTCGGCGCGCAGCGCCGCTTTGATCAGCTTGTCGCGCTGAATAACCGAAGGTTCGTACAAGCGGTTCCAGTACACCGTCTTCGCCTTGCTGCGCTTGATGAGTTCGCGCAGGCAATCAAGACTGTCGCCGGCGACGAGGTGCAGTCGGCCACCGTGAGATTCGAGTTGTCCCTGCAGGGCGTGCAGCGAATGGTGCAGCCACCAGCGGCTGGCGGCGCCGGGTTGCCACGGCGCTTCTTCCTGCGGCGCATGCACGTACGCCACCAGCACGCGATCATGCGCAGCGCACGCGGCTGTGAGCGCGGGGTTGTCCGCGAGACGCAGGTCGCGTCGCAGCCAGACCAGTGCCGTGCTCATCGGCTCACGCGTCGGGTCAGGCGCGATCGCGCGCGGCAGCGGCATTCCACAACAGCGCGACCGGCTGTCCCGATGGACCTGCAGCGCCGATCGTGCCGGTGGCGATCACAGGACCGGTCGGCTGGCCGGTCGGCGAACCGCCCGGGGGTTCGATCGACACCGCGAGTGTCGCGGTCGGGCCGAGCCGCGCCAGCAGCGCCTTGTCGAGATCCAGGGTGGTCGGCGCATCCGGCACGATCATGCCGACCGCGATGGGCTTTTCGCCTTTCGGGATCAGCCACAGTTCCGGTGCGTGCCCGGGCGCGAACGACTGCGGCGAAGCGGGCACGATGATCATGCTGGCCTTGGCGATATCCATCGTTGCGGTCCACCCGACCCGTCCGTCGGTCTGGGTGATGGTGGCGGCCATGTACGGGATCACCGGCTTCGGCGGCATCAGCACGAAACGCTGCACCAGCAGCAGCAACAGACACGCTGCGGCCAGCGCGCTGGCGCCGAAAGCGATGCGCTGCCAGAAGCGCAGGTTCTGCCACAGGCCCATTCCTGTTGCGCGGGCGGATGGCGCGGGCACATCGTCCCATTGCAACGCGCTGCGGATGCGCGACCAGAGATAAGGCGGCACTTCTTCCGCCGCGATCTCGGCGGCCAGCGGCAGCAGCCGCTGTTGCCACAACGCCACCGCGGTCGCGGCTTCGTCGCTGCCCGCGATCTCGCGCGCGACTTCCGCGCGCGCGTCTGCGTCCAGCACCCCGAGCACGTATTCGGCGTAGCGCAGATCTTCGCGGTCTTGGTCGAAACTCGTGTTCATGACTCCAGGCACGTCCGCAGTTGCAGCAATCCACGGCGAATCCAGCTTTTCATCGTGCCCAGGGGCACGCTGCAGCGGGTCGCCAGCTCGTTATACGTGGCACCGGAGAAAAAGGCTTCACGTAACGAACGTTGTTGCCTCGGTTCCAGTTCGTCGAGGCATTCCTGCAGCCTGCGGTATTCCTGATCCCGTTCTGCGCCGGTAGCGGGGCCGGCTTGTACGTCCGGTACGCCGTCGAGGTCGAGGGGCTGGTCCGGTAGCAGTTCGCGGTGCTGGCGCAGGCGGTCGATGCATTTGTTGCGCGCTAGCGTTATCAGCCAAGTCATGGCCGACGCGCGCGCGGCATCGAAGCTGTCGGCGCGCCGCCAGAGCGTGGTGTAGATATCCTGCAGCGCGTCCTCGGCTTCGCGACGCTCGCGCAACATGCGCAGGCAGACGCCAAACAGCCTGGCGGAGGTCGCTCGATAGAGCGTCGCGAACGCATCGCGATCGCCGCGCGCCACGGCGTCGATCAGCTCTGCGAGTTCTGGGGTTTCCGCGGCGGATGCCTCACTCATGCCGCGAAGCATTGCAGCAAGCACGTGTCGGCCGCAACAGCGAGCTCGTTTCCTTGCGCCCGATCAGACTTCCAGCGAAGCCAGATCGCCTTTTTCTTCCAGCCATTGGCGGCGATCGGCGGCGCGTTTCTTGGCCAGCAGCATGTCCAGCAGTTGCGAGGCCGCGTCGCCGTCATCGACGGTGAGCTGCACCAGCCGGCGCGTGTCGGGAGCGATGGTGGATTCGCGCAACTGCGCCGGATTCATTTCGCCGAGGCCCTTGAAGCGCGTGATCGAAACCGCACCCTTGATCTTCTCGCGCTCGACGCGCGCCAGCAGCGCCTCGCGTTCGCCTTCGTCGAGGCAATAGAAAACCTGCTTGCCTACGTCCACGCGGAACAGCGGCGGCATTGCCACGAACACGCGTCCCTCGCGCACCAGCGCGGGGAAATGCCGCAGGAACAGCGCGCACAGCAGGGTGGCGATGTGCAGGCCATCGGAATCCGCGTCCGCCAGCACGATTACCTTGCCGTAGCGCAGGCCCGAGAGATCGTCGCGACCCGGATCGCAGCCGACGGCGATGGCGAGGTTGTGCACTTCCTCCGAGGCCAGCACCGAACCGGATTCGACCTCCCAGGTGTTGAGGATCTTGCCGCGCAGCGGAAGGATCGCCTGGTAATCCTTGTCGCGCGCCTGTTTGGCGGAACCGCCGGCGGAATCGCCCTCGACCAGGAACAACTCGGTGCGGTCCGGATCGGAGGACGCGCAATCCGCGAGCTTGCCCGGCAGCGCCGGGCCTTGCGTGATCTTCTTGCGCACCACTTGTCTGGCCGCCTTCAACCGTGCCGAGGCGCGCTCGATCGCGAGCTGCGCGATCGCTTCGCCGGCGGCGACGTGCTGGTTGAGCCACAGCGAGAACGCATCGTGCAACGCGTTTTCCACCGAGCCCGCGGCCTCGCGCGAAGACAAACGTTCCTTGGTCTGGCCGGCGAACTGCGGATCGCGCATCTTCAGCGAGAGCACGAAGGCGAGCCGGTCCCACACGTCCTCGGGGGCCAGCTTCACCCCACGCGGCAGCAGGTTCCGTAATTCGCAGAACTCGCGCAGTGCGTTGGTGATGCCGGAGCGCAGGCCGTTGACGTGCGTGCCGCCCTGCACGGTGGGAATCAGGTTGACATAGCTTTCCTGCACCAGTTCGCCTTCCGGCAGCCACGCGAATGCCGCGTCGATGCCGCCGTTTTCGCGCGCGAGGTGCTGCACGAACAGTTCCGCCGGCAGGCATTCCGCGCCCTGCAGTTCGGCTTTCAGGTAATCGGCCAGGCCGTCCTCGTAATGCCATTCCTCGCGCTCGCCGCCGGCTTCGTCCAGCAGGCGCACGGTGAGGCCCGCGCACAGCACGGCCTTGGCGCGCAACAGATGCTTGAGTTTGGGCAGCGAGATCTTCGGCGAATCGAAGTATTTCGGATCGGGCAGGAAACGCAGCGTTGTTCCCGTGCTGCGCTTCGCCACTTCGCGCACGATCTCCAGTTTGCCCAGCGGTTCGCCGTGCGCGAAACGCATGCGGTATTCGCGGCCGTCGCGCCGCACCAGCACCTCCAGGTGCGAGGACAGCGCATTGACCACCGACACGCCCACGCCGTGCAGGCCGCCGGCGAAGGCGTAGTTGCGATCGGAGAACTTGCCGCCCGCGTGCAGGCGGGTGAGGATCAGTTCCACGCCGCTGACGCCTTCTTCCGGATGGATGTCCACCGGCATGCCGCGGCCGTCGTCACTCACTTCGACCGAGCCGTCCGCGTGCACGATCACCTCGACCACGTGCGCGTGGCCGGCCAGCGCCTCGTCCACCGAGTTGTCGACGACTTCCTGCACCAGATGGTTGGGCCGGCTGGTGTCGGTGTACATGCCGGGCCGGCGGCGCACCGGCTCCAGCCCGCTAAGGACTTCGATGTCGACAGCGTTGTAGCGCGTATTGAGAGCCATGCGGGAAAGCTTGTTCAGCCAGCCACGCAGCATGGCGAAGCGGGCAGGAGCGGTCAATGCGCCGGCCGGTGTCGGGCATGCGAACGCCATCAGCTTCCGTAATTCGATTCAGCTTCCGGTTTGCCATGCGCGGGGATGATTCGCCCGCGCCAACGAGGGGGCGCGCCAACCAAAACTCCAGGAGTGATTCATCATGCGTAAGCTCATCCTCACGGCGCTCGTCGCCGCGGCGTTCTCCCTGCCTGCCTTCGCACAGACCACCAGCGCGCCGGCCGCGGCTTCCACCGCTGCCAAGGCGTCGACCAGCACTTCCTCGACGAGCAGCAAGCATCACAAGCATCATCATCACAAGAAGGCGGCCAGTTCCTCCAGCAGCTCTGCGCCCATGTCGGCTTCGACCAGCGGCCACTGAGCTTCATTGGGATTCATTGCGGATCCGAACGCCCCGGTTTCCGGGGCGTTTTTTGTGGGGCTCCGCACGATTCAGCCGCGGTTGCCACGCGCGGCCGAGGATGCGGCCTGAAATGCCGGTCGGGAAGTCTCCCATGCGCGCGCTCGTTCGCTTCGTCGTGTTGTCCGCCAGCCTGGCTTTGCCGGCATTCGCCGGAAAGGTGCAGGACACCGGCAGCGCGCCCGCAGCGGCGGCCAGTGCGCAACAGGGCGGTGATCCGGTCGTGTCGATCGATGTCCAGCAGGATCAGGAGGCGGCGCGTGCGGCTTCCACGCAGTCCATGATCCACCGGCTTTTGCCGGTTTCTCCTGCTTCCGCAGGCAGCGCGTTGCCGCCGGCGAGCGCCCGCAGTGGTTGATGCGCGGGTCCGCGGAAATTCCGCGGCACGGCGGCGTCAACCGGCAAGTGGCTTGCAACGCGCCTCCAGCCATGCACGATCGGCCGGATCGTCGAGCAATGGCGCAAGGCGTTCGTGCACCGTGGCGTGGTAGTCGTCCAGCCAGGCGATCTCGCTCGCATCGAGCGATGAACGCTCCAGCAGGCGCGTGTCGATCGGGCAGAGCGTGAGCGTTTCGAAGCCGAGGAACTCGCCGAATTCGCCGTCGCCCGCCGAGACCGTCGCGACCAGGTTCTCGATGCGCACGCCATGGCGCCCCGGTTTGTAGATGCCGGGTTCCACCGAAGTGATCATGCCGATGTCCATCGGTTCCAGTCGCGCGCCGGAACGCGGCGGGCGGATCGACTGCGGGCCTTCGTGCACGTTGAGG
This sequence comes from Rhodanobacteraceae bacterium, assembly GCA_035552915.1. Taxonomy (GTDB): domain Bacteria; phylum Pseudomonadota; class Gammaproteobacteria; order Xanthomonadales; family Rhodanobacteraceae; genus 66-474. The sequence continues at coordinate 48,966 of DATNEQ010000021.1, forward strand.
CAGTAGCCGACGCCGTGGCCGGTGCCGTGGCCGTAATCCACGCCCGCGGCCCAGATCGGCGCGCGCGCCAACGCGTCGAGTTGCTGGCCGGAAGCGCCGCGCGGAAATCTTGCACGCGACAACGCGATCACGCCTTTCAACACCAGCGTGACGTCGCGACGTTGCTCCGTCGTCGTGTCGCCGAGCGCCCAGACGCGCGTGATGTCGGTGGTGCCGCCGAGGTACTGCGCGCCGGAATCGATCAGCAGCATGCCGTGCGGCTTCAATTCCGAATGCGATTCCGGCGTGGCGCGGTAGTGCGGCAACGCGGCGTTGGCCTGGTAGCCGGCGATGGTGGAAAAACTTTCGCTGACGAAGCCGGGTTGCCGCGCGCGCAGTCCGCGCAGTTTTTCGTCCACGTCGAGTTCGGTGAGACGTTCGCCGCGCGCCAGGCTTTCCTCGATCCAGCGCGCGCCGCGCACCAGCGCGACGCCATCGCGGCGCATGGCTTCGCGGACGTGGGCGATTTCCGCCGCATTCTTGCGGGCCTTCGCCGATGCGATCGGGCCGTCGGATTCGACCACCACGACGCCCTGCGGGATCGCCCGCGCAGTCGACGCGGAAATCTGGGCCGGCGACAGCAGCAGGCGGGAAGCGCGTGCGAGTTTTTGCAGAACGTCGCCGATGGACTCGTAAGCCGCGAGGTCGATGCCGTCGGTTTGCAAACCGGCGCGCAGGTCGGCGTCGATCTTCGTGGCCTCCACGAACAGCGTCGCGCGCTCGGCGTCGATCAGCAGATGCGCGAGGAACACCGGGTTGTATTCGACATCGCTGCCGCGCAGGTTCAGCGTCCAGGCGATTTCGTCCAGTGCGGAAACCAGGTGATGCGCGGCACCGGCCTCGCGCATCGCCGCGCGAACCTGGGCGAGTTTTTCTCCGCGCGCGCGTATCGCGTATTCGAGCGGGTGTTCATGGACAGGCGCGCGCGGCAGGGCGGGGCGATCGTGCCAGATCCGCGCCGGCAGATCGTCCTCGATCAGCCGCGTGCCTCGTGCACCGAACTGCGCGCGCAGCGAGCGTTCCGACGCCAGCGAGAGCATGTCGGCGGCGCAAGCCACGACGTCGCCTTCGTGCAGCCGTTCGCACAACCAGCCGACGTGTTCCGGTGTATGCGGCACGCTGAGCTTCATCAAGGCGACACCGCTGCCTTCCAGTTGGCACTCGGCCTGCGAGAAATAGCGCGAGTCGGTCCACAGCCCGGCGAAGTTGTGCGTGACCACCAGCGTGCCGGCCGAGCCGGTGAAACCGGACAGCCATTCGCGGGCCTGCCAGTGCGCGGGCAGGTATTCCGAAAGATGCGGATCGGCGGTGGGCACGATGCACGCGGCAACGCCGCGCTCGCGCATGACGGCGCGCAGTTCGGCAAGGCGGATGGGGATGGAAGTATTCATTCCGCGATCCTACCCCAGCGCTGCCGCCGCGCGCGGGTCATGTAGAATATGGCTTTCCGGAAGCGGTCTTTCCATGACTCCCCTGATTTTCGTCACCGGTGGCGTGGTGTCCTCCCTCGGCAAGGGCATCGCGTCGGCTTCGCTCGCGTCCATTCTCGAGGCGCGCGGCCTCAACGTCACGTTGATGAAGCTGGATCCCTACATCAACGTGGACCCCGGCACCATGAGCCCGTTCCAGCATGGCGAGGTGTACGTCACCGATGACGGCGCCGAGACCGACCTGGACCTCGGTCACTACGAGCGCTTCGTGCGCACGCGATTGAGTGGAAAGAACTCGATCACCACCGGCAAGATCTACGAAGCGGTGATCCGCAAGGAGCGCCGCGGCGATTATCTCGGCGCCACGGTGCAGGTGATCCCGCACATCACCGACCAGATCAAGCACGCGATCGACGAGGCCACGCGCGGTTTCGACGTGGCGCTGGTGGAGATCGGCGGCACCGTCGGCGACATCGAGTCGCAGCCGTTCCTGGAAGCCGCCCGTCAGTTGCGCATCGAGCACGGTGCGGACAAGGTGCTGTTCCTGCACCTGACGCTGGTGCCGTACATCAAGGCCGCCGGTGAGATCAAGACCAAGCCGACCCAGCATTCGGTGAAGGAACTGCGCGCGCTCGGCATCCAGCCGGACATCCTGCTGTGCCGCTGCGAGGAGCCGCTGCCCGAATCGGATCGCCGCAAGATCGCGTTGTTCACCAACGTGCCGGAGAACGCGGTGATCAGCGCGGTGGACGTGGACGTGATCTACAAGCTGCCGCTGTGGCTGCACTCGCAGAAGCTCGACCAGATCGTGGTGGACCGCATGCACCTCGATGCGAAGCCCACCGATCTCTCGCAGTGGAAGCGCACGGTGGACGCGGTGGAAAACCCGAAGGACGAAGTGCGCATCGCCATCGTCGGCAAGTACGTCGAGCACAAGGACGCCTACAAGTCGCTGGGCGAGGCGCTCAAACACGGTGGCATCCACAACAACGCGCGCGTGCAGCTCGAATGGCTGGATTCCGAGGAAATCGAAACGCGCGGGGCCGATGCGGTGCTCGCCGGCGTGGATGCGATCCTCGTTCCCGGCGGTTTCGGCAAGCGCGGTTTCGAGGGCAAGATCGCGGCGGCGAAATACGCGCGCGAACGCGGCGTGCCGTATTTCGGCATCTGCTACGGCATGCACGCGGCGGTGATCGAATTCGCGCGCGACATCGCCGGGTTGGCCGGCGCCAATTCCACCGAGAACGACCGCAATTGCGCGGATCCGGTGATCGCGCTGATCACCGAGTGGACGCAGGGCGAAGGCGACGTGCAACGTCGCAATGAACAATCCGACCTCGGCGGCACCATGCGCTTGGGCGCGCAGGAATGTCATTTGAAGGCCGGCACGGTCTCGCGCGAGCTTTACGGGCAGGACGTGATCCGCGAGCGGCATCGGCATCGCTACGAATTCAACAACCGCTATCGCGAGCGTTTCGAGCAACTGGGCATGGTGATTGCCGGCGTGTCCAACGACGACCTGGTCGAGATCGTGGAACTGTCGCCGCAGAAACACCCGTGGTTCGTGGCCTGCCAGTTCCATCCGGAATTCACTTCCACGCCGCGCGACGGGCACCCGCTGTTCTCGGGCTTCGTGCGGGCCGCGCGCGAATTCAAGGCCGTGCGCGGGGCGCCTCGCCTCGCGCAAGAGGCGGTGGCATGAAACTCGGCGGCTTCGAGGTCGGCCTCGACCAACCGCTTTTCCTGATCGCCGGCCCCTGCGTGGTCGAATCGCAACAGTTGCAGCTCGACACCGCCGGCACGCTCAAGGAAATCACCGGCAGGCTCGGCATCAATTTCATCTTCAAGTCCAGCTTCGACAAGGCCAATCGCACATCATCGAAAAGTTTCCGCGGGCTCGGGATGGAAGAAGGGCTGCGCATCCTCGGCGAAGTGAGGAAACAGGTCGGCGTGCCTGTGCTCACCGACGTGCACGAATACACGCCGTTCGATGAAGTCGCGGAAGTGGTGGACGTGCTGCAGACGCCGGCATTCCTTTGCCGCCAGACCGATTTCATCCAGAAGGTCGCGCGCGTCGGCAAGCCGGTCAACATCAAGAAGGGCCAGTTCCTGTCGCCGTGGGACATGAAGAACGTGGTCGAGAAGGCGCGCGCGGTGGGCAACGAGCAAATCCTCGTTTGCGAGCGCGGCGCGAGCTTCGGCTACAACAACCTCGTCTCCGACATGCGTTCGCTCAGCGTCATGCGCGAAACGGATTGCCCGGTGGTGTTCGATGCCACGCATTCGGTGCAGTTGCCGGGCGGGCAGGGCACCAAGTCCGGCGGCCAGCGCGAGTTCGTGCCGGTGCTGGCGCGCGCGGCGATCGCGGTCGGCGTCGCGGGCGTGTTCATGGAAACGCATCCCGATCCGGACAAGGCGCTGTCCGACGGGCCCAACGCATGGCCGCTCGGCAAGATGGAAGCGCTGCTGGAAACGTTGAAGGAACTCGACGCCGTCGCCAAGCGTTCGGCGTTGCTCTAATCGATACCGTTGTAACCCGTCACCCGATTGCGGAACGACATGGCCACCACGATCACGCACATCCACGCCCGCGAAATCCTCGACAGCCGCGGCAATCCCACCCTCGAGGCGGAAGTCACGCTGGCAGATGGCGCGTTCGGGCGCGCGGCGGTGCCCAGCGGCGCGTCCACCGGCACACGCGAAGCGGTGGAACTGCGCGACGGCGACAAGGCTCGCTATCTCGGCAAGGGCGTGAAGAACGCGGTCGGCAACGTCAATGGCGCGATCGCCAGCGCACTGAAAGGCTTCGATGCCGCCAATCAGGGCGGCCTCGACGCAAGCTTGGCACAGCTGGACGGCACGCCGAACAAGTCCAAGCTCGGGGCCAATGCGATGCTCGGCGTGTCGCTGGCTGCAGCGCGCGCGGTGGCGGTTTCGCGCAAGCTGCCGCTGTGGCAATACCTCGGCGGAATCAATGGCACGACCGGCGGGCCGGGTGCGCTGCCGGTGCCGATGATGAACGTGATCAACGGCGGCGTGCACGCGGACAATCCGCTGGACATGCAGGAATTCATGCTGATGCCGGCGGGCTTCGAACGTTTCTCCGAGGCACTGCGCGCGGGCACCGAATGCTTCCATGCGCTGAAGGCGCAGTTGCACAAGCGCGGGCTTTCCACTTCGGTGGGCGATGAAGGTGGCTTCGCGCCGGCGCTGCGTTCGCACGAGGAGGCGATCGAAGTGATCCTCGAGGCGATCGTCGCGGCGGGTTACGCACCGGGCAAACAAATATGGATCGCGCTCGACCCGGCTTCGTCCGAATTCTTCGACGGCGGCGTGTACGACTTGAAGGGCGAAGGCATCCGGCTCGACAGCGCGGGCATGGTCGACCTCTACACCGACTGGTGCGGCAAATACCCGATCGTCAGCATCGAGGATGGTCTGGCCGAAGGCGATTGGGACGGCTGGAAGTTGTTCACGGAAAAACTGGGCAGGCAGATCCAGCTCGTCGGCGACGATTTGTTCGTCACCAACCCGGGGATTTTCGGAGAAGGCATCGGCAAGGGCATCGCCAATGCCATCCTGATCAAGCTCAACCAGATCGGCACGCTGAGCGAAACATTGGAAGCCGTCGCGATGGCCGACCGCGCGAAATACGCCGCAGTGATCTCGCACCGCTCGGGCGAAACCGAAGACACCTCCATCGCCGACCTGGCCGTGGCCACCACCGCCACCCAGATCAAGACCGGCTCGCTGTGCCGCACCGACCGCGTCGCCAAATACAACCAGTTGTTGCGCATCGAGGATCAACTCGGCGACAGTGCGCGTTATGCCGGGCGCCGCGCCTTTCCCAATCTTCCCGCGTTCGCGGTCTGACGCGCGCGCAGGGGGAGCGCGGTCATGATGCGCTGGGTCGCGCTGATCCTGGTCGTGCTGCTGATCGCGCTGCAATTGAAGCTGTGGCTGGGCGAGGGCGGCATGCGCGATCTCGATGCGCTGCGCGCGCGGGTCGCGGCGCAGGAATCCGAGAACGCACAGCTGAAAAAGCGCAACGAGGCGCTCTCCGCCGAGGTGCAGGATCTCAAGCACGGCCAGCAGGCCATCGAGGCGCGCGCGCGTTCCGAATTGGGATTGATCAAGCCCGGCGAAACGTTCTATCAAGTGGTGACGCCGGCGCCCGGCGCGTCGGCTGCGCAGAATCCGCAGGACGCCGACGATGGCCACTGACACGGGGGCGCTCTGGTGCGTGGTGCCGGCGGCCGGCCGCGGTGCCCGTTTCGGCGGCGATGTTCCCAAGCAATACCTGCCGCTCGCGGGACGCGTGTTGATCCTGCACACGCTGGAACGCCTCGCCGCGCATCCGCGCATCGCCGGGCTGATGGTGGTACTCGCCGCGCAGGATCACTGGTGGCCCGGCGTACGCGAAGTCAACGGCAAGCCCGTGCGGACCGCGAGCGGCGGCTCCGAGCGCGGCGATTCGGTGCTGTCGGGGCTGCGCGCATTGCCGGATTCGGTGGGCGACGCGGACTTCGTGCTGGTGCACGATGCGGCGCGTCCGTGCGTGCGTTACGAAGACATTGGCCGCCTGATTTCCGAAGCGGCCTTGGCCGGTGGCGGGCTGCTGGGCGCGCCGCTCCGCGACACGCTCAAGCGTACCGACGGTGCGAATCGCAGCGTCGTCACGGAATCACGCGAGGCGCGCTGGCGCGCGCTGACGCCGCAGATGTTCCGCCGCGGCGAATTGACGATCGCGTTGGAACGCGCACGCAACCAAGGCGTCATCGTCAGCGACGAGGCCATGGCGATGGAGCGCTCGGGTCATCAACCGCTGCTGGTCGAAGGCGCGGAGGACAACATCAAGGTGACCACGCCGGCCGACCTGGCGCTGGCGGAATTCCTGCTGGAGCGCACGCCATGAATCCGGCGATACGCGTCGGCCAGGGTTACGACGTCCACGCGTTCGGCCCGGGCGATCACGTGATGCTGGGCGGCGTGCGCGTGCCGCACACGCGCGGCGTGGTCGCGCATTCGGACGGCGATGTCGCGCTGCATGCCTTGTGCGACGCGTTGCTCGGCGCGCTGGCACTGGGCGACATCGGCCGGCATTTCCCCGACACCGATCCTCGCTGGAAAGGCGCGGACAGCCTGGATTTGCTGCGCCACTGCGCCGGGCTGGCGCGCGAGCGCGGCTACGCGCTCGGGAACGTCGACATCACGGTCATCTGCGAGAAGCCGAGGTTGGCGCCGCACGTTGAGGCGATGCGTGCGCGCATCGCCGAAGCCACCGGTTGCGCGGCCGACGCGATCAGCGTCAAGGCGACCACCAGCGAGAAGCTCGGGTTTGCCGGCCGCGGCGAAGGCATCGCGGCGATGGCGATGGCACTCCTTGTACCTTTGTCCAGTCAATGAATTAGCGGCCATTCCGCAGGCGAGATCGAGCCCCTTCGCGGGTCAGTCCTGGCTGGACTCCGCGCCGGACTCCAGCAGGAAATCCGTGTACTGGAAGCGGTGCTCGCGCAGCACCGATTTGCCGCGCAGCAAGGGCAGCGATGCGTCGAACAGCGGACCGCCGCAGGCGAGCGTGTGGAACTCGCCGCGTTCGCCGCAGGGATCGACGCCCTCGGGCAATTCGTCGAGCAGGGCAGTGTCGTAGTCGCGACCGGAAAATGTTCCATCCAGTTGCGTGGTGTCCACGCAGGTCAGCAGTGCGCGATGACCGGCCGCCACGAATGCGCGCGACAAGATACAGGTGTCGCTGCCCCAAAGGGGAAAGACGCCGATCCAGCCTTCGCGCTGCAACTGGTGTTCGCGGTACGCGCGCACGTCTTCCAGAAAGAGATCGCCGAACGCGCAGTGGCGCAACCCCGGCCAGCGTTCGCCCGCCTGCCGCAACGCATTCGCATGCGCGGCCTCGTAGGCTTCGTTGTTCGACGGCCAATCGATGGTGCATTCGATCAATGGCAGTCCGAGCACACGGGCCTGTGCCAGCAAGACATCGCGGCGGATGCCGTGCATGGCGACGCGGTCGAACTGGCGCGTGATGGTGGTAAGCAAGCCGACCACCTGCCATCGCGGATCGGCGCGCAGGCGCTGCAACGCCATCAGGCAATCCTTGCCGCCGCTCCATGCGAGCAACACGGGTGTGCCCGCATTCATGGTGCGGTCAATCCGAAGCGCGAGCAATGCGACATTGCCGAACGAAAATCGTACCGCACAGGTACGCCAGTGGGGCCCTCACGCCGCCTGCCGCGAGGCCTTCTTGCGGTCGCTTTCGGTGAGGTGCTTCTTGCGCAGGCGGATCTGCTTGGGCGTGACCTCGACCAGTTCGTCGTCGTCGATGAACTCCAGCGCCTGTTCCAGCGACAGCCGCACCGGCGGTACCAGCGCCAGCGCATCGTCCTTGCCGGAGGCGCGCACGTTGGTCAGTTGCTTGGCGCGCAAGGCGTTCACCGTGAGGTCGTTGTCCTTGGCATGGATGCCGACCAGTTGGCCTTCATAGATTTCCACGCCGGCATCGATCAGCATCCGGCCACGATCCTGCAACCCCCATAACGCATATGCGGGTGCCGGGCCGGTACCGTTGGAAATCATCACGCCGTTCTGGCGCTTGCCGATGAAGCCTTCCGCGCGCGGGCCGTAGTTATCGAACACGTGGAACAGCAGTCCGGTGCCGGCGGTGAGCGTGCGGAATTCGGTCTGGAAACCGATCAGTCCGCGTGCGGGGATCAGATATTCCATCCGCACGCGGCCGCGGCCGTCCGGTTCCATGTTTTTCAATTGGCCCTTGCGCGTGCCAAGGCGTTCCATCACGCCGCCCTGGTAGGGCTCTTCCAGGTCCACGACCAGTTGTTCGTAAGGTTCCTGCAACACGCCATCGATTTCGCGCACGATCACTTCCGGGCGCGATACGGCGAGTTCGTAACCCTCGCGGCGCATGGTTTCGATCAGGATCGACAAATGCAATTCGCCGCGACCGGAAACCTTGAACTTGTCCGGGTCTTCGGTTTCCTCGAGTTTCAGCGCGACGTTGTGCAGCGTTTCGCGCATCAGGCGTTCGCGGATCTGGCGCGAGGTGAGGAAGCGGCCGCCGCTCTGGTCCTTCTTGCCGGCGAACGGCGAGTTGTTGACCTGGAAGGTCATGCTGATGGTGGGTTCGTCCACGGTCAGGGCAGGCAACGCCTCCGGCTGCGCCGGATCGCAGATGGTGTCGGAGATGCCGAGGCTCTCGATGCCGGAAATCGCGATGATGTCGCCGGCTTGTGCTTCCGGCACTTCGCGGCGCTCAAGGCCCATGAAGCCGAGCACCTGCAGGATCTTGCCGCTGCGCTTCTTGCCTTCGCGATCGACGATCGCCACCGGCATGTTGGTGCGCACCTTGCCGCGCTGCACGCGACCCACGCCGATGATGCCGACGTAGCTGTTGTAGTCGAGCGAGGACACACGCATCTGGAACGGGCCATCCGGATCGACCTGCGGCGCGGCGACGTGTTTCACGATCGCCTCGAACAGCGGCGTCATGTCGCCGTCGCGGACACCGGGCGTCAAACCGGCGTAGCCCTGCAGCGCGGAGGCGTACACCACCGGAAAGTCGAGTTGCTCCTCGTTGGCGCCGAGCCGGTCGAACAGATCGAAGGTCTGGTTGAGCACCCAGTCCGGGCGCGCGCCGGGGCGGTCGATCTTGTTGATCACCACGATCGGCTTGAAGCCCATGCGAAACGCCTTTTGCGTGACGAAGCGCGTTTGCGGCATCGGGCCGTCCATCGCGTCCACCAGCAACAGTACCGAGTCGACCATCGACAGCACCCGTTCGACTTCGCCGCCGAAATCGGCGTGGCCCGGCGTGTCGACAATGTTGATGCGCCAGTTCTCGCCACGCGGATCGTTCCAGCGGATGGCGGTGTTCTTGGAAAGAATGGTGATGCCGCGCTCGCGTTCCAGGTCGTTGCTGTCCATTACGCGGTCAGGCACCACCGCGCGTTCCGACAGGGTGCCGGACTGCTTCAGCAGCTGATCGACCAGGGTGGTCTTGCCGTGGTCGACGTGGGCGACGATGGCGATGTTGCGCAGGTTCTGGATGGACATGGATGCACGCGGAAGCGGCCGCGGCTTGGCGGCCATTGGTCTGGAGAAAAAAGAAGCGGCCCGTCGAATCCTTGGCCGCCGTAGCTGGGGCCAAGTATACCCGCGCATCGGCGGCGGCGCCCGACCGAGGTAACGGCCTGTTAAGCTTGCCGTTTGCCTGAGCGAGATGCGCCATGACCGACACCCTCGACGCCACCCTCCAGACCTCCCGCGGCCCGATCCACCTGCGCCTGTTCGCCGCGAAGACTCCCGTGACGGTCGCCAATTTCGTCAATCTCGCGCAGCGCGGGTTCTACGACGGCCTGAGTTTCCATCGCGTGATCCCGGATTTCATGATCCAGGGCGGTTGCCCTGAAGGCTCGGGCCGTGGCGGCCCGGGATACCGCTTCGAGGACGAATGTCGCACCGACCTCAGGCACGACAAGCCGGGGATGCTCTCGATGGCCAATGCCGGTCCCGGCACCAACGGCAGCCAGTTCTTCATCACGCACGTCGCCACGCCCTGGCTGGATGGCAAGCACACGGTATTCGGCGAAGTGGTAGGCGCGGAGGACCAGAAAGTGGTGGATGCGATCCGCGGGGGCGACCGCATCGAGAAGATCATCATCGAGGGCGATGCCGCGCCGGTGCTGGCGGCGCAGGCGGAACGCATCAAGCAATGGAACGCGGCGCTGGACGCACGCTGAAATCCGCGCTGGGACCTGAAGGAAAAGGCCGCCGGATGGCGGCCTTTTCCTTTGCGCGGGAATCGTTGTCGGAACTCGTTGTCAGAACTGGATGCCGGTGACGCGCAAGACCCAGATCAGGATGATCGCGCCGATGATGGAAAGGATGATGCCGGCCGGATGGAACGGCGTCCCCGCGGGCGGACGGTTGAACAGGCGCGCGATCAGGCCGCCGATGACCGACCCGACGATGCCGACGACGATGGTCATCAGGATTCCCATCGGTACCGCGCCCGGGAAAAAGAAGCGGGCGAGCAAGCCGACGATGAAGCCGATGATGATGTACCAGATGATGTGCAGCATGGTGGTCTCCCGATCGTTGCGAAAAGGACTGTTCACCGCGGCGCTGCACGCGGGCCTGTCGATCCGGTGCGTGGCAGCGCCCGCACTGTAGACCTCGTGGCGGATCGGCACAATGCGTCCGGGCATGTGTCGCGGCATGCTAAAATCGCGCGGTTTTTCGCCTGCCGATCATCGAGGACTCCATGCTCAAACTCGCCGCGCGAATGGGCCGCGCCAAGCCCAGCGCGATCATGCTGATCGCCGACAAGGCCAAGCAACTGAAGGCGGCAGGGCGCGACATCGTCAACTTCTCGATAGGCGTGCCGAATTTCCTGCCGGGCGAGCATGTGTACGCCGCGGTGCGCGAGGCGCTGCAACAGGACAGCGGCGCGTACGGTTCCAATCGCGGTCGCGACGACCTGCTGGACGCGTTCCTGGCGCATATGCACGAGATCGGGCTGGACGGCTACGCGCGTGCCAACGTCGCGGTCGGCATCGGCGCCAAGCAGGTGCTGTACAACCTGTGCGAGGCGTTGCTGGACGAAGGTGACGAGATCGTGTTCCCGACGCCGTACTGGACGTCGTATCTCGACATCGCGGAAATCCTCGGCGCGAAGATCACGTTGCTGCCGTGCCCGCCGGAGCAGAACTACAAGCTCACGCCCGCGCAGCTCGATCGCGCGCTGGCTGCTAAGCCGAAAGTCTTCCTGTTCAACAACCCGTCCAATCCGACCGGCATGGTGTACACGCGCGACGAGATCTCCGCGCTGGCGGACGTGCTGGCAAGGCACCCGGATACCTGGATCATCACCGACGACATCTACAACCGCATGGTGTTCGACGGCGTCGGCTATCACAACTTCGTGCAGTTCAAGCCGGAATTGCGCGAACGCGTGGCAATCGTGGATTCGCTTTCCAAGACCTACGGCATGCCGGGTTGGCGTGTCGGCTTCGTGGCGGGGCCTCCGGCGATCGCCGATGCGATGGTCACGCTCAACTCCAACCACATCACCAATATCCCCGAGATCGTCACGGCCGCGGCGGTCGCCGCACTGACGGGCCCGCAGGACATCACCCGCGAGAAGTGCGGGGAGTTCTCGCGCCGCCGCGACCAGGTGCTGGAAGCGCTGCTGTCGATTCCCGGCGTGCGTTGCCCGCGGCCGCAGGGTGCGTTCTATGCGTTCCCGGACGTTTCCGTCGCCTACGGCAAATCGCACGGCGGCAGACGCATCGGCAACGACGTGGATTTCTGCGCGGCGTTGCTGGAAACGAAGGGCGTCGCCTGCGTCCCCGGTTCCGCGTTCGGCGAACCGCGTGCGTTGCGCATTTCCTATACCTGCCCGGCCGCGCAACTGCCGACCGGCCTGCAGCGGATCAAGGAATTCTTTGCCGAATTGCAGTGAGCGCGCGTTCGCTTCGCGTGCGATGCCTCCGCTCTTGTCGCGCGTTCCGGCGCGCGTGATTGAACCCTGAAGCATCCATTTGAGGAATCCGAAGATGAAAGCACCCGTCCGCATCGCCGTCACCGGCGCCGCCGGCCAGATCGGTTACGCGCTGCTGTTCCGCATCGCCGCCGGCGACATGCTGGGCAAGGACCAGCCGGTGATCCTGCACCTGCTCGAAATCACGCCCGCGCTGCCCGCGCTGCAGGGCGTGGTGATGGAACTCGACGACTGCGCGTTTCCGCTGCTCGCGGGCGTGGTCGCCACCGACGACGCCAACGTCGCATTCAAGGATATCGACTACGCACTGCTGGTCGGCGCGCGCCCACGCGGGCCCGGCATGGAGCGCAAGGATCTGCTCTCCGCCAATGGCGCGATCTTCGGCCCGCAGGGCAAGGCGCTGAACGCGCACGCGCGACGCGACGTGAAGGTGCTCGTCGTCGGCAACCCCGCCAACACCAATGCGTTGATCGCGCAGGCCAACGCACCGGACCTGTCGCCGCACTGCTTCAGCGCGATGGTGCGACTGGACCACAATCGCGCGATGGCGCAACTCGCGCAGAAGACCGGAACGCACGTCAACGACGTCAAGCGCATGATCATCTGGGGCAATCATTCGTCCACGCAGTACCCGGACATCCACCATGCCACGGTGAAAGGCGCCGCCGCGACCTCGCTGGTGGATCAGGCGTGGTACGAGAACGACTTCATCCCGACCGTGCAGCAGCGCGGCGCGGCGATCATCAAGGCTCGCGGCGCGTCGTCGGCCGCATCCGCCGCGTCGGCCGCGATCGACCACATGCGCACGTGGGCGCTCGGCACTGCCGAGGGTGACTGGGCTTCGATGGGCATTCCGTCCGACGGTTCCTACGGCATCGAGCCCGGCGTGATCTACGGTTATCCGGTGAGCTGCGGCAACGGCAAATGCGAGATCGTGCAGGGACTGGATATCGACGCTTTCTCCCGTTCGCGCATGGACGCCACCGAAAAGGAACTGCGCGAGGAACGCGCCGCGATCGAGCACCTGCTCGCGGGCTGAGGGCACAGCGCCACCCGTTGCGAAAGGGGTGGCGGCAACGCCGCCCCTTTCATGTCCGCGGCTCCATCATCCCGTCTGGCAATCCGCGTCGCGCGTGTCAAAATGCCGCCGCGGGCGGGGAAGATTTCGCGTTTCCGTGCACGGGGCGCAGCGATGGCCGAATCGGGAATCTGGCGCGAACTGAAGCAGCGTCACGTCTATCGCGTGGCGGCGGCGTATGTCGTCGTCGGCTGGCTGATCATCCAGGTCGTCGCGATCATCTTTCCGCTGCTGCAATTCCCGGACAGGCTGTCGCGCCTGATCGTGGTGCTGGTGCTGGCGGGATTCCCGGTCGCGCTGGTACTGGCGTGGGCTTTCGAGGCGTCGCGTTCCGGGTTGCCGGTCTCCGCGAGCACGCGGCGCCGTTCCTTGCGCATCGGCATCGCATTGGGGCTTGCCGGCGCGCTGCTGGCCGTGATCGTGGATGGTGTGTGGTCGTGGCTGATGCCGCCGACGCCGCGCGCGCACGAGCATGCGCTTGCGACGAAGCCAGATCATGCCGATGATTCTTCCGCGGTCTCTGCGCCGATCCCGGTCAATCCGAAGTCGATCGCGGTGCTGCCGCTGGGCGTGGTCGGGCCGCCGGGCAACGAGTACCTGGGGCAGGGCATCAGCGATGAATTGCTCAACGCGCTGTCGCGCATCAACGGCCTGGAAGTGATCGGGCGCATTTCGTCGTTCCGCTTCAAGGACAGCAATCTCGGCGCGACAGAAATCGGCCGGCAACTCGGCGTGCGCAATCTGCTCTACGGAGTGGTGCAGCGTTCCGGGGACGACCTTCGCATCGATGTCGAGCTCGACGACACCGTCACCGGCGCGAAGCTCTGGTCGAACCAGTACGACGAGAAGATGGAAGGGCTGTTCGCGCTGGAAGACAGGATTTCCACGGCCGTCGTTGCGGCGTTGCAGGTCAAGCTCGGCAGCATCGACGCGCAGCAGCTGGTGTTCGAAGGCACCGGCAACGCGCAGGCGCACGACCTGTTCATGCAGGCTTCGCGGCTGTCGTGGCGTACCGACGAGGCGAGCCTGCGGCAGGCGCTGATCCTGTTCGGACAGGCGATTGCGGAAGACCCGAATTACGCCGCGGCGTGGGCCGGCATCGCGCGCACTTATGTCTATCTCGCGGACGTCTACAGCGCGCCGCTGGGCGTGCTGCCGTCCATGCGCGGCGCGGCGCAGAAATCGATCGCGTTGAATCCACAACTGGCGGAAGGCCACCTGCAGCTCGGCTACATCCTGATGAGCTACGACCTGGATTATCCGGCGGCGCGCAGGGAACTGGAACTGGCCGTGCAACTGCGGCCGGGCCTGGCGGAAGCGCACGCCGTGCTCGGTTTGTATCGCATGCGCATCGACCAGGACATCGCCGCGGGGCGCAGGGAATTGCAGGTCGCGGAAAAACTGGATCCGCTGAATCCCTGGTATCCGCGCTGGGAGGCTTATGGCGTGATCGCACAGGGCGACGAGCGTGCGGCGATGGATCTTGCCGCGCGGATCGACCGGCTGGATCCCGCGTTTGCCTACAACGGCGACGCGGTGGCGATGGTGCTGGGCGCATTCGGCCACTGGCAGGCATGCGTGGATCGTTACATCAGGGAACATGCGCGCATGAGCCAGTCCAGCCCGCAACTGGCGATCTGCCAGGCGCACGCGGGTGATGCGGCGCAAGCCCGCGCGACCGTGCAACGCCTCGAAACGGAGGCGCAACAGCATTACGTCGACCGCACCTACATCGCGGGAGTCCAGGCCGCGCTTGGCGACAAGGATGGGGCGATGGCGAGCCTCGAACAGGCGCGGCAGGATCGCTCCTCGCACATGCCCAGCCTCTGGATGAATGCCTGGTATCGCCCGCTGCACGACGATCCGCGTTACCAGGCATTGATCGCGGGTATCCGGCAAGGCGCTGCCGCACCGCCTGCCGCCGCAGGAAGCGGCGCGCACTGATCGCGCCGGCGAGCTTCACCTGCAGATGGGTTAAAATCGCGCTTTTGCCGGAGTGCCGCATGAGCGCATCTCCTTCCGCGGGCGCACGCTTCCGCGCCGCGCTCGCCGCAGAATCTCCGTTGCAGGTCGTCGGCGCCATCACGGCTTACGCCGGATTGATGGCGAAGCGCACCGGCTACAAGGCGCTGTATCTCTCCGGAGGCGGCGTCGCTGCCAATTCGCTGGGCATGCCGGACCTCGGCATCAGCACGATGGAAGACGTGCTCACCGATGCCCGCCGCATCGCCGAGGCGACGCAGTTGCCATTGCTGGTCGACATCGACACCGGCTGGGGCGGCGCTTTCAACATCGCGCGCAGCATCCGTGCGTTCGAGCGCGTCGGCGTGGCCGCCGTGCACATGGAAGACCAGGTCGGACAAAAACGTTGTGGGCATCGTCCCGGCAAGGAAGTGGTGCCGAAGGAGGAGATGGTCGATCGCGTGAAAGCCGCGGTCGATGCAAAGACCGACAGGGATTTCGTGCTGATGGCGCGCACCGATGCCGCCGCGGTGGAGGGTATCGACAGCGCGATCGAGCGTGCGGTGGCCTACGTCGAAGCCGGCGCCGACATGATCTTCCCGGAAGCGATGAAATCGCTGGACGATTACCGCAAGTTCAAGGCGGCGGTGAAGGTGCCGATCCTCGCCAACCTCACCGAATTCGGATCGACGCCGTTCTTCACCGTCGACGAATTGCGTTCCGCGAACGTCGACATTGCGCTGTACTGCTGCGGCGCGTATCGCGCGATGAACAAGGCCGCGCTCGGTTTCTACGAGACCGTGCGCCGCGACGGCACGCAAAAGTCGTACGTGCCGCAGATGCAGACGCGCGAAGAGCTGTACGACTTCCTGGGCTACCACGCCTACGAAGACAAGCTCGACGAGTTGTTCGCGGAGGGCAGGACGGAATGAGCGGCGGGCCGTACGCGCCGCCGGAGCGGGATGCGGCGAGCGGGCGCATGCGCGCAAGCGGTATCCGCTGGGACGCAGTGGCGGCGATCATTGCTTCGTTGGTCGGGTTGCTGGCGCTGCTGGTCGCGGGTTACACGGCTTACATCCAGCGCCAGCAGGTGCGCGCGCAGGTGTGGCCTTATCTATTGATGGGCAAGAGCAACGTCAACGGACACTATGAACTCGAAGCTTTCAACAAGGGTGTGGGGCCGGTCATCGTGCAGAGTGTGCAGGTATCAATCGGACTCCAACCGGTGGCAAGCTGGAAGGATCTGGAACGCAGGATTGGGTTCAAGCCGGTGGGCGAGTCCGTGCAGAGCACGCTCAACGGCAGGGTGCTTGCGCCGGGTGAGCAGCTCAACTGGATTGCATTCCAGAATGCTTCGGACGTTGATGCTTTCGTGGAGGATTGGGAGAAATTCCGCGTCGAGGCGCGCGTGTGCTATTCATCCACGCTCGGAGAAAGTTGGTTGACGACTTATCACGGCGGCCCCCTGGAACGTCCGCTGCCCGTTTCGCATTGCCCGAAATTGCCGCAATCCGTGCAGTTTTCCGATTGACCTCATGCCATCCGCACAATCCGTCAACCCGAACGATCCCGTGCCGCCCCGCCTGCGGCGCGAAATCCGCTGGGACGCCATGGCCGCGATCATCGCGTCGCTGGTCGGGTTCCTGGCGCTGCTTGTCGCCGGCTACACCGCGTACATCGAACGCTACATCGCCGAGATCCAGACCAAACAAGTGCAGGCGCAGGTGTGGCCTTGGCTGGTGGCCGGCAACAACGACAACGAGCGTTCCATCGGAGTCCTCAACAAGGGCGTCGGCCCGGCGATCGTGCGCAGTGCGCAGGTTTTCGTGGACGGCAAATCGCAACCGGATTGGCAACACGTGCTCAAGGCTCTCGGCACGGTGCCGCATGAATATTCGCAATCGACGCTCACCCCCAACGTGCTGACACCCGGCGAAAAAGTCCCTGCGATCCAGTTTGCGAACGAGGATGACTACAAGCGATTCAGGGCGGCCGCGGTCACGCACCTGACCCTGGTCAACATCTGTTACTGCTCGACACTCGGCGAGTGCTGGATGTACAGCGACAAGCACGCGGTTGGTTACAAATCACTGGCGCAACTGGTGACGCCAATCGGTCAGTGTCCAAGGCTGCCCGACAACGCCATTTTCAACAACTGACGGCGCGCGACGCGGCCGCTGCTGCATTGATTCGAAGACGGAGAGAACCATGAGCGACAACGTACAGGCCCTTCCCAAGGCCAAGAAATCCGTGGCGCTGTCCGGCGTCGCCGCCGGCAACACGGCGCTGTGCACGGTCGGCCGCAGCGGCAACGACCTGCACTACCGCGGTTACGACATCCACGATCTGGCGACGAAAGCCACGTTCGAGGAAGTCGCGCACCTGCTGGTGCACGAAGTGTTGCCGACCCGCCGGGAATTGATCGCGTATCGCGCGAAATTGCAACGCCTGCGCGGCTTGCCGCAACCGGTGAAGGCTGCGCTGGAACTGCTGCCCGCCGCGACCCATCCGATGGATGTGATGCGCACGGCCTGTTCGGTGCTGGGCACGGTGCTGCCGGAAGCGCACGACCACAACGTCACCGGCGCGTGCGACATCGCCGACCGCATGATGGCGAGCTTCGGCTCGATGCTGTTGTACTGGTACCACTGGTCGCACAACGGCCGCCGCATCGACACGGAAACCGACGACGACACCATTGCCGCGCATTTCCTGCACCTGCTGCACGGAAAGAAGCCGAGCGAGCTGCACGCCGACGCCCTGGACAAGTCGCTGATCCTCTACGCCGAGCACGAATTCAACGCCAGCACCTTCGCCGCGCGCGTGATCGCCGGCACCGGCTCGGACATGTATTCGGCCATCACCGGCGCGATCGGTGCGCTGCGCGGTCCCAAGCACGGCGGTGCGAATGAAGTGGCGATGGAAATCATCGGGCGCTATCGCAGCGCGGACGAGGCGGAGCAGGACATCCGCGCGCGCGTGGCCGCCAAGGAGATCGTGATCGGCTTCGGCCATCCGGTCTACACGATCGGCGATCCGCGCAATCCGATCATCAAGGAGCTCTCGCGCAAGCTTTGCGGCGAAGGCGGCAACCCGCGCCTGTTCGACGTCTCCGAGCGGATCGAGAACGTGATGATGGAGCTGAAGAAGATGTTCCCGAACCTCGACTGGTATTCGGCCAGTTCGTACCACATGATGGGCGTGCCCACCGCGATGTTCACGCCGCTGTTCGTGATCGCTCGCACGTCGGGCTGGAGCGCGCACGTGATCGAGCAACGCCAGGACGGCAAGATCATCCGCCCGAGCGCGAATTACACCGGTCCGGAAGATCGCGCCTACGTGCCGATCGAGCAGCGATGAGCTTCGGCTCACCTTCCGCTGCACGAAAAAGGCCGCGAATATCGCGGCCTTTTCTTGCGCAGCGGTGAACCGGAATCTACGCCGCTTTTGCCTGATCGAGGCCTTCCGCCTCCAACACCTTCCGTACGCCGGCATCCGCGCGCATGCCTTGCTCGAACTTCTCGAGATTGTCCAGGCCGGACAAGTCGACATTGACACCTTTGGCCCAGCGCAACATCACGAACAGGTAGGGGTCGGCGATGGAGCGCGCACCGGCCAGCCAGTCGTGTTTGCCGAGTTGCTCATCGACTCGCTCGAACAGCCCCCGCAATTGCTTGCGCGCGTTCTCGTGGGTCTTCTCGATCGCCGCCTTGTCTTCCAGGTAATTGGTCGTGCCGAACAACGGCTTGAACGCCGGGTGCATGTCGGAATTGAGGAAACCCAGCCAACGGTTCACTTCGGCGCGACCCTTCGGCGAGCCGTCGCCACCAAGTTTCGCTTCCGGGAACTTGTCCGCGAGATAGTTGAGGATCGCCGCATTCTGTGTAAGCGTCCAGCCGTCGTCTTCCAGTACCGGCACCGCGCCGGCAGGGTTGAGTTTCCTGAATTCCGGGGTGGCGCGGCGCTCGCGGCTGACGATCTCGGCGGTGTAGGGCTTGCCGGTCCATTCCAGCGCGATATGGTCCGCCATCGAACATGCGCCGGGCGAGGTATAGAGTTTCATCGGGCGACTCCTTGTCGATCTTGTGGTTGATCAAAACGGAAAAACGCGCACGCCTGTCGGTTCGCGCGTCGTACCGAAAGACCTTGGGGTCGTCGCCGTCGGCTTCAAGTAAAGCTGTACTCGCGCGGGGTGCGCGGTCCGGAATTTGACTCAGAGCGCAGCGGCGAGCCGCGTCGCCTGCGCGATCGCGCGTTTGGCATCCAGTTCCGCGGCGACATCGGCGCCACCGATCACGTGGGTGGCGACGCCGGCGCGTTGCAACTCGTCGGCAAGCGCGCGATTGGGTTCCTGGCCGGCGCAGATCACCACATCGTCGACCGGCAAAACCTGCGCAGCGCCATCGATCTCGATGTGCAGGCCCGCATCGTCGATCCGCGTGTAGTTCACGCCCCCGAGCATCCGCACGCCTTTCGCTTTCAATGCGGCGCGATGCACCCAGCCGGTGGTCTTGTTGAGCCGCTTGCCGGGGCGACCGGGCGAACGCTGCAGCAGCCAGACCTCGCGCGGCGAAGGCTCTTCGTGCGGCGCGATCAGGCCGCCGCGTTGCGCCAATGTCGTGTCCACGCCCCACTCGCGCATCCAACGCACGATGTCGGTGGTGGGCGAGGGCGGCGTTTGCGTCAGGAATTCCGCGACGTCGAAACCAATGCCGCCGGCGCCGATGATCGCGACGCGTCGTCCGATCGCCGCATGGCCAGAAACGACGTCGGCATAGCCATGCACCTTCGGATGTTCCTGGCCCGGGATGCGCGGATCGCGCGGCACGATGCCGATGGCGATGATCACGGCATCGAAAGGCGAAAGTTGCAATGTCGCTGCGTCTGCGTTGGTGCCGAGGCGCAATTCGACCCGCAAATCGGCGAGCCGGGTGCGGAAATAGCGCAGCGTTTCGGCGAATTCCTCCTTGCCGGGGATCCGTTTCGCCAGATTGAACTGGCCGCCGATTTCATCCGCGCGCTCGAACAGCGTCACGGCATGGCCGCGTTCGGCCAGCGTGCAGGCCGCGGCCAGCCCTGCGGGGCCGGCGCCGATCACGGCGCAGCGCTTCTTCTTCGCCGTCGGCGTGATGAGCAATTCGGTTTCGTGGCAGGCGCGCGGATTGACCAGGCAAGAGGCGCGCTTGTTCTCGAACACGTGGTCGAGGCAGGCCTGGTTGCAGGCGATGCAGGTGTTGATGCGATCGGGTGTCGCAACACGCGCTTTCGCCAGCCATTGCGGATCGGCGAGCAGCGGACGCGCCATCGACACCATGTCGGCATCGCCTTCCGCCAGCACGCGTTCGGCGACATCGGGCGCGTTGATGCGGTTGGTCGTGATCAGCGGGATGCGCACATGTTCCTTCATGCGCCGCGTGACCCACGCGAAGCCTGCGCGTGGCACGCTGGTGACGATGGTGGGAATGCGCGTCTCGTGCCAGCCGATGCCGGTATTGATCATTGTCGCGCCTGCGGTTTCGATCTGTTTCGCCAACGCGACGATTTCGTCCCATGCCTGCGCGCGTTCGACCAGGTCCAGCATCGACAGTCGATAGATGACGATGAAGTCGCGGCCGACCGCTTCGCGCGTACGGCGCACGATCTCCACCGGGAAACGCATGCGGTGTTCCGCGGAACCACCCCAGTGGTCCATGCGCCGATTGCTGCGTTCGGCGAGGAACTCGTTGATGAGGTATCCCTCGGAACCCATGATCTCCACGCCGTCGTAGCCGGCCTCGCGTGCCAGCCGCGCGCAGCGCACGAAGGCGCGAATCGTGCGTTCGACACCATGGCCCGAAAGCGCGCGTGGCGTGAATGGCGTGATCGGCGACTTGATTCTCGACGGCGCCACGCTCAACGGGTGATAACCGTAACGGCCCGCGTGCAGGATCTGCAGGCAAATGCGGCTGCCTGCCTCGTGCACGGCGGAAGTGACCCGCCGATGTGGGGCTATTTGCCGGCGCGAGGACAGGCGGCTGGAAAACGGTTTCAGCCAACCCCCTACATTGGGCGAGAAACCGCCGGTGACCATCAGGCCCACGCCGCCACGTGCGCGCTCTGCGAAATATTCCGCGAGCCGTCCGAAATCGCGCGCGTGATCTTCCAGCCCGGTATGCATCGAGCCCATCAGCACGCGGTTGGGCAATGTGCAAAAACCTAGGTCGAGCGGAGCGAACAGGTGCGGATACGGGTTCACGGCTCGCGCGCATTCGAACGGTCGTTCGAGGATGCCCGTGCACGCGGCGTTCGACAAGCAGGCAGATCAGCCGCCACCGGTCATGTCACGGGTGTGGCTCTTCCGCTGCGTCCACCAGCCCAGCCCCACGATGCCGCCGACGAACAGCACATCGACCAGGTAACGCAGGGCGTCATGCACGTCGAACCAGCGCTCGATCAGATCGTCCTCGGTCACCATGCGCGCCGCAGTCCAGGCGACCACGCCGGCGCCGATGAACACGATTGCGGGCCAGCGTTCCAGCAGTTTCAGGATCAGGCGGGAGCCCCATACCACCAGCGGGACGCTGATCAGCAAACCGAGCACGACCAGCCCGAGATGGCCCTTGGACGCGCCGGCAATCGCGAGCACGTTGTCGAGCCCCATCAATGCATCGGCGATGACGATCGTGAGCATCGCGCCCCACAGGCCGGTAGCCGCCCGCACCTTGTGGTCTTCCTGGTGGTGGTGCAGCAGCCGCCAGGCGATGGGCATCAAGGCAAGCCCGCCGATCAGCATCAGGCCGGGGATTCTCAGCAGCCACAGCACGCCCGCGGTCATCGCCACGCGCACGGCGATGGCGCCGAAGCTGCCCCAGAAAATGGCGCGCAACTGCAATGGGTGAGGAAGGTTGCGCGCGGCCAGGGCGATCACCACCGCGTTGTCGCCGGCAAGCACGAGGTCGATCAGGATGATCGATCCCAGGCCGGACCAGAACGCCGGGTTCGATAGCGAGGCGAGTGCATGTTCGAGGATGGTCATCGGCGGCCCTTTGCGCGTGCGGAGCGATCCGCGAACGCACATCCCGCACGCTTGCGGATGGCGTTCACGGAAGTCTCGCCCGCGGCATTGCCGCCGCGGCGACCGGAGCGCATGCGCGCCCGTGCTGACGATCGCCGCAAGGTTCGAAAAAACGCGAACCCGAACTACTCCCTTCCTGTCGCGATTCTGCTCGCGGCCCGGAGGGCGGTCAATAGCGATGGGCGGCCTCTGGCACAATGCGCGGTTTGCCTTACCCGGGAAATGCCATGAGCCACGACATCCGTTCCGCGCAACGCCCCGCACCCGACCAGCCGCTGGCAGACATCGCCGATTACGTGCTGGATCATCGCATCGATTCAGCCGAGGCCTTCGAGACCGCGCGCTACATGCTGATGGATTCGCTCGGCTGCGCGATGCTGGCGATGAAGTTCCCGCAGTGCGTGGAACATCTCGCGCCGATCGTGCCGGGCGCCACGCTGGAAAACGGTGCGCGCGTGCCGGGCACGTCGTTGCAACTGGATCCGGCGCAGGCGGCGTTCTGCATCGGTACGCAGATCCGTTGGCTGGATTTCAACGACACGTGGCTTGCGGCCGAATGGGGCCACCCGTCCGACAATCTGGGCACGATCCTGGCCGTGGCGGATTGGCTTTCGCGTTCTGGCGGCAAGTCATTGAGCGTGCGCGACGCGCTGGCCTGGGCGATCAAGGCGCACGAGATCCAGGGTTGCTATGCGTTGAAGAACAGCTTCAACCGCGTCGGGCTCGATCACGTGATCCTGGTGCGGCTGGCCTCAACCGCGGTGGCGACCGCGATGCTCGGAGGCAATCGCGATCAGGTAATCAATGCCGTCTCCAACAGCTGGATCGATGGCGGGATGTTGCGTACCTATCGGCACGCACCGAATACCGGGCCGCGCAAAAGCTGGGCGGCCGGCGACGCCTGCCGCAGGGCGGTGATCCATGCATTGAACGCGGTGCAACACGACGAGACGGGTTATCCGTCGGCGCTCAGCGCGAAAACTTGGGGTTTTTACGATGTCGCCTTCCGCGGCAAGCCGTTCGAGTTTGAGCGGCCGTTCGGCAGCTACGTGATGGAAAACGTCCTGTTCAAGATCAGCTATCCGGCGGAGTTCCATGCCCAGACCGCGGTGGAATGCGCCATGCGGTTGCATCCGCAGGTGGCGGGTCGACTGGACGAGATCGAGCGCATCGAAATCGAAACCCAGGAAGCGGGCGCACGCATCATCGACAAGACCGGGCCGCTCGCGAACTATGCCGATCGCGACCATTGCATCCAGTACATGGTGGCCGTGCCGCTGATCTACGGGCGCCTCACCGCAGAAGACTACACCGATGCGGTGGCCGCGGACCCGCGGATCGATGACCTGCGCGCCAAAATGACGGTGACCGAAAACCCGCAGTTCACCCGCGATTATTTCGATCCGGACAAACGGTATATCGGGAACTCCGTGCAGGTGTCTTTCAAGGACGGTTCAAAGACGGACAAGGTTTCGATCGATTACCCGATCGGCCACCGCCGCCGCCGCGCCGAAGGCATCCCTGTCCTCAAGGCCAAGTTCGAGGCCACCGTGACCAAACACCTGCCGGCGGCGCAGGCGAGAAGTCTCGTTCAGCTTTGTGCAGACAATTCCCGTCTGGAAGCCATGCCACTGCAGGAATTCCTAGGTTTTTTCATGGTTTGAACGCGGGGATGACTTGCCGATGAACGACGCGATGCCCACTGGCATCAAATGTTTGTTTTTTGCTAAACTGCGCCTGCCTCGACGGCGGACTACAATTGAAGGGTCACGTCGTCATGCAGCAAGGTGTACGCGTTTTGTGCGTTCCACCGGGGTGGTGCGGGCGCAGAGGAATAACAAAAGGAGACTCCGATGAAACGTAAAGGCTTGTGCGCGATGATCGCGCTGGTCTTGGGAAGTGCCGGCGTCATGTCCGTAGCGCATGCCCAGGACACCATGCAGCAGGACAACACGGCACCTGCGACTACCGACACCACCACGGCCGCGGACAGCGGCTACGGCAGTTGGTACATCGTGCCGCGGATCGGGGTGGCTATTCCCGATTCCGATCGCGAAGTCCAGACCGATGCAGCAGGTGGGCTGGGTGTTGGCTTCTGGGTGAATCCCTCGCTGACCTTGGATTTTGAAGGTCTGGCAGACAATGCAAATTACAAGGGAAGTTCTGCCCGCGACGGCAAACAGTGGGAGAGCCTCCAGCTGGATGTAGCTGCCCGCTGGTACTTCATGGATCCGGCTTCGCCGTGGCGCCCGTATTTGATGGGTGGCATAGGTGCCGTTCGCCATGCAGCCGTTTCCACGGAGGCCGCGGAAGCCGGCGTCACTTATCCCTGCAACAATGTTGCCGGGGGTCTGGAAACTTGTACCTTGACCGAAAGCCATGGTGCTGCCTGGGGCCCGATGGCGACTCTTGGCGTTGGCGTGCTGTACAACATCAATGACCGCGTCGCGTTCCGTGGCGAGTTGGCCGCGCGTTACTACCGCGATACCACCTCTTCTCGCCTCGCCGGTTTCACGACCACGCCGGGTGATTCCCAGTATGGCCGCACCCGTGGCGAAACGTCCTGGGTGGACGGCCTTGCGACCATCGGCCTCGTAGTCAAGATGGGTCACGCCGCGCCGCCGCCGCCGCCGGCCCCGCCGCCGCCGCCGCCGCCGCCGCCGAAGTGCCCGAATCCGCCTCCGGGTGCGATCCTTGGACCTGATGGTTGCCCGCAGAACGTCGTGATCGACTTGCGTGGCGTGAACTTCAAGTTCGATCGTCCGAAGAAGGGTGAAAGCAATATCGGTCCGACCTTGAAGGCGCCGGAAGCCGATTCGATCGCCATTCTCGATCAGGCCGTGGATACGCTGAACCGTTATCCGCAGGTCCAGATCGAAGTCGATGGCTATACCGACTCGGTCGGCACGGACCAGTACAACCAGGGCCTGTCGGAGCGTCGCGCGAACATCGTCGACGGTTACCTCACGTCGCACGGTATCGACGCCAGCCGCATCACCGCGGTGAAGGGCTTCGGCGAGACCAACCCGATCGACACCAACTCGACCGCGGCTGGCCGTCAGCGCAACCGTCGCGTCGAACTGGTGGTGCAGGGCCAGAACGCGGCAGGCCAGGCGACCGACCAGTCGCAGCAACCGGCCGATCAGCAACAGCAGCAATAAGACCGCAAGGTCTCGCGACACGAAAAAGCCCGGCGCAAGCCGGGCTTTTTCTTTGCGCGATCAGCGTGTCGCCAAGGGCCAATCGCGCAGCGCATGCTCCGCAAGATTCGATGACGAAAAACGCGTCGCGCGCGTCAGCGCTTCAACAAACCGAGTTCGCGTCCGGCCGAAGTGAATGCCTCGATCGCGCGATCGAGGTGCTCGCGCGTATGCGCTGCCGACATCTGCGTGCGGATGCGCGCCTGTCCCTGCGGCACGACCGGGAAGAAGAAGCCGATCGCGTAGATCCCGCGGTCGAGCAAACTGCCGGCGAAGGCCTGCGCAAGCTTCGCATCGTGCATCATGACCGGCACGATCGGATGCGTGCCCGGCCGGATCTCGAAACCGGCAGCGGCCATCCTTTCACGGAAATAGCGGGTGTTCTCCGCCAGCCTTTTGCGCAGGTCACCGGCCTCGCCGAGCATGTCGAAGACCTCGATGCCCGCGGCGACGACATGCGGCGGCAGCGAATTGGAAAACAAGTACGGGCGCGAACGCTGGCGCAGCATCTCGATGATCTCGCCACGGCCGGTGGTGAACCCGCCGACCGCGCCGCCCAATGCCTTGCCGAGCGTGCCGGTGAAGACGTCGATGCGATCCATCACGCCGTTTACTTCGGCAGAGCCGCGGCCGGTCTGACCAAGGAATCCGGTGGCGTGGCATTCGTCTATGTGTACCAACGCTCCGTATCGTTTCGCCAGTGCGGTGATGTGGTCCAGCGGCGCGATGAAGCCGTCCATCGAGAACACGCCGTCGCTGGAGATCAGCTTGGTGCGCGCACCGGCGGCATCCGCGGCCTGCAACTGCTTTTCCAGATCCGCCATGTCGCAGTTGGCGTAGCGGAAGCGCTTGGCCTTGCAAAGGCGGATGCCGTCGATGATCGAGGCATGGTTCAGCGCGTCCGAAACGATGGCGTCTTGTTCGCCCAGCAGCGGCTCGAACAATCCGCCATTGGCGTCGAAGCAGGCGGCGTAGAGGATCGCGTCCTCGGTGCCGAAGAATTTCGCGATCTTCGCCTCGAGCTGCTTGTGCAGGTCCTGCGTGCCGCAGATGAAACGGACCGAGGCCATGCCGAAGCCGTGCGTGTCCAGCGCGCGTTTCGCGGCATCGATCAGGCGCGGATGGTCGGCCAGGCCGAGGTAATTGTTCGCGCAGAAGTTCAGCACCTTGCGGCCGTCGGCCAGCGTGATCTCCGCCGACTGCGGCGAGGCGATCACGCGTTCCTGCTTGAACAGGCCGCTTTCGCGGATGCCGTCGAGTTCCGCGGCGTAACGATCTTGAGCCGTATAGGTCATGAGGGTCCTCAATTCCAACTGCAGACGACTTTGCCGCACTGGCCGGATGCCATCAGGTCGAAGCCCTTCTGGAAATCGTCGATCGCGAGCTGGTGCGTCAACACTTTCTGCAATGGAAAACCGGTGAGCACCATCTGCGTCATCTTGTACCAGGTCTCGTACATCTTGCGGCCGTAGATGCCGTGCAACACCAGGCCCTTGAAGATCACGCGATCCCAATCGATGCCCGCGCCCTTCGGAAGAATGCCCAGCAGGGCGACCCTGCCGCCGTGGTACATGCAGTCGAGCATGTCGTCGAAGGCGCGCGGATTGCCGCTCATCTCCAGCCCGACGTCGAAACCTTCCATGCGAAGATCCTTCATCACGTCGCGCAGTGAATCCTTCGATGCGTTCACCACGCGCGTCGCGCCCATCTCGGCCGCGAGTTGCAGGCGGTAATCGTTGACGTCGGTGACGACCACGTTGCGCGCGCCGACGTGGCGCGCGATGCCGGCCGCGATGATGCCGATCGGGCCCGCCCCGGTGATCAGCACGTCCTCGCCGATCAGGTCGAATTCCAGTGCGCAGTGCGTGGCGTTGCCGTAAGGATCGAAGAAGGCCGCCAGCGAAGACGGGATCGCATCCGGAATCGGCCACAAGTTGGACGCCGGCATCACGACGTATTCCGCGAATGCGCCGTTGCGATTGACGCCGATGCCGACCGTGAAGGGACACAGGTGCGGGCGTCCGGCGCGGCAGTTGCGGCACATGCCGCAGACGATGTGGCCTTCCGCGGACACGCGCTGGCCCACGCTGTAGCCCTTCACGCCAGGGCCGATGGCGGCGATGTGGCCGACGAATTCGTGTCCGATCACCAGGCCCGGCTTGATGGTGCGCTGCGCCCATTCGTCCCAGTTGTAGATGTGCAGGTCGGTGCCGCAGATCGCGGTCTTCTCCACCTTGATCAGCACCTCGTTGGCGCCGGCTTCCGGCACGGCGACCTCGTCCATCCAGATGCCCTTGGCGGCCTCGCGCTTGACCAGCGCCTTCATCATCTGGGGCATGGAAACTCTCCTGGACGGTGGCGATCCGCCAATTATAAGCGCGGGCACCGACCCGGACGCGCGTGGGTCATGCGCCGCCGGCGACGGAGATGCTGTCCTGTTCGTTCTGCAGCGCGCGCCAGCGTTCGGCATCCATCGGCCGCGCGAAGTGGTAGCCCTGCAGCCGGTCCACGCCATGCTGTTCGAACCACGCCTGTTGCGCCGCGTTTTCCACGCCTTCCACGGTCACTTCCAGGCCGAGGCTGTGCGCCAGGGTGACAATCGCTGCCACGATCGCGGCGGTGCGCGGGTCCACCAGCACTTCGTTGCCGAAGCTGCGGTCGATCTTGAGGCAATCCACGGGCAGCGCCCGCAAGTGGCTGAGCGAGGAATACCCGGTGCCGAAATCGTCCAGCGAAACGCGCACGCCGAGCGCGCGCAGGCGGGTCAGGCATTCGGTCGCGCGGTCGATGTCGTCCAGCGCGCTGGATTCCACCACTTCCAGTTCCAGGCGTTTCGGATCCAGCCCGGTCGAAGCCAGCACCGCGCGCACCAGGTCCGGAAGGTGTTCGCGCTGGAAGCTGCGGGTGGAAATGTTCACCGCCACCGTCAACGGCTTGCCGTCGTGCACGCGCCACTGTTGCGCATCGCGGCAGGCGCGCTCGAGCACGTGGCGGTCGAGGTCCTCGATCATGCCCAGCCGTTCCATCTCGTCGATGAACATGTCGGGCGCAATCAGCCCGCGCTTGGGATGCCGCCAGCGCACCAGCGCCTCGGCCCCGGCGAGGCGATGGCTGCGCGCGCCCAGCAGGGGCTGGAAATACAATTCGAATTCGCCGCGCAGCAGGGCGCGCCGCAATTCCGCCTGCAACCCCAGCCGGGTCAGCACCAGCGAATTCATTTCGGTGGAATAGAAATGGAAGCGATTGCCGCCCTCGTCGCGCGCGAGTTGCGCGGCGGCTTCCGCAGCGGCGATCAAGGGCGCGGCCTGGGTGGCATCGCCCGGTGACAGTGCGATGCCGATACTGGCCGAGAGCGCCAGTTCGCGGCTGCCGCTGTAGAACGGCGCGCGCAACATCGCCAGCAGATTGTCCGCGGTGGCGGCGAGATCCCCGGTGGCGTGCACGTGCGGCACGATCTGCACCAGTCGCGACTCGGACAACCGCGCCGGGCGCGGCCAGCCGGGCAATGCGCATTCCTCCACGCGCGAAGCGGCCTGCGCCATCACCGCCTCGGCCGCGACCATGCCCAGCGAACTGGTCAGCATGTCGGCCTGGTCGACGCGCACCAGCATCGCGGCGGTGCGCTGGTTGGTTCCGCGCAACATGGCTTCCAGGTCCGACAGCAGGCGACGTCGATTGGGGAAGCCGGTCACCGGATCGAAATCGCGCAGCCTGCGCAACGCGTTGTCGGCGCGTTCGTAGCGCAGCCGTTCGTCTTCCAGCAGCCACACCACCAGGCCATAGCCGATGAATAGCTGCGCGATCAAGTCGAGCACGCCGATGTAGGGCGCCCATTGCACGTGCACGCCGAATTCCGCCTCCGCGATCAGGATCGCCAGCGCGTGCAGCAACTGCACGCCGTAGGCGCCGATCGCGAATGCCGCGACGCGCGCGCCCAGTCCGGAGCGCCGCGCCCGCCGCCACAACAGGATCGCCACAATCAGGTAGGCCGCGCCGGTCAATGCATAGCGCAGGCCGCTGCGCACGAGGATGCGTTGCGTGGAGGCCGAAGGCGGGCCCGCGAACAGCAGCATGGTGGCGATGCCGAGCAAAACCGAAATGCCCAGCAATCCCCACATGAAACGTCGCGAGGGCGGGTGGCGGCCGAGCACGGCCATCGTGCCCAGCGCCAGCAATGCGATCTGCAGATAGGCCGCGGTCAGGGATGCTCCGCTGATCCCCATGCGCAGCGGCAGCGAACCCAGCGGCGAGTCGCCCATGTTGGACGACAACAGCGCCGCCACCAGGTACAGCGCCAGCGCGACGAACGAAAGCCCCCACAGTCGCAGGTGCTCGAGCCGCGAAACACGGTAGTAGTAGGCGAAGATGGACGCCTGCGCGATCGCGCAACCCGCCTGCGCGAGGTACAGCATCAGTTCGAGACCACGCCCTGCGTCCATCGACTGCGGACCTTGTCGGAACTCA
Source organism: Rhodanobacteraceae bacterium (assembly GCA_035552915.1). Lineage (GTDB taxonomy): Bacteria > Pseudomonadota > Gammaproteobacteria > Xanthomonadales > Rhodanobacteraceae > 66-474. Next base: position 78,721 of record DATNEQ010000021.1, read on the forward strand.
CGCCAATCTTGCGCGGCCGCGGAACACGCCGCGGCCCGAACGCGACATGCCGAACTGCGGCGTCCCGTCTCCAGCAAAACCGTCGCCGCGGCCCGGAGACCGTCACTGAGCGCCTAGAATGCGCCAATGCGAGGCACTTTGCACGCGATCGATCGCCGTCCGCGCGCGATTTTCCTGATGGGGCCGACGGCCTCCGGCAAGACCGCGCTGGCCTGTGCGCTGGCCGAGTCGTTTCCGCTGGAACTTGTCAGCGTGGATTCCGCGCTGGTGTATCGCGGCATGGACATCGGCACGGCCAAGCCCGATGCGGCCACGCTCGCACGCCATCCGCACCGGCTGGTCGACATCCGCGACCCGGCCGCGCCCTATTCGGCGGCGCAATTCCGCGAAGACGCGCTGCACTCGATGCGCGAGATCGTTGCGCGTGGACGCGTGCCGGCATTGGTAGGTGGCACGAGCCTCTATTTCCGTGCGTTGCAGTACGGGTTGTCGGACATGCCGCAGGCGGAACCCGGATTGCGCGCGCGACTCGCGAGCGAGGCGAACGAACGCGGCTGGCCGGCCCTGCACGCGCGACTGGCCGAGCGCGATCCTGTCGCGGGTGCGCGCATCCGCCCGAACGACACGCAACGCATCCAGCGCGCATTGGAAGTGATCGAGCTGACCGGCAGGGCGTTTTCCGCGCAGCAGGGCGGCGCGCGTGCCCGTTTTCCGTACCGCATCCTGAAGCTGGCGCTGGTTCCCCGCGATCGCGCGGCATTGCGCGCCCGCATCGCGCAGCGTTTCGATGTGATGCTGTCCGCGGGTTTCCTCGACGAAGTGCGCGCGCTGCACGCACGCGGCGACCTGCATCCAGACCTGCCGGCGTTGCGCGCGGTCGGTTACCGACAGGCGTGGCAGCACCTGGAGGGTGAACTCGACGCGCGCGAATTCCGCCAGCGGGCGATTTTCGCCAGCAACCAGCTCGCCAAGCGCCAGCTCACCTGGTTGCGCAGCGAACACGACGCGCGCGTGCTGGACGCGCACGATGCGCATTGCGCCTCGCGCGCCGACGACGCGTTGCGGCTGTTCCTCGGGCGAGGCTGAGCGTTTACGCGATGCGTTGAATCGCATCGCGTGTTCTGCCGAGCGCCCGGCCGTGGAAGGCCGGGCCGGCGTGCAGCACCAAGGACGGTTGCTGGCCTTGTAGTTAAAAAACAACGGCCATGCACGGTGATATGCTTGACCACCCGGCCAGCGCCGGAACTGACGCAGAAGCAGAAGAATAGAAAAGGGGACACCGAAATGTCCAAGAGCCAGTCGCTGCAGGATCCCTTCCTCAACGCCCTGCGCCGCGAACACGTGCCGGTCGCCATCTACCTCGTCAATGGCATCAAGTTGCAGGGAACCATCGAGTCGTTCGACCAGTTCGTGGTGCTGCTGCGCAACCAGGTCAGCCAGATGGTCTACAAGCACGCCATCTCCACCGTGGTGCCCAGCCGCAACGTCAAGATCGCCAACGGCGATGGCCAGGAAACGCCGTCCGAAGACGCAGCGCCAGACCCTGCTCCTGCCGAAAATGCCTGACGCGCGGGCATCGAAGAACGCGGGCGGGGAAGTCCGCTTTTCGATCCCCGCGGCCGGGGATGATCGCAAGCGTTGAACGCTTTTTTCGAACGCAATCGCAAGGGTGAACGCGCGCTGCTGGTGCTTCCGCACGCACGCGCCGGCGACGCGCGGCGGCGCGCCGAGGAATTCGCCGAACTCGCGAAATCCGCCGGCGCGCAGGTGCTGGGCAGCGTCAGCGCCCGCGTGGATGCGCCCAACCCCAGGTTCTACATCGGCAGCGGCAAGGCCGATGAAGTGCTGGAACAGGTGCGCGCGCAGCAGGCCGACCTTGTGCTGGTCGATCACGCATTGACGCCGGTGCAGGAACGCAACCTGGAAAAGCACCTCGGCGTGCGCGTGGTGGATCGCGCGGGGCTGATCCTGGACATCTTCGCGCAGCGCGCGCGTTCGCACGAAGGCAAGCTCGAAGTCGAGCTGGCGCAACTCAAGCACATGGCGACGCGGCTGGTGCGCGGCTGGACGCATCTCGAGCGCCAGCGCGGCGGTTCGATCGGCCTGCGCGGCCCGGGCGAAACCCAGCTCGAAACCGACCGCCGCCTGCTGCAGAAGCGGGTCGAACAATTGCAGAAACGCATCGACAAGGTCGGCGTGCAGCGCGGAACGCAGCGCCGCGCGCGCCTGCGCAACACCTTGCCCCGCGTGGCGCTGGTCGGCTACACCAACGCCGGCAAGTCCACCCTGTTCAACGCGCTGACGCACGGCGGGGCGTATGCGGCGGATCAGTTGTTCGCCACGCTGGACCCGACCGTGCACCGGCTGGAAGGTCTTAGCTGCGGCGGCGCGGTGCTGGCCGACACCGTCGGCTTCATCCGCGAATTGCCGCACGACCTGATCGCGGCCTTCCGCGCGACGTTGACCGAGGCGCGCGACGCCGATCTGCTGCTGCACGTCGTCGATGCGGCCGATCCGGAACGCGATGCATTGATCGGCATCGTGAACGACGTGCTGGCGGAAATCGACGCGGGCGAGGTGCCGCAGTTGCTGGTGTTCAACAAGATCGATGTGATGGACGCCGTCGTCCACGAGGATGAAGACCATGAAGACGCGGTCTCCGCCAATTCCGCTTCCCGCAAGGCGCAACCGCGCATCGACCGCGGCAACGATGGCGCGCCTTCGCGCGTCTGGCTTTCCGCCCGCACGGGCGAAGGGTCGGACTTGCTGCGCGATGCGGTCGGCGAACGGTTGTCCGGCTCGCGCGTGCGCGCCGAGCTGCGCCTGCCGCCGCGGGCCGGCCGCCTGCGCGCGCGCCTGATCGAACTCGGCGCGGTGGCGGGCGAGGGCTACGACGAACACGGCTGGACGTTGCGGATCGACGCCACGCGCGCCAGCCTCGCGCCGCTGGCCGGCGAATTCCGCGCCGATGCCGCCCTGCTGGAGCCGCTGCTGGACGAGTCCACGTCACAAGGCCGCGGCTGGTAAACTGTCGTCCGTTTGCGCCCTTGTCGCGCGTTCTTCATTGAATAGTGGGTCTACTCACAGTAAGCCAAACGGCCGCGCCGTCGACCCTTTGTCTTGCAGGGCAAGGCGTCGCGAGGAAGATGTATGTCGATACATAGACGAGCGACAATGCAGCCATGCGGGCAAAGGGCCACGGCCCTTCGGGTTGCTCCGCAGCGGCCGCCATCCTGCGTTGCGCATCTTGGCCATAGAAGTGCTATGGCACTGCGACGCGCGCCTTGTCTGGCAGCCGCTGCGGAAGCAACGCGACTCGCTTGACTTACTGTGAGTAGACCCTAACCATGCCCTGGAAGGAGCCCGGCGAAAAACCGCGCGAGCCGAACGAGCCCTGGGGCGGCGGCCAGCGCCCCAACAATCGCCCGAACCGGCCGGGCGACGGGTTCGACCTGTACGCGCGACTGAAGCGGCTGCGCCGCAGCCTGGGCCCGCTCGGCAACGGCCCGGGCGGCTTGCTGGCCGTGATCGCGCTGGCGGTGCTGCTGTGGTTCGCGCTGGGTTCGTGGACACTGATCGACGCGCGCGAGGCCGGGGTGGAGCTGCGCTTCGGCCAGTTCCAGCGCGTGCTCGCGCCGGGCCTGCACCTGCACCTGCCCAAGCCGTTGGCGCAGGTGCTGAAAGTGGACACCGGCCGCACGCGCACGGTCAGCGACCAGTTGCGCATGCTCACGCGCGACGGCCAGATCGCGCTGGTGGATTTCTACGTGCAATACCGCGTCACGGATGCGCCGCGCTTCCTGTTCGCGGTGCGCGATCCGGAAGACGCGATGCGCCAGGCCACGCTCGCGGCGGTGCGCGCGCAGATCGGCACGCAAACGATGGCGCAACTGACGGCGGGGAACAACGCCGCGCTCGCCGAGAAGATCCGCACCAACCTGCAACACGGCCTCGACGGCTACCAGAGCGGCATCGCGGTCGGCGAGGCGGGCATCCAGAACATTTCCGTGCCGCAGGAAGTGCGCGACGCGCAGCAGGACATCGGCAACGCGCGCCAGGATGCGCAGCGGATGGAAAACGACGCGCATGCCGCGGCCCTCAAGGCCGAAGCCGACGCGGATGCGCAGGCCGCGCAGTTGCGCGCGGACGCCGACCTCTACAAGGCCCGCACGATCGCCGGTGCGCAAGCGGAAGCCGCACGGTTCCGTTCGGTGCTCGTTGCCTACCAGGCCGCGCCGGACGCCACGCGCCAGCGCCTCTGGCTGCAGGCCATGCAGGATGTGCTGGGCGCGAGCCGCGTGGTGATCGACACCACCGGGCGCGCGGTGGTGCAGTTGCCGCCGCAGGCGAAAGAGGCCGTGTCGCCGCCTGCGCCGGCCGCCGCGCAGAAACCGCAGGGCGGTTCGCCATGAAGACCGTCTTCGCCGCCATCGTGCTGCTGTTGGCGCTGGCCGCCGCCGACAGCGTGTTCGTGGTGCCCGAAGGCCGCGGCGCGCTGCTGCTGCAATTCGGCAACATCGAAGGCGCACCGCTCGGGCCCGGCCTGCATTTCAAGCTGCCGTTCGCGCAGCGCGTGCAAAGCTACGACACCCGCGACATCCTCACCGAATCCGACCCGGACCGTTACCAGACCGCCGACGGCAGCGCCGTGCAAGCCGGTTTCACCGTGCGCTGGCGCGTCATCGATCCGCAGGCGTATTACCGCGCCACCTCCGGCGAGGAACTTCAGGCCACGCAGGAAATGGCGCCGCTGGTGCGCGATGCGTTGCGTTCGCAGGTGCAGTCGCACAGCCTGTCGGAACTCGGCGGCGACGGCAGCGCGGTGGCCACGCGCCTGAAGACACTGGTCGATCCGGAAATGCGCCGTCGCCTCGGCGTGCAGGTGCTGGACATCGGCATCGCGCGTGTGGAATACCCGGACGATGCCGCGGACGCGGTGTACAAGCGCATGCAGGCCGGCGCGAAAGCGCAGGCCGCGGCCTTGCGCGCGCAGGGTGAAGACAAGGCCACGGCCATCCGCACCGCAGGCGAGCGCAAAGCACAGGCCGTGTTGGCGCAGGCGCAGAAAGACGCTGCCGCCGCGCGCGGCGACGGCGACGCGCAGGCCGCGAAGATCTACGCCGACGCCGGCAGCGCGAACCCGCAGTTCTTCGCGTTCTGGAGCCAACTGCAATCTTGGCGCGACACCTTCGGCGACGGCCACGCGGTGGTCGTGCTCGACCGCGATTCGCCCTTCGTGAAATCACTCGGCGGCTTGAATCCGGCGAATGCCCCGAACAAGAAGGGGCAATGATTCCTCGTCATTCAGGCTCAAGCCGGAATGACGAGCAAAAGCTTTTGCTCGACGCAGAAGACAAACATTGAACGAAGCGAGAAACGGACAATGGGCCAATCGGTAGTTATCTTGGGCGCCCAGTGGGGCGACGAAGGCAAGGGCAAGATCGTCGACCTGCTGACGCAGGACATCGGCGCGGTGGTGCGTTTCCAGGGTGGCCACAACGCCGGCCACACGCTGGTGATCAAGGGCAAGAAGACGGTGTTGCACCTGATTCCGTCCGGCATCCTGCGCGAAGGCGCGCTGTGCCTGATCGGCAACGGCGTGGTGCTCTCGCCCGCGGCGCTGAAGCAGGAAATCGGCGAGCTGGAAGCCAACGGCGTGGAAGTGCGTTCGCGCCTGAAGATTTCCCCGGCGACGCCGTTGATCATGCCGTACCACATCGCGCTGGACCAGGCGCGCGAGAAGGCCGCGGGCGCTGGCGCCATCGGCACCACCGGTCGCGGCATCGGCCCCGCGTACGAAGACAAGGTCGCGCGCCGCGGCGTGCGCGTCGCGGATCTCAGTTATCCGAACGAACTCGCCGAGAAGCTGCGCGAAGTACTGGACTACCACAACTTCGTGCTGACCAAATTTCTCGGCGCCGATGCAGTCGATTATCAAAAGACGCTGGACGAAGCGATCGCCTTCGGCGAATACGTCGAGCCGATGAAGTCGGACGTTTCCGGCATCCTGCACGACCTGCGCCGCAACGGCGAGCGCGTGCTGTTCGAAGGCGCGCAAGGCGCGCTGCTGGACATCGATCACGGCACCTATCCGTACGTCACCTCAAGCAACACGACCACCGGTGGTGCGCTGGCCGGCGCCGGCGTCGGCGCGGACTACATCGACTACGTGCTCGGCATCGCCAAGGCCTACGCCACGCGCGTCGGTGGCGGCCCGTTCCCGACCGAACTCGACGACGAGATCGGCGCGCACATCCGCAAGCGCGGGGACGAATTCGGCGCCAGCACCGGAAGGCCACGCCGCTGCGGCTGGATGGACATCGTCGCACTGAAACGCGCGGTGCTGATCAACGGCATCACCGGCCTGTGCATCACCAAGCTCGACGTGCTCGACGGCATGGAAAAACTCAAGGTGTGCATCGCCTACGAATACCGCGGCAAGCGCACCGAGTACGCGCCGCTGGACGCCGAGGGCTGGAAGGAATGCACGCCGGTGTACCTGGAATTCCCCGGCTGGCAGGAAGAAACCCACGGCATCACCGAATGGGACAAGCTGCCGCCCGCCGCGCGCGCCTACCTCCGCGCGCTGGAAGAACTCGCCGGCTGCCCGCTCGCGATCGTCAGCACCGGCCCCGACCGCGACGCCAACATCGTGCTGCGCGATCCGTTTGCTTGAGTAGCAGACAGGGGACAGGGTGTCGAAAGCGCTGATCCAGCAGTACCTCGCCGAACTCGCGCGGCTGCGCCAAGTCGGCGGCACGCATCGCGAAAGCGTGGTGCGCGAGGCGTTCAAGGATTTGCTGAAAGGCTGGGGCCGAAGCCACGATCTCACCTTCGTGCCGGAATACGAAATTGAATCGCCCGCGAAGGAACGCCGCTACGTCGATGGCGCGCTGTTGTACGGCCTGCGCCTGCCATTCGGGTACTGGGAAGCCAAGGACGAAAAGGACGATCTCGACGCCGAGATCGAGTTGAAGTTCAAGCGCGGCTATCCACAGGACAACATCATCTTCGAGGATTCGCGCGAAGCGGTGCTGATCCAGAACAAGCGCGAGGTGATCCGCTGCGCGGTCGATGACGTCGACAAGCTGCAACGCGTGCTGGAATTGTTCTTCGGCTACGAGCGCCCCGAAATCGCCGAATTCCGCAAGGCCGTCGAACAGTTCAAGGCCGACCTGCCGGCAGTGTGCGAGGCGCTGCGCGGCATGATCGAACGCGCCTACGCCGACAATGCCACGTTCCGCGCTGCTGCCGACAAGTTCCTGAAGCAGGCGCGCGAAACCATCAACCCCTCGCTGGCCGAAGCGGACGTCCGCGAAATCCTGATCCAGCACATCCTCACCGAGGAAATCTTCGCGCTGGTGTTCCCCGGCTCCAACTACCACGAAGACAACAACATCGCGCGCGAACTGTACAAGCTGGAGCACACCTTCTTCACCGGCAACACCAAGCACCAGGCCCTGCGCGCGCTGGAACCCTATTACGCCGCCATCCGCCGCAGCGCCGGCCAGATCGCCAGCCACCACGAGAAGCAGGCGTTCCTGAAAACCGTCTACGAGAACTTCTACAAGGTCTACAACCCGAAAGCCGCCGATCGCCTTGGCGTGGTCTACACGCCCAACGAAATCGTGCGCTTCATGATCGAATCCACCGACTGGTTGTGCGAACAGCATTTCGGCAGGAACCTGATCGATCGCGATGTCGAAATCCTCGACCCCGCGGCCGGCACCGGCACCTTCATCAGCGAACTGCTGGAACACTTCCGCGGCCAGCCGGCCAAGTTGAAGCACAAGTACCTGGAAGAACTGCACGCCAACGAGGTCGCGATCCTTCCGTACTACGTCGCCAACCTCAACATCGAGGCGACCTACGCCGCGATCAGCGGCGAGTACCTGGAATATCCCAACCTCTGTTTCGTGGACACGCTGGACAACGTCGCCGGACTGCGCCGTTACACCGGCCAGCAGATTGCCGACCTGTTCGGCATGGGCGAGGAAAACGTCGAACGCATCAAGCGCCAGAACCGCCGCAAGATCAGCGTGGTGATCGGCAACCCGCCCTACAACGCCAACCAGGCCAACGAGAACGACAACAACAAGAACCGCGAATACCCGGATATCGACAAGCGCATCAAGGACACCTACATCAAGGCGTCCACCGCGCAGAAGACCAAGCTGTACGACATGTACGCACGCTTCTTCAGGTGGGCGAGCGACCGGATTGCCGAGAATGGCGTGGTGGCTTTCATCAGCAACCGAAGCTACATCGATTCGCGCACCTTCGACGGTTTCCGCGAGGTGGTGGCGAAAGAGTTCAACGAAATCCACATTGTCGATCTCGGCGGCGACGTGCGCGCCAATCCGAAATTGTCGGGCACGAAGCACAACGTGTTCGGCATCCAGACCGGCGTCGCGATCGGGTTCCTCGTCAAGCGCGCCAAGGCGCAGGGCTGCCGCATCTTCTATTCGCGCCGGCCGGAGTTCGAAACCGCCGAGGAAAAACGGGCGTGGCTATCGAAGGTGCGTTTTGACCAGATCGATCGCGCTGAGATTCGTCCCGACGCCAAGCGCAACTGGCTGAACCTGACCGACAACGATTTCGATTCGTTGTTGCCGGTGGCGAGCAAGACTGCGAAGGCTGCCAAGAAGCCGTCGCAGGAGAAGGCGATCTTCAAGCTGTTTTCGTTGGGCGTCGTGACGAACCGCGATGAATGGGTGTACGACTTCTCGCGTTCCGATCTTGAGAAGAAGATCGCTTACCAAATTCGGAGCTATGACGAGTTCGTAAGCAAGTACGGCGCAAAGCTCGCTGATTTGCCTGACGAGGCTTTCACGCAGGACGTGAAATGGACGCGTCACTTGAAGAATCTGGCGCGCAAGGCACACACGTTTGAGTTCAATGAAAATTGCGTACGCACATCGCTCTATCGCCCATATGTCACGCAACAGCTCTATTTCTCCTATGAATTGAACGAATTTCGCTATCAGATTCCATTAGTCTTCCCGAAACGGGAAGCCGAGAATGCGGTGATTTGTTTCACTATCGGAGGAAGGTTGGACTTCTTCGCATTTGCAGCCGACAGAATTCCATCGCTTACCGTTCTGTCGCTTGATGCGAACCAATGCCTGCCGATGTGGCGTTACGACGAAAGCGGCAACCGTGTCGACAACATCACCGACTGGGCGCTGAAACAGTTCCGGACGCAGTACCCGCATCGCAAGCAAGCAAGCAAGCAAGCAAGCAAGCAAGCAAGCAAGCAAGCAAGCAAGCAAGCAAGCAAGCAAGCAAGCAAGCAAGCAAGCAAGCAAGCAAGCAAGCAAGCAAGCAAGCAAGCAAGCA
>DATNEQ010000022.1:0-4423 GCA_035552915.1 Rhodanobacteraceae bacterium
GTTGCGCTACTGGGTCGTGGAAATGCACGTGGATGGCTTCAGGTTCGACCTGGCGTCGATACTCGGCCGCGACGGCAACGGCAATCTGCTCGCCAATCCGCCACTCATCGAGCGGATCGCCGAGGATCCCATTCTGCGAGGTACCAAGCTCATCGCCGAGGCGTGGGATGCCGCGGGCGCCTACCAGGTGGGCAGTTTTTTCCAGGGCAACTGGTTGGAGTGGAACGGTCGCTATCGCGACGATGTGCGTCGTTTCTGGCGCGGCGACAATGCAATGCTCGGCGCATTCGCCAGCCGTATCTCCGGAAGTGCCGATATCTTCACGGGGTCCGGCGAAGGCCCGGAAAGAAGCGTCAATTTCGTCACCTGCCACGATGGATTCACGCTCAATGACCTCGTTAGTTATCGCCGCAAGCACAATGAAGCGAACGGCGAAGGCGGCCGCGACGGCAGCAACGAGAATTTCAGCGAGAATTACGGCATCGAGGGCCCGACGGAAGATGCCGGCATCGAGTTGGTACGCAAGCGCCAGGTCCGGAATTTCCTGCTGACCTTGCTCATCTCGCGCGGCATACCGATGTTGATGGGCGGCGACGAGTTCCGCCGCACGCAACGCGGAAACAACAATGCCTATTGCCAGGACAACGAAACGAGCTGGTATGACTGGAGCTGCCTCGAACGGCATCAGGACATTTACCGGTTCACCCGGGGAATGACCGCTTTTCGCCGTGCGCATCCCGTCCTGAGCGAGGAACGTTTTTACACCGACGCCGATATCCGCTGGTTCGATCCGCGCCTGGGATCACCCGATTGGACCGATCCGGGAGAAAAGCGGCTGGCTTGTCTGATCGATGAAGGCGACGGCGGCGCACTTTATCTCATGTTCAATGCCGGCGCCGGCGCCGCTGCGTTCCGTGTGCCGGCCGCCTCGGATGGCGCTCACTGGCATCTGGCAGTCGACACGGGCGGCGAATCACCGCGCGATGTGTTCGCCCCGGGCGAGGAACCGCTCTTCGATTCTGCGCGACCTTGCCTGTTAGCGGCGCGCTCCGCCAGCATACTGCTGCGGCGCGCAGGATCGACACCCGCCACTGCCCGATCGGAATGACAGACGACGACAAGGCTGATTTTCGCCGCGGAAAGGAGTTTCGCGACGTCGGCGAGCACGGCATCGGCGCTGACCGTCGCCAGCCGCTTGCGCGCGATGGCCTTTATGCTACGCACAAGTACCGTTTCCATGTCTGGAACAATACCGCTTTTTTCAGGCGCGCGTAGTTGCGACCGGCATGAAAGACTGCTGTTTCCCGCGCGGGCGTGCATCACGCTCGAGATCGCCTTCCTACTGCAACATGCGCAGCTTCCTGGTCGCAATGTACGGATCGAACCTTGCCAGCAGCCAGTACGATGCGTGCTGGTGCAGCTTCTGCCACCATGTCGGTTTCGGCATTGTCGCCGGTCGGCTCCGTTGCAGGTCCGCGTCGAACATCTCGCGCGCCTGCTTCGCCAGCGCCGGCACCGGGATACGCAGCACCAGCTCGTAGTTGATGAGACGGCTGCGCACATCGAGGTTGGCCGAGCCAACGTAGACGACGTCGTCGATCACCAGCAGCTTGCCATGCATCATTTGCGGCAAGTATTCGAAGAACCGGATGGCGGCGCTATCGATGCGGCGTATCGCGTGCCAGGTCGCAAGCTTTGCCACTGGAATGTCGCTGCTCGCAGGTATCAGAATGCGCACCTCGCAACGCAACGCCACGTCCGCCAGCATGTGACCAAGTTCGCGTGAAGGCAGAAAGTAGGCGGCATGCACGGTCACCCGGGAAGCCGCGCGCAAGTCGCGATGCAGTTGCCGGCTCAGGTCCATCGTGCGGCATCCTGGTCCCGCCAGCAGCAGCGCCGGCGCGGATGGATCGCGAAAAAGGCGCGGAGGCGCACGGGCGAACTCGCGCAGGCCGGAAGGCTCGAATGGCGCGAGCGCCCACATGCGCTCGAAACTGACGGTCAACGCATCGACTATCGGGCCTTGCAGCTCCAGTGCGAAGTCGCGCCAGCCGTGGGTCACGCCGTCGCCGTCGTACTCGTCGGCCAGATTCAGTCCGCCGACGATCGCCGTTGCGCGGTCGGTGACGAGCAGTTTGCGGTGGTTCCGAAAGGTCAGGCGAAGCAGCCGCATCGGGTTGAACCAGCGCAATTGCCCGCCGCGCTGTTCGAGTTCGCGCCAATAGCCGCGAGCGACTCCATCGGAGCCGAACGCGTCGAGCAACACCTGCACGCGCACGCCACGCAGGCAGGCCGCGATGAGTGCGATGCGAAAACGATCGGCCACGGCACCCGGCTTGCAGATGTAGAACTCCAGTGCGACACTGTATCGAGCCTGCTCGATGCGTTGCAGCATCACCTCGAAGGCGGCGGTACCAGTCGCCAGCCAACGAAACACGTGGCCGGCCTCCGACACTGGCGCGAACGCCATCTGCTGCCTGTGATCCGGCGCCCCTGTCGAGATTTCGTCCATGTCCGTAGCTGCGTGGCTCGCCACTTGATCGGCGGATACATTCTCACAAATACGCAGCGCGGCGGCGTCGAGCATGCGGGGCACGATCGCGCGTCGCGCTGTCGGGATGCAGCATTGTCATGATCCGGGAATCGAGGACGTGAGAATCCAGGTGAACCTGCTTGAACACGACTATCCATCGCTGCTGCTCGGCAAACAGCAGCCACCCTGCCTGTCGCTCTACCAGCCGACCCATCGACAGCATCCCGACAATCAGCAGGATCCGATCCGGTTCCGCAATCTGATCAAGACGCTGGGCGCCGCCCTGGGCCAACGCAATCGAATGCGCGGCATGCAAGCGCTGGTCGCTCCGCTGCAGGCGTTGGCGGACGATCACGGCTTCTGGAACCACTCCCTCGAAGGGCTGGCCGTGCTGCGCTCACCTGCGATGTTCCGCGTCTACCGGCTGCAGCGGCCCGTTCCGGAACTCGCGATCGTGGCCGACAGCTTCCACACCAAGCCGTTGTTGCGCATCCTGCAATCCGCCGACCGTTACCAGATCCTTGCGTTGAACCGCCACCAGGCGCGTCTTTTCGAGGGCAACCGGGATGCGCTGGCAGAGATCGAACTCGCACCCGGCGTGCCGCGGGCGATCACCGACGTGGTGGTGAAGGACTCAAAAAATCGCGAGCGCGCGAACCGGGTGTACGGCCCCGCCGCGCCGGGTGGAACGACGCGCCACGGCACCGACGTCGTGCAGGACGCGCTGGACAACGACACCGCGCGCTTCTTCCGCGCGGTCGATCGCGCGGTCATCACGCACCACTCGCAGCGCTCGCGTCTGCCGCTGCTGCTGGCAGCACTTCCCGAGCACCATCACCTGTTCCACAGGATCAGCCGCAATCCATTCCTGCTCGACGCGGCGCTCGACGTCCACCCTGACAACCTGTCGATCGACGAGTTGCGTGAAGCTGCCTGGCAGTTGATTCGGCCCTCGTACCTGGCGCGGCTTGCAAGCCTGACGGACGCGTTCCACGCGGCGTCTGCCAGGGAAACCGCGTCCGATGACCTCGCGCAGGTGGCGCAGGCGGCGCTGGCTGGACGGGTCGCGACGGTGCTGATTGACGCGGACCAGGTTCTTCCGGGTCGTGTCGACCCGCAGACTGGCGCCATCACGCGCACGGCGGTGGCCGAACCCGGAGGCGACGACCTGCTCGACGATGTGGGCGAACTCGTTCTTCGCACCGGCGGCGAGGCGGTGATCGTGCCGGCCGAACGCATGCCCACCAGGACGGGGCTCGCCGCGATCTACCGGTATTGACGGGTTCTGCATTGCAGCTCTCCGGCGCGCGGCGGCTGGCGCGGGGCGAGGGCGAAGCGTCCCAGCTCAGTCGTCCAGAGGTGCGGGCGCGGAGAACGCCGGCGGGCAGTAGGAACGATACGTACCAATCAAGCCGGCCCTACGCAAACCATCCAGCATTCCCCATAGCGATCGGTGTCGTTGAGCATTATCGTGAGGCAGGCTGATCCGCAGTTCGGCGGAATGGAGGGTTGCGCAACGAGCGTCGATCTGCGCAATCTGCTCCTCGCCGACACCATCACGCTACGAGACAGGTACGGAAACTTCATTCCGAGGAAAGAACTCATGAGCCGACGAATTGCACATTTTTCGGTGTTGCTGTTATTGGCGGCGTACATCACGGACGCGGGCGCCGACGACAAGGCTGCGTATGACCGCCGTGCAGCGACGCGTGATATGAACCTGTTCCAGTCTTTGGACCGCAACAATGACCAAGCGGTCACCAAACTGGAATCACACGGCGATCTCGACTTCGGCCCCCGCTTCGACGATATGGATATCAACCGCGACGGTATCGTGACACGTGCAGAGCTGCTGCGCTATGTCGAACGGGAGCATGGTGCTGTCACCAT